>JANPKJ010000095.1:0-150498 GCA_031425955.1 Akkermansiaceae bacterium | reverse complement strand
ACTCAAAACACATCCCCGACGTGCGTGCCTCCTACCCCGAACTCAAGCTGCGATCTGTTCGCCGCCGCTCCGCTATTGCCAACGCCCAATGAGCTGATCGCGATGCTGGACCGGAAAGTCATCGGTCAAATCGAGGCGAAGCGAACACTCGCCGTCGCCGCCTACAATCACTTTCTTTTCTGCTCACTGGCGGAACTGACAGGCTCGCCGGTCGAGCCCACCTCGGTGTTGTTGATCGGACCTACAGGAAGTGGGAAATCCCACTTGCTGAAAACCTTGCGCGAATGCCTCGGAATCCCGATGATCTACCTAACTTGTACCGGACTTACGCAAAATGGCTACAAGGGCATCAATGTAAACGAAGTACTCGAACGCCTGGAACTCGAGCTGCTGGACGACTACCGGACGCAGCCGGCGATTGTGGTATGGGATGAGGTGGACAAGCTCCGCGAACACCCCCACCTCGATCATCACCCGGTCTCATCACGGGGAGTACAGCAGGATCTTCTAACATATTTGGATGGAACCCGCTGCGGAAAGTCGGGTCAGCTCGACAGCTCGCGTTTTTTGAACGTGGCGTGCGGCGCGTTTGTCGGCCTCGATGAACTCAGGAAACGGCATGGCACCGGACCGCAAATCGGGTTCACCACAAGTTCCGTCCCTACCGATCCGGGAGAAAACCTGGAGCCGCTGAGCACCCAGCATCTAATCGACTACGGATTGATTCCGGAATTTATCGGCCGTTTCGCCACCATCACCGAATTGGTCCCCGCCGACACCATGACGCTCCGGCGGATCCTGACGGACGCCGAGGGAAATCCTCTGGCCTCAAAGAAGCGCCTCTTCGAATTGCATGGCATCGAATTGAAAGTCACGGATTGCGCACTTGATGAATTGATCGCCCGCGCCGCGAAAATGGGCACCGGTGCCCGAAGCTTGAAGCGCGTGCTGCAAAGCACCCTCGGCCGCTATGACTGCCGTTTGCCGGAACTCGCGGCGAAAGGGGTATTGTCGCTAACAATCACCGCAGAGACGGTCAGGGGAGAAAAGCCCGCCCTGCGAGTCACCAGTCATGACCTCAAGGACCTAACACAACTGATCGCCCTGCGCAAACACGCCGGAGTTTATTCACTTTGGAAAAAGAAGTCGAAGGAGGATTCCGTTTGGTAGTTCTGCCGGACGACTCGTTTTCAATCAGCCCGCCGACATCCGGACGAAACCAACGAAACCCACCCAGAGAAGAACCAAGCTGCCATTGCATTAAAGCGTTAGGCCAGGCTTCACGAATGTCCCCCGACCTCGATCCATGATCAACCCCAAATCAAATCAACGCTTTCTGCCAAACCACTGTATGATCAGAATCAACCGCGACACGGCAATGATCGTTTTTGAGTGCGGGCCGGTCCCCGATCCGCAAATGCTTCCAAGAATCCACCGATACTACATTTCGGAGCATCGCGGCCTCGCCATGGATCACGGCCGGGTTTTCGGTTCAGGAAATGGAACCGGCCACGCGCTAATCGTCAAAACAAGCCCCCTGTGCCTGATCCAGGTTGTCGAGTGGCGGTCTGATCTGGGGCACATGGCAGGAACCTTCCACCAGATCGGACCGGAATTCGATGTTGTTCCGCTTCACTCGGAACAAAGGGAGATGTCCCGTGCCGAAATCGAAACGATCCTCTGTTCCCGGCAGACGAACGGCACCTGTTGCCTAACATTGAACGACGCGGACTTGAGGATCTTTTTCGCATCCATCCAGCCGCGATGGCTTCGTGAGATCATCCGCGCCCAACTGGCGCACTGGCGGATTCATCATGTTGAGTTGTTTTTCAAATTCACGTCCGAGGAACCGGACCAACATGACATCCGGCACTGTGTGAAAGCTGCTCCATACTGGGCATTGGCGCGGTGGAAAGGTCGTCTAACTCCATACCAACTAAAGGCCTGCATTCGGAATTCTCCACGCGGAGCCGTGTGCTTCGCCACGGAGCAGATACCGCGTTATCTGCGAAGCCAACATCTCGAAAAGTTTGCTGCCGACGCATTGATCCACGCTTCCGCAAAGCTGACCGCCGGGGAACTCCTGCGCCTGGCCACCCGGGAACCGGTGGCCGCGCTCACACCCGCGTGCCGCCGCCAACTCCCACCGGGATTCCGAGCCCGCTTGCTTGCAAGAAACCACAGAAGAATCCTCACTGAGGAAACGACCGAACCACTCGAGGACTTGAAGCGGGACATTCTCGCTTCCATCGCCCAGTTCCCGGCGGAATGGCTTCTCGCTCACAGGGGCACCTTCAACAACGTCTTCGGAGCACTTGCCTCCGGCTTGAAAATCAAACCCCAGCCCTCGGAGCTGAAGGGAATGCTCGACCGGATGGAACCTCGCTATCAGCAGGACTTTGGCAGGTACATCGGTTCGATGATGTGACTGCAATGACGGAATCAGTCTGATTTTGGTTTCCGTTTTTTCCGAACCTTGGCTTCAGCCGTCATCACGAGTTCGGCGAAATCGAAACCCAACGCCACGGCCAGGTCCCGGATAGATGCCATGCCGGGGATCCGCAAGCCCCGCTCGGCCCTGCTGATCACCCCGTGATCGACTCCGGACAACTCCGACAACCGTTCCAAGGTGACTTCCCGTTCCCGGCGGGCCTCCGCCAGAATCAGCAGCACCGCCGCCACCACTTCGTCGCTGTCACCGTCCTTGGAAGCCATTCGCGAAGCTTAATTGTAACCCCAATCGGAAATCACGCTCATTTTGAATTTGTCAATTGACACAATGAAACCAAACACCCCAAATCAACCCCGACAAGCAATGTCACCAAGAGAACAAGTCGCCCGGACCATCAATGGCAGCCTCAAACGCCTGCCGCTGGTGTTGGAAATTCTGGAGGAAATACAAGAAACCACGGAGGGCGGGTTGCCCGGAGACGAAGATCTGAGGCAAGGGTCCATCCGCGCTGTCCATACCATGGCGGAACGCCTTGGACGGATCCACCCCGCTCCTGCGGTTCTTCCAGGTCCGATCTCCTCCGCGGAGGAAATCGCGTGCGAATGGCTGCTCGGGGATCGGCCCCGCAGGCTGATTCCCGAACACCTGCTTGAAAGGTTGGCGGAACTGATTTCCCGCCTGCTGCCATTGGACGCCCCCTCAATGAACCGGACTGGGAAAACGTCCTGACACTGCCAATTACCCACTAAACATGAAAACCACCCTGCTTCTGATCTTCGCGTTCGGCTTCCTGCTGGCGGCGTGCGACAAATCCGCAACCTCCCAATCTTCCGCCAGTTCCGGCAAACCCGAAAGCCGGTCAGCGGGTGCCCTTGACGAACTGATGGAACTCCCCGATTCCGCTTCAATGATGAAGCTCTGGGTTTACAGCAAAACCCAACAGTACCCGGCGGAAGCATTCGACGTGGCACCACCCCAAATCACGGTGAAGCGCGTTTCCAAAGATTTGTTTGAAGTACGCGCGGTGTATGAGGCGACCGCAAAAACCGACCTATACTCCTTCACAGTGCCCAAGCTTGTTGATGAGGGTGGAAAGACCACGGCTTACATGGTCACCGAACTTCTGGATAGGAAGGGCGCGAAAAAAAACCAGTATTTTGACTGCCAGGTTCGCTACGGCCCGATGAACCGCGGAAAAAACCCGGACAAGGTCAAATGGAACTGGGAAAAACCCAACACGAGCGGCGATGACATGGAGAAATACAAAATGGGCTGGGCCACCGCCGAAACCCTGAAGATCAACCCGGAAGGCACTGCTTCCAGCAAACCGGACATCCTCGTCCGGGGAACCCCGGATTACCTCAAGGCTGCGGAAAAACACCCGAAAATCGCCGTCAGCGACGAGCAAAGACGAAAAGAGGAATCCGAGCACTTCGACCGACTTCTCGAAGCCATGCCGCGCAAGTCCCGCTGAAAAAAGAACCCGCCTACTCATCCATGAAAACACCCGCCGCCACCGCCGTTCTGCTTTCCGTATTCCTCCTCATGCCGTCCTGCAAGAAAGATGATTCCGCAGAACTAAAAGCCATCCGCGAAGAGCTTCAGAAATCCAACAAAAAGCTCGAAGACATGCAGCGCAACCAACGCATCGAGCGCGAGGGCAAAGCCCGCGAAAACCAGAAATCGTATTTCCAATAAGCCTGCCCGGCCACGGCTTCCGAATTTCCTCCGGCCCGCATCCTTTCGGCAACAACATCCGAGGGACCAGTCATTGCAGACCGCGGCGTCGGGGGAACCTACCATCACCAACCCACCATGAATCCCGAACCACCGCCGATACCCCTGCCTATGAGGGGAAACAACATCGCCGAACACCCGATTGCTCCAAACCGCCAGTCATCCTGGAGCAAAACCACGGCAACACTCTCCCTCGTTTTCGGGGTTGTTGCGCTGCTGACGGTTCCGGGATTTGCCTTCATGTCGCTCATGGCGTCCCTCCAATACCAGAATGGTAACGGATCGCTGATTCTGCCCATCCTTGGCGGCATGGTAGGCATCCTGATCCATCTGGCGGGCGGTGTGGCGGGTTTTGTTTCCATCCTCAACAAAGGTCCGAAAGGGCAGGCATGGACCGGCCTTGTCCTGAACGGACTTGCCGTCCTACTCACTGGCATCACGGTTCTGCTGGCATCAATGTCATGAACACCGCGCCACGGCCCGAACACCTTTCACTTGGGAATGTCCCCACTTTAGGGGTTTTCGCCACGACCCCGGCCTTCCCAAGGAGGGAGACGCTTGGGAATCAAATCGGCCACGGGGACGCGGAGCGCTCTCGCGATCAACACCATTTCATGATCGGTAACACGGCGGAAGAAGCTTTCTATCTTGGAAATCCCCGTCCTGCTGATGTCAAAACCCTTCAGCTGGCACTTCCGGGAAACATCCGCCTGTGTCCAGCCATGCTTAGACCGAAGGGAGCAAACGCGGGAACCAATGATGTCCTCAGTGCGGTCGTTCCGCATGGAACAGGTTCATTGGCCCTTCGGAAATGAAACCTAGCTCACTCGGGTGAACTACCTGACGAAAACTTCACTTGAATTGGATTGCGAGAACACAATTGGATTGATAGACACCGTCGTTGAGGAGAGATTTTCTCCTCCCGCCAAGAATTACCGCACCAAACTGAAAATGAACGATTTACATCGGAACGAACCGCTTTGGGCAGGGCTTAGGGCTGGCTACGATAACACCTCAAGACAAGGTTGATTTCACCGAATGGAACCGGATAAGGCTGCAACTCAACTCGATTTCGGAAATCTTTCCGGCGTTGGTGGGCAGGCCAAACTCCGGCCATGTCAAGTGGAACGCAGAATCTCTTTTGACAGTGGTTTCTGGTGGTATCACGACCCCATCAGGGACCACGCCATCCGGTTGGATTCCCTGTTCTCAGAATGCAAATGGAATGTGGCTAGTCTTTGTCAAGCACTCGGGATCGGTCGGCGCACCTTCGCACGCATAACCGAAGAGAGCATAGGAATCACCGTTAAAACATGGCTCCGCCAGATTCGCATCGTCAAAGCTTGCCACCTGCTGCGGGAAGGCCAAAAAATCGAGCATTTGTCTCACAAGCTTGGTTTCCGGCACAAATCCGATTTCAGCCATGAATTCCGGAAGCTCGTGGGCTTGTCGCCATCCGCCTACGCAAAATCGGAACTGGGCAGGATCTTTAGGCCTGAGTCACAAAACTGAAATCACCGCGCCAAGTCCAACATCCTTCAGTTTGTCAAATTTTCCCAACTCATTTTTATTGCGGGAATCGCGACCACCAAGTCGAATGGATGCCCGGACATTTAAGCTCGTTTTTACCACCGTCAGGTTTCCGGTCACTTCCTGACCTTTGGCCCTCAGCTCAGCAAATTTACCTCAACGCAGTTGTGAAAACCAGATTCCCCAAAGCAATGCTCATTGCAGTCCCCGCACTGATTGCTTTCACCAGTTCACGCGCCCAGGAGTCTGCCAATGCGGTTCCAACCGCAGATCGGGAATCAATCAACGGCACCGAAGCTGCAATCACCGGTTCCATCTCGGAAGGAAAGCCCGGATTGCCGCCGCCGCCCCGCGAGCCCATTCCGTTCACGGTGGAAAAGTCCGTCACTCGACAGGTTTTTGTCGAGGAGTCCCCTGAAATGCCTGGTCTTCCAACGCCAAAGGGGACGATCAACATGACCTTTCAACTGGTCAAGGATCCCGGTTTGACCGATCCCCTCCCGCCTTTACCTGCGTTGCCGCCGGACGATCCCGCCGTTTTGGCAAGATTGGCCGAATTACGCGGGAAATACCGGGAGACAGAACTGGTTTTCGTATCAGCCACCGTTTACAACCACTCCCGGACTTATCTTCGCTGCTACCCCAGCGGTGGCGGCGGCAGAAAGGAAATATGCGGCTGGTCGAATCTGGATTTCAACCACTTCTGCGGTTTCGCGACCTATCAGGTAAAGGGGGCGGATGGCGACATCCGTCAATACGGGCTCATGATGGGACTTGGCAACGAGGATACGCAACAAAGGACTGAATGGCTGGCCAAGCACGATAGGGAATACAAAAGCCCGGAGATTCCTAAACTTCCGGATCTGGCGGACGGAGGACCTGCTTTCCTGGTGACCGAGGGAGATACCACGGATCGCGAGGCGATGGAGCTGATCGAGGGCATGCACAATCTCTACCGCGTAGAAGGCCAACGAATGGAGGATGCCTACCATGCGCGGATCAAGGCCTATGAGGAACGCAAGGCATTCTTGCTGGCCAATCCACCGGTCCCCAAGGATGTGACCATTCGTTTCTGGAAGCGGGACGCGCCGTCGCCCGCTGGCCTGAAAAACCTTGAAGCGGGGGGCAAGCAATGAAGTCACTAATCGTCGGATCTGTTACGGTGTTGATCTCGGTAACGAATCCTCTTTTTGGCGATCCAGCCCCACAGCCACAAATATCATTCACAGAGGGAGCGTCGGGAACCTGGAACGCGGACTGGTCCGGTGTTTATGGCAGAACCTACTTTTTCCAGTGCAGCCAGGATCTCGCTGGCTGGAGCTACGCGCCTCTCATGGAATTCGGAACCGGGGTGAAGAGTGCCGGGATAGAAACCGAGAATGCTCCGAAGCTTTTCGTCCGCCTTCACTACGTCGATGATCCGGCGGTAACCAGCTTGTCGCAGGCTCGCCAAGCGGACTTCGACAACGACGGGATTCCGAACTACTACGAGGTCGAGAACCTGACAACGAACCCACTGGACAAGTTCAGCGCAGGAGGTGACTCCGACTTGGACGGGCTGCCCGACGGGTGGGAGAAATACCATTTTGGAAATCTTTCGAAGAATGGCTTTCAGAATTCCGATGGCGACAACTACAACAATTTTGAGGAACTTGCTCTGAGAACCGACCCGAAAGTTTCGAACTCCACGCTGGTCGACACTGATGGGGATCGAATGCCAAATGCCTACGAAACGGCACATGGGCTCTCGACTACCCTAGATGATTCCCTTGAAGATGCCGACGGAGATAGGGTCCCCAACATCTTCGAATATAAAAACGGAACTTCCGCTTCAGATCCGGGGAGCACTCCCAGGGTGGATTTCATTGTGGATGCAACGGAAGGCCCTCTCGATCCCGACGACGATGTTTTCAAATCGGTTCAGGAAGCATTGGATAGAGCGATGTATGCCCCTTGGGATGATGTCCTGAATCAACCCGGAACCTCATGGCCATATCGGATTATTGAGGTGAAGGCGGGAATCTATCGAGAGAATGTGAATATCGCCAGTATTCCCATCCTGCTCATGGGAGAAACAGGGGCAACAGTTGGTCCTGTCGTTGTTTCCGGAAGGGACGAAGGAGCCACTGTCCATATTGAATCAGCATCGGTTCTGGACGGCATGGTAGTGACGCATCCACCCGGAATTCAGGGCCGCGGTATTGAAACTGTCTACTTTGACGACCCTTGGGATCCACAACCACAGACTTTCAAGCGCCGCCGTCTGGTTAATTGCCTCGTCAAAGGAAATACGGGAGTAGAGGCAGGTGGAATTTATTCAGAGGGAGGACTTCTCTCAGTTGTCCATTCCACGATCACCGGAAACAGCTCGTCCGAGCAAGGGCAGGGAATCACGCAGGTTGGCGGCAGTTTGAGCCTGTTCAACACCATTGTGTGGGGTAATTCTGTGAGCGTCCCACTTCCGGGTTCCACCCAGCTATCGACTGGTGGCGGAGCAACGCTGAACATATCGCAAACCGCTCCCAGCATCATCGGCGACGAGAACACACTTGCCATCCCTGGTTGGATTGACAATTTCGATCCGCGTTTGACACCCTCGGGTTGGCTGAAGTCCGACTCTCCTGCCATTAATGCCGGTGGTGGAGTTCTCGGCACTGGCTCTCTTCGAGACATCCACGGCGAGCAGCGAAACCAAGACAGCGGCCCCGACATCGGCGCGGATGAATATCGGGATTCAAATTCGATTTCTGATGGCGATGGTGTACCGGACTGGGCTGAAGGAACTGACGACAACGACGGGCTCAATCCCCTTGAGGAATACGAAGTCCACGGGACAGAGCCCCGGATTGCCGACACCGACGGTGACGGAATGAGTGACGGCGATGAGGTCACCCACGGCTTCAATCCCCTGATTGACGAAGACAATGATGGCGACGGCATGTCCGACGCGTGGGAATATCGCAACGGCTTGGATTGGAGCGCAGACGATAGCCTCGCTGACCAGGATGGTGACAGAGTTCCGAACGTTTTCGAATACCACCACGGAACGGCCGCAAACCTCCTCGCCGAGGTTCCGCAAATTACTTTCGAAGTCAATCCAACGACCGGCAACAATGATTCGGAGGACAATATCTATCCAACAATCAACAGCGCACTTTCCGCTGTGGCTGCACGCGATGAAGACGGCGATTATTCTCCTGATCCTTTTCCGATCATCCTCGTCCGTGGCGCCTTATATGCGGAAAAGGTTGAACTGAGCGATATTCCGATCCTTTTGCTTGGAGAGCTTGGAGGGGCCGCCGGCCCCGTGAAGATTCTTTCGAATCAAAGCAACGCCACACTATCCATCAGCTCGGCGTCAGTCGTTGACGGGTTCATTATTGGTCACCAGTTCCAATCAGGCAGCGGTGTTTCGGTGAGCGCGAATTCTTGGGACGCTCAAAAACGCCGGCGAATGGTGAACTGCATTGTGCGAAACAACAATGCTTTCACTTCCGGAGGCATCTCCGCAAGTGGTTGCGATCTGGATCTTATCCATTGTACGGTTTTTGCGAACACGGCCTCGTTCTCGCCCGCTGGAGTGGGGTTGATCAGTTCACACCTGCACCTTTTGAATTCCGTGATCTACGGCAACAGCGTGTCGAGCAACCAGCAGATCTCTATAGGTTCTGGAAGCAGTGTCACCACTTTGCCAACGGCTCCCAGCATCATCGGTGATGCGAATACAAGTTCACAACCTGGATGGATCGTTGCAAACCCTGGTTTATTGGCATCGGGCTACATTGAAAACCAATTTTCCGGTGCCGTGGATACGGGGGGAGTCTTAACATCTTCAAAGGTCATCTTCGATATCGACGGGCAGCTCAGAACCGCCGGAGGAACGCCGGATATCGGTGCGGACGAATTCGTCCCCCCGACCGACACCGATAGCGACGGCATGCCCGATGCCTGGGAAAACCAATATGGATTATCCCCTACCGACGATTCCGATGCGCTTGCCGATCAAGATGGTGACCGCATCCCGAACCTCTGGGAATATCAGCGTGGCACATCACCGATCGACAACGCCTCACGTCCGCTGGCGGACTGGATTGTTGACCCGCTGACGGCCGGCACCGGCAATCACGTTGCCACCATTCAACAGGCGGTGAACAACGCTCCTGTTCTCGGAGCCAATCCGGCCCTTTATTCGGTCATCGAAGTCCGTCATGGGATCTTCACGGAGAACGTCATTCTGCCAGCGAACAAGAGGATCGTCCTTCTCGGCGAAACTGGATACCCAATTACAGAGATCCGCAGCCCCTTGGATGAGGTAGCAACACTACAAATTTATGGGGAGGCATTCGTTGATGGTTTCCGCGTTACCCGCTCGAAGCAACCGGGCGGCATTTTGCTGAACGATGCAAGAGGCATCACAGTTTCCTTGCCCGTGGCGGCCCAGGCATCGCTTTCAAATCTGCTGATCAACGGCCATTCAACTGGCAGCGGTTCCGGAGTTTCTCTCCTAGCAGGCCGCTTGCATTTGCTCCACACCACGATCTACGACACCACCGCACAGGTTCAAGGTCACGCGATCTCGTTGGGTAGTGGAACGAGAATGGATATCGTAAACTCCATCATCCGGGGCAATGCAGATCCCTCATGCCAGCAGATCTTTGTTTCACCCACTGCCGTCCTCTCGGTCGCTGGTTCGTTTGTCAGGAATGGTGAATTGGGCGCAAATGCCTCTGACCCGCTTCTCACACCGGTTGGCTGGCTGCGACGGACATCCCCTGCGATCAACTTCGGCATTCCAAGCCATGTCCAGCGGGACATTCACAGCGAGACCCGCTCCGGGAATCCGGATGCCGGTGTCGATGAATTCATTGACGGCGACGACGATGGTTTACCGAACTGGCTCGAAGCCCTCGGCGTCACCTCGCCTGGGGGTGACGACGACACCGATGGAACGAGCAATCTGGTGGAATACGAGATTCAAGGAACGAATCCGCTGTCCGACGATTCGGATGGCGACGGAATGGACGACGGCTACGAATTTGACAACGGCCTTGATCCGCTCGTCGATGACAGTTTCGAGGATGCGGATGGTGATCGCGTTCCGAACGTCTTTGAACATCATTACGCGACACAGGCAAACGACGTTTCCAATTACCCTTTGCCAACATTCGAGGTCAATTTGGCAACCGGTGACAGTGATCCCGACGACGCCATCTTCCCTTCGATCACTTCCGCCCTTGCCGCTGTGGCCTTGCGCGATGAGGACACCGACAGCCAACCGGATCCCTACGCGATGATTCTGGTCCGTAGCGGGGAGTATCAGGAAAATGTGGTCCTTTCGGGTGTTCCAATACTGTTGCTAGGCGAGTTGGCTGGCCCCGATGGCCCGGTCAGAATTTCTCCCGGCGCCACGGGGGCGGCGGTCACCATGCAGTCCCCTTCGGTGGTGGATGGGTTCGTGATTTCCCACCGGGACAGCGTCAGCGGCCGCGGAGTGGAAGCCTCGGCGATGATTGCCGAGTCCAACCGCAAACGCCGGTTGATCAATTGCATCGTCAGAGACAATAGTGCGGATACTGCGGCTGGAATTTCCGCAACCGATTGCGATCTAACCCTGATCCATTGCACGGTGATTGGGAATTACTCGGTTACTTCCGCTCCTGGAGTTGGTTTGTATGGAGCAGCCCTGCACATGTTCAACTCCGTGATTGCCGGCAACCACGCTCCCTACGGTATCGCCATCAACCAGATCGAAGTCGGTGCCGGCAGCAGCGTGTCGGCATCCGGATCGGCACCAAGTCTCGTTGGGGACTACCCGTTGGCACCGATCTCCGGATGGATCCGAATGGATCCCTTGCTAGCGACCGACGGATTTGCGGATGCCTACTCCAAAGTCCTCGATACCGGCGGAAACATGGCAACGACAAAGGTCCTCTTCGATATCCAAGGCCAGCAACGTCCCGAGGGAAATGCGGTGGATATTGGTGCCGACGAATTTGTCCCAACCTATCCATCCGATGAGGACGACGGTTCAGGCGTGAATCCCAATATCATCGACTCCGACGGAGACGGTATTCCGGATCAATGGGAAATTGCCAATAGTCTCGATCCGGAAGTTCCCAATTCTGCGACGGATCTTCAAACCTACCTGGATAGTCGTGACACCACCGGTGAACTCGAGGTTCACACTCCACTCCTCATCACTCCTGACAGCTAGTCCGTTCCCTCATACGGAAATCTAAAATCATGATCACTCGTATTCACTGGATTGGCAGGATGTGGCTCGCCGCAATCGCTCTGATTTTTCCAATGCCCTTGGCGGAAGCTGCTCCAGCGTCGGAGCCCGCTCCTGTATTGACGGATTCACAGCTCATTTCGGATCTCGAAAGCCGGGTTGCCTCGCTCGCCAAAGAGCTTGCCGCACCAATTCCGCAGTCAGCCGAAGATTCCAAGGTGACGCCCGCCATGGTAGCCTACTCGATGAGTGTCAAAGCCATGTCGGACATCCGGAGGGTTCTTGGGTTACGGAAGGCACTCACAGAAAACACGATCATTCCTACAGATCCGTTTCACCGGGCCAGCCATGACCATCAGCTTGCTCAGAGCGACTGCCAACTTGCTTTGGTATGGTGGCGGCACTGCCAGGCTCAGCCAAATTACCGGTCCTTAAATCTATGGGACTGCCTGAGACTATGCGCACAGATCAGCTCAAAACTTCAGAAGACGAGCACCGAATTGGCCGCATTGAATCCCGAACAGGAAGCCGTCAAATCGGCTGGGATCATATCCCTCGCGCCGGGGATTTCGGATCGTCTGAAGAATTCAGGAAGAGGCCGCAAGAGCGTGTTGGACAGGGTAGCCGCTTGGGACCAGCTCTCCAACGAGGAAAAGTCTAAACTAATTGTCCGCTGAGATGATGAATCCAACCAGAATTTCAAAAATCGCCCAGGGCGTCATCCTCGCGTCCTTCCTAACAAATGCCGACGCCCAGTGGGTCGGAGTCAGCAAAGGCCCGGTGGTTCCATCTAAAAACCTTTACTATGGCTGGGACATTTGGACGCAAGCGTGTAACAATTATATCTACGGCTACGGCTATCTGCCGGGGCCGACATACGATATTCGGTCAGGAAACTCAACCGTTGCGCTGACCAGCAAGGATATATGGCGTCTGCCATCCGAGGAAGAGGATCGGGAGGAAAGCTCGTATGTCTTGATCGGTATCGACAATGCCAATTCCTATAACTTTGTCACCCATCTTTCCGGACCAAGGTGGATCCCGGGAGGCATCTGGGGTTTTCGTGTGATTTATAAGGATGGTAGCGCTGTAATCAACAAGGGTATTCCTATCACCGGTTCCCATGACGGCAGTGTCGAACACTTTTTCAAGAGCGTTCTTCCTTTGGATGCAATCACTGAAAAGGAGGTCTTTTATGAACTGCTGGATCAGGCGGGTGAAATCGTCGGGAAATTTCGAGTTACCATGCCGGACTGCGAGTCCTGCCAGACGGCGACGTGTGACATCAAACCGGACATCGGTTCGGTGGACTACGATATTCCGATTGGCCTTACGAGTCCCAGAACTGGCTTCGAGGGACGGCCGTGCAGCCTTCATTTCTATCAGGATCAGGTCCCGTTGATCGGGAAGGGTAGCGTCAGTCTGGTTTCGCCAGAAAGCGGCGACCCGTCGATCATCACCACCAATGGCCCGGACGGATTCCTCGATACCGTCAGGATCGGTGACACCTTCACCCGCATTGAGCAACTGGGAGGGGGAGCGACACCGATAAGCCTCAGGATCACCGTTAGCTCGGACTGGCAGAATCCCACCACCACGGTTTTCAGGACGGTCACGATCACCAACAAAAATGATGGGGCGTCGGTGCCCTATCTGGAGTTTGACGATTCAACCAATGGAACCAGCACTCTCACCGAATACCGGGAGAGTCCCACGGGAGACTGGATCTTGGACACCGCCAATGGGGCGCGGCGCGAAACCCGTTCCATCACGGAGACACCCACCGAACGGGTCGTGAGAACGACCGTGGCGGAGCGAATCTCCACCGCTCCGGACACCTACTCGGTGGTCAGTGACGAGGCCACCACTTTTGTTCCAAGCCCAACCGGCTGGCAGAAATCCTCGACCGTAACCGATCCTGACGGCCAGGCGCTCACCACGGGCACGTCGTTTTATCAGACGGGAGAGGATACCAGCCCGGATGGTAGCAATTCATCGGCCGGGGTAGGGAGAATCAAACAGATCCTGCATCCCACCGGGGAGATTGAACGGCACTACTATTTCGATTATGCGCAAGGCGCTCTTTTCGATACGGCCCATGTTGTGAAGAGGGCCTTTGCCGGTTCACAGGAACTCAAGGTAACCACCACGGAATCGGCCACGGGCCTTTCTTCGGAAACGGGGCGTGAAGTGATCGTGACCCGGATCACCGAGCGGGTTGGGTCGGTGGTGATTTCCCTCGTGGAATCCTCCCGTGAGGATGTGATTGCCGCCGGATTCAACGGCTATGTGACGGAAGCGCGTTCCTACAGCAGCCCGACTGAATTCACCTCGACCTACACCTTTGAATCAAGCGGTGTCGATGAATCCACGACCGTGGTCAATCCTGACGGCACCGCGAGTATTTCGACCAAGGTGATCAATGCCGCAACCGGCTACATCACAGCCACGAATGTGACCGGATATGTCCATGACGATCCGGAGAACGGCATTCCACAGGTGGTGATGGTCACGAAGAACGAGGTGATCACCGACAAATACGGTGAAGAGATTGCAAACAGCTCTTACCGCTATAAGGATGGGGATCAGGTTCTTATTTCCCGCAAACTAGCCACGCATTTCGATGCCCAACATCGGACGACCCGCTGGGAGCATTTCTCGGAGGCCAGCACCACCCCAGTTTTTGTCACGGAACGGGAATACGCGTGTTGTGGCATTGCCCGTGAGCGCGATGAAACGGGCATGGACACCTACTATGCCTACGACGCCCAGAAGCGTCTGGTCATGACCAACCGGAATGGAATCACGACCGAAACGGTGCGTCAGGGGCTGACGACAAGCACCCACCGGTATGCTCAATCGGTGACTACCGGGGGCTACCTTGCGCAGCTTGGACTAGCCTCTCCGGCAAATGAAATCAGCCGGACGGTTTCCGATGTGAATGGTGACACCGTTGCCACTTGGAACCGTTCCGCCCAAGACGGCTCAATGGTGGAAACCACAAGCACTCCGTTCTACAATATCGGTGGCGGCATCGGAAAGCGGGTGGTGACCCATCCGCCGGCCACTGCCGACGACGGCGCGGCGATTCCCGAACAGATCGTCGATTATTACCTGGACGGAAAGCCGGCATCGACCACTGGGAACCTCGGACCCAGCCGGATTACCCGCTACGCTGCCAACGCCACCGGAGTCGTTACAGAGTCCGCATATCTCGACGGCGCTACGGAAAAAGAAACCACTTTTTCCCAGAAGGACTGGGCAGGACGCCAAGTGAGGATGACCTACGCCAACGATTCCGATGGCATGGGTGGTAACGACTTCTCCAGTTCCTCCTACAATTCGAAAGGCCAGCTCGCAATGTCCATCGACCCCGATGGTGTGACCCAGCTTTACGGCTACAATCTACGTGGTGAACAAACCCTGACCGCCACCGATCTGAACGGAAACCAGACCATCGACCTGTCGGTTGACCAGGTGTCCTCATCGGAAACTGACCTCGTTACTCGCCGGGATGGTGAGTGGGTCATGCGCACCATGCAGAAAGCCTGGCTCGATCCCGGATCCGCTACAGGTAGCGCGGTTGCCTACAGCGACGTGTCTCTCGACGGACTCAGGCGTTGGTCGATCCAGAATCCTACCGTGCAAACCCACGAATCCACCAGCGTCTCGATTCTTGCGGCGGGCGGAAGTAGAACCGAAACCACCACTCTGCCGGACGGCACGTCGCAAACCACCACTTACGTTGGCGGACTGGTCGATACCGTCACGAGTCGTGATTCTGAAAGCACCCAGCTCTACCAGATCACCACCGGCTACGATTCGCTGAACCGGCCCCAAACCATCGCGGACACCCGCAGCGGCACCTCGACCCAATACTATGTCAACGATGCCACCGATGTCGTGAACCGCGCCGTGGACCACCTGACCCGCGAAACCCTGTTCACCTACGACCATCGGGGAAGGGCGAAAACCACCAACTTGCCGGACACCCTCGATGAAAGCGGGGCAACCATCACCAATGTGTCCGGAGCCTTCTACTTCCCGGACGGCAGCGTGCGCGAGCAGAACGGAGATGGCAATTACCGGATGACCCAGACCTACGACTATGCCTCGAGGGTGGAAACCCTTACCACTTACGGCACGGTCACCGCCGTCACCCGCTGGGTGTACGATTCCAACCGGGGCTTCCTCACTGGAAAACGTTACAATAGCCCCACTCCCGGTAGCGGCACGGGCCCGACCTACACCTACACCGCCGCGGGTCGGTCCAAGACCCGCACCCAGGCAAGATTGGTTTCGGGCAACCCGCTCATCACCACCTACACCTATGGCACGGCCAACGGCAGTAGCGCCGCATCGCTTGATCAAGTGACCCATTCAGATGGGACTCCGGCATTTTCCGTCACAACTAGGGATCGTATCGGCAGACCCAAGGTTGTCGTTGACGATGCGGCAGGAACCCGGAGTCTCAACTACACCCGGCACAGTACGGTGGAGGAGGAGACCATTAGCGGGGGTATATTGGCTGGCCAGAAACTGGAGCAGGACTTCGATTCGCTGCTCCGGCCCCGTTCCCACACTGCCTCATTCGGCTCCCAACCACTCGGCGAAACCATCTACGGCTACGGTTTCTCCGGTGCTGTCCAAAGCGTGAGCGGAAACGGCGGCACCGCCAGGTATTTCCGTCATCCGCAGAAACGCACCATGGACACCGTGACCTATACCAAGTCCGGCGAAACCACCCCATGGCTCCAGAGCACCCGGAAACACGACCCGGCCAACCGCCTGACTCGAATTACCGCGCACTTGGTGGATGCCGGGGTGCAAAAGCCAGTCGATCACCATGCTTATGCCTACGATGATCTGGATCGTATTCAAAAGCACACCGACATCAGCGGCGCGTTCTGGAAATACGGCTACAACGCCACCGGTGAGGTGACCGGCGCGACCAAGATACTGCCCGGCGGCACCACCGAGGTGAACGGCCGCGCCTACCGCTATCACTTCGACGGCATCGGCAACCGGACTCAAGTCGAACAAAGCCGCGATTCCGGCCAAGCCGACCGCAGCTTCGGCTACACGCCCGACGCGCTGAATCAATATGCGGCGATGACCCATCCGGACTTCGTTGATGTCGCTGGTTCCGCCGCGCCCGCCGCCACCGTCACAGTGAACAGCCAGCCGGTCACCCGCCAGGGCGGGCATTTCCGTAAGGAGCTCACCGAAGACAATTCGTCCGGGCCGCAATGGATCGACGCCAGCGTCACAGACGGCACCACGATCACCGACGGATCGCTTGCGCTTCCCGCCGCCTCAACCACCCCGACCTACGATGAGGACGGCAATCTCACCTTCGACGGTCTCTGGAATTATACTTGGGACGCCGAAAATCGACTCATCCGTTGCGAGCGGAGCGCGTTCCTCGTCAGTGCCGGAGCTCCTTATCTGCGGGAGGAACACGACTACGACACCATCGGCAGACGGATACGTACCTCAATCTTCACCACCAGTGGAGGCACAACACCGGCAAGTCGCACGTTGTTTGTCTTCGACGGATGGAAGTGTGTGGCGGAACTCGACACTTTGTCCGGCAACCAAGCCGTTCGCAAATACACTTGGGGCCTCGACCTCGCGGGCAGCATCGGCGATTCGAGCACAGGCAACGTCGGCGCCCTGCTCTGGCTGGTGGATACCGCCTCCAACAAGACCCACGTCTATCACTACGAAAAGAACGGTAACGTCAGCGGCCTGGTGGACGCCACGACGAGCAAGCGCAGCGCAAGCTACGAGTATGACGCCTTCGGACAGTTGATCGCCTGCCACGGCGACTACGCAAAGAAGAACCCGTTCACCTTCTCAACCAAATACACCGACTTCACCACGGGGCTGTGCTACTACGGGTATCGCTGGTATTCACCATCGTTCGGACGATGGCTGTCAAAAGATCCAATTGAAGAAAATGGCGGATTAAACCTGTATGGATTCATCACAAACAATCCTATATCATACATTGACATACTCGGGCTTGAAATCCTAACTCATGCCACGAATGCGAGCGCTGGAGCATCAATTGTTACTGGAGGATTAGACGGACCAACAACAGGCAATATCTGGCTTTCCGGCCCCGGGAGCTTCTCCCCGACGAACGAGGTGTCTTTACATTATGACGCCAATATATCTTCCGCTAAGGATATACCAGAATGCGTATTAAAAGAAGGAAACCTTGCAGGCAATCGCGCAGCGAAGGGCCTTGGAGACCCCTTAAGAAATCCTGTTTTTGGAGGCGCTAAATGGGCATACATTAACGACTGGCTTCAAAAGCAAACTCACGATGTGTGGCGAATTAAAAACGAACAAGGATACCATTATGCATTTCGTTCGCGTTCTGCCTGGCAAAATGCGAAACCTGTATTAGTTAGAGTAGGTGGTCCCCAAAAAGGAATAGTGCTAAATGCACTAAAAAATTCATACGGAGAAATACGAATCACATCTAGGGCTGGAACAGCAATACGCATTGGCGGCAGAGTCCTCTTTGCTGCGGCAGCGGCAGTTGATGCCTATGATATTTACACGGCAGAAAATAGAGCAAAAACCACAACTGTCGTTGCCGGCGGATGGATCGGAGCGAATATAGGGGCACGGGGAGGTGCTATAGCCGGAGCAGCAATAGCAGGCATTGGAGGACAGGCCGGCCCTCAAGTGCTGGTGCCTGAAGAAGTGGTGACCATGCCCGTCGGAGCAATTATTGGCGGCGTAGTCGGAGGAGTTGGCGGCTATTTTGTAGGCAGAGAAGTCACAGAAACAGTATACGAGTGGACCTTTGAGCGAGGATTTTAAACAATGAATACTATTTTAATAGAGCATTTACAGGGTAAGTTGGTTGAAGGAGTGTTTGAAGTCGAATCAACAATCCAAAACAAATATATAAATTACCATGTGTATCTTAAATTAAAAGATATTGGCTATGTCTTTATGGATTCGCTAGATCCAGACGAAATTAATGAATTCAGCGTATCAGATACAATTCCAAAAGCCAACCGGCCTTGTGTTGGAAATGCGAAAATCATTGGAAGTATTATTCTCGATGTAATTAAATCTGATCACATTTCTTCAATAGGGCTTTTGTGTAGTAATGGTTATCTAATAATAAACGAAATTGGCGAATTCAGGAATAGCGCTGAAATTTTAGAAATGCCAAAATTTGTCGATAGTATGGAATTTACTTCACTGATTAAAAAATGAATCCACGCACCAAATAATGGCGCTGACCATGCCAACCGATTTTAAGTTGGAAATCCAAGCAACTTCTCGATTACGAACCCTTCTTCTCGTCTCGCTCCGTTGAGCAGAATCTCTGGCCCTGCTACTTTCCATTTCTCCGTAGTCGCCGCATCCTCCGCCCCACACAGTGGACGACCGTTTTTTGTGATTCTAACGTTTTATGGAACAGCCCTTGGAAGAATATTGATGACAACGGGAACTTATTACTATTTACATCGCCATGACTAAGGAGGACCTAAAAGAGTATATTGTTCGATATTTAAGCAATGGTGATGAGGACGCCTTCCATAGCTTAATTGAAGCCGGAGAGTCTTCATTGGATTTGCTGGCAGATGCGCTATCGAGCGACACCACTGAAGGCATTGTTGACGTCCTAAAGGAGATCCGTACAAAGCGTGTGACGGCGTTTCTTCAGAATAGACTGAGGTCAGTAAGCACCGAGAGTGAATGGAAGATTTTTGCTGAAGCCTTGGCCTATCAGGCGGATCTTGGCGAGGTGTTTTTCAAGGATGAGAAGAAACGCCTCGAAGCTCTTGGGAGAGTGTCCGAGGCGAAGTATTGCGAAAGCTTTTTTTAAATATGAACGCACGCGCCCACCAATGGTATTGGCCTTCCCAAGCTAATACCGAAATGACATTCGTCCAGATCCGAGGCATCGCACTTGTCGGGGAAGGAATCATCACTGCGTTTCAGAAATGAAGACACTCGAAGAAAAATTTATAGTCCTCTTAACCCAGCTCGGCCCAAGTCTCACTGACACGGATGTGGAGCAAATCCAAGAATTGGTGGATGCGAATGAACTGGGCGTGGCTTTTGAAAGTTTTTGCACTCAACTGTTTGAGCGAATTTTTGAGTGTTCACGCGATCAATTAGACCAAAGACTTTCAATCGGAGCAGCCATGGTAATCAGTCCGGACTACTGGAAGAACCTCGATACAGCTTGAACCGCTGCGGCATATCATGAACCCAAGCTAGAGACTCAGAATGAACACACCATCGACGACAACAATAGAACTTGACCCGAAAACGGAGAAGAAAATCAAAAATCTGAAGAAGAGCCTGGAGCAAATTGTGATTTTCACCCTAATTGGGTGCATCATTCCTCTTCTCTGGCCATTCATGATTGCGTTCGGTCCGGTCTATGCACTCCAGCGACGAAGTATTCTAAAAATTCCAAGAGTCCGTGAATGGCTTTCTGAGAATCCATCTGTCAATCTCAAGGATTTGGCTGCATATCCGACGGTAGAGGGTGGGATTGCACGCATCAAGATCTCCGGGTTTCGTCCATGGATACCGGTAGTCCTGCCCGTAATCGCTTGCGTCGTCATGATTGTTCTCAGTCAGTTTGTTTGACGGGACGAATTCAAACGGCCAATGCAAAGTCACGGAAGCATTACAAGAATGGACGACGGACCTGAGAATGAAGACTCCTCCGCATCCCAAAATTTTATTTAAGATCGCAGACAGGAGGCGATGCCAGGCTGATCAAAAAACAAATACATGGATGAATTAATCGCACATCTAAAGAGATTCGTGGACGGTCATGACCGCTCTGTTGATTGGGGGAAAACAGCAGAGTCGCTCATTGATAAGCTTGGCGAGATCGACGAATTGCTCGAGAATTTCCATGATGACCTTGCCTTTTATAGGCCCGGTGGCGGCATTCACTTACTCGATGAAATAACCATAAAAACGCGGTGTGAAACAATATTGAAAAAGTATTCTGGTGGCAGATAACAAAATACCGAAAAGGGCGGTGGGATGGGTCCCCCAACGCTTTTACACGCCGTTTTCGGCTCGCATTTCTTGACAGACAACCTGCCGAATAGCAAGACCATTACCGGTAATCGCACACTTACCTACTCAATTGGCAGCTATCGAAATCGTTGTGAAATCCTTTTCTACTCCTTGGAACGAAGGAGCATGACCGTGTGTTTCGAGGCAATCACACCCAACTTCCGACCGTTGCGCAATTCCAACGCCAGCATATAAGGCTCAAGCTGCCCACTAACCGAGAACATCCTGTAGCTCTTGTCCAACAGACTTACCGCCCAATCGGGCGCAAATCCGTCAATCGCTCCGGTGTCCCTTTCTGCCCACTCCGGCCAGTCGTTCCGTATGACGTCGATTCTCGTAATCAGACGGGACAACAAAGATCGCACCTCCGACCTGGCTTCTGCATCCATCTGCTCCGCACGTTCGACCAAGGCCATCAGTTCCGTGTGGGTATCCACCCCGTCGGACGGCAACCTCTCGATTTCCGCCTCAATTCCGATAATCTTTTTCATGTAATTATCCCGGTCCGTTTTCGCAGTCATGAGCTCACCTCTGAGCTCGGGAATGTCAAAATCTTTGCCATCGGGGCCACCGGCCAAAGCATCCACAAGCCTATTGATCTTGGCCTCTGCCTCATAGTGCAAGGTTCTCATCTCCGCAATGCCCGCAAACAGCTTCCGTCGCTTCAGCTCCGCATCCGTAACACACAGATCACTGTCTACCATCTGACCCACAGCAGAAAGAACAAGGTGGTCGAGTGCTTTTCCCATCGCCAAATAACTGTTTCGCTCTTTGTATAGGTAAGTATAGGTAAGCTGGTGATTGCCACTGCGCATTGTGGCATACCCACGATGGACCCGTCCTCCTTTGGCGTAGGTCATGCCAGTCAAAAGTGACTCTGGATGAACCTTCCGAGGTCGGCCACCACCGGACTGCCTTGCCGAAAGAATCCTCTGCACTTCTAAATATTTCTCATCCGAAATGATCCGCGGGTAATAATCTTCGATGGCCTCTGCTTCCGGATGTTTGCTCTTTTGCGGGTCAAGTCGGCCAGTCAATGCTGGATTCGAGAGCACGCGTTTTACCCCGCTGGAAGTCCAATGCTCACCTTTGCTGCTCCAGTAATGGACGTTGTCCCGACAAAGACGAACGGCGATCTCGTAGCGCCCAAGGCGCTGTTTCAGACACATGTCAAATACTTGCCGGATTACCGCAATCCGCTCCGGAATCACAATCCACTTTCCTTGCTCCCAGATTAACCAACTTGGATGGCGACCCATCGGGCGCCCTCCCTTCAGACCAATTGGCACACCACGATTACGCTGAGCCTGCCAGGCCGAACCGATCAGCTGTGATTTTCTGTCCGATTCTCCGTAGGCGCGCCCCATTTCGATGATGGCAAACATCAAATTGTGATCTTTGACCGAATTCTTTTTGTAAATTGCCGGTGTTCGGCCAGCTTGCAAAATGTGTAATTCGATCTCGTGCTTTTCGATCAAGTCCAGAAATTGATTCAGCGCGGTTGGGACCTGCTCACGGGAGAGCCGGTCAAAGCTTTCCACCAGCAGGATCGTTTTTGGTGGGATCGCTCCCTCATCCACTTCGCGCAGAAAGTCGCCAAACTCCCCCTTCTTCCGATGCATGCCCTTATGCGCTGATCTGCCACGGTCAAAATACACGTTTATGAGTTCAAGGTCATTCTCCTCGCAATAAAGCGCGGCGAGGTCCTTTTGGCGACCTTCCGAATCACCTTCAGCTTGGGCGGGGGTAGAGAACCGCAAATACGATACCGCTTTACGCCGCTGCGGCTTTTCGAGAGGCGGTTTCGCAGCCAACTGCGACTCTTCCAAAATAGTCTTCTTGGACCGTTTCCACGGCCCTGCCGACTGCTTTCCTGCGGGATCGTTTATTTTCTTCACGGGGGAAATCATGATTGATCTGCAATGCAAACGCAAATCTTTGTTCCAGGAGCGGACCGGAGATCCGCTGGCGGTAGTTTTCGATCTGCCGAAAGCTGCAGCGGCACTGGCGTGCCGCAATTTCCCCAGAATTTCCCCAGTAACGGCAAGGGTGTGGATTCCACTTTAGGTGACACCAGCATGAAACGCGAAACTCCATATTTTCAAAGGGATTTCACGACAATCAACCGCGTGCGCGACGGAACCAAGCCACACCGTATTTGCCAAGTAGAGAAAAACCTCGCCGAAATCCGGCCCCTCACGAATCGTGGACCTACTGCGCGTGCTTTCACTGCTCTCGGAAACTCCAACGGCAAGCGTATGTGCGGCCAGGAGCCAACAGAGGAGAGACTGGCAGAGACAATCGAGGAGAAAAACCGCTCCCGCTATGCAATCGCACGTGCGACTCCCCGTTGGGTCGAGATCTCGCCCGGCTCGCGAAAGCGGACTGAAAAACGCCCAACCAAGGCCCGCGGGATCGCTTGGAGTCGGGTTTCTGTCGCCCGGGTCAGACAGGCCTTCAGGGTGGCCGCCCGACTCAAATCGCTGTCCACGTCCGTTGGGGATTAAAACTAGGCTACGGGATGATCTGCTGCCGGTAGTGAGCATGAAGATGAAATTTGGCAGGACATTTGCTCCGACTCCTTTTGCTGTTAAGAATTTCGCATGGAATACGGCAACCCATGGCGGCCTCACACTGCCAACCTCCTCTGCCGCCCGTGACCACCATTTCCATCGATGCCCTCATGCAACATGCCGATTCACTCTATCGATACGCTCTCTCGCGCGTGAAAGACCATCATACGGCGGAAGATCTCGTGCAGGATTGCCTTTCGGCGGCGTGGCAACGCATCGACACCTTTGACGGACGATCCGCCCTCAGCACCTGGCTCATCGGCATCATGAAATTCAAAGTTATCGACCATTTCCGGAAATCCAAGCGTGCGCCGACCGACCAATCTGCCGGTGCGGACGGGGAGCATGATCCGCTCAACAGCCTGTTTGATTCCGGCGGCTCATGGAAAATCGATCCCAACCACGGCCTTGAAATGTTGGCCAGCGCGCCGGATCAGATCGCCTCGCAAAACGAGTTGCTCGACTGGATGCGCGCCTGCCTCGACAAGTTGCCCGACCGTCTCCGTGTCCTTTTCACCCTTCGCGAGGTCGACGGACTCGACGTTTCCTCTGCCGCTTCCGCCGCAGGAGTGACTGCGGGTAGTGCCGCGGTGCTGTTGACTCGCTCGCGCCAGCGGCTCCGCAGCTGCCTTCAGGAACACGGAATCCAGCCATGAAATCCGCCCGGAAACTTCGACGACCTCCGGCCGTCTACCGGATGTCGCATGTCGTGCTGGGGCCGATGCTCAAGGCACTTGGCATTTCCTGCAAGGACGCCTACGAACTCTGCTCCGGACAAATGGATCGGGAACTCACCACAGGAGAATCGTTCCGCCTGAGATTTCACCTCATGATGTGTGGTATTTGCCAAAGCCTGCCGAAACAGTTTCGGGGATTGCGTGAACTCGTCCGCGCTTGTGAACACGACCCTGCGCACGACGAGTCTTCGGACACACGACTTCCTCCTGAAGTGAAAGAACGAATTGTCGAACACCTGAAGGACGATTCCCGGCCCAAATCCTGAAATCCGCACGCGAAAGCGCTTTTCCGACCAAGTCTGATTCCTCTCACCCCTAAAAAAACGTGCGGGTTTGTTAATTCAGGACCATCCTCGGGCGACTCATCCGGGAAGACACTTTTCAACATGACCTCTCCGTCCACTTCATCATCCGAATCCGCCACCCGCGAGCGCTACGCCGCCGCCGCAGCCAAGCCCGAAGCCGCGCTCTGTTGTCCGGTCGACTACGACCCGCAATACCTCAAGGCGATTCCCGCCGAGGTCATCGAGAAAGACTACGGCTGCGGCGATCCATCGAAGCATCTCCATCCCGGAGAAACCGTGCTCGACCTCGGCTCCGGCACCGGGAAAATCTGCTTCATCGCCTCACAGGTCGTCGGACCCACCGGCAAGGTCATTGGCGTGGACATGACCGACGACATGCTCGAAGTCGCCCGCCGCAACGCACCCGTCGTCGCCGAAAATATCGGCCACGCCAACGTCGAGTTCCGCAAGGGCCGCATCCAGGATCTCGCGCTTGATCTGGAAATACTCGATCAAGAACTCCGCAAGAACCCCATCGCCAACGCCAATTCCTTCCTCGCTGCAGACGCCCTCGCCGCCGACCTCCGCGTCAAGCACCCACTCATCGCCACCGGCAGCGTCGATGTCGTGGTTTCCAACTGCGTGCTCAACCTCGTGGAAAACCACCTCAAACGCCAGCTCTTCGAGGAAATCTTCCGCGTGCTGAAAAAAGGCGGCCGAGCCGTCATTTCCGACATCGTTTCCGACGAGGAAATCCCGCTCCACCTCCAGAACGATTCTTACCTCTGGAGCGGCTGCATCAGCGGGGCCTACACCGAGGAGGATTTCCTGCAAGCCTTCGAGGATGCCGGCTTCCACGGCATCGAAATCCTCAAACGCGACGACGCGCCGTGGCAGACCGTCGAAGGCATCGAGTTCCGATCCGTCACCATCCAGGCATGGAAAGGCAAACAAGGTCCGTGCTTCGACAGAAACCAGGCAGTCATCTACAAAGGACCGTTCAAAAAAGTCCTCGATGACGATGGCCACGCTCTCGAACGCGGCAAGCGCTATGCAGTCTGCGACAAGACGTTCAGTCTCTATCAACAAGCCCCTTATCGCGAACACTTCGCCTTTGTCGAACCGATCACGGAAATCCCGGCGGAGGATGCGAAGCCCTTCGATTGCTCCGGCATGCGCGAGCGCCACCCGAAGGAAACCAAAGGCCACGACTACAATGCAACCACCAAAACCACCCAGTGCCGCACTGGCGGCGATGGGTCTTCGTGCTGTTAAAGTCCGGTCCGACCATCTTGGAAGTCGGCCTGGCAAAATCCAGTGCTGCCCCGGGGGGAGTGGTGCTCGTATCCAGAATACAGACCGACTTCCTTTATTTATCTGACAATACCCGAAGGAACCGCCCCCGCTATACCCACCTCATCACCATGAAACGCATCCGATTCATCACACTGCTATCCCTGGCCGCATCCAGTGCATTTATCATGGCCGAGGAAAAACCACCGGCTCACCTCACAACCGGTGACCCCATTCCCGATGTCGTTCTTCGCGATGCCGACGGCGGCGAATTCAAGCTCCGGGAGCACATCGCCAAACAACCCGCCGTCCTGATTTTCTATCGCGGCGGTTGGTGCCCGTACTGCACCAAGCACCTCATGGCGCTTGTGGACATCAAAGACAAGCTGGTCGCTAACGGCTATCAACTGCTCGCCATCAGCCCCGACCAACCGACCAAGCTCAAGGAAACACCGAATCGCGAAAAGCTCGGCTACACCTTGCTCTCCGATTCCGACATGATCACCGCCAAGGCCTTCAAGATCTCCTTTCAAGTCGCAGACGAACTCGTTGCGAAATACAAAAACGAATACCGGATCGACCTCGAAGCCGCCTCCGGAAAAACCCACCATCTGCTCCCGCATCCTGCCGTCTTCGTCGTCGGCAGGGACGGTTTGATTCGCTTCGCCCATGTGAACCCTGATTACAAAACCCGACTTGATCCCGAAGCCATCCTCAAGGCTGCAACTGGAGCCGCTCCCCCAGCCCCATGATGATTGCGCTTCTTATCGTCGCTGTGGTTCTGCTCGCCTATGCCAATGGAGCCAATGACAACTTCAAGGGAGTCACGAGCCTCTACGGCAGCAAGACGTGCAGTTACCGCACCGCCATCACTTGAGCGACCGTGACCACCGCGGCCGGGAGCATCGCCGCTCTTTTCCTCGCCTCCGTCCTGTTGAAAACCTTCTCCGGCAAAGGCTTGGTTCCCGGTGATCTGGCACTTTCGCCGGTCTTTGCCCTCTCAGTAGCTTTCGGCGCGGGCGGCACGGTTCTCTTGGCGACCCGTCTTGGCTTTCCCATCTCGACCACCCATGGCCTCACTGGCGCAATGGTCGGCGCGGGCATGAGCGCGGTGGGTGGCGGAGTGCATTTTGCCATGCTGGGAAAACAATTCATCCTGCCCCTGCTGCTGAGTCCGCTGCTCGCGCTGGTGACCGGTGGAGTTATTTATCTGTTGTTCAAAAACCTGCGCAAAGCCACCGGAGTTCGCGAGGAAACCTGCGTCTGTGTCGGTGGAAAATGGCAGCCTGTTTCCGATGCCGGCGTCTCCTGCATGGCCTCCGAATCCCTCGCATGGGAAGTGGGCACCACCCCGGAATGCGAACGGCGCTACCACGGGTCATTTCTTGGTATCGAGGCTAAAACGACGGTGGACACGCTTCATTTTCTCAGCGCAGGCGCGGTCAGTTTCGCCCGTGGCCTCAACGACACACCCAAGATCGCGGCGTTGCTTCTTGTTGCCGGCACCGTCGAACCACACTTGAGCTTGTTCATCATCGCCGCAGCGATGGCAGCGGGCGGCATTATCCAGGCCCGCCGTGTCGCCCACACGATGAGCCACAAGCTAACGGACATGAGTCCGGGCCAGGGCTTCGCCGCCAATCTGTCCACGGCCTTGCTCGTCACCACCGCCAGCCTGCATAGCCTGCCGGTGAGCACCACCCACGTCAGCGTCGGAGCCTTGCTCGGCATGGGCACTGTCACCGGTCAGGCGAAATGGAAAACCGTCATTCCCGTGCTCGCATCCTGGGTCATCACGCTGCCGGTCGCTGCGGCACTTGCGGCATTGGCGTCCTTCAGTCTGAATTGATCCATATCGTGAAACCAGCGTGTTAAGAAATTCCCGCTGCGAACGACCCTATGACAAGTCACCGAACGATTCCCATGAACCATTTCCAGCAAAAGCTCTCCGAACATCAGACGCCGCTCAACCGCGGCCGCTTCGAAACCCTGCAAATCAACGTCGGCCGCAAGTGCAACCAGACCTGCACCCACTGCCATGTCGATGCCGGCCCGACCCGCACCGAGATGATGACGGAGGAAGTCGCGCACAAGGTGGGTGCGTGGATCCGCGAACACCGCCCGAAAACCGCGGACATCACCGGCGGCGCTCCGGAGATCAGCGAGTTCTTCAACTACTTCGTGGAAACCTCCCGCTCCGTGGGATCGCACGTGATCGACCGGAACAATCTCACCATCATCGAGACGAAGTCCCACGCCTATCTGCCGGAGTACCTGGCAAAACACGAGGTGGAAGTCGTCGCTTCCCTCCCCTGCTATCTCGAAGACAACGTCGACTCCCAGCGCGGTAACGGCGTTTTCCAGAAGAGCATCAGCGCGCTCAGGAAACTCAACGCCGCCGGCTACGGCACCCGGCTGCCGCTCACGCTCGTTTACAATCCCATCGGCGCGAAACTCCCGCCCGACCAGGCGGAACTTGAAGCCGACTACAAGGTGGAGCTGGAAGCCCGCTATGGCATCGTTTTCACGCGTCTCTTCGCCATCACCAATCTACCCATCGCCCGCTTCGCCACGGATCTCCGGGAGCACGGACAATGGGATTCCTACATGGAATTGTTAGCAGACAGCTTCAATCCCGCGACGGTCGACGGATTGATGTGCCGCAGCACCATCAATATCGGCTACGAGGGAGAAGTCTTCGATTGTGACTTCAACCAGATGCTCCGCATGCAGCAACGCGCCGCGGGCAAGCCGCTCTATCTGTGGGACGTCACTCCCGGGTCGATGGCCGCCCAGGCGATCCTCACCGCCAACCACTGCCTCGGCTGCACCGCGGGCGCGGGCAGCAGCTGCACCGGCGCGCTGGAAAGCGATGCCTCCAAATCCTCATGCCATGCCTGCTGATCCTACGACCATGAAACCCACCGTCCTGATTCTCTGCACCGGGAACTCCTGCCGCAGCCACATGGGGGAAGGCATCCTCCGCGCCCTGGCCGGCGACTTGCTGGAAGCGCAAAGCGCCGGCTCGCGCCCGGCGGGATACGTGCATCCGGTGGCGGTGGAGGTGATGCGCGAAATCGGCATCGACATCTCGGGACACGAAAGCAAGAGCCTCGACAAGTTCATGCTCCAACAGGTCCACACGGTCATCACCGTGTGCGGGAACGTGGATCAAATCTGCCCCACGTTTCCCGGCCAAATACAGCGGATCCACCATGGCTTCGACGATCCCGCGCATGCGGAAGGGACGCCGGATGAAATCCGCGCCGACTTCAGGCGCGTGCGCGATGAGATCCGGCGGTTCCTGAGCACGTTTGCCATGGAATTCACGCCACCTTGAATTCAAAGGCGGCGATGGTATCCTGTGAGGGCCCATGCCGTCGATTTCATCCATGACCCTTCCGGAGATACGCCCGTTCGCCGCGCTGCTGGTCCTGGCGGCCTTGCTCGCGTGGGAGACGGTGCATCCGTTTTTCCACTTTCCAAAGGGCTGGAAACGCATCCGGCATGGTTTCCGCAACTTCGCGCTGACTTTCCTGAACGCGATCGTCAGCTCCCTGGTTTTCGTCGGACTCTGGTGGTCGGCGGTAGCTTGGGCGGCGGGCCGCTCGTTCGGGCTGCTGCACTGGCTGACGCTGCCGCCATGGGTGGAATGGCTCACGGCCGTTCTGCTGCTGGACGCATGGACGTATTTCTGGCACCGCATCAACCACCGCATGCCGTTCCTCTGGCGCTTCCACCGCGTCCACCACTCGGACGCGCACATGGACGTGACCACCGCCAGCCGCTTCCACACCGGGGAAATCGTGATGTCGTCGATCCTGCGGATCCCACTTATCATTCTGCTAGGCGTGAGCATCGAGCAACTCGCGCTTTACGAAATCCTGATGTTCGCCGTGGTCCAGTTCCACCATGCGAACATCAGTGTCTCCGCGAAATGGGACCGCGTGCTGCGCTGGTTCATTGTCACGCCCTTCATGCACAAGGTCCATCACTCGCGCTGGCAGCCGGAGACCGATTCCAACTACTCCTCGCTGCTCTCGGTCTGGGACCGGATTTTCCGCAGCTTCCGCATCAACGACAGCCCCGAATCCATCCAGCTTGGCCTCGCCGAGTTCGACACCCCGGCCTCCCAAAGCCTGCCCGGCATGCTGATGACTCCGGTGGTGAATGTAAAGCAGCAGCAGCCGAAACCCAAACCATGAAAGCGACCCACATCCTCCGCCTTGCCGTGGCTCTATCAACTTTGTGGGTAACCGCCTGCGACGGCTCGTCCGCTCCCGAAGTGGAGCTGGAAGCGATGACCCGCAAGGTGGCCAAAAAATTCGACGAGGTGCGCCAGCTCTCGACCGCCGATCTGGCAGCCTGGCTCGCCGACCCGGCCCGCAAGCCGCCGCAGCTGCTCGATGCCAGGGAGGCGGCGGAATTCTCCGTCAGCCATGTGCCCGGGGCGATCCGCGTGGACCCGGAGGCGGGCGCGGAACAGGTGCTCGCCAAAATCGACAAGACGCGCCCGGTGGTGGTCTATTGCTCGGTCGGCTACCGCTCGTCCGCCCTTGCCCGGCGGCTCATCAAGGGCGGGCATGCCGAGACCATGAATCTGGCAGGCTCGATTTTCAAATGGGCCAACGAAGGCCGCCCGCTGGTGCGGGACGGCAAGCCTGCCGACAATGTGCATCCCTATGATGACCACTACGGGCGCATGCTGCATGAGGAACTCCGGGCTTACCGCTGATCCCCCCGGGAATGAGAATCCGCCCGCGCCGGGTCGGTTCGGGCGGAGGCATTCACCTTGGTCGCCTGTTCGGGAGTGAGGCGGAGCTTGGCATACTTCGTGCCCTGCAACTGTCGCTTCTGGTCGGAGTCAGGTGCTTTCCGATAGCCATCGAGAGACACAAAAAGCCTGTTTGCCACGCCCGCCGCCTTTGCGTTGCAGGTGAGTTCCTCCAGGGAGATTTTACCCGGATCGTAATCCACCAGCGTCACCTCGTTTCCATTCAGAAATCCTGCCTCAGTCCGGACCACACCGTCCATTGCACCGATTTTCATCTCGCCCGTCCAAAAGCAATACTGGGCGATGGCCACTCGTTTCGTGTTCACTGCTCCGACCTTTTTCGGACCGGATTTCGCCAAAGCCTCCTCCATTCTCGCCATCAATGCGGCTGCCTCCCAGACCCGGTCCTTTCTTGGGATCAGATCCCGGCCATCTGCGTCGAGGAAACGGACGACCTGATAGTTCCATGCGGGTTCGTTGAATTTTTCCAACACCTCCGCATCCTTGCCGGGCTTGTTGTTATGAATCAGCAGCGGGATGAATTGGTCTTGGATCGCCTTCACCACCTTGTCATCACCCAGCACATCGCGGCCGAATTGCTTGCACCCTGCACAACCCGGGACTTCCTGAAAGAGCAGGAAGACCGGCTTGCCAGCCTGCTTCGCAGATGCCAGGGCAGCCTCATAGTCCCTTTCCCATATCACCTTGCCGACTTCGACGGGATTTTTCGTTTTGCCATGAGGCTTGCATGATGCCTGGGAAACCAGCAACACGGAAGTCACGGAAATGCTTGCGGCGAGTGCCAGCGAGGGAAGGTGAAACCGAGAAGTCATGATTATATGAGACCGCAGGATTGGTTCTATTCCCGGAGTTGTTCTTTGATGGAAAGGTCGAGCACCAATCAAGGTCGTTCCAACAGGAGATGCAGCACATTGTCCACGAAGGCGGGATCCGATGTCATGCCAACGTGGTCCGTGAATACGAAATACGATGACGTCCACGGGATCGGGCTCACCAGTCGGCGGGCGGCTTGATCGGGTTTCCGCAAGTCGCGCAGAACCGAGGCCCGCGTGACGGCTCCGTCACCGGGGATCCAATCGATAATTTGCATTTCACCCCCAGCGGACACTTGCACACGACTGCCGGTTTTCACTGCATCTCCGGCGAAGCTGTGGAGTTCGAGGCCGCTGGGAAGGCGGGATTCGCGGTTGATGGCCCGGTGAAAGGCTCGGGCGTTGTGCAGGAGTTTTGCCAAGTGGTCCCGAGCCCTGCGATGTCGCTCCGCCGCCTCTGGCGTCTCGGGCATCAGGGCTGCCAGATCATCCGCGTGTGCCGGATCCAGCAGTCCCCATCCACGGCGCCCCCACTCGGCCACGTCGTAGTAAGGAATCGGGTGGCTGTGCTCGTCAATCAGAGCGCCGTCCTGTTCCGGCGGCAGAAGTTCATAAACCGATGGCATGGTTCCGATCGCCGCCGCCTTAAATCGCGGCACCACCGGGCTGAGCCGGAAACCCTCTTTGATGTCATTAAACGGATAGACCGAGCCACCGTTCGGAGTGCCGACCACGATCAATTTGTCCACATGACGTGCTCCCGCCCAGGTGACTGGCATTTCGCCTTTGGCATCGAGTGGTCGGCCACCATACATCAGGTAATAGCGGGCGATGAGACCGCCCATCGAGTGGGCGTTGATGTCGAACTTCACAGGCGCTGTGCTGCCATAGAGGCGCTTGCGTTCCTTCGCGACATACCGCCGCTTCTCCTCGATGAACTCGCCGAGAAGCGCACCGTTTTCCGCACAGGACCGTCGCCAGTCGTAGGCAAACTGAAAACAGGTGAAGTGCTCGCTGCCGTAGTCGATCGAGTCGGCCGCCACGAGCGCCGGATCAAGGTAACCGCCGGCACCGAATGCAGCCAGCATCTGCGAGTAGGCCTTGAAGCGGAAATTCAGGCCCCACTCGATTTCCAGTTCACTCAGCACGCCCGCCGGCTTCACACCATCGCGCGGCCAGTCGCTGGTGGACACCGGCAGCGCGAGGCTGCGCATACCTTCCACAGACCCATGATCGATGGCTCCCGAACCGAAACGCCCCCAGACGATCCGCCCATCATCGCTATCGACCAGCTTCGACCCCAGAATCCCTCGGATCACGATGATCGGATTGCGGTCCACATGGCTCTGACGCGCCGCGGCGTTGTAAATCGTCCCGAGATCCGGTGTCGCCGGGCGATGACTGCAACCGATCAAGCATACGAGGATTGCCAAAAGGAATGCGGCCTTCATGATGGAAATTGTCCGCGCTGCGTTGCCCGGGTTCAAGCGCGCTCTGGGAACACAGGGGAAATTTTCATTCTAACGACTGTTAAGGATTCACGCTTCCCGAACGACCCAATGTGAGCCTCAATTCAAATACCTCCCAAATGATCTCTCGTTACTTTCATTGGCTGCACGGCAAATGGCCTTTCGGCGCAGTGGAAAAGGCACCTGCAGTCCGCGACGATGGAACCTGCAACGTGCCTGGAATCCGTATCGTCGGCGATCTCACGGGCGTGCCACTGCTGAAATTCTCCGCCGATACCGGTGCTCGCGCCGTCCGCGAAATTCTTGCCGAATCGGGGTTTTCGAAAGGTCGGCCTAGTGACCAAACGCTCGATGTCGCCATCATCGGCGCGGGGGTTTCCGGGATTTCCGCCGCCATCGAGGCCAAGAAGGCGGGCCTGAATTTCAAAATCTACGAATCGGCCGAAGCGTTCTCCACGATCCGGAACTTTCCCCGCAAGAAGCCGATTTTCACCTATCCCTCCAACATGGTGCCTGAAGGGGAAATGAGATTCCGCGCAACGGTGAAGGAAGAACTCCTCACCGAGCTAAGCGCCCAACAAAGCGAGCACGACATCGAGCCCGTGGCTGCCCACATCGACAAAATCGAACGGACCGGCAGCGGTCTGAAGCTGTATTTTCTCGAGGGCGAACCCGTGCTCGCGAAGCGTGTCATCGTCGCCATCGGACGCACCGGGAATTTCCGCAAGCTCAACGTCCCCGGCGAAGGCCTCGACAAGGTCAGCAACCGCCTCATCGATGCCAAAGGATTCGCTGGCAAGCGTGTGCTCGTCGTGGGTGGCGGCGATTCCGCCCTCGAAGCTGCCATTTCTCTCGCCGAATCAGGTGCGAGCGTGGATCTCAGCTACCGCAAAAAGGAATTTGCCCGCCCCAAAGCCGGAAACCTTGAAAAACTGGAGGCCTTCTCGAAGGAAGGAAAACTCCGCCTCCACCTCGGTACCAACGTTCAGGACATCGATGAAAACCAAGTCACGCTTTGTGGCGACAGCGGTTGCGACAACGTGATCCCTAACGACAACGTCTTCGTGTTGATTGGTCGCGAGGCCCCCCTCGATTTCTTCCGGCGCTCCGGCATCCACATCAGTGGTGAGCACACGCCCAAGTTCTGGCTCACGATGTTGGGCTCGCTCTTGTTTTGCATCTGGCTCTATCATTGGAAAAAGGGTGGCAAGCTGCCATTCGACGGACAATTTCCCGCATGGCTGAATCCACAGCCCGGCAAGTTGTTCTCCGGACTCCACGGCTGGTGGGACACTGCGGGCACTCTTGGAAACACCCTCAAAATCGCGGTATCCGAACCGAGCTTCTACTACTCCCTCGCCTACTGCCTCTGCGTGCTGATCTTCGGAATCCGGCGCGTCCGGCGTCGGAAGACGCCATACGTCAAACTCCAGACCATGGTCCTCACCCTGATCCAGTGGATTCCGCTGTTCATGCTGCCGTATTTTGTTTTGCCCTATCTCGGCGCTAACGGAGCCTTCATCCACGGCGGCATCGGACAATGGTTTGGTGAAACGTTTCTATCCAACGGCCCCGGCACCGCGCCCGATCAATACTGGCGCGCCTTCGGATTCATCCTCGCCTGGCCGCTCTTCGTATTCAATCTCTTCACCGACGCGCCGCTGTGGGGCTGGCTGATTCTCGGCTTCATTCAGACTTTCGTCATCATCCCTTTGATCGTGTGGCGTTGGGGAAAAGGCGCCTACTGCGGCTGGATCTGCTCCTGCGGTGCCCTCGCGGAAACCATGGGGGACGCCCACCGCCAGAAGATGCCTCACAGCCCGTTTTGGAACAAACTCAACATGGTCGGGCAAGCCGCGCTCGCCTTCGCGTTCGTGATTCTAGCAGTCCGCATCGTCGGCTGGGTCTTCCCCGGTTCGGGACTCAATTCGCTTTTTAAAACCCTGCTCTACACCCTGCCCATTGGAAACTATGCCTATCTGGTCGATCTGTGGCTGGCCGGAGTGATGGGCGTGGCATTCTACTTCCACTTCTCGGGTCGCGTCTGGTGCCGTTTCGCCTGTCCGCTGGCGGCGCTCATGCACATCTACGGGCGTTTCACCCGCTTCCGGATCTTTGCCGACAAAGACAAGTGCATTTCCTGCAATGTCTGCACCTCGGTCTGCCACCAGGGCATCGACGTCATGGCCTTCGCCAACAAGGGAAAAGCGATGGAGGATCCTCAGTGCGTGCGCTGCTCCGCCTGCGTCCAGAGCTGCCCGACGGGCGTCCTGAGTTTCGGCCGCCTGGGCAAAAAAACCGATGATGGATTCGAGAAAATCTTCGATACTCTGCCTGCCTCGCTCGTCCAGCTTGCCGAGCGCCGCAAGACTTCCTCCAAGCATTGATTTATGATTCATTGGCTCCTCGACATCGCCTTCATCCTCTATCTGGCTGCCAGCGCGGGGCTTCTCTTATATGGCTTGAATTGTTATGTGCTGCTCACACTCTTCGCCCGCCGTGCCAAGGAGACGGATGCCCGCCAGCGCTTGTTGGAAAAGGCTTGGAATGACGCGCATCCAGCCGGAGAAACTGCGAACCTCCCGAAAATCACCACTCAACTTCCGCTCTACAACGAACTCAACGTCGCCGAGCGGGCGATCCGCGCAATCGCTGCATTTGATTACCCAAGTGATCTCCATCAGATCCAGATTCTCGACGACTCGACCGACGAAACCCGCGAACTCGTGGATCGCATCGCAAGTGAACTGAGGTCCACCGGAATTTGGATCGATGTCGTCCGCCGCGAGATTCGTGATGGCTACAAAGCCGGTGCGCTCAGTGATGCGATGCCGACCGCCCACGGTGAGTTCATCGCGATTTTTGATAGTGATTTCGTCCCTGCGCCTGACTTCCTCCGCAGCTTGCTCCCGCATTTCGCCGACGGCAAGACCGGGCTCGTCCAAGCGCGGTGGGGACACCTCAATCGCGAGGAATCCCTGCTGACCCGCGCCCAGTCCGTGGGGATCGACGGCCATTTCGCCATCGAACAAACGGCCCGCTCCGCCAACCACCTGTTTCTCAACTTCAACGGCACCGCTGGCATCTGGCGGCGCACCACCATCGAGGACGCCGGTGGTTGGACGGCTGACACCCTCACCGAAGATCTCGATCTTTCCTACCGTGCGCAGCTCAAAGGCTGGCACCTCGAATATGTGCCCCATGTCATCGCGCCGGCAGAACTGCCTGACACCTATTCCGCCTTCAAGAGCCAACAATTCCGCTGGGCAAAAGGCTCCATCCAGACGTCCATCAAGCTGTTCCCGGAAGTTTTCGCTTCCGATCGCAGCTACTTCGCCAAGCTCCAGTCTGTTTTCCATCTCTGCCATTACTTCGCGCATCCGTTGATGCTGGTCGTTGCGCTGTTAGCTTTGCCAGCCTTGCAATTCTTCGGTGGCTCAATTCATCAAACATGGCTGATCGTCTTCGCGGTTCCACTGCTCGCTTCCACCTTCGGGCCCGCCGTGCTTTACACCATCAGTCAGCGTTACCTCTACCCTGCCGATTGGTTCAGGCGCATCCTGTTACTGCCGGTGCTGATGGTGGTCGGTTTCGGCATTTGCCTGTCGAACACCCGCGCCGTGCTGGAAGCCGTGCTTGGTGTGAAAAGTGGATTCGTGCGCACACCGAAAAGCGGCTCCACCCGCACCAAGGCCTACCGTGCGCGACCGACGGCCATCCCGCTGCTCGAAATTGCCGCCGGCATTTACTCCATCCTCAGTCTCGCCAGCTTTCTCCGTGCCGGTTATTTCGGTATCGCACCGTTTCTCATCCTCTACATCGTCGGCTTTCTCACAGTCGGAATCGCCAGCCTGCGTGAACAACTCCGTCCCGCGTGATTCATGACCTGCCGGTCCATCATCTGGGTCGCTTGTCTGATCCTCGCCGCCGCGGTATGCGCCATGTGGGGGCAGCTCCCCGAGCTCGACAGCGCTCCGCTCCTGCGTGTAGCCCTGTTCGCCACGCTGGGATTCCTCTGTCTGCCGCTTTGTTTTCTCTTTCCCGATACGGACCGCCGCCGATCGACGATGATCCTCGTCGCAGGAGCCGTCCTCCTTCGCATTGCACTGTTGCCCGCTCCGGTGTCCGACGATGTGAACCGCTATCTCTGGGAAGGTCGGCTCACTCTTGCCGGGGAAAACCCCTTCGCCGCCACCGCAGACGATCCCGTCCGCGAAGCCTACCGTGACGACCACTGGGTGGCCATGAACCATCGCGATCACCCGACCGCCTATCCACCCGGCATTCAGTGGATCATGGCCGGCGCGGTTGCCATCGCGTATCACCCGCTCAGCATGAAGGCGCTCGCCCTGCTCGGTGACCTGCTATGTCTCGGGTTGATTCTCCGGCTGTTGGAAAATCGCGCTTTGCCCGTTCGTTGGGCCGGCTTTTACGCCTTCAATCCGCTTGTCCTTGCAGCCTTCGCCGCGGAAGCCCATTTCGACAGCCTGATGGTCGCCGCCATCCTTGCGATGCTCCTCGCCGACCACCATCGGCGTCCCGCGCTCGCGTGGTTGTTCCTCGGACTGGCGATCCAAATCAAGCCCGTCGCCATCGTGCTCGTGCCGTTGCTGGTCACCCGCTCCAACCTCCGAGGCGCATGGGCGATCCTTCCCATGCTCATCCTGCCGACGCTGCCGTTCCTATCTGAAATCGGGCGGTGGTCGGAGGGCGTCACTCGCTTCGCCGGCGGTGGTGCGTTCAACGGCCCGCTTTTCACCGCACTGAGTCTGCTCGGTCTCCCACCGGACTCGGCGCGTCTTTCCGGCATGATCGTCTTCGGACTCGCCTGCGCGGGCGTTTTCCTCGTACGCCTGCGCGGCTTGCACCTGATCCGCGCCACCTCTCTTTTGCTCGGCGCGTTGCTCGTCTGCTCGCCCGTGGTCCATTTCTGGTATCTCGTCTGGGTGCTGCCCTTCGCGGCCTTGCGGCCATCCTTCGCCCTCGCCACCGCCTCCATCACCATGGCGGGCTACTTCCTCGCTTGGCACAACCAGGACATCCACGGGTGGTGGGGCTTCGGCCATGGCACCGCTGCCCTCATCTGGTTGCTGCCGCTGCTCTCCTTCCTCGCCCAGCATCGCCCATGGCTCTCTCGACTCCGTCGCATCTTCGAAATTCCCGAAGACGCGGAAACATCGCAGCGCCTATCCATCGTTGTGCCCACCCTCAACGTCGGTCCCGACCTGTCGCGCTTCATTTCAAAACTCCGCGACTCTGTCCCGCACGCCACCGAAATCATTCTCGCCGATGGCGGCTCCACCGACCGCTCACTCGATGACATCCCCGAGACCGTCGTCCGCTCCGCACCCGGGCGCGGCCAGCAAATCGCCGCTGGGATCGCCACCGCCACAGGTGATTGGATCCTCATCGCCCACGCCGACACCCACCCAGCCAACGGTTGGCACGACCGTCTTCAGCACAGCATCCACCATCACCCGCAGGCCGCCATGCTTGTGCTTGGACAACGGTTTCTCCCGCCATCCATTCCCACACTCATCATCGAGGGCCTCAACGAACTTCGCGTCGTCTTTGGCGGCGTCGCCTTCGGTGATCAAACCATGGTCATCCGCCGTCGTGCGCTCGACGCCTGCGGCGACTTTCCTGCCCAACCGCTGATGGAAGACGTCGAAGTCAGCTTGAGGCTCCAAGCCCACGGTGACATCATCTACCTCGGCCAGGAATGGCAGGTTTCCGCAAAAAAATGGCAAAAAGGGTACACCCGTCGCCTGACTCTCATCCTGCGCCTGATGATCACCTACCAACTCGTCCGGCTGCATGGACGCGGCCGTGCCCAACAATTTTCCAAAAAACTCTACGCCGAATACTACCCAGGGCCCGAGAAAACCGCTGATCGAAAAATTCGCTGTTAAGGTTTGGCTGCATGCCAACGACTCATTGTTGAAAAAAAGAATTCAACGATGAACAGAAAATACACGATCCCATTGCTAGCCATTGCCGCAGGCATCTTCGCCCTCACCCTCGCCAGTGGTAAGGACACGCCTGCTCAGATGGAACTCAGGAAAAAACTGACTCCCATTCAGTATAAGGTGACGCAGGAAGACGGCACCGAGCCACCATTCCGGAACGAATACCACGATAACCACAAACCCGGGATCTACGTCTGCATTATCAGCGGCGAACCGCTCTTCAGTTCGTTGGACAAATTCGACTCGGGTACCGGCTGGCCGAGCTTCACCAAACCGATTTCACCCGCTGCTCTGAAAAGCGAGAAAGACATATCCGCCGGGATGACCCGTGACGAGGTGCGATCCGCCAAGGCGAATTCCCACCTCGGCCATGTCTTCAATGACGGTCCCAAGCCCACCGGGCTCCGCTACTGCATCAACTCCGCCTCCTTGAAATTCATCCCGGCGGAAAAACTTGTGGAAGCCGGATTTCCCGAATTCGCCAAAACCTTCACCAAGAAAAAATCAAACCAATGAAAATTCGCGCTCTCACCCTATTGGCCACTCTCGTGTTTCCCGCTTTCCTACAGGCTGAGGATCTTAGGAAAGCCACCTTCGCCGCCGGATGTTTCTGGTGCGTGGAGGCCATCTTCGACCGGGTGCCCGGAGTGACCGATGTCGTCTCCGGCTACACAGGGGGCAAGGAAAAGAACCCCACTTACGAACAGGTCGGCGGAGGAATGACCAGTCACGCCGAGGCTGTCGAAATCACCTATGATGCGGAAAAAACCAGCTACTCGAAACTGCTCGATGTTTTTTGGAAAAGCCATGACCCCACCGACGGACGCGGAGTCGCGCCTGACTTCGGCAAACAATACCGCTCCGCATTGTTTTACCGAACTCCTGAAGAAAAAACCGTCATTGATGCGTCCAAAAGTGCGTTGGAGAAAAAGCTGAAAAAGAAAATCGCCACTCAGATCATTGCCTTTGAAAAGTTCTATCCAGCAGAAGGCTACCATCAGGACTATGTGAAACTGAACCCGAAGAATTCTTATGTCAGAAATGTTTCAATCCCACGCTTGATCGAAGCCGGATTCAAGGAATGAAGCAAAGCTAGCAACTATTCTATTAGTCAGGGAATAAAACATCTTTCCCTGCTTCTCACTCCGGGTGCTTTGTTTTAGGCACCGCTCTCAGCAAAAAAACAAACAACAAAAAGAATACACTACCATGAAACTGAAATTGACAACAACCCTCGCTTCGCTCCTCTGTCTCGCCTTTACCTCCGCGGCATACTGTGAAGAGCAGGCAGACAAGATGAACCACGTCATGATGAAAGACGGGAAAATGATGACGATGATGGATGGCAAGATGACGATGATGGACAAAGACATGATGATGAAAAACGGCAGTAAGGTCATGATGGACGGCAAGGTCATGATGAAGGATGGCACCAGCATGATGATGAAAGAAGGCCAGATGATGTCCATGGACGGCATGATGATGATGAATCACGTCATGATGAAAGATGGAAGAATGATGGTGATGATGGATGGCAAGATGTCGATGATGGACAAGGACATGATGATGAAAAACGGCAGCAAGGTCATGATGGACGGCAAAGTCATGATGAAGGACGGAACGAGCATGATGATGAAAGACGGACAAATGATGTCCATGGATGGAATGATGATGACAAATCACGTCATGATGAAAGACGGGAAAATGATGATGATGATGGATGGCAAGATGATGATGATGGACAAGGAGATGATGATGAAAAACGGCAGCAAAGTCATGATGGACGGAAAAGTCATGATGAAGGACGGTACCAGTATGATGATGAAGGACGGACAAATGATGTCCATGGATGGCATGATGATGCCTTCAAAACCCTGATTCTCAGCTTGATTAGCGCTTGACGACGGAGTCGGCGTTTGTTCGCTGGCTCCGTCCACCAACCGGCTGGATCTACCAGAATTTTCATCATTGAGAACACCGCTGTCATTCTTTCTTTTTTCTCTGTCAGCCCTTTTGACGAATTCCCCGCAAGTCCGGAGAAGTGTCTCCAAAGAAGTTTCGATGCCGAATAGCAGATCGATCACCTACTCCGCTTTCACCACCATCCTCTTGAAGCAGATGAAAAAGGAAGTAGTGGATTGTGCTGGCATGAAGATGAGTCCAACCCCGTTCGGCATAAGCCTTTACACACTCGCCTCACTGCATTTAAGAAATTATATCCTGTGGGAAAATAATATTAGGACGAAGTGCAACTGAACCCACCTTTAGAATCGGTGACTATGATTACTTTCGAATTCTTTGTCAAAATGACCGCATTTATAGGTAAAAAGGATTTGTAATCGCCACTTAAAGGGATTTTCCCGCCGTTCGGTCCACACCAATGGCTGTATCAGGAGACTCTTGTGAAAAGCCTATTTGAACAGCATTTACGAACCCAGATCAAAAAATCACCTTCGCCTGGAATAAATCATTCCACCACGCCTCTATATTCCGAGCGCCAGACGCTCAAACCCAAATTTGAAGTTCTAACTTATTTTTTTAAAACCATGAAACATGCCCTCCTGATCTTCGCCAGCCTGAGCCCTCTGAGCGCGCAGCTGATCCAACCAGACTTTGCCCTTACAGACATCAATCCTTCGTCTGTCAGAAATACCGGAAATACTACCCTGCAAACCATTTCCCCAAGGCAATACCGCCAGCAGATTTCCGTCTACTACTTCAGCCAGGAATACTGCCCCACCTGCAAGCAACAATTCACCGCCCTGCAGGACCTCTCCGATGAACTTCAATCCATCACCGACATTCCCATCGTCATCACCGGCATTCACCTCTTAAACGGCCCTACGGACTCCGAGATGTATGACGGCAAATCCCTCTCTTGGATGCGTGAAACGGCTACCATCCGTCCATGGCAAACCTGGAGAATTCCAATCGCCTCCCGCCCTGCCCAGGAAATCCGGTGGAGAGATGTCGTCATCCTTGATGAAAACAACGCCTTCTACGCGGTCCAAAACCTCACGGAGTCACCCATCACTGATTCTACCAACCGCACTCGCCTAAGAAACACGCTGCGTGCTGCAGCCACCATCGTCGATTCCGATGGCGACGGCATGAACGATCGCTGGGAATTTTCCGAACTTGGCAGCATCACTCCAGGACACATGACGCCCACTGCCAGCGGTCTTCCCGCGCTTTTGGCCTATTCGTTTGCCCTTCCCCGTGGCCATTTCAATGCCGCCATGATGCCTGCGACAAGCATCCAGTCCCACGCTGGCATGAACTATCTCCAACTAACTTACCGCCGCCGCCTTGGCGGAGAAGGTGAGCGCCTCGGCTACTTTCCCCAAGTCTCCAACAACTTCACGACCTGGCGCCACCAACTCTCCGACTGGACCGAGACAAGCCGCAGCATCCCCTACGACGGCTCCGGCACTGAAATTGTCACCGTCCGCCGCACAAGCCCGATCAGCAGCGGCCAGGAATTTGTCAGGCTTCAAGTCGGCGAGCCTTCGCCGTGATGATCCATCAGGTTGTTTCACCGATCAGTCGCCAACTTCAAAGAACACTCTTTCATGAAGCCAACCTTCATCCTCTTCGGCCTGCTGTTCTGCGGGCCATCTATCTGCTTGGCTCAGGATAGTACCCTCAACCGTCGAGATAGCGCCGCTCCGTTGGGGGGAGTCCTCCCCACTGGCCCGTTGGGTGCCCTTGCCACCCCCCAGATCCCTGCTGCTTCCTCAGCTGAGTATTCCGGTCTCGATTTCTATGGCGACCAGGAAGTCCTCGCTCGCCCCGACTTGTGGCAACCATGGACTATCGGAACCGCTCTGGGAGGAGAATGGCAAAGCAATACCGCACTCTCCAACACCGGGGCGGAAAGCGACTACGTCCTCCGTTATTCCGCCGCCGCCCGCTACACCCACAAGCTATCTGATAGCTGGTATCTCGACCTCGGTACCGCCGGGCAACTTGTCCGCTACGATGAGTTCGATGTCCTTGACTTTGATCGCATCGACGCTGACGGCGGCTTTCTCTGGATTACTCCACCGGATTGGCACCCCTTGTTGCAGAACTGGATCGTTAGCAACCGCATTTCGTGGTATAGGCTCTCCGAAGCAGATCAATTTTCCAACGAACTCTTCACCAATACCGCCCTCGTCAGTTCCCTCATCCGCTCTTTTTCCCTTCACCGCCATCACATCCTACTCCTCAGCCTCAGCGGAGAATTCGCCCTCGAATCCTCCTCCTCCTCCGACATCCAGCGAGACGAGTATAGCACCTTCGTCGCATGGCAAGCCGCTTGGTCACCTCGCTTGGAAACCACCATCCTCGTCCGAGCCGCTTTCTATGACTATGAACGACATGACGATGTCAACCTAATCGGCTCCGTCGGTGTTGACTACCTCATCAACGAAAACCTCCGACTCGGCTTGTATGGCAGTTGGACCCAGAACCTCTCCAGCGATTCTAATTTTGAATATGACAACACGACAGCCGGAGTCTCTCTCCGCCTGAAATACGGCTTCTAACTCACCATCCCAAATACCTACCATGATCTCCCAGCCAAAATCCGCCACCGTTCTCGGCATCCTTGCCATCAGCGTTCTCACTGCTTCAGCCGACCCGGTAGTCACCATCCGACAAGGCACCGTCCATGCCTCGGAAAACGCCATCCAGACCACCACGCCACGCAGCGCTGCCGAGGTATGCCTTCCTTCTTCCAACATCATCCGCCTTGCTGGCATCAGCCACACAACCACTCAAGGGCCGGTTCGTCTGGAAAAAGGCCAAGCTTTGCTTAGTTCCAGCCGCAACCTCCTCGGCCGCCGCAACATCGACACCACTCTCGGGCCAATTATCGTTAACCTCCGCGGCACCGCCCTCCTTTCCGCCCTGCCCGGACAGCCCGTGAAAGTCACCGTTCTCGAAGGCAGCGCCACCGCCCGCCTAGCAGAACGTCGCAGCCACTTCACCGAAATCCCCGCCGGCTCCATGCTCATGCTGACCCATGGGGAAACCACCCTACCCAAACCCACGGAAATCCGCCTCTCCCGCCTCCACCAGACCTCCGGCTTGCTCGCCCGCCCCTTCGCCAACCTCCCGGCTGATCCTGAAATACAAAAAGCCATCTCCCGTCAGGAAAACGAACTCAATAAAAAACGCCTCTTCGCCTCCAACATCAAAGTCCGGGGCGGTCGCGCAACCATAAGCACCAACTCTTCTGGTAGCTCCAGCGACAACTCCCAGGATTCGGGCTCTTCCAGTTCTTCCTCCACATCCTCCTCCAGTTCGACAAGCACCTCGGGAGGTAGCAGCGCCGGCAGTAGCTCATCGTCATCAACTGCGGGCAGCGGACTTCAATGCGTCGGCTGCGCCAGCCACGCCACTCCTGTCGGAGCAGTCTCAGCCAATGATCCCAACCGTATCGCTCAAATCCGGGCCGAAACTGCTGCTGCCGCAGCTTCCACCGGCGGTTCGGCCACTTACACCGCTTCCACCGTTCGAGGCGGCCAAGTCTCCTCCGCAATTACAATCCCAGATTCCGATTCACGCGGTGATCTGGATAGCGCTCCGCAGAGGACCACCATCAGTGTTGCTAACAGCACTGATCTCAACGCTCTCGCCCAAGCATTTATTCTATCGTCTTTCGGCGAAGATATCGCCATTAGCAACTCCTCCTTCAACCGCCAGCCTGGAACCATCAACCTCGATGCTGGAAACATTTTCGAACGCACACTCAGCCTCAATCAGGGCACCTTCACCGCCGATATCATCAAGGGCCGCAGCTTCAACACCACGGGAACCGACGCGCTTCTCATCAATGGTAGCAGCTTCAACGCCTCCCAGCTCATCTGTCTCTATGCGGAAGGAGGCGGCGCCCTCCGCTTCAGCGGAGATGTCTCCCTCCTCTCGCCCAGCGTCGACCTTGCCGGAAGGGTCGTCCAAATCGACCCTGGCAGTGTCGTCCGCACCACGGGCAACGTCCGCGTCTTCAGTGACGACCACCGTTACGACCGGGATGGCTATGGCACCCTCCAATCCAAAACCCCAAGAACAACACTCCCTTTCACCGCCCGCCCACGATACTAACCGACTCTATTCAAACTACCAAAAGCTTCTGCTACACCATGACCACCCGGACCTTCCTCTCTGTTTCCTTCGCTTTCCTTGCCAATGCCTTGCTTCCTCATGCGGCAGCGGCCGAAGAATTCCCCAAAGGTAGTCCGCGCTTCCACACGAGTTACAGCAAGCTACTGGCTGAACAAAAAGCCACCGGCAAGCCCGCCATCATCATTTTTTCCGCAGTCTGGTGCGCGCCCTGCCAAAGCATGAAAAAGAGTGTCTACCCCCACGCCACCGTCGCCCCCTATCACGACCAGTTCGTCTGGGCCTATCTCGATGGAGATGATCCACAGAACAAGCCGGCCATGGAAAAATATGCGGTTCAGGGCATTCCCCACATTGAATTTCTCAACCGCACCGGTAAATCCTGTGCCAAACAGACCGGTCCTCTCAAAGCCAAAGACTTTACCAAAAAGCTTCAAGAAGTCCTAAATGGGGATCGAAAATAAGGCTTCTTGATTTATTTGGAATCTTCTTATGGTCTAGCACTTAGGAAGGGAGTTGTGTTTACCGGCATTTTACATTCCAAAATTTGATTCCACCCGTCAAGATCCGCCTGCCGCCAGCGCCGGACAGGGAACGAACAACCCCATCATGAAGAACCTCACCATCATTGTTTCCCTGTCCCTACTCCCCGTTTTGACGGGTTGCTCGCGGGCTGAGAAAGCCGCATCCTACAACGTCGCCGATCCGCAACAGCAAGTCGATCATACGCATGCGACTTTTACCGCCATTCTCTCGAAGCACGTGAAAGGCGAATTCGTGGACTACGCCAGACTCAAAGAGAGTCCGGTTCCGCTCAACGCCTACCTCGACACCCTCGCAGCCGTGCCTGAATCCGCTTTCAACAAGTGGGACAAAAAACAGCAGATGGCCTTCCTCATCAATCTTTACAACGCCGCGACCCTCAAACTCATCATCGATCACTACCCGATCAAAAGCATCAAGGACATTGGCAGCGCTCTCAAGGGCCCGTGGAAACAGGAAATCGTCCGGCTGTTCGGAAAAATCGAAACTCTCGACCACATCGAGAACGACCTGCTTCGCCCGAAATACAAAGATCCTCGCGTCCACTTTGCCGTGAACTGCGCGTCCATCGGCTGCCCGTCACTGCGCGCCGAGGCGTTCGAGGCATCCAAGCTTGATGCCCAGCTCGACGAACAAGGCCGAATCTTCCTACGCGACACCACCAAAAACCGCCTTGATGCCAAAAACAAGACGCTCTACCTATCGGAAATCTTCGATTGGTTCAAAGACGACTTCACCGCCAAATCCGGCACGGTTGAAAAATTCATTTCAATTTATGTCACCGATGCGGACCGCAAGGTGATCAAACAAGGCGGACTCACTATCAAAAACACGAAATACGATTGGAATCTGAACAAGAAGTGAGAGCTCGCGATGTCCTGATCGTCATGACCCGCCTTCCTCGCGTTGGCGGAAACAAAACACGCCTCATTCCGGCTCTCGGTCCGGCCGGCGCGACCGCTTTTCACGACCGTCTCGCCCGCCATTCGGTTGGCAGGGCTTCTACTTACGCCATGATGCATCCGGGCACACGCTTGCAGATCCATGTTGACGGAGGAACTCCAGCAGACGGCCGGGCATGGTTGGGTGAAATCGATTGCCATACCCAGCCTGAGGGCGATCTCGGCAAGCGCATGCAGTCTGCCGTGGACCTCGCGTTTTCGAATGGAGCGAGGCGTGTCCTGGTGATGGGAACCGATTGTCCATCCATTGATGAAACGCTGCTGGAAAGTGCATTTGACGCGCTAGGTCGTGTGGATCTTGTTTTCGGTCCGGCGGCTGATGGAGGATACTATCTAGTCGGCCTGTCCCGTCCCTGCCCTGCGATTTTCCGCGAAATCAAATGGGGCGGGCCGCAAGTACTCATCCAATCGCAAGCAGCTGCCCGTGAATCCGGATTTGAGACCTCGCTTCTCGAAGTTCAAAGCGATGTGGATGTTCCCGAGGATTTGCCTTCCGCGGACGCCGTGCTGACTGCGGGAACTTCGCTTTCAGTCATCATTCCCACCCTGAATGAGGAAGTCCGACTGCCATTTTTGCTAGATCGACTGCTAGAGTGCGGCCCGCATGAAATCATCGTGGCTGACGGTGGCAGTCATGACCGGACCCTGGAGATTGCCCAACAGGCGGGAGTGCGGGTCATTTCCGCCGAAAAAGGCAGGGCATCGCAGATGAACCGTGCCGCCGCCTTGGCCACGGGTGATTTTTTACTATTCCTCCACGCCGACACGGTCCCCCCGCCGGATTTTCAGCACGTCATCACCCGTGTGCTGCAATCGCCCGCCACGAGCGCGGGGGCATTCCGTTTCCAACTTGCGGGGAATTTACCGAGCGCGCCGCTCATCGAATCCCTCGTCAATCTCCGCTGTAGCCTGCTGGGCACGCCCTACGGTGACCAGGGGCTTTTCATGCGGCGCCGGATTTTCCAATACCTCGGCGGATTCCCTGAGTGGCCGGTGATGGAAGACCTTCATCTGGTCCGCCAACTCAAACGCCTCGGCCCGGTGTGCATGGCTCCGGAAGCAGTCCGCACCTCCACCCGCCGGTGGGAAATGTCCGGCGCTGTCCGGACGTTTCTCAGTCATCAACTCATGCTTGCCTTCTACCATCTCGGCCTACCTATCAAGTTCATCGCAAGGTTCCGCCCATGATCCTTTACCTCAAAGTAACCCCGAATGCCCGCAAATCCGAAATCGTCGGCTGGAAGGAGGATCCTATGCGCGGTCGCATCCTCCGGATCCGCATTGCCCCAGCGCCTGTCGAAGGAAAGGCCAACTCCGAGTTGCGATCTTTCCTTGCCGGTTGGCTGGACATCCCAAGGTCCCAAGTTACCCTCGAAAAAGGTGGGACGTTACGCATCAAGGCATTCTCGATCCCCGATCGCTCGACTTTTCCATAAACCTCCATCCAACCATGGAGCCCCCAACCGCCAATTGGATCATCATTTCATCGCTCTGAGCCTGCGCCCTGGCACTCGGTGGCCAATGGTTCTACGATCCGACAAGAATCGCCCGGCTCTATCCCGACGGCTTCCACAACTGCGACGATGGCGGAACACATTGCCACCTCAGAAAATCCGGGGGACGATTTCACCCATTGCGGAGAGAAGATGCCGGCGCTGCCAAAGAAATACGACGGCTTCGATGCGGCGAGCCGACTTCAAGAAAACAGCTTCCGGTCCAGCGAACGATACTGAATCGCTTCGAGAACGTCGTTCGGACGGATGTCCATTGAACCCGCCAGATCCGCCAGAGTCCTGGCGACTTTCAGAATGCGGTCGTGGGCCCGGGCGGAGAAGTTCATTTCTTCCATTGCATGTTCCAGGTAGCCGGTGCCTTCGGCGCCGAGTTGGCAGTGCTGGCGGACCTGCCGCGAGCCCATGGAGGAGTTCGTGGAATTGGTCGATTTTTTGAACCGCTCCAGCTGAATGCCTCGGGCGGCGATCACCCGCTGGCGGATGGCTTCCGACGATTCGCCGGTGTTTGTGTTCGACGAAAGCTCGCGGAAATCGACGAGCGGGACCTCACAGTGAATGTCGATCCGGTCCAGAAGCGGTCCGGAAATCCGCTGCCGATAGGTCTCGATCTGCCGTGGCGAGCAGCGGCACTCCCGTTTCGAGTCCCCGTAATATCCACACGGGCACGGGTTCATCGCAGCCACCAACATGAAATTCGCGGGAAAAGTCAACGACCCGGCGGCGCGGGAAATTGTCACCACCCGATCTTCTAACGGCTGCCGGAGAACCTCCAGCGTCTGCCGCCGGAACTCGGGCAATTCATCGAGGAACAGTACGCCGTGATGGGCGAGCGAAACTTCGCCCGGCCCCGGATTCGTGCCACCGCCGAGCAGGCCGGCATCGGAAATCGTATGGTGCGGCGAGCGGAACGGCCGGGTTGTCAGGAAGGACCGCTTCGAATCCAACAGCCCCGTCACCGAATGGATCTTCGTCGTTTCGATCGCATCCTCTTCGGTCATGTCCGGCATGATGGAGGCCATGCGCTTGGCCAGCATCGATTTCCCGGTTCCCGGCGGGCCTACCATCAACAAGTTATGATTTCCTGCGGCCGCCACTTCGAGAGCGCGCTTCACCTGATACTGGCCTTTCACCTCGTCGAAATCCACCTCGTAGGACCGGTGGGAGTTGAAAAACGCCTTCCGGTCGAGATGGAAGGGTGGGATGATGATGTCGCCGTTAAGGAAGTCCCACGCCTGTTTTAGATTGCGAATCGGAAACACATTGATTCCTTCGATCACCGCCGCTTCCGATGCGTTTGCCTCGGGCACGAACAAGCGGCTCCGCCCCCGGCTTTTCGCCTCAAGCGCGATGGATAGAACGCCCTTGACCGGCCGCACCGTGCCATCCAGCCCCAGCTCGCCCACCACGCAGCAATCCTCAGCATTGAACGGCTTGGTGCCGCTCGCCGCGATCATCGCCAGTGCGATGGGCAGGTCGAACGACGGCCCTTCCTTCTTCAAATCCGCCGGCGCGAGGTTCACCGTCTTGATCCCGTCGTCCAGATAGAGCGCGGACGCGCCGATGGCGGAGATCACCCGCTGCGACGACTCCCGCACCGCGGCATCCGGCAGGCCGACGATGATGACGACTGGCTTGTCAGCTCCGCGGGCGTTGACCTCGACCTCGACTTCTTGGGCATCGACTCCGCGCAAGGCGGCTGAAAATAGGCGGGTGATCATGAGAACACCAGAGCTGTGAGAGATTTTCGGGATGAAGGCAAGTGCGAAGCGGCGGGCTGTCGCAGTTATCGTCTGCTGACGCATGAAAGGACTGGATCGGATTTCGAAAAGCCCCTTACCTCTGAATCACGATGTTTCAGAATTTCACCTCGCCTGAGTGGATCGCATGCCTGGCCGCCGCGACCGGCGCGGCAATCGCATTCCGGCGGAGCCGGAACTGGATCATGTAAGGACTACTGGTGATGCTGGCCGGATCGCTTTTTGGCACGGCGACCGTGCTGCTGCTGCCCGCGGCGCTGGGCGGTCTCATGTATCTGATGTTATGGAGTTTGTCTAAGCGCCGACATCTCGCGTGGCTGATCCTGGCACTGGGAGGTTCCCTGCTGAGCGCTTCTCTCTGTTGGCTGTCTCCACTTCCTGAGTGCCCTCCATTGCCCGGGCCTCATGGGGTGGGCACGCTGACCTTCGAATTCACTGAATAAGGTCGATCGCCGACGTTGGTGGCGCAGATTTGGTATCCTGCAGGGAAGAACGGGGGGGCCATTTTCCCCTTGGCAGCCAGACCCGAAATTTGCTCCGCGCTTTCCACTTCGACGAATCCGCCATGCCCTGGCGCGATCACGCCATGATGTGCCCCTCGCGGACATCCCCCGCCGATTTCCCTTGGTTTTCTGCGAACACTCATAGACCGGACACCGTGCGGAAAATGTCGCACAGGTGGAGATCTGGCGAGCCGGGGCATTGTTGTCGTCGCGGTGGATCATCCATGCCAGGCGGCGCGGGTAAAATTTGCGGATGGCTTGGTCGTTGCTAGCAAGCTGCCGGAGTCGCTGGATTTCGCGACTGGGGAATCCTTGAAGGATTTCGAAAATCTGGCGGAACAATGTTTATTGGAACGGGCCGGAAACATTATCCGGGTCAAACAGGCATTGATCCGCGGAATTATTCCCCGATTCACCAACCGGCTGGACCTGGAAAAAGCCGGCGTCTTCGGATTTTCCTTCGACTGGACAAGCGCATGGCGGTTGTGCGCAATGGATCCGTCATTTGTCGCCGGTGCCAATGAAGACGGCTTCATCCTCAGCGAATCAAGCCCGCGCGGGCCGTTTTTGTTTTTCGACGGGAAATTGCCGGATTGGCGGCTCAAGCAGGCAGAACCGGACGAAGTGCCGAAAAATGTCTTAATCCGCCGGTCGGAAAACCGAATCGTCGGCGCGATGAAGGGAACCGAGCGGTTCCGCGTGATTCTGGAGGGTACCCGCCACGAGGCGTTCACAGATCGCATCTTCATCTGCCGGAATCCCCGCCTGGCCCGAGTCGGGACCCGCCCCGCGGCAGAGACCCACCGCACCATCACTTCCCACCTCGCGGATTTTCTCAAACGGTAACTTACTCAGAAACAACAGGACAAGCCAACCGGTGCAGGCTCGGTGCGTGAATAGGCCAAGGAGATGCGGAATCCGGCGAGGGATCAATTTCCTGTAGGCAGGGTTACACCCCATTGCGGGGAAACAGCCTCGTGACCACCATGAGGAGGGTCAGTGATCGGTCATCCAAGTCCTTTTGATTCTTTTAAGGGTTTGCAATCGCACCGGTGTTTTACCCGTCACACCGCAAGTCGCCGCAATCGGAAATTCATTCGGAAACGACCCTCGCGGACAACCCAAACTGAAAATTGAAATTATGAAAACTCTGTTAAAAAACATCATTGCCGCAGCATTTGTTGTCGGCCTTGCCACCTCGGTCTCAGCTCAATCCCCGAATCGGGGCGGAGCGCTCGCACCGGGAGTTTACAAACAAGCGGACACCCAGGAACAAATCCAGAAGCTCAAGAAGGGTGACCACTACGCGCTGGTTTGCATGGAATGCAAATCCGTCACCGTGAAGGAAGTCAGTGATGAGAAGGAAGTCGCAGCACTCTGCCACGACGGCGGAGCCATGCACTGCGACAGCTGCAAAAAGAAGGTCACTGTCAAAACCGTGGGCCCGCGCCCCGGTGGTCCAGTGGCTACCAATGTCACGATCGTGAATGCGGAAGGCAAGGAATGCATGTTCGTTGCCACCGTGAAGAACTGATACAAATCCTGAATCAATCGCTGATCAACCGCCCGGTGGACATTTCCGCCGGACGGTTTTTTAGTCTCCACGATCCGCCCTGGTGGGCATTTGCGGAAATGTCGCCGGGCATCCGGCTTCAGAAAAATAAGCCAAGGGTTTCGCGGAAACCCGGTGTTTTACGGAGAGGAACGCAGCAGCAAACAAAACGTTCCTCAATCCCGAAATGAAAACCAAACTTCTCAATCTCGCACTGGCAGTTTTCAGCGTCACCGCTCTGTCCTCAGTCTTGATGGCGGACCCGGCCGGCTCGCAGGCCATAACACGTCATCTCACGCCGTCGAATTCCAACTCACCCACAAGACCCGTGCTGAATCACGGCTGCCAGACGGATTCCTGCTGTGCGGTCAAGACCGTCACTGACAGCATCACGGGTGATCGGGCCGGAAATACGACCTTTCAAAAAGTGGTGACGTGCGGCAAAACCTGCTCCATCGAAACCCAGCAACAACGCGCCGTCTGCCGCAAAGGAATGCGGGCGTAACCACCAACGCGGAGGAAAACCATCATGAACGATTCTGATTTCGATGATTTTTTGAAAACAGCCAGGGCGGACGTGCCCTTGCCGGCTTCATTCAAGCCGGGAGTCTGGCACCGCATCGAGAGTGAAGCGCTTGAAGCACCCTCGGGCGTCATCGGATTCCAATCGTTCACCCGCAGACTCGCCCGCCCTTGGGGGGCGGCCGTCGGCATCGCCGCCACGGTGGCATTCGGGCTCTGGCTCGGTCTGACAACCGTTCCTGACCCCGCGGACGGGAAAGTTGCCTATGCCACTTCCATCACCCCCTTCGCCCCTAGCGGACACAAATGAAAAGGGGCACCCTCATCATCATCGCGCTGATCGCGGGGTTGGCGGCGTTTTACGGGGTCCGTTCCTACAAGATGGCGGAGCAGAAGTCCGTGCTTCTGGACTCCATGCCTGAGCTGTCCTGGATGAAATCCGAGCTCAAACTCAGTGAGGACCAGTTTGCGAAAGTTTCCGAACTCCACTCGGCCTACCGCCCTAAGTGTGCGGAGATGTGCCAACGGATCGCCGAGGCCCATGAAAAAATGGAGGAGCTGATCCGCGAGAATCCGGAAGTGACGCAGGACCTTGAGAAAGCCATCCACCGACACGCCGTGATCCATGCCGAGTGTCAGGAAGCGATGCTCCGACATCTTTTCCAAACGGCCAGCCTCATGGATCAGGAGCAGGCGGCAATCTACCTCAAGGAAATGCTGCCGTTCGCGTTGGATTTCACCCACAGTGAACCCCGGGAGTCCCATGGCCGTTGATGAGACGCCGGATGTGGAGCTCATGCTCAGGCTCGCGGGCGGCGACGACTTCGCGCTGAATGCGCTGATGGACCGCTGGGCCAGCCGGGTCACCGCGTTCCTCTTCAAGATGACGGGACAGCACGAGACTTCCGGCGATCTGGCACAGGAGACCTTCATCAAGCTCTATCAGGCGAGAGACCGTTACAAGCCGAGAGCCGGATTCAGCACCTATCTGTTTTCCATTGCTGCCAATCTCGCCCGCAATCATGCCCGTTGGAAAGGCCGCCATCCAACACTATCCATGGATGCCGCTTCCGAAGATGGGGGCTGGAAAATTCCCGAGCTGGTCGATCCCGGCCGGACTCCGGAGGAAGTCGCCCGCGCGAATGAGAAGACCCGCGCGGTGCATGACGCATTCCTGACCCTTCCCACCGATCTACGCGAGGCAATGTCTCTTTTCATTTACGAAGAGATGAGTTACGCGGAGATCGCGCTCATCAGCCAATGCAGCCCCAAGGCCGTCGAAACCCGGATTTACCGCGCGAGGCAGGTGCTCAAGGAGCAATTGCAGGATTTAAGGTCGTAAAACCAGATCGCCGTCATGGCGATTTTGTTACTACGATCGCCGTAGGGGCGGAACGGCCTCGTTCCAAGCGGTAGGGTTCCACCCCATGGTGATGGATCAGATGTGGGATATCGTTCAGCTGTTGGAGCCGATTATCGGACCCCAGCCCTCAACCTACAGGAAACCATGAAAACCAACTACAAATCCACAATCACCCTTCTTACAATCGCCTTGCTGGGAGCGTTCGCCTTTTCCAGTTGTGATGGAATGGGAAGCAGCTCGTCATCCAGTGGTCACCCCTTCTCAACTCGCGGCGGAAACCCACCAGGTCATAACGGCAGGTGATGTACTGCGGTGACAACTCGCGGCCATTACCACTTTCCTGACCCCGTTCCAATACTCTCTAACGAATAATAACATGAAAATCGCTATCGCCCCCCTTATGGCTGTCGCAGCCCTTTCCAAGCCGATGCTTACGGCACAATCCGCCGTGCCTGCAGTTCCCAATACCCAGATGCAGGCGGTGTTGGACAAGCTTGCCACACTCGGCGGCAAACCCATCGCAAGTCTAACGCCTGGAGACGCCAGGAAACAACCTACCCCGGCGGATGCCGTGATGGCGGTGCTCAAGGATCAGGACAAAAGCTCTCCCGCAAAAGTGGGGATGACCGACAACGTTTCCATCAAACTGAGCAGCGGCAACTTGAATGGCCGGGTTTATCTTCCGGAAGGCACCGGGCCGTTTCCCATGATTCTCTACATTCATGGCGGTGGCTGGGTGATCGCTGACATGGACATTTACGATTGGTCCGCAAGGGCTTTGGCCAGCGGAGCTTCCGCCATCGTCGTTTCCGTGAACTATCGCCAGGCACCGGAATACAAATTTCCCGTGGCTCATGGAGACGCTTACGGCACTTACCAATGGGTTCTGAAGAATGGTCATCGCTGGGGTGGAAACACCAAGAATATTGCCGTAGTCGGTGAAAGTGCCGGCGGTAACATGGCGGCATCCGTTTGCATTATGGCACAGGCCGAGGGGATTCTGCAGCCGGTCCACCAAGTGCTGATCTATCCGGTGGCGGACACTAGAATGGATACTCCGTCCTACGCCGAGAACGCGATGGCCAAGCCGTTGAACGCGGCCACCATGAAATGGTTCTTCCAACAGACTTTTGAGAAGATTGAGGATGCAAACGATCCCAAGGTGGCCTTGTTACAAGCCAAAACACTCAAAGGCTTGCCGTCGGCGACGATTATCACTGCCCAGATTGATCCGCTCCGCTCGGAAGGAGAGGCCCTCGCAAAGAAGCTCGCGGCAGATGGCGTAGAGGTGGACTATAAAAATTACGAGGGAGTGACGCACGAGTTCTTCGGGATGGGTGCGGTTGTGGACGCGGCGAAGGAGGCCAATGAGTTTGTTTGCACGAATTTGAAAAAAGCATTTGCCGCCAAACTCAGCGAAAAAGCCACTGATTCAAAATAAACTTCACTCTCCCGGGAATATGGAAAAGGCATGAAAGCTGAGCATGCTCCGAATCAGGATTGGGCATGAAGGGTTTTGCTGGGAAGCGATCTCAGTTCCACTGCCATGGTCTTTCTGTTTTTCTGGGGCGGTATATGATGCATCTTGTATCAGGGTAGGATTATATCCTATAGTCCACTAACTTAACTAAAAAGAATACGGTCTAGAAATCATTTGCACCTCACCGTGTCTTGTACCAATGTGATAAAGGTGGTATTAAAATCACCAGAAAAACAGAACCAACAAAAACATGAAGACACAACCGAATACATTAAAAGCCCCGGAACAATCCCCAATATCCGTATTTCCCACACGACGGAGCTTCCTTACTCAAGCGATTGGCGGCACGGCATTGGTCCTAGGAGGATTGCCTCTATTGACAACCAAAGTGATGGCAGCCGAGACCTGTGTCGCCTGCAACGATGCAATGACAGACGTTGACATTTTAAACTACGCATTGACGCTCGAACACTTGGAAAACGCTTTTTATCGTGACGGACTGGCCCGGTTCAACGAGCGGAATTTCAGGAAAGCCAAATTCCTCAAGCGCCACACCAAATATATTGAACGTACGGTATATTCTAATTTCAAGCTGATCGCCGAACACGAGCGCGTGCATGTCGCAACCTTGATCTCGGTGATCCAGTCTTTGGGTGGTACTCCCGTGAATGAACTCTGCTACAACTTTGGTTATACCACTGTGGACGGATTTGTCAAAATCGCACAGTTGCTGGAAAACACGGGTGTCATGGCCTACGACGGCGCGATCAGTTTGATTTGCAGTCCCGAACTCCAAACGTCAGGAGCGACCATTGCAACTGTGGAGGCGCGGCATGCGTCCTACCTGAACCTTTTGAATGGTCAGAATCCGTTCCCGGATGCCTTTGATACGCCCAAGACCATGGCGGAAATTCTCGCGGCAGCCGGTGGATTCATCGTTCCTTGTCCATGACGCAAAGCCAAAAAGTAAAATCAATTTTGACCAAAGAATACAGCGCGCCCCATCAAGGGCGCGCTGTTGTAACAAATCGATAGATAATCCGGTTTCATAACGATACCCCGCAGTGGGCTTGTGATTACCTTGGAAGATGACTTGGAAACGCAAAGCCATTTTCAACTACTGTGGCGAGACCTGAGCGCCTTCCGCGCAGGGATTGCCAGCGTCCCGTATGCCGGGACCACATGCTGCCAATATCCCCCAGATTGAAGATCGGATGGGGTAACTGTTGATTCCATTCGTTCACAAACAGGTCTTCGGTGTCTTTCATTCCAGTTCGAGGTTTCAGGTTGAATTCCGATGACAGAATCTGCCTGCGTGTTGGCTTACCGGCGGATCGCCAACTACTCTCCAATGATCCTTCGCTTTCCAATAAGGTATCAAAAATCATGGGAAAAATCACAAAACGCGATGTCAAACCTGCCAAGAATCGCGGGGCTTTTTTCTGGAAGCTGATAGGGATTTCCATACTACCGCTTGTCACCTTCTTTGTGCTGCGGGACCGCACATGAATACAGCGTACTTTCCAAAGCCCCCGTGATAGGTCAATAAATGGATTCTCAGAGTTTCCCCAAACCTTGCAACGTCTCTAAGATCTCCGCTACCTGCTGGGTCCGCTTGGCATTCTTCTTGCCGAATTGCGCGGCAAGGGCCTCGGCATCCTGCCCGTGGCTGGGAATCAACTTCTGAATGGCGGTGACTTGGGCGGAGAGGGTGGCGGGCCAGGGGATGGTTGATTTTGAATTTTGCATCTTGGATGGAGAAGAAACGATCTCGGTGCCGGCCAAGTCGCCCTATAGCGACGGTCTGATTGTCCCGGCAAAGCTTGGCGAAGACAGATGACCGTCGCTGGCTGCATCGCCGGGTTTGGAGGGATTTTAATATTCCAGACGCAGCCAGCGGATGAGCCCTTTCTTTTCCTTGGCGGCGCGGGAGGAGTTGAGGTCGACGGGGCGGGTGTCTCCTTTGACCGTCATTCCATAAGGTCTGTCCAACAGCCCATTCGAGACGGGAACCTTTTTCCGAAAGGAAATCGGTTCCAGTTTTTTATTTCAAGGGTTTGGGCGGGCGGCGGATATTAACGTCACGAGCGATGGAAAATCGCACCCAACCAAATCCGTCATGAAAACCAAAAACATCGTCCGCACTGCCTTGGTAGCCGCATTCACCGCCATATTCGTCCCCTGCGCCAGCGCCGAGGCAGTCAAGCCACCCGCCAAGGAAGACAAGCCTGCGGGAAAAAATGAGGCCGTGAAGCCCTACAAACTCGACACATGCATCGTCTCGGACGAAAAACTGGGTGGGATGGGCGAACCCTTCGTTTTCACCCACAAAGGTCAGGAAATCAAAATGTGCTGCAAAATGTGCAAACCGAAATTCGACAAAAATCCCGGCCTCTATCTCAAAAAGCTCGAAGCCAAGTAATGGGCGGCGGAGTCTCCAATCCTCTCCAATCTTTCATCGTAGATCGTCTGAAAAGAAGATTGGAATCTACCGCAGCCACCATACTGTAATCCCAGTGACCTTTTTAAAGTCCATCGTCGGCCTGTTTTTGGGACTGGTTCTCCAGTTGTCCCAGACGCAGGCGTGCGGTGCGGTCGATTCTTCGGAATCGTGCCCTGAGACTTCAGTTCATTCGGAGTGCTGCTGCGATGGGGCGAAATCCTGCCCGTGTGTCGAACAAACTAGTCCCGATCAGAAACCCGCCCCGCTGGCCCCTCCGGTGGTTGACCTGAAGCTGTTCATCTCCCGGACCCCCGAACTCTGTGGCTTCGAGAAATTGATTTCCCCGCCGCATAGCGATACGGCGACCGCCGTTTCGCGTCCCGAATCTCTGCTAGGTTATGCAGGAGTGTCGCTGTCCGTGGCTTTTTGCAGTTTCGTCATCTGAGTCAGCGCCCTGACAGGCTTATTGCGCCCATCAATCTGCGCCGCACCGTTTCGTGGCAGAAGGTCGGGCGCTTGGAAATTCCATCCAATGACTCACATGAATTATGAAATCAAATCTTCTCATTTTTACCGGTCTCCTCGTGGCCGGAACCCTGCTGCGAGCGCAGGAAGCCAAACTCGTTGACGAAAATTTCCTCTCCGGCCTCCGCACCGAGGCCGCACGCTATCATCCGGCGGCACTTTCGGGAAAACACAAAGCCACCGCCGCGAACCAAGACACGCGGTCAGTCCGCTTATGGAATGATCCCATGGTCGGCATCGGCTTCATGGGCGCCTCTGAAATGATGCGTGCCGACGACGGCGATATCATGTTTGGCATCGAACAAGCCTTGCCGAAACCCGGCATGTTCGACGCCCAGCGCCGCAAGGCCGAGGCAATGAGCCGCGCGGAATCGCAGAACGCCCTCACCTCTTCCCTCGCAGCCGGGGCCGAAGCCTCGAGGTCCGCCATCGAAGTCGCACTCGCCGACGAATCGATCCGCCTCCAGCAATCGCAAATCGATTGGCTCACCGCCATGGTCGAAAATGCCCGCCAGATGGCTGCGGATCCCATGGGTTCCAGCAGCGACGCACTCCGCATGGAAACCGAATTGGCCAAGGAAAGCCAGATGCTGGACGCCGCACGCCGCAGCCGCGATGGCTACGCCCAGAAACTCAATCTAACACTCGGTCGCCGGCTCGACTCGCCATGGCCGACGTTGAAACTTCCTGCCACGCCACCACCCGTGCCTTTGGCGCAGTCCGAAATCGCCCGCATTCCGCATGCGAATCCGAGGGTTCGCGCCATGAAGGAAATGGCCGGTGCCGCCAATGCGGAAACCCGCATGGCAGATCGGGAACGCCTGCCGGAGCTCGCTGTTGGAGTGGACACCCAGCTCTATTCCGGCACCGGTGACATCCGGAGCACCACGGTCGGCGTGAAAATGAGCCTGCCATGGTTCAACGACCCGTCCTATCAGGCGAAGATCGACGCCGCAAAAAGCCGCGAGCTCGCCGCCACCCGGGACGTCGAAGCCATGCGCCGGGAAATCGCCGCCATGGTCCTGACCGCAGTCACGGAAGCCTCCAACGCCGCCGCCCAGGCTCGCGCCTTTTCCGGTGAAATCCACGAAAAGGCCATGACCGCCTCCAAATCCATCGAAGCTGGCTGGATCAGCTCGAAAGCTCCGCTTTCTGACCTTCTCGATTCCTCCCGCACCCTTTTTTCCATCCGCCTTGAACAACGCCGCATGATCGCCATGCAGCTCGCGGCGCTCGAAGAACTCCAAACCCTTGTCCCTAACCGCTGATACCATGAAAACATTCCTCACAATCCTGATCACCGCCTTCCTAGCCGCGGGAGCCACCTGGTTCACCTTGCGGAAAATCACTCCGGATCCCAGTCCTGACGCCTCGGCTGGCGAACGCAAACCCGTTTTCTATCAAAGCGCCATGCACCCATGGATCAAGAGTGACAAGCCCGGCCGCTGCACCATCTGCGGCATGGAACTCACCCCGGTTTTCGAGGGCGATAAAGGCTTCGACGAGTCCGGCGGCGGCAACGTCGTCGCGCTCACTCAGAACCAGATCCAAGTGCTGCACGTCCAGACCGCCCAGGCGAAGACCCGCCCGCTGGTCCGCACCCTCAGTGTGTCAGGTACCATCGACGATAACGCCATGCGCCACCGTGTGCTCTCCGCCTACGTGGACGGCCGCATCGACAAACTACACGTAAACTACATCGGCGCCGAGGTCACCGAAGGCCAGCCGCTCGCGGAATTCTACAGCCCCTCCCTGCTCCAGGCTGAGCGCGAATACCGCCAGCTCAGCGGCGAGCTTAAAAAGAACACTGCGCTCCGCCTCCGCCAGATGGGCCTCACCCCGACCCAGATCGACGCGCTCGACCAAAAGCCTGCCGACTCGCTCACCTCGCAGATTCTATCACCCATCAGCGGCACTGTCGTCGCGCAATCCATCTACGAAGGCCAATACGTCGCCACCGGCCAGCAACTCTTCGAACTCGCCGATTTCTCGACCATGTGGTTCATGTTCCGCGCCTACGAGCAGGACATGCCATGGATCAAACCGGGCCTCCCGGTGACGGTCACCACCCCTTCGATTCCCAACAAGGAATTCGTCGGAAAAATCACCTTCATCGATCCTAACTTCGACGAAGCCACCCGCTCCACCAAAGTGCGCGTCGAGTTGGACAACCCGCTCGTCAACGGCCGCCGCGAACTGCTCCACCGTCTCTATGCCGATGGGAAAATCGAGCTTGAAGCACCCGCCGTTCTCACTGTCCCCCGCTCCGCCGTCATCGAAACCGGGGCCGACGCCGTGGTCTACATCGACCAGGACGGCGGTGCCTACGAACACACCGTCATCAAGACCGGTCGCCGCGGCGACACACTGGTCGAAGTGCTATCAGGACTCAAGGAAGGGGATGCTGTCGTCACCAACGGCAATCTGCTCATCGACGGCCAGGCGGAAATGAACCGGGCATTCATGAGTCCGGCGGAAACCATGCCAGTCGCGGCACCCATGATGGCACTCAGCGACGAGCAGAAAAAGTCCATCGCCGATTTCATCAAGGTCGCCGACGCCATGGCCGCAGCGCTCGCTGCGGATGACTTGGCGAAATTCAACGCCGCAAGCGAACCCGCCATGAACCTAACCGGAGCAATGGTCAAACTCCTGCGCCCAACTGTGGAGAACCTCGATGACCTCGACAAAGCCCGCCATTTCCACGGTTTCGATGACATCAAATCCGCACGCATTGGCTTTCACAAGTTCTCCGTCGCCGCCACCGCCGCGCTCGATCCGTTGCGCAAGGCCGGGCAGACTCCGGAGTTTCAAATCTACGAGTGTCCGATGGTCGATGAAGCGATCCCCGGAGCGCCCAAGAAAGCCCGCTGGATCCAAACCGGCGTGCGAAACATGGGCAACCCCTTCTTTGGCAGCGAAATGCTCGAATGCGGAAAGGAGATCAAACCATGATCGAAAAAGTCATCGAATGGAGCCTGAAAAACCGGTTCCTCGTGCTCTGCGCTTCGCTGTTGTTAGTCGCGCTCGGCGTCCGCGCCGTTTACCTCACCCCGGTGGACGCCATCCCGGATCTTACGGAAAACCAGGTGCTGGTTTATGCCGACTGGATGGGCCGAAGCCCGCAGGAAGTGGAAGACCAGGTGACCTTCCCGCTCTCCACCGGTCTGCAAGGACTCGCGGGAGTGAAGGAGGTGCGCGCCACTTCCATGTTCGGCTTCTCGCTCGCCACCATCATCTTTGAGGACAAGGTCGATACCTACTTCGCTCGGGCCAGGGTTTTGGAGCGGCTGAATTTCCTCCAAGGTCAGATGCCGGAAGGCGTGACGCCGCAGTTAGGACCCGATGCCTCCGGCCTCGGCTGGGTCTATCAATATTACCTGCATGTCGATCCCGCGAAGTCGCCGGAAGGCGGCTATGACCTTGCACAACTCCGCTCGCTTCAGGATTGGAAAATCCGCTACGACCTCGCCAGCGTGCAGGGCGTCGCAGAAGTCGCCAGCATCGGCGGCTTTGTGAAGCAGTATCAGGTGGAACTTTCCTCCACCAAGATGCGGGCGGCCAACATCACGATGATGGAAGTGCTCACCGCCGTGCAAAACGCCAACCTCAACGTTGGTGGCAAAACCGTCGAGGAAAATGGCGCGGAGTTCGTGCTTCGCGGAATCGGCCTCGTCACCGGACCCGAGGATCTCGAACTGGTCACCGTCAAGGCGGTGGATGGCACGCCGATCTATCTGAAGGACATCGCCACTATCCAGATCGGCGGCGACTACCGCCGCGGTGCGCTTGATTTAAACGGCCGGGAAGCCGTGGGCGGCACCGTGGTCATGCGCACGGGTGAGAATGCGAAGGCTGTGATCGAGCGGGTAAAAGCGAAGATCGACGAGATCTCCCCAAGTCTGCCGCCGGGCGTGACCATCCGTCCGTTCTACGATCGCAGCGAGTTGATCGACCGCACCATCGACACGCTCAAGCACGCGCTCGTCGAGGAAATCATTCTCGTCACGCTCGCCCACATCATTTTCCTGTGGCACTTCCGCAGCATCCTCATCGTCACGCTGCCGCTGCCGATTTCGATCCTCGTGTCCTTCCTGCTGATGAAGGAATTCGGCATCACCAGCAACATCATGTCGCTAACAGGCATCGCCATCGCCATCGGCGTGCTGGTGGACGCGGCGATCGTGGTGACGGAAAACGTCATCCGGCATTGCGAAACGGAGGAGAAGGAAAAAGGCCGCCCGCTCACCGCCATCGAGCGGTGGCAGACGACGCTGAAGTCATCCCAGCAGGTCGGTCGGCCGATTTTCTTCGCCATGGGCATCATCCTGCTCGCCTTCCTCCCCGTCTTCGCACTCACCGGCCAGGAGGGAAAATTGTTCCACCCGCTGGCGTTCACCAAGACCTTCGCGATGCTAGGCGCAACTGTGTTAGGCGTCACTTTGGTGCCGGTGCTATGTTCGTTCCTCGTGCGTGGCCCCTATCATGAGGAGGAGCGCAACATCGTGATGGGCTTCCTCATGCGCATCTACGATCCGGCGCTGTCATGGGCGCTGAACCACCGCAAGACCGTCGTCGGCGCGGCCGTGCTTTTGTTAGCCTTCTGCATGCTGCTCGCCTTCGGCCTGCCACGCGCCACCACCAAACAACTCGCCGACGCCGGATTCGAGCGGACCGCGGAGATGTTCGCGGGGTTCGGCAAGGAGTTCATGCCGCCGCTCAACGAGGGTAGCCTTCTACACATGCCGGTACTGATGCCGAAAACCGGCTTCAAGGAAATCCAGCGCGTAATGTCTTGGCAGGACCAGATCATCGCCGCCACGCCCGAAGTGGAAACCGTGGCCGGCAAGCTCGGCCGCTTCGAAACCGCCACCGATCCCGCGCCAACCGAGATGTTGGAAACCACTATCATGCTCAAGCCCGAATACATCCCTAACGGTAAATTCCGGGTGAAGCGCAACCCGGCGTGGCGCGAGGGTATGACCATGGAAAAGCTCAAGGCCGAACTCACCGAGAAGATGAAGGAAGTCCCCGGCTATGTGCCCGCATTCCTCCAGCCCATCGAAAACCGCATCCTCATGCTCTACACCGGCATCCGCGCGCAAGTCGGCGTGAAAATCTACGGCGACAACCTCGACTCCATCCAACGCAAGGCGTTCGAGATCGAAAAACTCATCAATGAAGTCCCCGGTGCCGCCGGTGTTTCCCCGTCACGCGTCCAGGGCAAACCCTATCTGAACATCGAAGTGGATCGCGTGGCCATGGCCCGCTACGGACTGAGCGCGAAGGATGTGCTGGACGCGGTGGAAATTTCCATCGGCGGCAAAAACGTCAGCACCACCATCGAAGGCCGCCAGCGATTTCCCATCCAGATCCGCGTCGAGCGCGGCGAGCGCGATGACATCGAAAAGCTCAGCCGCATTCTCATCGCCGCCAAGCCCGGGATGGGCGCGGCTGCAGCACCCCAGGCTGGCGGCGGAATGGGTGGTGGCATGGGAGGAGCCGCCACACCAGCAGCCGCCCCGGCGGGAGGCGGCGACGCCTCGACCGTTCCCTACATTCCGCTCGGCATGGTCGCGAAGATCACCCGCAGCATCGGCGCCAATGAAATCGCCTCGGAAAACGGCAAACTGCGGAGCTACGTGCAAGCGAACGTCCAGGACCGCGATCTCGGCGGATTCGTCGAGGAGATCGAACAGAAGCTCAAGACCGTCAACTGGGAGGGCATGACCTACAAGATGACCGGCGAATATGAAAACCAACGCCGTTTCACCAAGACCATGTGGCTCATTTTCCCACTGGTGATGATGGTGATCTTCGTGCTGCTTTTCATGATCTTCCACAGTGGCATGGAAGCGGCGCACGTGATGCTCGCCGTACCCTTCGCGCTCAGTGGCGGAGTGTTGTTGCAGAAATTCCTTGGCTATAATTTCAACGGTGCCGTCTGGGTGGGTTACATCGCGCTGTTTGGCACCGCCGTGCAGACGGGCGTGGTGATGGTCGTCTATCTGGAGGAAACCGTGAAAACGAGTATGGCGAAACTCGGCGCGGCGTTCACCCAGGCCGACCTCGTCCAGGCAGTCAAAGACGGAGCCAAACTCCGTCTTCGTCCGAAGGTGATGACGGTGGCCACCACCGTCGCAAGCCTGCTGCCCATCATGTGGAGCACCCGCCAGGGAGCGGAGATCATGAAGCCGTTAGCCACTCCCGTCATCGGCGGCATGATCTCCAGTCTGATTCATATTCTCATCGTCACACCGGTCATTTTCCTCTGGCTGCACGAACGCCAGCTCAGAAAAGGCACGCTCCACGCATCACTCTCCAACGAAACCATCCAAGCATGAAAATCCTCATCCCATTCGCTTCCGTCGCGCTGTTTCTTGTTTCGTGCAAGCCCGCGAAAACCGAAGTCACCCGCACGGATTCCGCCAAGTCCTACACCCTGGACACCTGCCTCGTCTCCGGCGAGATGCTGGGTGGAATGGGCAAGCCCTAGGTGATGGAGCACGAAGGATGGGAGCTCAAATTCTGCTGCAAGAACTGCCTCCCGGAGTTTTAAAAAGATCCCGGGAAGTATCTTTCGAAATTGAGGTGACCTTCGTGAGGAAGGTGCATTGATAGCTCGCCCCCTCCAGAGCCAGCGGGGCGAAAGACGATAGCCCCGGGCACAGCCCGGGGTGATGATGCAAAAAGGTCATACAGCCCTGAAAGGGCGGCACACGTGACAGGCCGATTCCACAGAACCTCATGCCCGACAGCACATTCATCGCTACCGGAAATGCGACATTCCGACTACCCTATCAAAGAAAGCACGATGGTGAATCGGTGAGCAATGTTACCATTTACCAGGAAATGGAGGATTCATCACATACTCACAACTTCTGGCGCCCATAAGGCGGCGTATTTTCGCAGACGACCGACAACACGGGCTCATCCTGACGGGCCAGCCATGCACGGAGTTCCGCCGCGTCTGTCTCAACCGGGCCAGAATGCGAATGGGCGGCTGCCCAGCGGCGGGTGTTCTCGCAGATGCGAGCCACGTCGTCACCGGCTTCACGCGCCAAGTGGTCTTTGGTCTCCCAAAGCTCTTCAAGAATCGGATTCATCTTCGATTTCATAGGTCCATTCTCCCATTGACTCAAGCGGGGTGCAAACTTTTGGTTAACTCCATCCCTGCCTCGCGGCCTCACGATCCAAGCGGCGGAGGATGTGTGCATTCGCAAGGTGGCGGCAGTTGCATGTGAGCAGGTAGTCCGCCGTAGCGAGAGTGGCCACGGCGAGAATCCCGTATCTCTGTGGGATCATGATGTGCCCGAAATCCAATGCCTTGCTCTTCGGGTTGATTGCGATCTCGATCCACCCGATAGACTACCTCTTTCTCGTAGCTGGAATGTTGGAATGCGATTCCAAAGTCCCAGCGGTTGCTCTCCGGCATCAACTTCTGGTAGACCGTATCCACGTCCATGACATCGATCACCTGATGGACAACTATTCACGGCGTCCCGAACCCATGCCACCTGGCGGCATGGCGATAAAGGCACCGTCATCCAGTCGCGACTACGGCTGGCGGAGCGATGTGTTGTTACCACGTATCGAAACCAACCTGCGTGCCGGTATCGAATTTCACGGCAATCAGTTGAGAACCTGTTCGACATGCGCTACGCCGACCATCTCGGGGGGTAACCGGGTGTCTGGCGGAGATCTTGCGGTCGGCGAGCGAATTCCAAGTGCCGGGCGCTTCGCCTATGCACCGATTTCCTGGGAGTTCTGAATCCCATCATGACGGGCGCACTCTTCCGGATAGACGGATCCGATTCCCATTTATCCGGTAGTGCGACCGGACTGTTCGATGCTCGGGTTTGAGAAGCGGCCGGGATTTCAAACGCGTGAATGATCGATCCTACCACGGACTTCCATGCCGGTGGGCTCGTTGCAATAAGGGCAGCGGAAATGATTAGTGAAAAGGATGGAGGTCGCCACCCGCAGGCGGTGGCTACCGAAAAGCGACCGTGCGTGGCGGTGTTTGGTGCAGAGTTTCGGCGCGAGTACTGGCGTTCTGCAGAGCGGACAGGACGCCCCGGACGCCACGATCCACTGCACGACCAACATGATCAGAGCGACCGCCAAATAACCCAGCCCAATCACGGTCAACTGGTGGTCAAATACCAAAACCGATCTAAACATCAAACCGGCGGCGACCATGGCGACGAGAAAATTGGCGATTAGCAGGAAAGCTGCCAGTCGGAAGCGGATCACGTCGGTCGTGGAACGGGGATGATGCATGGTAGCGGTTCGAGTCGATTCTTCGATAAGCTAACTCCCGCCCCACCGGAAATCTATGGGGTGAACTACCCACTTCGAACATGCAGCGCCAGGAGCGCCCGAATCAGTTAGTTTCCAGCGAGAAATTCCGCCGCGCGCATCTCCGACCAATACTCGCCGCCGTTTCCGAAGCTGGGGAATCCGACGTGCCCGCCGGTGGCCGGCGACTCGAACTGGAAACAGGCACTCGCCGCCGCCTCTTCGCGGGGATAACAGCGCGGCCCGAGAAAGGGATCGTTGCGCGCGTTGACGAGGAGGGTCGGCAGGGTGATTTGGGGGAGAAACTGGCGGGAGCTGTTGCGGGACCAGTAGTCCTCCGCATCCCGGAATCCATGGATCGGCGCGGTGAACCGGTCGTCGAACTCCTGAAACGTCCGGATGCGGTCAAGCCCGGTAAGGTCGAGGCGGTCGGGAAACATGGCATTCTTCGCCCGGATCTTCGCCCGCATGGCGACGAGGAAGCGGTCCATGTAGATTCTGTTCGACGGATAGGAAAGCTGCCGCGAGGAACAGGCGAGGTCGCACGGCACGGAAAAGACCACCGCGCGGCGGAGGCGTGGCGGGAGGGCGGCCGGGCACTCACCGAGGTATTTGAGAGTTAGATTTCCTCCCAGGCTGAAGCCGACAAGGTCGATGGACTCCGCCGGATGATGGTCCATGGCGTGAGAGACCACGGCGTGCAGATCCTCCGTCGCACCGCTGTGATACATGCGCAGCAACCGGTTAGGCTCGCCCCCGCAGCCGCGGAAGTTCCATGCGATCACGTCCCAGCCGCGGCGAACGAGGGCGGCGGCCATGCCGCGGATGTAGCCGGTTTGCATGTCCGCTTCGAGGCCGTGGGACAGGATGGCGAGGCGTGACCGCGTGTTTCCCGACCATTCGAGATCGATGAAGTCGCCGTCGGGCAGCTCCAACCGCTCGGCGCGCGAGGCACCGGGCGCGATCCGCCGGAAGAGGGCGGGAAAAATCGTTTGCGCATGCCCGCCAGGGAGCCAAACGGGCGCGACATAGGTTGAATGGTGGATCACTGACATGAGATTCCTCCCACACCTAGGCGGGAATCCCACGAGCCGCAAGGAATGTGGCGGCAACCTGACACAATGGCACTTGTCAGCCCCGGATTCCCGGTATAGCCGTCCTGCGGCTGAGGGAATCACTTGGCCCTATCCTCCATGACATTCTTCATTCTCTGGTGCCTCGCGGGCCTCGCCGTCGGAATCGTATTCGCCTCGTTTTTCGAGTGGACCCTCCACAAATACGTGATGCACCGCCCGGTCGGGAAATTCCGATACGCCTTCCACGCCCACGCAATCGTCCATCACGGAACATTCAAAGCAGACAAGACCTATCATTTGATCGATGAGAAGGACAAGGAAACCATCCCGATGGCGTGGTGGAACGGTCCGGTAATCATCCTCATTGGCGCGATTCCCTTCGCCCTGCTTTCCTGGATGACCGGCCAGTGGGCGTTCGTGCTCGGCGGTGCCCTCGCTTTCACCTCCTACTACTGCTTCTACGAATACATCCACTGGTGCATGCATCTGCCCAAGGCCCGCCGGGTCGAGAAACCCTGGTGGTTCCGCAGGCTGAACGGCCACCACCTGCTGCATCACCGCTACATGCACAAGAATTTCAATGTCGTCCTGCCAATCGCGGACCTGTGTCTAGGCACATTCATGGCCCGCGCAAAAACGCGCTTCGCCCAGGCGACCGGACCTTCCGTCCCGAACATCCAGCCGCTGGGCTGATTTTACGCCTAGTTGCGGGGAAAAGCAGGGTGATGGACCGGCTATGAGCGGAAGAGTGGGCTTTGGATGGGGAAATGGATGAATTCAGCACGCATTTCGACGTCAAGGTCGGCGGCGGCGTTGCAGGCACTTCCTGAGCAGCGATTCCCCCGCTATTCCTGATTGGCAGCCCCGTTTCCGCCGCCTAGCCTCGCGCCCTTCGATGTCCGACAAATCCAATTTCCACTTCACCGGTATCTGTGGCACTGCCATGGGAGCCGTCGCCGCCGCCATGAAACAACGTGGCTTCACCGTCACCGGCTCCGACGCAAACGTCTATCCGCCCATGTCCGACTTCCTCCGCGGCCAGGGCATCACCCTCACCGAGGGCTACGCCGAGGAAAACATCCCCGCCGACACTGACGTCGTCATCATCGGCAACGCAATTTCCCGCGGAAATCCCGAGGCCGAGGCCGCGCTCGACCGCAAGCTGCTCTATCATTCCCTGCCCGAGGTCATGAAGGAGTTCTTCCTCCGTGGAAAACGCAATTTCGTCGTCTCCGGCACCCACGGGAAAACCACAACTTCCTCCATGCTCGCATGGATATTCGTCCACGCCGGCCGCGATCCCGGCTACATGATTGGCGGACTGCCGAAAAATCTCGGCCACGGCGCGCATTTCACCGACTCGGAATTCAACGTGCTCGAGGGCGACGAATACGACACCGCTTTTTTCGACAAGCGCTCGAAATTTCTCCACTACCTGCCGGAATGCGTCGTCGTGAACAACGTCGAGTTCGACCACGCCGACATCTATCACAATCTCGACGAAATCAAACTCACCTTCCGCCGCCTGCTCAACATCGTCCCCCGCCGCGGCGTGGCCTTCATCAATGGTGACGAGCAAAACTGCCTCGACGTCGCCCAAGGCGCGCCCTGCCCAGTGACCACTATCGGCTTCGGCGATAACTGCTCACTGCGGATCGAAAATATCAGTTACGAGCCGGACCGCAGCTCCTTCACTCTCGGTGGCGTTCCCTACTCCACCCGCATGACCGGTGAGTTCAACGTCCGCAATGCCGCCATGGCCGTGGCCGCCGCCATCTTCGCCGGACTTACGCCGGATGAAATCCGCGCGGGGCTCGAATCCTTCGACGGCGTCGCCCGCCGACAGGAACTCCGCGGCGAGGTGAACGGCATCAAGGTCATCGACGACTTCGCCCACCACCCCACCGCCATCCGTCTCGCCGTGCAGAGTCTGCGCCAGCGCCACCCGGATTCGCGGCTGTGGATCCTGTTCGAACCACGCTCGAACACGACCCGCCGCGCCGTTTTCCAAACTGAGCTCGCCGAAGCGCTCGCCGCCGCGGATTTCGCCATCGTTGCCGCCATCCCGGACCTTCACAAAATTCCGGAAAACGACCGCCTCAATCCCGACCAACTCTCCGCCGACATCGCCCGCCTCGGCGGCCGGGGGTTCTATCTACCCGATCTCGAAACCATCATTACCAAGGTGAAGGAAACCGCCGAATCCGGTGACATCATCGCCGTCCTCAGCAACGGCGGCTTCGGTGGGATTCATGAAAGGTTGCTGGCCGCCCTCGCTTAAGCTATTTTCCCACCATTACCCCATGAACCGCCGCTCACTCCTCACCATGATCCCCGCCGCCTCCGCCCTTTTTGCCTTCCGCGCGAATGGCGCTCCGGTGCCCCAGCCCGCGTTCACCAAGGCCGGATTCTCCATCGCCGTCCAGTGCTGGTCGCTCAAGGAATTCACCCTTTTCCAAGCCATTGAAATGGCCGCCGCCGCCGGCATGGGTGGCGTGGAAGTTTTCAAGGGCCAGTTGCTTGGTGGCGATCACGGAGATGTGAAATTCGGTCCCGATTTGGCTGACGACAAGGTCCAGGCCCTTCTCGACCACTTGAAGAAAAACAACCTCGTCGCCGTGAATTTCGGCGTCACCGACATTCCCAAGGACGAAGCCGAAGCCCGCAAGACCTTCGAACTCGCCAAAAAACTCAGCCTCTACGGCGTCAGCACCGAGTCGCTCGGCTCGCTCGACACCCTGGAAAAACTCGCCAAGGAATACGACATCAAGGTGTGTTTCCACAACCATCCCAAGCCCACCGCGCTCTGGAATCCCGATACCATCTGGAAAGCCATCGAGGGACGCCACGCGAACATCGGCTACTGCGCCGACATCGGCCACTGGGCCAGTTCCGGCCTCGATCCGCTCGAAGTGATCAAGAAAATCGCCCCGCGGGTGCACGCGTTCCACATGAAGGACCGTGCGTCCATCAGCGGGCCCTCGCGCGACCAGCCTTTCGGCACCGGAATCATCGACATTCCCGCGATCCTCGACGAGGTCCGCAAGCACGGCTTCGCCGGAAATGTCACCATCGAATACGAATATAACTGGAAGACAAATCTCCCGGAAATCGCCCAGTGCGCCGGCTTCCTCCGCGCCTACTCGAAGATCCGCGCGTGACCCAGGCATTCCTGCCTTGGTTCTCCATCACTTTTCCCACAATCGCGCCCGCAGCGCTTCGGCAGCGGCGCGTGCCTCTGCTTCTTTTTTGCTCTTCCCCTTGCCCGTCGCGAGCACCTTGTCCCGCCACGAAACCTCGGATTGAAAAACCCGCCGGTGGTCAGGACCGCTCTCGCCGATGACCCGGTAAACCGGTGCCTGCGGATGGATCGCTTGGAGAAATTCCTGCAACTCACCCTTCGGATTCCGCTCTTCCGGACTGGTCACCATGTTGCCGATTTCCGATTCGAAAAGCCGCAGCACCAACTCACGTGCCGGCACCGGGCCCGAATCCAGATAGACCGCGCCGATCAGCGATTCGAAGGCGTCCGCCAAGGTCGACAGCCGCCGCCGCCCACCGGTCGCCTCTTCGCCTTTGCCCAGCAAAACATAGTCGCCGAGGTGGATCGCCATCGCGAACCGCGCCAACGCCCGCCGGGAAACCACCCGCGAGCGAAGTTTGGTGAGACGCCCCTCGGTGAAGTCCGGGAACATCTTGAAAAGCTCCTCCGTCACGATCAACTGAAGAACCGCGTCGCCCAGGAATTCCATCCGCTGGTTGTCGAAATGCGGCTTCTGCGATTCGTATGCCAGACTGGGATGGGTCAGCGCCTCCGCCAACAGTAGCGAATTACGAAATTTGTAGTGAATCCTGCTCTCAAGCGGCTGCATCAGTCGTTCTACTCGGTTTCCTCCTCTCCCCTCCAAACCTCCGCTGAGATCCCGATGGGAAAGATGGGGTGATCGACGGGACTCGAACCCGCGACAACCGGAATCACAATCCGGGGCTCTACCAACTGAGCTACGACCACCATTTCAGGCGGGGCGGCAGGTTTGTCCATGACTGCGGATTTGGAAAGGGAAAAATCAAACAAGTGCATGATCCTGTGCGATGCCCCCGGATTCAAGCCGTCCATTTCCTCCATTCCGCCGCCCAAGCAGCCGCAATCCGGGCTTGGCAGTCTCCATTCACCAGCCATTCTACCCGCCGCCTTGCGAAGCGGCCAAGCATCCCATGAACCCTCTGACCCTGCGAACCCTCCCTATTCTGGCAGTTGTCCTGCTTTGCCATTGCGGAGCCCCCACGCCGCCAGAATGCGTCAAGGTGCCGAGATCTTCTAGGGTCCCCGCGCCGACCCTTATTGAAAGCGCCCAGGAGCAATGGTCCATTCTCGGAAATCCCTCGCTCAAGTCGGACTGGGACACGGCGCGGGCCCGCTACAACACGACCATCGCGAAACTCTTCGACCAGCTTCGCTGCGGCCCCGGCGATTGGGATTCCCGCGCCGCCACCCTCGGCACCCGGATCGCACCGCCCGACGAACTCCAGGCAAACATCGCGAACATCGATGCGGTGTTTCCCGCCACCCAAGTCGATGTCCACTTGCTCAACAACCATGAAACCACGCCCGGTGTCGGACTGCCCTTGGTCGGATGGAAGGAAACCACTCCCGTCGGCGTCAAGCGGCCTCCCTACCAGCTGCCCAACGGTTTCCCCTACAATCTCACCGCCACCCTCGAATTCGACGGCTCCGGCACTCCCTCCTGGCACTTCGCCAAACGCTGGCTCCACAACGACCGCAAAATCGGCAACACCACCCACACACTCGCCGCGGACTGGACCGCGCCCAATGCATTCCTCTGGAAAATGTGCGATCTGGACGACCTGAAAATTCAGAACGTCCTCATGCCCGAGCGTTTCATGGAGGAAACCGGCATCTACTTCCTCCAACCCTACGATCCGAAAAAAATCCCTCTCGTTCTCGTCCACGGCCTCGTCTCCAGCCCGGACGCCTTTAAGAACATGATCAACGACATCGCTCCCGAACCATGGTTCCGGGAAAAATATCAGATCTGGCTCTACAGTTATCCGACCGGGAACCCGTGGATCTTCAGCAGCATGAAATTCCGCGAACTCGTGCGCGAGGCCTGTGCCTATGCCCGCACGAAGGGCGATGACGCCAACCTCAACCGCATGGTAGTGGTCTCCCACTCGATGGGTGGACTCGTCACCCGCTCCAGTGTCACGGACCCCAAAAACGTTCTCTACAACGCTTACTTCAAGCAACCCATCGACCAGCTCGAAGTGCCCGAGCGCACTCGCAAGCTCATCCGCGATGCCACGCTCTATCATCCAATCACCGAGCCGAAGCGCGTCGTCTTCCTCGCCGTCCCCCACCGCGGCAGTCCGCTCGCCAACCGCTGGTTCTCCACCATGATCTCCAACGTCATCCGCCTGCCCAAGACCCTGACCGTGGATCTTCTTGATAAAACCATGACGACCATGACCGACATCCTCAAAGGCGAGGATGGAAGGTCACCTCTCCCCACTTCCATCAACAGCCTTTCACCCAGCAACCGTGCCAACGTCGGACTCAACCAACTCCCATTACCCGCCAGTATCAAATTCCACTCAGTCGTCGGTGACCGAGGCAAGGGTGGACTTCCGGACTGCAGCGACGGCATCGTCCCTTACTGGTCGTCCCGCGTTGAACCCATCGAGTCGGAGCTCGTCGTCCCCTGCAACCACAGCGTGCCCGACAACGGCCTCGCCGCTCAGGAACTCAAGCGCATCCTCAAGCTGCACCTGGAGGAGCAAAAGCTGAAAAACTGAAATGCGGAAGCGCTGAAATTACAGTTAGCGCTTCACGAGTATCCAGCCCCATTCTTCTTCCCTCGATATTTCAGCTTCCCAGCCTTTCAGCATTTACCTCACCATGTCTCCCGAACAACAACTCGCCCAGCTCACCGCTGGCACCGCCAAGGTCCTGTCCGAAAAGGAACTGCTGGAAAAACTCCGCGACTCGGCGAAAAACAATCGCCCGCTTCGCATCAAGCTCGGCGTCGATCCCACCGCGCCGGACATTCACCTCGGCCACACGGTCGCTTTGGAGAAACTCCGCCAGTTCCAGCTCCTCGGCCACCAGGCTGTCCTTCTGATAGGTGATTTCACCGCCACCGTCGGCGACCCCACCGGCCGCTCCTCCACCCGCCCGCCGCTCACCCGCGACGAGGTGTTAGTCAACGCCGCCACCTACACCGACCAGGCCTTCAAGATCCTCGACAAGTCCAAAACCGAGATCGTTTACAACGGCGACTGGTTCCGGAAAATGAGCTACGAGGAGATCCTTAAGCTCAATTCCCGCGTCACCCTCCAACAGATGCTCCAGCGCGAAGACTTCCGCACCCGCCTTGATGCAGGCCAGGAAATCCGCCTGCACGAACTCCAATACCCGATCATGCAGGGTTGGGACTCCGTGGAAATCCGCGCCGACGTCGAGATCGGTGGCACCGACCAGCTCTTCAACATTCTCGTCGGCCGCGATCTCCAGAAGGAAGAAGGCCAGCCGCAACAGGTTGTCATGGTCATGCCATTGCTCGAAGGTCTCGACGGCGTTCGGAAAATGTCCAAGTCCTACGGCAACTATGTCGGCGTCAGCGACGCGCCCCAGGAAATGTTCGGCAAGCTCATGAGCGTCTCCGACGAACTGATGGACCGCTACTACCTCCTCCTGCTAGGCGAGGCTCGCGATCCCGCCGGCCACCCGATGGATGCCAAGAAGTCGCTCGCCGAGAAACTCACCAGCCGCTACCACGGCCCCGAAGCCGGCCCCGCGGCGCGCACCGACTGGGACACGCGTTTCTCGAAAAAAGACCTCGCCGCCGCCGAGCTCCCGGAACTCCCCGTCGACGGTCTCCCCGCCGACCTCACGGTCCTGTCAATCACGGCCCACGCCTTCCAAGCCGCCTACAGCCTGGAAAAATCCAACGGCGAGCTGAAGAAACAATTCATCACCACCGGCTCCGTCCAACTCAACGGCGAAAAACTCACCGACCCCAACGTCCCCATTTCACCCGCCGCCGGCGACGTCCTCAAGCTCTCGAAAAAGCACGCCGTGCGGTTCGTGTAGCGACAACTGGAGCGCGAAATTTATTCCGCGCGAAAGTTGAAGAAGGGCTAGCCACGAAGATCACACCCACGGAACACCTCCGGCACCCCGCAGGCTGCCCCCAGCAGACTTCCCGTCACCGCTCCACGGTGGCAGTTGTCTCCGCCGACCATGGCATTGGCGGTGATGCCTGCTCTGAAATCGTCATGATATTTCCACGCCAGATAGAGCGCCGCCGGCATGGCTTCCGCGATGTAGCAGGCAGGGCTGAAACGCGAGCCGACCACATGTTCGTCCGGTTGCTCACACCAGGAGTCCGCTTTGTTTCCCGAAAGCCAGTCCCCACCTTCCCGCCGGATGGCCTCGCGCAGCGGAATCCCCTCCGCCACCGCCCATAACAGCCGCACAAGCGTGTCCGCCGCCCGGAGGACGTTGGCGTGGGCGTGGGTCAGCCCCACGTGCTCCTTCACGATCCGCCGCAGTTCGTCCCGCGGAGTTCCTTCCAGCGCGGCCACCAACGCCGGCACGGTCGCAAGACCGCCGATGTGTTCGTCGCTGATGCCGCATTTCCGGGGTGGCTTGCCCTCGGCGTATCGCGTGAAAAAAGCGCGGTGAAACTCCTCCACATAAGTATCGCGGTGCCAGCCCGGTTTCAACATGCGAGCGATGTAACGATCCAGCCACGCGTCAGCATCATAAACACCGTTTTCCCTGACCAAATTGAACAATTCGGTGGCCAGTCTGAAATTAAGCGTGTTTTCCCCCGCTTTGAGGAACTGGTGATAGTGGACGCCCCGCTGCCCCCAATAAACCGCCTGCTCCCGCAGGATGTCTCCCCTTGCGTTGATTAGTTGATAGGTCGAGCGCCACAGGATGCTGCCCGGATGCGGATTCACAGGAGCCATGAAATGGTCGACCGCCCCGTAATCACGACGCAAAGCCTCGCGATCATAATACCAATGCACCGGCATCGCCAGTGCATCCGCCGCCAGAGAACCTTCGTAAGCCGCCAGCCATCGATTCATGCAGCATCTCTAAACGTGGATTCGGATCACGCAAGCTCCACCCAACCATGACCGGAAATCCATTCTCCTTTCCAAGTTCATGGGGTCAATATCTCGGGCCAACCGTCTTCGTTCCAACGCAAGCGAAGACCACCGATGACAGGAAGCCCCACGCGCCTTCGGTCGTAATAATGATAGAACATCCGTGTTCCCCTTTTATCGCGGATGAACGAAGGATGCCCGGGACCGATGCGGTCGCCTTCCGTTTTGAGGAACAAGGTCCCGCCGCCGGTTGCCAGACTTTCACCGGCCACTTCGAGGTATGGCCCGGTGATCTTCCGGCTTCGCCCGATGCGGATTTCGTAAGTGCTGTCCACCCCCTTGCAGCATTGCCCCCAGTTGACGAAGAGGAAGTAATAGCCACCGTGTTTCAGCATTGCGGGAGGTTCAATCGACAAGAGTGGGACAGAGTGTTTTCATGAAGGTTCGGATTAAAAATGGGCTCAAGAGAGCCCAGGTGGGTTTTCGATCATGTTCGGAAGGTCGGTGGACGGTTCCTCACGGGTGATAATTGGATTTTTCGAGCGGTTCGGAACCTGGATTCCCCGTCAGCCGGGTGATCGTAAATTGTGGTTTCCATCCGGCAGCGGCGGGTTAGCTTGCGCGGGTGAACCAAGAATCGGCCTTCCCAATCCCCTTCCGCCACGAGCGCTGGGCGCTTGGCCTGCTGATGTTTCTGCTCGGCGGCTGCGGACTCGCCTACGAATACACGCTCAGTAAAATCGCCTCCGACCTGCTCGGAAACTCGGTCCAGCAATGGGCGACGATGATCGCCACGATGTTGTTCGCGATGGGCCTCGGTGCGGACGTCCAGAAACACACGCCCACGAACGTGCTGGCGGACCGCTTGATCACCACCCAGGTGATGCTTGCCGTGCTCGGTGGATTCGGCCCGTTGATCATGATTCACGGCTTCGCGCTGCTGCCCCAGCTTTACATCATCATCCAATACTCGCTGGCCTTCGGCGTCGGCATGCTCATCGGTTATGAAATCCCGCTGATGATGCGTATCAACGAGGAGGACGAACCGGACATGCGCATCAATCTCTCACAGGTGCTCAAGATGGACTACATCGGCGCACTGGTGGGCGCGTTGCTGTGGACGTTCCTGCTGGTGCGCTATCTGAGCATCGACCGGATCAGCTTTGTCGTCGGACTGGCGACGATGGCGTCCGCGATTCTGTGCTGGTTTCTCTATCGAAACCGCCTCGCCCGTCCCCGCACCCGGTTGCTGGAGATCCTCGGTGGATTGGTGCTGGTCACCACCGGCCTGATCATCGGCCGCAGCCTTACCGTGAAAGCCGAGCAATTCCTGTACCGCGATCCCGTCGTCACCTCCATCACCTCACCGTTCCAACACATCGTCCTCACGAAGAACCGCATCGGAAACGTCCGCTGCTACATCAACGGCCATCTTCAGTTCAACGAGGCGGACGAGCACATTTATCACGAAAACCTCGTCCACCCGGCGATGCATCTCGCCGACCGCCGCGAGAAGGTCCTCATCCTCGGCGGTGGCGACGGCCTCGCCCTGCGCGAGGTGCTGAAATACCCTGAGGTCCGCGAGGTCACACTGGTCGATCTGGACCCGATGATGACCGGCCTCGCCACCACCGACCCGGATCTCATCCGTCTCAACGGCGGCAGCATGAACGACCCGCGGGTGCTCAAGAAAGCGGCCGCCGGAGTGATCGCCGGCGAGGCCTATCAAAACGCACAGCCGAGCCAATACGAGAAATTCGCCACCACCCACCACGAGACCGTCAAGCTCCATATCATCAACCTGGACGCCGCGGAATATGTCAAATCCGTCACCGGGCGCTACGACGTCATGATCATGGATTTCCCCGATCCAAACTCCCCCGACCTCGCCAAACTCTACGGCCGCCCGTTCTACGACCATTTGGAAAACATGCTCAACCCCGGTGCCGTCATCGTCCAGCAATCCGGTTCCTGCTTCCAAGCTCGCGAGGCTTATCTCTGCGTCGGGCGTACGCTGAAAGCCGCCGGGTTCGACGTTGTTCCCTATCATGAAAACGTGCCGTCCTTCGGCGAGTGGGGGTGGTGGATCGCCAAATCCGGGCAACCCGCCGCGCAGACCCGCCAGGCGCTCGCCGACCTGAACGAGCTCAAGGTCCCCACCCGCTATCTGACTCCCGAACTTGTCGCCACCTCGCTCGTCTTTGGAAAAGACCAACTAATTTCCAAGCACCAAGATTTTACTTCACTTACCCAACCCCGTGTTTACCACTACCACCTCCAAGGCTGGAATATCGAAGAAATCCAATGAATACCCTCACGAAAATCGGAGTAGGAATGTTTGCGTTGTTCGTGGCATTTTCAATGGTCTCCCAGTGCGGCCGCAAAAGCACCCCCGCACCACCGCCTCCGACGGTTGAAAAGCAGGCGGAAGTCATTCTCAAGGAATATTCCAAAGGCCTCGATCTGGACGCAGTCACCGCGCTGGCGAAGAAATCCAAGGACGCCGCCGACTTCGAGCGCTTGCTCAACAGCCAGGCGGAAGCCGTCAACAACATCGACCTCAACGACGACGGCAAGGTCGATTACATCAACGTCACCGAGTATGGCGGCGGCGACCGGCGGGGCTTCTCGCTCACCACGGAGATTTCTTCCGGGAAAACCCAGGAAATCGCCACCATCGATTTCCAGAAAGAAGGCGAAAAGGCCGTGATCCAGACCACGGGGAATCCGTCACTTTATGGGGCAAGCAACTACCACCACTCCAGCTTCGGAATGACCGACGCGCTGTTGCTGGCCTGGCTGTTCTCCAACCGCCCGTCCTACTCCTCGCCCTACGGCTACGGGAACTATCCGCCGTCCTACGGCGGCGGCTGGAACCGCCAGTCGGACGGCAGTTACACCGGCAGCATGACTTCGCGCACCGCAGGCTCATCCGTTAGCAAATCGTCCAGCCCGGTCATCTCCCAGCCCGCGCTCTCGCCGAATGCACAGAAAACGGCCGCCAAGGCCAAGGTGCTCTCCAGCCCGACCGTATCACAGCGCTCCTTTGCCGGTTCCTCCAGCACACCGTCCAGCAAGCCCACGACCTCCGTGGCTCCTAGCAGCAAGCCCAGCTCCTACGGTGGCTTCGGGCGCTCCAGCAGTTCCAGCTCCTCCCGCAGCGGCGGCTCCTTCGGCGGCGGCAAATAACCCTCATCTCTTCCCATCGTGAACGAACACATTCAAGTCTGGCTCGACACCACTTCCGTGGTGGAAATCTTTACCTCACCCTCCATCCTCTACTTCGTCGTGGGTTTGACGCTTGTCTTGCTCGCCAAGCCGGTCAAAGGCCTCACCACCCGCTACCACCTGAGTGACGAGCTCACCAAGCAAGATAACAAAGCCGTCGCCGTCGCCACCGCCGGTTATATCTTCGGCGTGCTCACCATCATCCGCGGCGTGATGATCTCCGGCGGCACTCCCTATCAGACAATCTGGCGTGATTTGATATCAGTCGCCACCTGGACCGTGATTTCACTCGCGCTGCTACTCCTGTCAGCATGGATCAACCGCATGTTCCTGCTCAACCGCTTTGAAATGCACAAGGAGCTCATCACCGACCGCAACGTCGGCACTGGCGCGGTCCTGGCAGGCACCTACATCGGCACCGCCTTCATCATCTCCGCTTCCATCAGTGGCTCCACGGGCGGCGGATACGCCATGGAAATCCTCGACACGCTGGTTTACTTCATTATTGGCCAGCTCGGTTTCATCCTGCTCGGTGCGATCTATCAACGGACCTGCGGCTATGACGTGCATGACGAAATCGAGCGTGACAACGAAGGTGCCGGCATCGCCTTCGGCGCGACACTCATCGGCCTGGCCATCCTCATCTCCGGCCAGATCCGCCGCGACGACTCGCTGGTCGCGCTCGCCGTCTGGATTCCCATCTCACTCCTCGTCCTGCTAGGCAGCCGCTGGCTGGTGGATCTGGTCATTCTCCCCGACGCCCGGATCCACGATGAAATCGCCCGCGACCGCAACTGGGGCGTCGCCCTCATCGAGGGTGCAGCCGCCATCGGAGTCGCCCTGTTACTCGACGCCACCTTTTCCTGAAAACCATGCCAGACGACATCGACGACGATCCATGGACGGTTTCCGACGAGCAGAAGCTGCGTTTCGCCGGAATTTTCCTGTTGGAATACATGATCAACCATCCGCGGATTTTCCAACTGTGGCTGGAAGACGAGGACTCGGATCTGGAGCCGATTCTCGAATGGCTGCTGGTCAAGGAATGGATTCAAATTCGTGAAGCGAAGGACTACATCCCCACCGAGGAAGGGCGGAATGTCATCAAGCGATTCATGGAGCGCTACGCCCGCTTCGTCTATTTCTTCGACGTCTTCTCCGGCGTGGATCTCGGTTCCGGGGAGTTTGCCTTCGAGCGCTATTTCGAAATTCTCGAACCGGACGAATGGCAAGCCTACCTCCACGACGAGCGCTTCGAAGACGTGCGCATCGCCATCGCCGAGCACCTCGGCATCGACGCGGTGGAAATCGTCTTCATGAGCTTCATCCGCGAGGACCGCTTCGGCCGCGATGCCACCGGCTGGCAGTTCGATCTGCTGCTAGGAAGCGTGTGGGACGAGATTCTCGACGTCTGCAACAGCGCCACCGACGCCAGCGAGCTCGGCTATCCCGACGGTGACCGCTGGGTCGATGGCTCCGCCGTGGCCGAGGACATCCTGCAACAAGGCGGCAAACTGCTGGGCAAGCTGCTCGCCCGAGCCGATGCCGAGCTCAAGGGCAGCGGCCTTTCCCACGGCGGTGGAAATGAATCGGAGCGCGTCGTCGCCCCGGTCGCTTTCCCACCCGCCTCGGATTTCAACTTCGCCAACTACATCGAACCCGCCAACCGTGACCGCTTCTGGGATGACAACTGGAAATAAGGCTGATGATCCTGAATTTCTTCCGCCGCTGGTTTTCTCTGCACCACAAACCTGCGGTGCGGGTCGGCACGGCGTTGGCGATCGCGCTGACGCTGAATCTCGTGTTCGGAGCTGCCTTCTATCTGGTAGAGTCTGCGAACCAACCCGGCCTCGGATTCTGGGACTCTGTCTGGTGGTCGATGGTCACGATGACCACCGTCGGCTACGGAGACTATTTCCCGAAATCCTTCGTCGGACGCTTCTTCGTCGCTTATCCCTGCCTCATCATCGGGATCGGACTCATCGGCTACTCACTGGGCGTGATCGCGGAGTCGATGCTCGAAGGACTCAACCAACGCTACAAAGGAAAAGCCGCCATGCCATTTGAAGACCATCTCGTCATCTGCCAGTGCCCGTCCATTTCCCGGGTTCTCCAGCTTGTCGCGCAGTTCCGTGCCGCCCACGGCGACCCACATCGCCCGGCGGTGGTGGTGACCTCGAGGCTGGAGGAACTGCCCGTCGAGTTTCGCGAGAATTCGATCCATTTTGTCAAAGGCCTGCCCACCTCGGAAGACGTCCTCACCCGCGCCGGCGTCGCCCGCGCGGCGGGTGTCATCGTGCTTGCCCACGACCCCCATGATGAAGGCTCGGATTCAGAAAGTTTCACCGCCGGCACGCTCGTCAAGCTCATCGAGGAAGACTCCGGCCGCCCGATTTCCCTCGTCATCGAACTCGCCGACCGCAAGAACCAGCGGATGATGGAGCGCGTAGGAGCGAACGGCATCGTCCCGTTGGAAGGCATCACCGACATGCTGCTGATGCAGGAAATGTTCAACCCCGGTCTGCGCCATCTTTTCGAGCACCTCGTCACCTACAAGAACGGTTGCGAATTTTACATCGTCGCCCATGGTCTTGCCGGGCGGCGTTTTCGCGACGTCCAAGTGGCGGCGATCCAGCATCCAACAAATCTTCAGATTGTCGGCACGATGCGGAATGGAGTCGCCTCCATGAGTTCCGAGATTGGATTCTGCCTCGAGCCACTCGACTAACTGATCTTGCTCGCCGAAAGACGTGCTGACTACACAGCCTTCGAAAGTTCACTTCTCCAACCTCAAACCGCATGAAAAACATACTGATCAAACTCCAACGCGACGAAGAACTCGCGCGTTTCCTGGAATCCAACGGCTTTACCGTCGAGGAACTCGAAAACAACGTCTTCCGCGTCCAGCGTGAGGAGGAGCTGCCGGTTTTCCTCAACGTGGATGACAAGCAAATCTACTTTGAGGTCGATCTCGGCAATATCGACTCGATCATCACCCAGGAGCTGCTGCTTTCCCTGCTCGCACTCAACACCGAGATCCTTCCCGTCAGCGTCGGGCTCGACACCAGCCACCCGGAAGACCGGCGGCTCGTGCTGGTCGAAAGCCGTGAAACCGGCGATCTATCCGACCAAGAGCTGCTCGCCGTGTTCGACGCGCTTGAACTCGCCGTGGACCACGTCACTGAAATCCTCGCCCCTTCCATCAATTCCTAACTCCTTCTTATCATGAGCATATTCTCACGCATTTTCAAAATCGGCCAGGCCTCTGCCAACAAGGTGGTGGAGAAATTCGAAAAACCCGAGCTGATGCTCGAACAGGCCATCGCGGACAAGGAAAAGCAGATCCGCGAGATGAAGCAGTCCGTCCAACAGGTCATCGCCACCGAGCGCCAGACCAAGGCACAACTCGAAAAGGAGAAGGCGGAAAAATTCCAATGGGAGCAGAAAGCGGAGGCCGCCATGCGCTCCGGCCGCGAAGACCTCGCCGTGAAGGCGCTGGAACGCGCGAGCGAGCACGAGACCCGCGCCGCCTCGCTCGAGCCTAGCTGGCAGGGTCAGCAGACTTCCGTCGCCGAGCTCAAACAGGAAGTCATCAAGATGGAAGCCGAAATGGCCGAATACCGGCGCAACAAGGATTTCATCATCGCCCAAAGCAAAGCCGCCCAAGTCAAAAAGGACATCTACGAGGCCAAGGCCAAGATGACCTCCAAGCGCAGCCCGGACGACCTGATGGCCCGCATGAAAGCCAAGGCGGAACGCCAAGGCTACGAAGCGGAAGCCGCCAAGGAAATGGCCGGCAACTCCGGCGCCACCACCCTCGAGGACGAATTCAGGACACTCGCCACCGGCGCTGGCAGCCCCGACGTGCAAGCCAAGCTCGACGCCCTCAAGGCCAAGCTCGGCACCACCAGCCCAGGCTAATACATCACCTGATTCCAGACTCGACCGAGTTCACCGCCCAATCCTCTCAGATCATGATTTAACCGCAGATGAACTCAGATGGACACAGATTAAGAACACAGATAAAGACTGAACTTTCACTCTGTATATCTGCGTTCATCCTGTTCATCTGTGGTTGAATTTTTTATTTCGAATCGTTAAAATGACACTACTGACCACACCCCCAGCGGGGAGGCACGTCCTTGCCGAGCTGACCGGCTGCCCGGCTGTGGTCCTGAACGATCCCGCCGGGTTGGAAAAATGCTTCCGCCGCTGCGCGGAAGAAGGCGGGGCCACGCTGGTCTCGTCGCACTTCCATCACTTCTCGCCACAAGGTGTGAGTGGGGTCGTCGTCATCGCGGAGAGCCACGTCACCGTCCACACCTGGCCCGAGCACGGCTACGCGGCGGTGGACGTTTTCACCTGCGGCCGGCCGGAAATCGCGGAAGCGGTCATGGAACTCATCATCACTTCCCTCCACGCTGAAACCGTGCACCGCACCTCGTTCGAGCGCGGGCCTCACTCGATCCCGCAGCGACTCACCGCATTCACATGATAGACAGCCTCGCCGATCGATCCTGCGCCGGTGTCCCCACGCTCAAGAAATCTCTAGCAGCCGAGCACGGCTGCGAGGCACTCGAGCTCGACTACGAACTCAAGCTCGTGCTCTTCCTCACCGCCCGCATCGACGGCGAGACGAACCACGCCGAGAAGGAATTCGCCGCCGCTGTGGCGCGTAAAATCGAGTGGTCCGCCGCGCACGAGCGCCTGTTGGAAGCCCGCGTTTTGGCCCAGCCGAACTACGATCTATCCGCACTGAAGTTTGGAAAACAACACGCGGCGTGGGGAGAACAATTGTTCTGCGTCGCCGCCGGGATGGTGCTGGCGGATGGCTCGATTCATTCCGACGAGCGCCTGTTTCTCACCAATCTCACCTATCAACTCCTCATCGGCGACACCACCCGCGCCCAGCAGATCCTCGCCCGGTTGGAATCCGGCGAAGAGGAGCCCGTCAAACCCACTCCGGTGAAAATGCCGAAGGAGGACTTAGAAACCTGCCTCGCCGAGCTCACGAAACTGGCCGGGCTCGCCAACGTGAAGGCTGAGATTGAAAGCCTCGTCCGCTTCCTGGAAATCAACAAAGCCCGCGAGTTGCACGATCTCAAAGGCGCTGCCATGTCGCTGCACATGGTGTTTTCCGGGAATCCCGGCACCGGCAAGACCACCGTGGCCCGCATCGTTTCCCGGATCTTTTCCGCGCTCGGTGTTTTGGAAAACGGCCACCTCGTCGAGACCGACCGCCTCGGCCTCGTCGGACAATATGTGGGCCACACCGCGAAAAAAACTGACGATCTCGTCAACCAGGCGCTCGACGGCGTTCTCTTCGTGGACGAAGCCTACGCGCTCGTGTCCGGCGGAGAAAACGACTTCGGCCGCGAGGCCATCGACACGCTGGTGAAGCGTATGGAGGACTTCCGCGAACGGCTGATCGTGATCGTCGCCGGTTATCCGGACGACATGAAGCGCTTCATCGACACCAACCCCGGCTTGCAGTCGCGTTTCACGATCCACCTGAATTTCGAGGACTACACCGCAACGGAGCTGGTCTCGATTTTCAAAGGCTTCTGTGAGAAAAACCAATACACCCTCGCGCCGGAGGCGGAAACCGCGCTGGAATCCCGCACCGCCGCCGAGCTCAAAGCCGCCGGCCGCGGCTTTGGTAACGGCCGGCACATGCGGAATCTGTTCGAAAAAGCCATCCGCAAGCACGCCGTCCGCCTCTGCATGCGCAAGCGCGAGTGGAGCAAGGAAGAGCTCAGCCAGCTCACCACCGAGGATCTCGGGTAGCGGCGAACTGGAGCGCGGAACTTCATTCCGCCCGCGAAGCGAGCCGCCAAAGATCCGCACGGGAAAAACCAAAGAAGCTCCGCCCCGCATGGAGCAGAGCTTCCATCCCCCACTTGGCGGCAGCAGAGCGAGCCGCACTCCGGAGTGCGCGCCACTCTGCCCGCGCCCGGTACCTCCGGCTCTGCCGGACGTGGCGCGGAGCTCTTCCGGGACCGCGACCTTCCAGCCCGCCCGCGAAGCGAGAAGCCAAAGAAAAGCCCAGGAGTGCTGATGGTTGAGAGTCGATGGTTGATGGCTCAGAGCCAGAAGCCGGTAAGTTGAGAGTTGAGAGTTGAGAGCCAGCACACGTCTCCCCATCCAAAATTCAGAATCCAAAATTCAAAATTCAAAATCCTCCCACCGCCAACCACTAACTGCCAACAGCCTTTTCTTCCAAATTTCTCCTTCCCCGCCCCGCCTTCCGGCAGTTAGCTTCCCTTATCCCGGAATAGCTTCAGCGCGACACCGGATCAGCCTTTCTTGTCCCGGCTTGGCCCAGAGGCAACGCCGGACCAGTTTTCACCCCACCCATGCCCTCCCCCGATTCCCAGACCTTTCTCCACGAACTCTTCCTAAGGAGCGGCGACATTCCTGTCGCCGGTGGCGGGATGGCGGTGGCCGGGATGTCACGCCTCCCAATCCCGGCAAACCTTGCTACGGTCATCCATTTGCCACTAACGTGCCCCTGAGATGATCGTCTACCTCGCCAACAAGACCCGGTTCCGCGAGGACATCCTCTCCAACCGGATCGAGGAGATCGTGCACGAGTCCCTACAGGGCACGTTGGGCAAGTCGGTGGGAGCCAGTGAATTGGCCTCTTGGAAGAATTCGCTCCGGCACATGGACACGGTGTTGGAGAATGCCTGGATTCCTGACAATGCCGGCGTCGCAATCGAATTCAATATCCCGCAAACCGGCAAACGTGTCGATTTCATCGTCAACGTCATGCACCACCAACCTGTCCAAGGTCCAAGGACTAGTCTCGGCAACGAGGGATTTGCTGGCATTGTGTCAGTCGGGCATGAGCGAGTCGCGCCTCATGAGCTTCGTGGAGCAAACCAGCTTTCTCGACCGCTACATGGGTATAACCGAAAAACAATATGTGGTTCGCATTCTTGGTATTAGCATTGGGTGGAATTGGATTCCTCGCGGTTTCGTTGGACTACTGGTTCAGGATACAAAGACGCAGTGCGAGTCGCCTTTTGTTGGGACTTAAGCCTACGAATGCGAAGATAGTCGAATTGAGGCAATGCGTCGCTCAGATTGAGTCGAACCTTAAGACCGCTGCAGATGCGCACAAAAGCGCCCTTATCGACGAATGCCTTTCAGCGCAGTCACTAGAAGGATTGAAGGGTCGCATGCAAAGGGTTCCGATAAAGCATTTGTCTGAGGCGGGCGTCATGTCACTACTTGACCTTAAGCGTAAGGGAGAGGATGGCATACTTGGAATCAGGGGTATCGGGGGCGCGACGGCAGACGATCTCTTTAATGTCTTGAGGCAAATTCTCTTTGAGATCGAAGACAGAGAACTGGACTTCTGGCCAGCGCATCCATTTCTGCGGTCGAGTGCTCTGAATATGGTTGGAGCGGCTTACGCCCACCTTGTGGAACGAGAACAGATACTTTTTACGCTATCGGAATTAGAGACACATTTGAAGTGGCAGAGAGATGTTATTTCTGATGTCGAATTCGCTACTAAACCGTATGGATGGATCAAAACACTCACAAAAAAATCCAGACTCCGAGTCAAAGGATCGATCAAGTCTCTTGAGAGCATTGAGAATGGAATTGGTCATCACTACGATATTGCTTCCCAGCTAGTTACAAATTTTAATGCGACGAATGGCATGCCATCGATGAGAAGCATATTAGATACGCACTATGCCGCTAACGAGAATGACTATCTAACTTTACTTTCCCGTTTCCTCCCACGGAAACAGATGGCAGTCGAGCTGGTCAAAGAGTCACAAGTTAAAAAGGCCAAACTGGATGTTGGAGCATCGATCCCGTTCACTCGAGCCAATGAAAAGGTTTATGATAAACGTATTGAGATAGTACCGACTAAAGCGGAGCGTCAGGTGACAACAGTCTTTTCTGCTCCTGATAACCGATTGCCTATTGAACGGATCATCCACAATCAGGATATCGTTACTTCCACACGTCCACCCCTGCTCAAGAAGCTTCAGTGGGTTCCGTCTGGAGAAGTCGTCAAGCTCGGTGGTCGGATGATCGAGGGGATGGTATACACATCAGACGTCTCGCTTGGATGGGACGGGGAGCCCTCGGCAATCTGCAAGCGTCTCCCCGTCGATTCTAATCAAGTCGCGAGCGATGAACTGCCCTACTACCCGAATTACGAATCCCTTTCGCCTGGGCAACGAGCGTTCTACTTGGACTGGCTGGCTGGGGGGCGCCGGATGTCCAATCCCGACCAACTGCCGACGGGATACTTATTCCTGTTCTTTTACGGTATTGAGAGACGCTTCATCGTGGAAGGAGACCGAGATTCGTCACTTTGGGATGAAGTGTTCAAGCTTCTTGAAATCTACGGAATGACCCGTCGGAGCCGGTCAGTACCAAGCTATTTCGGGGACTTCCTTCATTTTACTTCCTACTCGTTGGGGGTTGAAGGCTACTCGTCGGTGCTGCCCGGGCTTCTGGATATGCAGGACGAGCGACTCAGCGAGACAGCCCTCGGCATTGCTTTGGCCCATCACTTCCGTGCAAACCAGCCGATCGACTGGAAGCTTGCTCACCTAGTCGCTATGGGGCTTGAAGATTCGCGGCGGAGCGTAGTCATCAAACGCACCGGGAATGCATTCCGCGAGATGTTCACGGCCCGGTTCCGGGAGACATATCCGGATGGTATGGTGCTTAAGGCATCGAGGCGGGACCGGGCTGTCCGCTATCAGACGGGTAACGCAAGCCTCTCACCTCGATACTCAAACCCATCTCGGGCAGGCGGCCCGTTTGTCATTCAGATTCCGGGAGTGCTGGGGATCAAGAGCCAGTTTAAACCCTTGGCGGGCATTTGGAACCAATGCATTGAGGATCTGTCAGGTTATTCTCGTGCGGTTGGAAAACTCACCAAGGAAGCCGGAGCTTCCAGTCAGGATCTGCTCAGAGCGCACCTTGCCCTTCCTGACGAGATTCGCGGTGGCAAACCTCATCCATTGGAAGCTCCCTACCGGGAGACGCTGGCCAGTTGCCCGAACGAGAACGGTCTGATCTTCGCTCCGGTTGCGTTACTAGCCTGTATGAGCGGCATAGAGGAACGTCAGGAATTGACTCAAAAGCAGAGTGAAGATGTTGCCGCTTTGGTCGAGAGCTTCGGTGACACACTAGCACCTCATCCTATCATATTAAACCTACCGCTCGCTTGGGATCAGGAAGTGGCGATCTTTCGCAATCCCGTGGTATGCGAACCCTCTAAATCCCTCGGTGGCTTGCTGCGGTTGCTACATCTTGCGGTCTTAATGGCTTCTGCGGACGGGGTAATCGACGACGATGAACTTCAGGTCTTCCACCGATCCAGCGGGATAGAGGACGAATTCGGAAAGGCACAGATTAGGGCGACCGAGGCTGTGCTGGTTCGGGATACAAACGTCGCGAACAGGCGGCTCCAAAAGATCGCCAAATCAGTGCACTCATCCGACCGAATGGCGGTGTTTAAGCTGATGGTTCACATCGCTTGTTGCGACGCTGTACTGTCCAGCGACGAGAACCGAATGCTTCGGAGGCTGGGCAAAGCTCTGAAGCTCGGTCAGGATTCATTGGACGACGTCTTGGCCGGGGATGCGGCCTTTCATACGGTAACGGTAGTCCGCGGTCGGAAGGCTTCAGAGGGAGAAACGATTCCGGCCCCCGCGAGTTCACCGGCATTCAGGCTGGACATGGATCGGATTAATGCGTTGACGTTAGAGACTGCGGAGGTGGTTTCGATTCTGTCCCGTGCGATTGAAGAGGAGCCCGAGGAAGAAGATGAGTTGGAACCCGAATCAACTGTGAGGCAACCAATTACCGAAGCTCCTGAGTGGATGACCGATCTCGACGAACGATACCGCGCGGCGCTCCTGGAGATGGTGGGAACTGCACAAGGCCAGTCGTTCGACCTAGATGAGATAGCTGGCCGCTATCACTTGCTGCCGGATGATCTGATCGACGGAGTCAACACCTGGTCAGACGAAACTCTGGGAGATTTTCTGATCGAACTCGACGACGAAGGCCAAGTATCAATCATCGAAGAACTAATTCCAAACACCTGATAAATCGACCATGAAGATCAAGCGCCGCGAACGTGAATCCGTGCTCCAGTCTCTCCAGGCAGGGCTGGTCCCCCGACAGGGCCTCCACCTAATTCAGGTCGGGCGCAAGCAAGAGACCGAAGCTTTGCTAAATGATTTGGCAAGGATTCGGGACGGTGGCTCATCATTCCGGTTGGTGGTTGGACGCTTCGGAAGCGGAAAGAGCTTCTTTCTCAATCTGATACGCCATGTGGCTCTTCAGCAAAATCTGGTGGTCGTCCAAGCGGACTTTACGATGGAGCGGCGACTTCAGGCGAGTGGGGGAGAGGCGCGGGCACTTTACTCGGAACTGATGCGCAACATGGCGACCCGAGCCAAGCCAGAGGGGGGCGCCCTGCCTTCGGTCTGCACGAAGTGGATCAGCGGGCTCCAGCAGGAGATCGTCGGGACAGGTGGTGTTTCCGGGGATGTGGAGTCCCGAATCATGGCGGACTTGAGAGATCTTCAGGACTTTGTCGGGGGCTTTGAGTTCGCTGAAGTCCTGCGAGCCTACTATCGTGGTACGGTCAACGGCAACGAGATGGAGAAAGCCTCCGCCTTGCGCTGGCTACGCGGGGAATATACAACCAAAACAGAAGCTAGGCAGGACCTCGGAGTGCGCCGAATAGTCGACGATGAAAGCTTTCATGATAGCCTCAAACTCATGGCGGGCTTCTGCCGCAAGGCGGGATTCGACGGCATACTGGTGCTGTTCGACGAGCTAGTCGTTCTCAGCCACCGACTCCCAAGTTCGCGGGCAAGGGTGGCTAATTTCGAAGCGATCCTGACAATTCTAAACGATTCGGTGCAGGGGCATGCGGAGGGCATCGGCTTTCTGTTCGCCGGCACTGATGATAGTTTGGAGGACAAACGTCGCGGCTTGTTCTCCTACGAAGCCCTGCGCTCGCGATTGGCCGAAAACCAACTGGCGACAGGTGGTCTGATAGACCTCTCGGGTCCGGTGATCCGACTTCAGGCCCTGTCCCCGGAGGACCTATTCGTGCTGCTACGCAACATCTCGCTCGTACATGCCGAAGGGGAAGAAGACGGCAGATTGGTTCCTGATGCCGGAATCGAGGCCCTGCTTCACAAGGCAAACGACACCTTGGGGGCCGACTTCTTCCGAACACCTCGCGACATTATCCGGTCGTTCGTCGGACTTTTGAATCTGATCGACCAGAATCCAAGCAAGAGTTGGCAGGATATCCTCGGAATGGATGGGATCCTCAGTAAACCGGACGGTCCGACCTCTATCGAAGAGGAGGTAGCCCTAAATCCTGACGCGGGGTCAGATGACGACGAACTCGCGAACTTCAAGCTTTGACTTTGGCACGACCCAATTATGAGCGGCGCATATAACCAGCTACATCCGGCGGTGCAGCGAGCCCTATGGGATATGCGCTGGGAGGAACTACGACAGATTCAGGTCCAGGCCATTCAGGCGTTCTTTGGCTCGGATCGATCCTTGATCCTTTCGGCATCCACCGCGTCGGGGAAAACCGAGGCTGCGTTCCTGCCTGTCCTGTCTGCTATCGCGGACCAGCCAGTAGGCAGTATCCGCGCCCTGTATGTCGGTCCGCTCAAGGCTTTGATCAACGATCAGTTCCTCAGACTCGAAGACCTATGCCGGCACGCTGACATCCCAGTTCATCGCTGGCATGGCGACGTTTCTGCCACAGACAAGCAAAAGTTTCGGAATGACCCCGGCGGAGTGTTGCTTATTACACCAGAGTCACTGGAGTCAGCGTTCATCAACTATGGAACACAGGTGCCTCGGATCTTTGGTGGTCTCGAATACGTCGTGATTGATGAACTGCATTCGTTTATCGCCGATGTTCGTGGAACCCATCTCCGCAGCCTGATTGCAAGACTCGGGCAGGTCGTAGGTCGAATGCCTCGTCAGTTCGGCTTGTCAGCCACTCTTGCCGACTTCAGTTCGGCTCGACGGTTCCTAGTGCCAGAGGCGCCGGAGTCGGTTGATGTCATCGAGGATGAAGGGGGCTCCAGGTCAGTATGCATCGGTCTCAGGGCCTTCCCGCGTCCAATTCTCAGGGACGAAGGGGAGAGCGATAAACCGGAGCCTAGGTTGGCGGCAACTGCGAATGAGGCACGCGACGTATTGATCGCCATTACAGAAGGCTCGGTCGCCACGCCCAAGGATGAGGCGCAAGAAGTCGACGGAGATACAGCCCTCCGCAATCTCGCTCTTGATTTGGCAGGAGTATTCGGGCGTCATACCAACCTGATTTTCACGAATAGTCGGGCCATGGGTGAAATGCTGGCCGACGAGACGAACCAGATTGCCACTGAGCAGCGTTGGCCACGCAATCCCTTCGTTCTCCACCATGGGTCACTGTCGCGGGAGGTCCGGGAAGATGTCGAGGAGCGCCTGAAGACCGGCGAACCACTGTCTGTTTTCTGCACCAGCACTCTCGAAATGGGCATCGACATTGGGGCTGTTAATTCGGTCGGACAACTTGGACCGCCATGGAGCGTCTCATCCTTGGTGCAGAGGCTAGGCCGTTCAGGCAGGCGGGAGGGCGAGTCGGCGGTTCTCAGGTTCTACTCTCTCGACCCGCCCCCCGTTCAAGGGGCGGTGATCGAGGACCTCCTGTGTCCGCAGCTCCTTCGCTCAATCGCTATGATCGAATTGATGCTGGAGCGGTGGTTGGAACCCTTCGACAATGACAGGTTCCAATTTAGCACGCTGATCCACCAGATCCTGAGTGTCCTCCGCGAGACAGGAGGGGAAAAGGCATCCCGTATTCATGAAAGATTGGTGACTAAGGGTGCTTTCCGAGATGTTGAACCCTCCCATTTCACCTCTATTCTGCGAAGTCTGGCGGCGGCGGAACTGATAGAGCAGGTTCCTACAGGTGAGTTGATACTCGCTCCTGGAGGTGAGGCCGTGACCCACGGTAGGGACTTTTACGCCGCGTTCACTGGCGGCACAGTCTACTCGGTTCGTCATGGACAAGACGATATAGGAAAGATGCCTGCGGATTCTCTGCCCCCAGAGGGAGAACACCTACTCCTTAACGGTCGGCGCTGGGTAGTCGATGAGATCGACTCGCGCGCGCTGATCGTCCAAGTAAAGCCAGCCCGTTCCCGCAATAAACCGCTCTTCCTAGGGTCCGGGGGAACGATCCATCGGGCTATTCTCGAGAAAATGAGAGATGTTCTCGCAGGGAGAGAATTGCCATCCTACCTGCACGACGACGCCGCTGGACTCCTTCGGGCAGTTAGAGTATTCGCGAAAAAAATCCGAATTCTCGATCTCCCATGGTTGGAAACTGAAACGACTTGCATTGCCTTTCCGTGGACTGGAACGAAGGGGATGGAGACACTGAGACTCTGTGCGGAAGCAGATGGAATCGAAGTCGAGATGAAGAATTTGATGATTACCTACTATTGTGACTCAGAACAGCTTCATCAGCATCTGGAACGGGTGGCCAATCAGAACTTCAACCCAGTTGATTTAGCTTCCAAACTTCGTCTACCCAACCGCGATAAGTTTGACGAACTGCTAGATACCGATCTTCTTAACCTTTCGAATTCGGAACGAGTCATATCGATTGAAGACGCTGGGAATGCAGTCGCGGCAATGTTTGATCGTAAACATATCAAGAATGCGAATTCCGAATGAAAAATCACTTGAAGACATTTATTATTAAGATGGTGGATAGGCCGGAGACTCACACAGGTCGCCTGTTTGCGTTTTTCATTCATATTCTCATTCTGTTCTCCCTGGTTACTTTCTCAATCGAGACGCTTCCCCGCCTCTCTCCTGCTTCGAAAGAATTCCTGAATTGGGTTGAGGTGGTCACAGTGGTCATATTCACTGTCGAGTATTTCCTCAGATTATGGACGACGAACAACCGACTTCGTTTTATCTTCAGCTTCTATGGGTTGATCGACCTGCTTGCTATTGCTCCTTTCTACCTCTCAACCGGACTTGATCTGCGGGGCGTCCGTGCTCTGCGTTTAATGCGGCTATTCCGCGTTCTTAAACTAGCGCGTTACAACCGGGCCATGCACAGATTTGCACGCGCTTTTTTCTTGGCTCGCGAAGAATTGGTGATCTTCTTCTCAGCAACTGTATTAGTGATCTATGCCTCCGCAGTTGGAATATACTACTTTGAAAGAGATGCTCAACCTGAAACATTTGCCTCTGTGTTTCATGCGCTCTGGTGGTCGGTTGAAACGCTCACAACCGTCGGATACGGGGACGTCTTCCCGATGACGGTGGGCGGGAAAATCTTCACCTTCTTCACGGTCATGTGCGGCCTCGGGATTGTTGGGATGCCTGCTGGGATCATGGCATCCGCCCTTACCAGAGCGGCGAAAGAAGAAAAGGAATGAATTGCCTAGCGGTCAAGGATAGTTCGGAGGAGGTGGAGGTAGGCAAGATGGTCTTCCCATAGGGGTTTGCCGCTGGGGAGTAGGGCAGGTTTACTTTTCCGGAACTTCAAAGCAACATGCCGGTCACGACGCTATGAGAGACCTCCAAAGCTACGTTGACGAGGAATACCGGAAGCGCAGACCTGAACAAAGATTCAGATGATATCAAAAGGAGATTTTGAACCCTACCAATCGAGCCGATCGCGCTCGGGGAACATCACGCAATGGGTGGATGAGAAGGGTTATGGCTGGGTGGAGTCGGGTGGAAAGCGGTTTTTCGCCCACATCAAGGACTTCAAGCGGGGGCAGCGCCGGCCGAAGACCGGCGAGGAGGTGCGTTTCGTTCCCGGTCTCGATCCAAAAGGACGACCCTGTGCGAAGCAGCTGGTCTTCGTGGAGACTGATCGAGTCGGGGCGGGGCTGGGTGCTTGGGTTCAGCTTTGTCTTCTTCTGGTGTTGCCGCTTTTTGCCCTGCTCTGGCTGCCGCTGCCGTGGTGGGCGGGAGCCGGAGGGATGTTGCTGGTTTCCGCCGTCACCTATGTCATGTATGACTATGACAAGCATCAGGCGGTTTCGCAAGGATGGCGGGTGCCGGAGAGTTCCTTGCACCTGGGATAATTGCTCGGAGGCTGGCCCGGAGCGTTTCTTGCCCAGAGAGAACTGCGGCACAAATGTTCGAAGCCGGGCTATCAGATGGTTTTCCGGGGGATCGTCCTGCTCTACCAGATCGTTGCGGTGGATGTGATTCTGGACCAAGCCCTCAGCCGGGCGATGATGAGGTTCTTGGACCGGTGATGGAGGTATTCTTTGCGTCACTTTGCGAGCTTGGCGTCTTGCGGTTGGCTCTTTGATGAAGGGGCGTCCGTGATGGCCTGCGACTGGAAGTCACAGCTACCTTGGGGAGTCGGTTCTTGCCATCAACTTTCAACTCTCAACCATCAACTTTTCTGCTGGCGGATGATTGGACGGGGCAGAGGTAACGAAGAAGAGAAGCCTCCGGCGGGTGAAGTGGCTAGCGACGGTCGCAGACCGACGCTACAGGGGTGTAGATCGGGGAGAGCTTGTATTCTGATGGAGATGGCGCAGGCTCGTGGAAATCAATCATGAACATGGCCGACTGTTGGAAAACCGACAGCGCGTTCTGGTGGGACGAGGCGGAGTTTTACAAAATCACTCCGCCCTGCGACAGGAGTATCGTCGCTCCATCCTCGAATTCCCGGCTCAAAGGATTGCGTCGGGGGCGGAGGTCGCTAGGTTGGGCGCTGACTCAGAACCGTTCGATTTCATGAAACACCTCCTCATTCCGCTCGCCCTGTTGGTTGCCGCTCCGTTCGTCCGTGCGCAAGCGCCGGTGAAAATTGAAATCACCTGCAACGATCAGATGAAATACAACCCCAAGGGCTTCGAGGTGGAGGTCGGGCAGAAGGTGACGCTGGTGTTCAAGAATGTGGGGAAAATCCCGGTCGCCAAAATGGCGCACAATCTGGTGATCCTCAAACCGGGAACGGACTTGCTGGCCTTCGCCGCCAAGTGCGGCGATCCGAAGACCGGCCATCTGCCGGACGATGCGGAGATGAAAAAACAGATTTTCGCGCACACCAAGCGCCTCGGCGGTGGCGAAAGCCACACGCTTTATTTCATCCCGAAAGAACCGGGGGCCTATCCCTTCATCTGCACCACGCCCGGGCACTTCACGATGATGCAGGGCGTGATGACGGTAAAAGCCAAACCGGCTCCCTGACTAGATCCAGGCCAGCGCCTGGTCCAGCGATTCCACCACATAGTCCGCGCCATGGGCTTCGAGGGTGGCGGCGGTGAACTGCCCGGTGGTCACGGCGAGGCATTTCGCGCCGATGGCATGGGCGCAGGCGATGTCCTTGGGCGTGTCGCCGATGACTAGGGTTTGGAAGCGTTTGGAAAGACGTCTTGTGGAGGATGGTTCGATGCGGTGTCATCAGGAGGGGGAGTTGCTGCGAGACGCAGCAAACACGGCCTGCGGCGGGACGCCGAAGCTACTAGGAAGATTGAACCGCGGAGGCGCGAAGGTCGCAAAGGATCGCGGAGTTGGATTCTTTGAAACTACAGGTGTTCTTTGCGTCCCTTCGCGGCCTTGGCGGCTCTGCGGTGAACTCTTTGATGAAGGGAAGTCCGTGATGACCTGCGACTGGAAGTCACAGCCACTCGGAAGATTTTACCGCAAAGGCGCAATGGTCGCAAAGGATCGCAGAGGTGTGCTCCCCGTCTGAATTCCGGACTCGCCACCCTGCCCCGGTCCCGCTTGTATCCGCTCGCCGATGGCCTCTTCTTTCTCTTTCGACTCCCTTAACCAAGCGCAGCGCGAAGCCGTGGGCGCTCTCGATGGCCCGGTCATGTTGCTTGCCGGCGCGGGCACCGGCAAAACCCGCACCGTCACCTGCCGGATCGCCCACATGCTGGAAAAGCGTATCGATCCGTCGGAAATTCTTGCCGTCACCTTCACCAACAAGGCCGCGAGCGAAATGCGCGAGCGGATCGGCGGCATGGTTTCCAAAAAGGCCGCCGAGGCGATGACTGTCTGCACCTTCCACTCGCTCTGCGTCCGCATCCTGCGCGGCGGCATCGAGAAACTCGGTTATAAGAAAAATTTCTCGATCTGCTCGCACTCGGATCAGGTCGGCTTGATGAAGCAGTTGCTCGTTCGCAAGGGCGGTAGCTCGGAGAAGGTGAAGCCGGACGATGTGCTCGGGGCGATTTCCAAGGGAAAAAACAAAGGCATCGATCCACAGGACCTGGAGGACGAATATTTCGCCATGCTCGGCGTCGCCTATCAGAACGAACTGCGCGCCCAGAACGCCGTCGACTTTGACGACCTCCTGCTCATGGGCGAGCAAATCCTACGGGAGCACGAGGACGTCCGCGAAGTCTTCCGCCATCGCTACACCCGCGTCACGGTGGACGAGTTCCAGGACACCAACGCACTCCAAATGCGCCTGCTCCAACAGCTTGTCGGCCCGCCGAACTATCATGTTTGCGTCGTCGGCGACGATGACCAGTCGATCTACGGCTGGCGCGGCGCGGAGGTGGCCAACATCCTCCAGTTCGAGAAATTTTTCCCCAATCCGAAGGTCATCCGCCTGGAGGAAAACTACCGCTCGACCCACGCCGTCCTGCACACGGCGAACAGTCTGATTAAACACAACATTGGCCGCCGCGAGAAGATCCTCCGCTCCACCCGCAAGGATGGCGATCCGGTGCGCATCGTCGCGATGCCGGGTGATGACGAGGAAGCGGAATTCATCGCCGAGGAGATCATGGCGGAAAAAGGCGCGGTCGGCCGCGAGTGGGAGGATTTCGCCATTCTCTTCCGCACCAACGGCCAGAGCCGCAAGCTGGAGCTTGCCTTCCGCGAGCGCAAGATTCCCTATCGGATGGTCGGTGCGCAGAGTTTCTACGACCGCCGGGAAGTCCGCGACGTGCTGGCTTACGCCCAATTGTTAGCCTCTCCCGATGCGGACGTCGCCCTGCTCCGCGTGCTCAACGCGCCCAACCGCGGCATCGGCCAGTCCACCGCAGTGCTTGCCACCGACTGGAGCCGCGAGCATCACGAATCGGTCTGGCAGGCACTCTGCGATCCAAATTTCACCGACCAGTTAGGCGGCAAGGCCACCAAGGCCGTGCAGGAATTCGTCGCCACCATCGCTGGAGCGAAAAACCGAATCGAGCTCGCCAAGGAGAACCCCGCCGATGTGCTCGACGCCCTCATCAAGGAGATCGAATACCTGCCGTGGATCGAGCGCGCCTGCAAGACCGACAGCGAACGCCAGCAACGCGGCGAAGGAATTTTCAGCGTCGTGGACAGTCTCCGCCAGCACTTGGCGAAAGGGCCTAAAAAAACACTCCAAACCTTCCTCGACCACAGCGCCCTCGCCTCCGACAAGGACGACGAGGATCTTGAGAAAAAACAAGGCGTAACCCTCATCACGCTCCACGCGTCGAAGGGCCTGGAGTTTCCCATCGTTTTCCTCGTCGGTCTCGAAGAAGGATTCCTGCCCCACACCCGCAGCATCGCGGAAGGCACCAAGGACGAGGAGCGGCGGCTGTTATACGTCGGCATCACCCGCGCCCAGGACCAGCTCACCATGACCTATTGCTCCACCCGCATCAAGTGGGGCCAGGAAACCGGTTGCCAGCCGAGCAGCTTCATCGGCGAGCTGGACGACGAGCACCTGCTCCACACCACCTACGACGACATCCTCGGCGCGGCCCCCAGCACCGACGAGCTCGACAATTTCTTCGGCGGGCTCAAGGGGTTGCTGGATGATACGTGAAGAACAGGCAGGAAATCACCTGTCTACAATCCGATAGAACGCACCGGTGTGATCCACGATGTAGATGGTGCCTGCGTTGTCCTCGCCGAATGACGAGATCAGGTTGATGCGGCCACCTTCGGGCTGCAAGTCGTTGGTGTGGTCCTTGAACTTGATGGCTTTGCGGCCTTTCAGGTCGAACGACCAAATCCGAGGGTTCTGATAGTCGCCGAAAACATAGCGGCCCTCCAGCTCCCGGATCGGGCCGTGATAGACGTAGCCGCCGGTGACCGAAAAGCCTTCGCTCCTGGCGCCGCCGTGTTTGTAAACATACACGGGATCGATCGCGCCCCTCGGATTGTCGCCGCCGATCCTGTCGTTCGGATTCGCCACATCGCCTTCGCGCAGCCGCCAGCCGAAGTTCGCGCCGCTGCCTTTGCCCTTGGCCACGTGGTTCACTTCCTCCCACCGGTTCTGGCCGACGTCGCCGATCCAGAAATCCCCACTCTCCCGGTCGAACGAGCAGCGCCATGGATTGCGCAGGCCGTAACTCCAGATTTCCGGCACGGCACCGGCTTTTCCGACGAATGGATTGTCCTTCGGCACCGTGTATCCTTTGGCGGGCGAGACATCGACGCGGAGGATCTTGCCGAGATGCGTGGTGAGATTCTGGCCGAAATTCTTCGGGTCATCTCCGGCCCCACCGTCGCCCGTCGCGATGTGGAGCATGCCGTCGGGACCAAAGCCGATCCATCCGCCGTTGTGGTTGTCATACGGTTGGCCGAAGGTGAAAAGAATTTCCGCGGCGGCGGGATCAGTGTCCGTTAGTCCCTTGTTGGCGATGTACCTGACGATGCGGGTTTTCCGCGCCTTGTCGGTGAAGTTCACGTAGTAGCGCCCGCTGGTCTTGAAGTCCGGGGCGAAGGCCAGCCCGAGCAGGCCGAGCTCGTTGCCGCTCCGGTTCACCTCCCGGACGATGTCGAGAAACGGCGTTTCGCCACGTGCGCCGGTCTTCGCATCGACGGTCCAGATTTTGCCGTCCTGCTCGACCACCCACAGCTTGTCGTCGATGCCCACCGGCTGACCCACCCACAGCGGGCGGGTGAAGTTATCTGCGACTTTTTCGACGCCGAGGCGGGCTTGGGCGTTCGCCAACGACAGAAAGCAGGCACAGGATAACAGGGAAGTTTTCAACATGGTGTTTGTAAAAGCTGATTTCATACGATGACTCTCCACGATTCATCGACCCCCAATTTAAAGAGCTTTGAACTCTTACGCACGAAATGTTCCCAGGTTTTCAGAGACTCAGACCTCCCTGAGCTGGTCAAGTCACGCAACTTTTCGGACGGGGTTCGGTTTTCCATTCATGAATTTTTCGTCCCCTCTCATTCTCCTGATCGTGGTCGCTGGCTTTGCCCTCGGAGCGCCGGTCGTTTTGCGCGATATTCCTTACGCCCTCAGGCCGGGAATCGACCCCAAATTAACCTTGCTGGACATCCATCTGCCAGAAATGAAGTCGAAGGCACCTGCCCCGGTGATGCTGCTCATTCACGGCGGTGGATGGTCCATCGGCGACAAGGCGCACCGCACGTTCATCGAGCCCAAAGCCTCGTGGCTGACTCAACAGGGATTTATCGTCGCCTCGATCAACTACAGGTTATCCCCGGCGGTCACCCATCCAGCCCACATTGAGGACGTTTGTTCCGCCATTGCGTGGGTCGAGCGAAACATCGCCAAACACGGTGGAAATCCCAGAAAACTTTGGTTGCTGGGCCACTCCGCCGGAGCCCATCTGGCCGCACTCGCAGGAGTCGACCGCGAGCGGATGATCCAAGCCGGGGCCCATCCGGAATACCTGCAAGGCGTCATTCTTCTCGATGGAGCCGGATACGACATCCCGCGGCAGATGATGCCGATGACCGATCAGGGGATGCTCGGACGCATGTATCATGATGCGTTCACCAGCGATGTGAAGATCCAGACGGATGCATCTCCCGCCCTCAAGCATCCCAAGAATCCCCCGCCGTTCCTGATCCTGCATGTTTCCCGCAGGAGCGATTCCAAAGTGCAATCCGATCTTTTGGCGACCACGCTTCGAAATGCCGGCGGCACCGTGACCGTCCAAGGGGTGGATGACAAATCCCACATGAGCATCAACCGCGACCTTGGAATTCCGGAAGATCCCGTGACTCAGGCGGTGGCCGCATTTCTCACGCAGCCTTGAGACAAAAAAGACGCCGGAGGATTTCCGGCGTCTCGGTTTGATATCCTAACAATGGGATGACTTACTTGGCGGGAACTTCGGTCTTCTCACCGGCTTCCTTCCAACCGGTGATTCCGGCGGAAAGGTGCTTCACATTGGTGTACCCGAGTTCCTTGGCCTTTTTGGCGGCAGCCTTGTAGGCGCTGCACTTCGGGCTGCCGCAATAGGCGACAATGAGCGCACCCTTGTCGGCGGGGAGGGATTTCGCCAAATCCGCTTCGGCGGTCGAGTAGTCGATGGCGGTCGGAATGTGGCCCGCTTTGTAGGAATCGGCGCCGTTGACGTCGATGACAGTCACGGTTTTTTCGGCGATGGCCTTCTTGAGGTCCGGAATCGTGATGTCCGCGAAGTCACCGGCGAAGGCGGTGACGGAGAATGCTAGACCGAGGGCGAGTGTGATGAGTTTCTTCATGTGGTGGGGTTGGTTGGATGTTGAGGCGTGCCAGTGTCGAAGGCACCCTTCTCAGACGGATGTCGGCGGGTTTTATTCTGAGAATCTTCCGATGACGTCTTAAAATATTTCCTGCTAGACAAAAATCCTTGAGAGGATCCCATCAATCGCCTCCACCACACCCGCCACAGCCACTCCCTCCGCCGCACCCGGAACTGCCACCTCCACAACCTGCGCTTCCGCAGCCTATGCTTGAGCTGCCTGAGGCGGAGTTGCTTATTTTTCGTTCCAGATCCCGGTAGATGCCGGAAAATGCCGGGATGCCCGCGAGCGCGATCGGTCCGATCAGTGCCAGATTCCAGCAAAGGTTCTCGGACTGGGCGGCGTCGCCATTTCGCGGAGTTAGCCGGGGTCTGTCCTTTTCCGAACGAAGCTTGGCAAGCAGCTCCTCTCCGGTCCGGGTGAGCCTGCGGGTCGATGACCCCGCGGCAATCGCTAGAATCAGCGTGACGAACATGAACAGGACCAGGAACAAGACTGGCTTGTCCCTGACGATGCCGACGCCGAGTTTGATGAATCCCGCGAGCAGAAGAACCATCAATGGAATCGCGGCCGACCAGGCTGCCTTTTTCCGCTCCTCCCCGGTCGGCCGCAGCCCGGCGGAAGCCAGTTTGACTTCGATCGACCGCGTCTCTGGCAGAATGGCGGCACAGGCCCCCTTGACGGGAAGTCCCTTCCGCCCCTTCTGCTGGACCGCCGCCAACAGCTTTAGCTCGATGCTGTTGAGGTTGACCCCGCTGGCGGGATGGCGGGCGATGAGAAGTTTCCCTGTCTTCCAATCGACCAGGCCTAACTGCATCAGACGCACCACGGCCAACTGGGCGACCCGAGGCGCACCGGCTGACAGATAGGCGGTTTCATAAAAATCGGAGAGCTCGGGGAAATAGCCCGCACGGTCGAACCGGTCCACCGCCCTGCGGGCCCTCAAAAACGACCAGCATGTGACGATCACGAACATGACCGCGTAAAACGCCAGAAAGGAGGGTCCGTTGAGGTCAAAAACCGGAATCTCAGCGAGGGGGAATCGGTTCATGACGGAGGAATTTCGTGGTTTTTCCGGTGGCTGCGCCGGGTCCATGATGGTCGGGGAATGAGCCAGAATTTCGCCGGATCAATCCATCGTCCGGAGCCCGCGCCGGCAAATCTCGCGACCGGATCCGGCCAGATGTCCGGGGGCGGAGGACTGCCGAAAATCCTTTGGTAGCTTTCCAAAGTCTTCCGATACCAGTCAGCGAACTTCGCGTCCTCGTTGCTACCGCCGACGGTGGGTCCGTGATGGAGATCCTTTCCGAGTGTTTCGCGGCAGAGTTTTTCCCAGTAGCTGCGGGTGTAAATCAAATGCAGGTGCCACGCCTGGTCCACCGCCTCGGAGGGTGTCACCGGATGCCCGGCCACCATGGCCAGGTGGATGAATCGGAGGTATTCGCCCACAACCTTGCCGGAGAAAGCGTGGTCCCAGCCCTGTTCGCGGGCCAGGCGACTGGTGAAGGGAAGCGCCGCGCCCGGTTCGTCGAGTTGGAAACCCTCGATTTTTTCACGCAGTTGGCTTAGCTCTGGAATCATCGAATACCCATGGATTAGCAGAGGGTCGCCGGAAGACCAGCCCTGATGCGTGACGACTCGCGCTGGATTACGAAAACGCATTCGGACTCCTATTGCCAACGAGACCGGGATTTGCTTCTGAAGGGAAGTTCCATTTCGGCGACGGTGGATTGGCCTGTCATGTGCTGTCCCGGAAGGAAGCTCATTTCAAACCACTCCTGAATCCATGCAAGTCCTCCATGTGAATCGCGCCGAACCACGGACCGTGGTCATCAACGGGAAAGACGTTCCTACGGGCATCGACAAGGAACCGGTAGCCGGTCCCATCCAGGTCAATCAACTCGGTCTGGAAGGTGATGGTCAAGCCGACCCGACCGTGCACGGCGGCCCCTTCCAGGCAGTCTATGCATATCCTGTCGAGCATTACGCCTATTGGGAAAACGAGCTTGCCGCGACGTCTTACCCGCCGGGAACATTCGGAGAGAACCTGACGCTGGAAGGATTGATGGAAACGGACGTTTGCATCGGTGACATCATCCAGATCGGAAAGCTCGTGCTACAGGTGACCAGCCCAAGGATCCCTTGTTTCAAGCTTGGGAACAAACTGCACAAGCCGGACATTCTGAAGCAGTTTCTTCAAAGCGGACGCAGTGGATTCTACTTCAGGGTCGTCGAGGAGGGGCCCGTCACGTCCGGCACCCCGGTTGAAATCATTTCCCGCGATCCCCGGAAAGTCTCGGTGCGAGCATTGCTTGGGATGTATCGCTTGGGGGAAGGCACTCGCGAGTCGATTGAAAAAGCATTGGAGATCGACGCCCTCTCCCCATTGGTCCGCAAGGATCTGGAAGCACGACTGCCACGGATGATCCCTACGCAAGCGGCGGACCCGACCCGTTGAAGAACGCGGAATTCCGTTTTCGCCCCCGGAAAATCAAGGCTCCGGATGAAAAGTTGGTGCGAAATCCACCGATAGCGTCGTTAGGTTGACGCACTTGCGGGAGTGGGCTAATTGTGCCGGGTGACGATGATCCCGAGTTTCCGCATTCTCATCCTTGCCCTGGCATTTGTCGGCGAAGCCCAAGCCCAGCTGTCGACCAGTCTCCGGCTGAACAAGAAACAATACCTGGCTGGGGAACCGGTCATCGCCGTGGTCACCATCACCAACCACGCCGGGCGAGCACTTGACTTTGTAAGCGACGGCCGCACCCAGTGGCTGGATTTCTTAATCAAGGACCGGTTCGGCGAGCCGGTCACCCCGAAGGGCCGCAACAAGTTCGGCCGGATGAGCATCAAAGCCGGCGAATCGCTGGCCCGGCAGTTTGACCTATCCCAATTCTACCACCTGGGTGAGGCAGGCAACTACACGGCTTCCGCCATGGTGCGAATCCCTGGCAATACAGACAGCGGCTCGTCAACCAACCGGGTGCTTTTCAACCAGAGCCCGGGTGTTCCGTATTGGTCACAGAAAGTCGGGATCCCCGGCAAAAGCGGGATGACCCGCGAGTTCCGGGTGCTGAATTTCAGCGGGGATGAGAAAGCCCAGATCTACGCCCAGATCATCGACGGCCGCACCGGTCAAAATGTCCGCACCTTTTTGTTGGGCGATGTCCTGATGCTGCGCCGCCCGCTCGCGACGGTGGACCGGCAGCAGCGGATGCACGTCATGTTCCTCGCCACGCCGACGATGTGGGTCCACTATCAGATCGATACCGACGGCAAGGTGCTGGACCGCCAGATTCATCAGCGTGGCAGCCAGGGTGACCCCCAACTGCTGACTTTCGCGGATGGCACGGTCCGCGTCGCCAATAGCATCCCGTATGACCCGAAGGCGGCGGCGGCAGCAAAATCAAAAATCCGCAAGGCCTCGGACCGTCCGCCGGTCACCTACTGATGATTCGCCAGGAACCACCTCGCGATTTTCACCCAAGCTGTGAATTTGCTTTACAGTTCGCTAAAAATATCAAGAAATCTTAATTGTTTCTCGAAACTAACTTTCTATTTTATGAAATCCCTTTTTCGACTATTGGCACTGGCGGCGATCGTTTCCGCAGGCAACCTGGCGACTGCCGCCAACTTCCGGACGGTCGTGATCGACGCCGGCCACGGCGGACATGACAACGGCGGACAGTGGGGTCGGGTTTACGAAAAACACCTCGCACTGGACACCGCCTACCGGCTGGAAAGCAAGCTCAAGGCCCTCGGCTACCAAACCGTGATGACCCGGCGCAGCGACTACTTCATTTCCCTTCCCCAGCGCGTCAACATGGCAAACCGGTATCGGAACGCCATTTTCGTGAGCATCCACTATAATTATACGTGGAAACAGCAAGTCAGCGGCTTGGAGACATTCTACTCCAGCCAGGAAGGCCAGCGGCTCGCTCAACTGGTGCAGAGCAACCTGATCCGGCGCACCCGGACGGTGGATCGCAGCGCGAAATACGCCCGCTTTTATGTGATCCGGCATGCAACCATTCCCGCCATCCTGATTGAAGGCGGATTCGTCAGCAACGAGGCCGAACGGAACCGGATGAAATCCGGCTGGTTCCGTGAGGCCATCGCCCAAGGCATCGTCGACGGTATCCAGCGCTATCGCCGGGAGTATTGATTTTCCCACGAATTCGGCATGAGTGCGCTCACCATCGCCGAGACCCTTGCGAACGAGGCGTTGGCGAAGGCAAACGGTTGGAGCGAGGAACAATTGCTCGATCTCGCCGGCGCTCGGCTGGGACGGGCCATCGGAAAGTTTTTCCCGACGTCCGGCACCGTGGTTGGTTACTTGGGAAAAGGTCACAATGCGGGTGACACCCTCGTTGCTTTGAGAATTTTGCGCGATGAGTTCGGCTGGAACATAGCCGCCCGACTCGCTTTCCCCATCGCGGAGTGGGCTCCCCTCACCCGCCTGAAATGGGATGAGACCGCCATGCGGCGGCCTGTCGACCGCATCCCGGCATGGCGGGATCTAAAAAGACCGCTGCTTTTGCTCGATGGACTTCTCGGCAGTGGAACCCAGGGAGCCCTCCGCCCTCCCATCGTGCAACTCGCACGGGAAATCGCCACCTTACGGCAGCAGGCGGGTGCGCGCGTCGCGGCCGTTGATCTACCCTCAGGCATCGACCCGGATACGGGCCGGATTTCTCCCGATACCGTCATCGCGGACATCACCTTCATGATCGGCAACGCCAAGCTCGGCCTGCTCACCGCGCAGGCTGCCGATGCGACGGGCGCGTTGGCGGTCGTTCCCGTCGAACCGCTGATGATGGAGCGCTTGGGGCCCTTTGAAATCATCGCACCGCAAACCCTCGACTTCGCCAAAGCTCCGCGCGCTTTTGATTTCCACAAGGGCCTTGCCGGACGGGTGGCCATCGTCGCGGGTTCCCAAACCTACACCGGAGCCGCCGTGCTCGCTGCAACCGGAGCACTTCGGGGTGGAGCCGGATTGATCACACTTTTCGTCCCCCCAACCGTCCGAACACTGGTCGTTTCGCGATGCCCGGCGGAAATCATCGTGCAAGAAGTCGACAACCCGCGTGAAGTGCTGGAATCCCGGTTCGATTCACTGGTCTTAGGTTGCGGACTGGGCGAGATGGATTCTGCGACCGAGGAAGGTTTGCTGGAATTGATTTCAAAATCACCGGCTCCCACAGTCATCGATGCCGACGGCATCAATCTTCTCGCTCGTACTGGAAAACTGGGCATTCTCTCCGAACGCCATGTGATTACCCCGCATCCAGGTGAATTCGAGCGCCTCGCCCCTGACTTGACGGGGTTGCCGCGCGAGGTATCCGCCAGACGTTTCGCCGACCACTGTGCCGCCGTCCTCCTGCTGAAAGGATGCCGCACCCTCGTCACCCGCCGGGGAGCGCCCCTTTGGTGCAACTCATCGGGCACCCCGGCGATGGCCACCGGCGGTCATGGCGACCTGCTGGCGGGGGTCATCGGCGCACGACTTGCGATCGGGGACACTCCGATGGAAGCAGCCGCACTCGCCGCATGGCTTTGCGGACGAGCCGCCGAAATCGCGATGCAGGATGCGAATACCTCAGAGCAATCTTTGACTCCGACCGATGTATTTCGCTGCCTGGGTGGAGCCTTCGAAGATTGGAGAACAGCCTCCCGCTAGACCTGCCGTTTTTCACATCGGGCCGGTCCAGGTTTCGCTATTTTCCTCACCATTTCGTAGGGTGACGGAATGGTAGAACCCCGGACTTCGCCTGAGCAAACAAACCCGTCACAACCATTTTAGCAAGGGGCTGTGGTCGCCCTCAGCCGTCTGCGACCTCGCTCTGTTCGTCCGCTGCCAACCTGGAATCCAACAGGAACGGCCCGAAAGGGATCAAAGCGGCAATGACCGCCTCCAGCGACCTGCGGAAAGAGATCCGCTTGGCTGTGAGAGCCATTAGAATCGTCATGCCGTAGGCGATGAAGAGGACCCCATGAATCCAACCGGTCCATTTCACCGCCGCAGGCATGCCGGCCAGGTATTTGAGCGGCATCGCCAAGCCCATCAACAAGACGAACGATATTCCCTCCAACGTACCGACGATGCGCACCCGCCCCACGCCCGTTTTCCAATCCGGTTTCATTTGAAGATTTGAACGGACCCGCTTCCAAAACCAAAAAACCAATGAACTCCGAAAGGAGAACCATTGGTTATTGGAATTTTTGAAGTTGGAACGATCCGAGAATCAGTTGACAGCCACCGCTGAGGAACCGGTCTCGCCGGTCCGGATCCGGATTGCCTCTTCGACGGTAGAGATGAATACCTTGCCGTCGCCGATCTTGCCGGTGTTAGCACTCTTAACGATCGCGGCGGCTACGCCATCCGCTTGGGCATCGTCCACGACGATCTCGATTTTGACCTTGGGAAGAAAGTCCACGGTGTATTCCGAACCGCGATAAATTTCGGTGTGACCCTTTTGACGACCGAAACCTTTGACTTCGGTGACGGTCATGCCTTGCACACCCACCTCGGCGAGGGCCTCTTTAACTTCTTCAAGCTTGAATGGTTTGATAATCGCTTCGATTTTTTTCATAGTTGGGCGGATTGTATTTCATATAAAGCAAAGGTCGTGCCAACTCGCGCTTCCTCTGAATTATTCTGTCCCGAAAAACTAGTCGCGAGGACCGTCGCTGACGAGGATAAAAGCTGCTGATTTCCAAAATCCTCCGACCGCAAGCGACCGCACATTCCCCTGCCGTTCCCGCTGGTTTCGTGGGCACCAGACAACCGCTGGAGCCAGGTTCTGTCGCGGTGATTTTTCTCACTGCCGAACTTGAACCTTGGCAGACCGGCCGATTGTCTTGAGCCTGTCGCCAATGGCCCTGCAGAATCCCCAAGCCTTGCTAAGGCTGCTCGACGAAATCGGAACGGTCGACCAGGTGGGCGTCGAGGAACGCGTCGCCAAATATGGCACCCGCAGCATCAAGAAAAACGCCAAGGTGTTCGGCTTGAAACTCGCCACCACAATGGTGGACCTCACGACACTCGAAGGCAAGGACACGCCCGGCAAGGTCGCCTCACTCTGCCAGAAAGCCCTCCACCCTCACGACGACACGGACATCCCGCCGACCGCGGCCGTTTGTGTCTATCCAGCGATGGTGAGACACGCCGCAAAATGGGTGAAGGGCAGCTCCGTGAAAATCGCCTCGGTCGCCACCGCCTTCCCGTCCGGCCAGGCCCCGCTTAAAACCCGCCTCGCGGAAGTCCGCGCCGCCGTCGCCGACGGGGCGGATGAAATCGACATGGTCATCAACCGCGGCGCCTTCCTCGCTGGCGAACTTCAACTCGTGCAGGATGAAATCGCTGCCGTCCTTGAGGCCTGTGGAGAATCCACGCTCAAGGTAATTCTCGAAACCAGCGAACTCGAAACCTACGACAACATCCGCGCCGCCTCGTTCCTCGCGATGCGCGTCCTGCGCCCTGGTGATTTCATCAAGACGTCCACCGGGAAAACCAACCTCAACGCCACCCTCGGCAACAACCAGGTGATGCTCGAAGCCATCCGCGATTTCTATTTCGAGACCGGAATCGAAATCGCCATGAAACCCGCCGGCGGCATTCGCACCGCGAAGCAGGCGCTGCACTTCCTTGTCGCCGTCAAGGAAACCCTCGGCGACGCGTGGCTCACCAACACCCGCTACCGCTTCGGCGCGTCCGCCCTGCTCAACGACCTTGTCCGCCAACTCGTGAAGGAAAAAACCGGAGCCTATCAGGCACCTTACTCGTTCAGCGAATCTTCCTCAGCTTATTGAAATAGGTCCGATAGGATCCATACGACCGATATTTTCCATGCCTGCTAAAAAGTCTACCCGCCCCGCCGCCCGCGAACTGCTCTTTGGCGACCTCTGGGAATACGATCCCGCTCCGGAATCCGCCCCGGCATTCATCGACGAGCGCTACGGCCTCTTCATCAACGGCAAATTCGTCGCTCCGAAGACCAAAAAATACTTCGACTCCATCAGCCCGCGCAACGAGGAGAAGCTTTCGGAAATCGCGCTCGCCGGAGCCGCCGATGTGGACGCCGCCTATCAGGCCGCCGCCACCGCGTTCGTTTCCTGGAGCAAACTCCCCGGCACCGAACGTGCGAAATACCTCTTCCGCATCGCCCGCCTGCTGCAGGACCGCGCACGCGAATTCGCCGTCGCGGAGACGCTGGACGGCGGCAAGCCGATCAAGGAGTCCCGCGATTTCGACGTGCCGATGGCCGCTGCGCACTTTTTCTATCACGCCGGCTGGGCGGACAAGCTCGGCTACGTCACACCGGGCCGGACGCTTGCCCCGTTAGGCGTCATCGGCCAGGTCATCCCGTGGAATTTCCCGCTGCTGATGCTCGCGTGGAAAATCGCCCCCGCGCTCGCCATCGGCAACACGGTGGTCCTCAAGCCGGCGGAAACCAGCTCCATCACCGCGCTTAAATTCGCCACCATTTTGCAAGACGCCGGACTTCCACCAGGCGTCGTCAATTTCGTTACCGGCGCGGGTGAGACCGGGTCCGCCGTCGTGAATCATCCGCTCGCCGCGAAAATCGCCTTCACCGGCTCCACCAACGTTGGGAAGGCGATCCAGCGCGCCCTCGCCGGCACCGGCAAGCGCCTCACCCTCGAACTCGGCGGCAAGGCGGCCAACATCGTTTTCGAAGACGCACCAATTGACCAAGCGGTTGAGGGCATCATCAACGGCATCTTCTTCAACCAAGGTCACGTCTGCTGCGCCGGATCCCGTTTGTTAGTCCAGGAATCCATCGCCGACAAGGTTCTCGCCAAACTCAAGATCCGCCTCAAATCCCTGCGCACGGGCGACCCGCTCGACAAGAACACCGATGTCGGCGCGATCAACTCGAAGGCCCAGCTCGACCGCATCACCGAGCTCGTCGCCTCGGGCATCGCCGACGGCGCGGAAATCCACCAGCCGGCCTGCTCCCTGCCGAAAAAGGGATTTTATTTCCCGCCCACCCTGTTTTCCAACGTCTCGCAAAGCCACCGCGTCGCCCGCGAGGAGATCTTCGGTCCGGTGCTTTCCATTCTCAGCTTCCGCACGCCGGAAGAAGCCGTGGAAAAGGCAAACAACACCCACTACGGCCTCAGCGCCGGCGTTTGGACTGACAAGGGATCGCGCATCTTGAAAATGTCCACCGAGCTCAAGGCTGGCGTCGTTTGGGCGAACTCGTTCAACAAGTTCGACCCGGCCTCCCCTTTCGGCGGCTACAAGGAGTCCGGCTTTGGAAGAGAAGGAGGGAAACAAGGGCTTCTGGATTACGCGCAGCTGGTCTGAGCATCCAAATCCTCCGCCAGTGCAAGAGCCTGAAAACAGCCTCGAACCCGCCGTCCACACGAACGACGGATTTTTCAAAGCCGTTTTCTCGCAGCCCGAGCATGCCACCGCGTTTTTCAAGAGCCATCTGCCAGCCGCGATTGTCGCAGGGATCGATTGGCCTTCGTTGACGGTCGTGCCCGGCTCGTTCGTCAAGTCGAGGCTCCAGCAAGTGCATTCCGACCTGTTGTTTTCCGTCCGGATCGGTGACCGGGAAACGCTGCTCTATCTGCTTTTCGAACATCAAAGCACCCCGGACCCGGCAATGCCGCTGCGGTTGCTCGGCTATGTGACGGAGATCTTCACCCGACATCATCAATCACACGGTTTTCCGCTCCCTCCCGTTCTCCCGCTTGTTCTCCACCAGGGCCCGCTGACATGGAATATCTCGACCGCCTTCGAGGACTTGTTCGAACTGCCAGAGCCCATCGCCACGGAACTCTTTCCCTACCTGCCGAAGTTCCATCATGCTCTCCTCGACCTCAGCCGCTGCGATCCAGCTGCTGAGGAGGACGACACGCGGCTCCGGGTCGTGCTCCAGCTGATGAAGCTTGCCAGGAAAAAAGAGCTGCTGCGTTTTTTCCAATGGCTGGCCGGATTCTCCTCACACGAGCTTCCCGACAGCCTCCTCGGACTCATGCTGCTCTATGCGCTTCATTCCGACAGCGACCTTGACGCTGAGAAAATTTACCATAGCCTCTCAACGAATCCTGAACTTGAAAAAAGCACCATGTCAGTCGCCGAAAAATTAATCGCTCAAGGACGCATGGAAGGAATCTCCCAAGGAATCTCCCAAGGAATTTCCAGAGGCCTCTGGGTGGGAAGAATCCAAACATTGCAGGAATTTCTCGGCCAACCGATGAGTTCCTGTGACGAGTTGGAAATCTTGGATCCTGCGGAACTGGAGAGCCGTCACGCAATCCTCCACCGGGAATACGAGGCTCGGTTCAAGAGCTGATCCGTCGTCGGATTGACTCCATGCCTGCTGGATGGATGGCCTCACCCGCCAATTCGGATCAAACACAAAATTTCCGTTATCCCATCACGTTTGTTGCCAAGAATACTCCCCATCTCCATGCACCTACCCATCACCAAGACCCCCAAGTGCTACGTCGGCGGAGCATTCATCCGCTCCGAAAGCGGACGAGTCGCTCCGCTCAATGACGCTTCCGGCAACTTCTTCGCGAACATCCCGCTCTGTTCCCGCAAGGACCTGCGCAACGCCGTGGAAGCTGCTGCCAAAGCAGGTCCCGGATGGGCCGCGCGGAATGCCTACAACCGCGGACAAATCCTCTATCGGCTTGCCGAAATGCTCGAAGCCCGCGCCGCAGAAATGGCCGATGCCATCCTGCTGGGAGACGGTAACCGCGCCCAGGCGGAGCGAGAGGTTCGCGCCAGCATCGAGCGCATCGTCCATTACGCCGGCTGGACGGACAAGTTCCAGGCCTTGCTCGGCAGCGTGAATCCGGTTTCCTCGCCACATTTCAATTTCACCGTCACCGAGCCCATGGGCATCATCGGCATCATCGCGCCGGACGAAGCGCCGCTGCTAGGACTGCTTTCGCTCGTCCTGCCCACCATCACCAGCGGCAACACGGTCGTCGCCTTCGCCTCCACCACCCAGCCTTATCCATCCATTCTGTTGGGGGAAATGCTCGCCACCAGCGACCTCCCCGGCGGGGTCGTCAATCTCCTCACCGGCCAGCGCGGCGAACTCATCCTCACCTTCGCCACCCACGCCCATCTCCGCGGACTGGCAGCAGTTGGGACTCTGGAAGAACGCAAAACCCTGCAAACCGGCGCGGCCGACAGTGTGAAGCGCCTCAAGCTGATCCCCACCGAGACTCCGACCGACTGGTTCTCCGAAAAGGCCCAAGGGCTCTACGAAATCCGCGACCACCTCGAAGCCAAGACCACCTGGCATCCCATCGGTGCGTAATTCGCGCTTGTCCGAAACCTCAGCCGGACTACCCCTCCCGCATGCCCGACGCCGTTTACGTCCATGACGCCTTTGCGAGAATCGCCGACCGCTACGTGCTCACCAACCACGTCCTGAGCGGCGGCATGGACATCATCTGGCGAAAAATCGTCACCGCCCGCATCCGGAAATGGAAGCCCACCCGCCTGCTCGACGTCGCCAGCGGCACCGGTGACCTCGCCTTGGAAATTCAGGATCAAATCCCCACCTGCGAGGTCATCGCCTCGGACTTCTGCGCGGAAATGCTCGTCCATGCCGCCAACCGCGGCATCGCGAAAACCATCGTCGCTGACGCGCTCGCACTTCCGTTTCAAGATCACGAGTTCGACGTCGTCACCGTCGCCTTCGGACTGCGGAACATGGCGGACTACCCCGGCGGCCTGGGTGAAATGTACCGCGTGCTCAAGCCCGGCGGCCGCCTCGTCATCCTCGATTTCTCACTGCCCAGCGGAATCATGCGGGGACCCTACCGCTGGTATCTCCACAACGTCCTACCTCACATGGCCGGCTGGCTAACCGGGGAGAAAGACGCCTACGAATACCTCGGCGGCTCCATCGAGCAGTTTCCCTCCGGCAAGGGCATGACCGATCTCTTGGAGTCCTGCGGCTTCGGAAAAACCGATGCCACGCCAATCACTCTCGGCGTGGTGACGATCTACGAAGGCACCCGTTAGTCACTCGGCGAGGTCTTCGTTGAAGAAGATCTTGATGAACTTCATCTTCCGCTGTTCGTCGAAGCCGTGTTCTAGCACCTGCTCCGGTTTGGCGGCGAGAGCGGGCTTGAGGCGAATGTCCACGCCGGTATCGAGCTTCATCGAGGTGCGGATTTTCTTCTTCGCCTTGCTGACGTCCTTTTTGGAAATCTCGAACGAGTCTTCCAGCTTGTGTCCCTGCTCCTCCTCGATCTTGGTGCGGTGCTCTGCGAATTTCGCCTTGGCCTCCGGAGTTTTCAGCACCTCCTCTTCGAATTCCTGGAGGTCGAATTTTTCCTTCTCCTCGAAATAGGTGATCGCGTCGCGTGCGGCGTTCGAGGTGTCCCACGGGGGCGTGTCATCGTCGGCGCTCGGTTTTTCCTTCTTCTCCTTCTCCATGAACGCGACGGCCATGCTGGCGTATTTGTTCGTGAGGAACGGGCTGTCGGTGATGGGCACCACGCCTAGGAAATCCCGCACCCAGAAGCGGGAATCAGAACCGGTGCGGTCGAAGGTGAGCACGTAGTAGCCTTTGTTGGCCAAGTGATTGAGGATCAGGCATCCCTTGTCGATTTTTTCCGGGTTGATCCCCTGCTCCGTGTGCAGCTCCAAGTCGCCGTCGCGGGTGGAAATGCTGAGGAAGGGCTCGACCCGCTCGGACTTGAGGATACAGAGGCCTTGGGTGAGTTCGCCGTCGATATCGATGTTCTTGATCAGGGAAATGCAGAGGTCGCCGGACTTGATGTTCGGGTGGTTCGATTTGGCGTAGAGGCGCTTGGCGATGTCGCAGCCTTTTTCGAGTAAGCCGTCGTCCGAGGTGAAAATCGCCGCCGCGTAGGCGTTCATCTCATGCTGGTCGAGCGACGAGTGGTGGCTGAAGCGGTGCGCGGTGAGGTTTTTAAACGGCTTAAGAAAAATCGCGGAAAGCGGCTCCTGGTCCTTGTCCTCGATCTTGAAGACCTCCTTCGACGTCTGGAGTGGTTCGTCGCGTTGAGGATGACCGACTTTGGCAAGAACGAGGCCGACGGCCGTGGCGGAGGTGAAACGGATTTTGACAGACATACGGGGGCAGGAACCTAGGACAGCGGAGCGGTTTGAACACTCCGAAATCGAGGTTTTTTGAAATCCGGTGCCGGAACAAAGAAGATGAATGAATGCAAGCCGGGGTGAATTCCGCGGTCCCGGAGCGGACTGAATGTCCGCGCTCCTACTAGAAATCGAACATCACCTGCGGCCCCTTGGGGGCTGGCACTTCGGCCTCAAACCCTTCCCTCAACCCGGCGGCGGCGAAGCGGATGAATCGGCTCACGATGGCCTCCATGGGAGGTGTGCCGGACGCTCCATTGGTGAGCCGGTGGAGGATTTCCTGATGGGTGAGCATGTGGATCATGCCGCCGACCATGAAATGGATCCGCCAAGTCAGGTCATTTGCATTGACGGTGGGTAACGCCTTGGCAAACGCCCGTGTGAAACGCTGCACCACATTCCGAAGCTGCTCTTCAATCTGCGCGGGCAGGCCATCACCTTGCTGAGCAAAAGTCCGCCCCATCAGCTTGTAAAACAAGCGTTCAGAAAGCTCGGATTTTCTCACCTGCCCCACAAATGGCCGCACCAAAGCATCGATGATCTCTTCGAGCGGCACCGATTTTCCCGACCATTTTCGTTCCAACGTTTCAAGCCGGGCAATCCGCTCTTCGTTCACCGGCGTCATGTAGCGTGTCATCAACATGGTCAGCAGATTCTCACGACTGCCGAAATGGTAGTTTACCGCCGCGACGTTGGTGTGGGCGAGTTGCGTGATATCCCTCACGGAAACCGCTTCAAAACCTTTTTCAGCAAACAACTGTTCGGCGGCATCCAGTAATTTTCGCTTCGATCCGGATTCAGGGAAGGTAATTTCACGCATACGCCCAAGAGATTCGGGAGAATCCCGCGACAAAGTCAAACGAACGATTCAATCATCTTGCGATCGTCGGTTTTTCCCCTGGTTAACAAGCATCGCAGCGATTTTGAACTGCCAATTCGTTCTCCTTCCACGTTTCAGAAAAGTTAAACAATTGACGAAATCATCCAAGAGAACACTCCCCATGCGCCACCCGGTGGCTTCTTTGTTTCCGCCTGGATCCTCGACAGAATTCGTTAAATTGCAGACGCATTTTCCTGATTTTCAACGCTAGACCCAAGACACGTCCAACCGTATTCAGGAAAACTGATCTCAATCATTTCCTGAATGCCGAGACGCGTCATCACCCTCCTCGCCATCCCTTCCCTCGCCATCGCTCAGGAGAAGACGACTTTCGACGAACACGTGTTCCCGATCTTCCAGCAGGCCTGCCTGAACTGCCACAACCCGGACAAGACCAAGGGCGGACTCGATCTCTCATCCTTCGGTTCCGCCCTCAAAGGCAGTTCAGGCGGAAAAGTCGTCGAACCCGGCGATGTCGGATCCACGCTGATTACCTCGGTCCAGCAGACCAGTGACAATAAAATGCCCCCGGAGGGCGATAAACTCTCCGCCGAGCAGATCGACATCCTCAAGCGCTGGATTGAAGGTGGACTACTGGAAAACAAATCCTCTTCCGCCCGCAAGGCAACGAAGCCGAAATTCGAAACCTCCCTGCGCTCCGACCCCGCCGCCAAGCCGGACGGACCGCCGCCGATGCCCGAACATCTGCTGCTCGAGCCACCCGTCGTCACCTCCCGCGCCGCATCCATCCACGGCATCGCCGCTTCTCCGTGGGCGCCCTTGATTGCGATCACTGGGCAACGGCAAATCCTTCTTCATCATACCGAATCGTTGGAACTTGTTGGAATTCTGCCGTTTCCCGAAGGAGATCCGGTCTCGTTGGCCTTCACGCCCGATGCCCGATACCTCATCGTCGGCGGCGGCGTTCCGGGGAAGTCCGGCGTGACAGTCACATTTGATATCACGACCGGCGCACGCCTGCTCACCGTCGGCAAGGAATTCGACAGCGTGCTGGCGGCTGACATCCGCCCCGGCTTCGACATCATCGCGACCGGAGGCCCGTCCCGCCAGTTGAAAATCTGGAACACCGAGACGGGCGAACTCGCGAAATCCATCAAAAAACACACCGACTGGATCACCGCGCTCGACCTCTCGGCCGATGGTGTCCTGCTGGCCAGTGGCGACCGTAATGGCGGCGTCTGGGTCTGGGAAAGCCAGACCGCCAATGAATTCCACACCCTCCGCGGCCATCAGGCCGCCATCACCGCCGCCGTTTTCCGCAGTGACTCCAACCTCCTCGCCACCGCATCCGAAGACGGCACCGTGCGATACTGGGAAATGAACGGCGGCACAGAGGTCAAAAAAATCGACGCCCACCCGGGAGGCGTCACCGGTTTTGCCTTCGCCCGTGACGGCGTCTCCATCACTGCGGGCCGCGACATGAAGGCGAAACTCTGGAAACAAGACTTCAGCCCCGCTCGGGATCTCGTCCAGAACCTCCCAGCCCTGCCCACCGCAGTCGCCTTGGACTCCGAGGGAAAACGCGCTTTCATCGCTGATTCCCATGGCACCGTTCGCGTCTTCCTAACTGCCGACGCGAAAGCCGTCGGAGTAATCCAATCCAACCCTCCCACGATCGCCGCCCGTCTGGAGACTCTCACTGCCGGCATTTCCCAGCAGGAAGAAGGCATTGCCGATGCCGAAAAGATCGCCGCGGAATCCACCCGTGTTCGCGACGCGGCCCGCCATGCCCTGGCCGACGTGGAGAATCGCCTGCGCCAAGCCCACGAACTTCATCAAGCCGCGCTGGCGACAGCAAAGCAGTCACCCGGAGAGGAAACCTCCAAGATTGCCACCGACGCTTTCGCCGGCATCCAATCGGCGGAACAAACGAGCTCACAACGCCGATCGGGTCTCGAGGTTGCCGAAAAAACCGTGGCACAAGCGCTCGCCGAATTCGAAGCGGCCAAATCCCTGCTCGTCGGCATGCAGTCTGCCGTCAAGCACTGGTCGGCGGCCGCCATGAATACGCGTGCCATCAACTGCCGCCGAGAGGCTGACGTATCCCTTCTTACCCTCAATGATCAACAAATCGATTTCACCAAATCCACCGAGAGCACAACGATTCAATCGATTTCTTTAAATGCAAAAAGAAGCGAACGTGAACAACTTGCCAACAAATTGAATAAAAAAGAGTTATCCGTTAAAATTATAGAGGAATTAAAGGCGACCATTTCAGCTCTTGAGATCCGTATCGCTCAGGAAATGGACGCCTTTGCCCAAGCGGAATGTGAGGTGATGAAACTGCGCGAGGCGATCGAGCAATCCGCCCCCCTCGCCCACCAGAAGCAGATGGAAGCGATATCCCTCAGTGAATCCTACTCCCGGGCCATTAATGGACCGATGGTGGGTGAATCAAGATAACGTCGAGTTGAGATGATTCTGTCTCCTAGGCAATCTCGCCGCCAGCAATTCTCAAGATCATGTTCTTCTCAGAGACCTACCCGCGCCAGCTTCAGTTCACGTCGGACGGATATGAGCCCCGGTGGGCGCCGGGTTTCAACGGGAAGAAATGGCGCGAGCCGTGAATGTCCGGCAGAATGGTGATTTCAAAATTGCCGCGGCCATTTTCGCGCTTCCAGACAACCGGCACGGGACCGAGCACCACGGAATCATACTCCGGGCCGTTTGGCTAGTAGCGGGCATCGGCAAACAGGTGGAGAACTGCCTTGTTTGGAGATTGATCGAGACCAACCGATTTGCGAAAAGCCACAGTCGCGCCCGCGTCTTCCTCAGTGTCGGCACGATTCCAGATCATTGACGATCCGAGGCGCTTTCCCACAGGATCCGGCTTGATCGTGGCGAATGAGACGAGTGGCGGACCGGCAACGACGGAATGTGCCAACGAAACGAGCGCGATGGCGATGATAGCTCTACTCATGGGCTTGGTGGAGATCGGATCCGCTTCTTCTGTCGGATACTCAGAGGTGGGGCGGAGTCCGAAAAACCCATTAACGGACTCCGCCCTCGGATATGCCTCCCTCCAGAGGCAAAAGGGGCGGGGAGAAATTTTGAATGTTGAATGTTGGATTTTGAATTGAAGGGGAAAATTGCCGAAAATGAGCCATTCTTTCTCTGACCTCTGTCTTCTCACTTCCTTAGGCGGCGAAGGAGGCCAGCAGTGATGAGGAGTCCGGAGAGGGCGCTGGTGGGCTCGGGGACGGCGGTGAAGGTGAGCAATCTGTTGGTGGTATCGACGTTGAAAGTGCTGGGGGTCCAAAAGCTGCTGAGTCCAGTGAAAGAGAAATCAGCGCCCGTAAAGGCGGTGGTGCCAGTGCTCCAATCCACCAACGTATAGGTGGTGCCCCATGTGGGAGTCGAACCCATGAAGTCGAATTTGAAATTGGTGCCGGCCGTTGTGTTTTTGGTGAAGTCGCCGGTGATATTGAGTTTGTCCGAAGTCGAGGCACCGAGATCAAATTGCCAAATGGTTTCCGCTGCGCTGCCCGCGGCTCCGTTCCACGTCGTAGTTCCGGTATTCAAAGTCCCTATTCCGCCACTGACGCCTGCTATGCCCGGAGCCAGGATGCCGGTGACGCCAACAGTGCCGGCAATCGTACCGAAGCCGCCGAGGATGGCACCGGAGGCCACAGTGACAGCCAAGGTGGCGAAGGTGTCGGCGGCGGAATCTCCCATCACCAGCTTGCCGACGTTCACGTTGGTCGTGCCGTTGTAGGTGTTGGCCCGAGTGAGTGTCAACGAGCCGTTTCCGCTATGTGTCAAGGCAACGGATCCACCGATCGCCCCGTCGTAGGTGGTGTTCTGCGAACCGGTGATGGTGAGCGTGGAATTGCCGTCGATCGTGCTGTTGGCGTTGCCTCCGGCGAGGGCTTGGATGGAGGCGGCCGTGTTGACAGTGATCTTCGCGTTGGTGCCAGATGAGTTGGTGAAGTTGACAAGGCCGCTGGCGGGAAGGGAACTGGAGTTCTGGCTCGCGATCCAGGTGCCTTCCTGCATGTCGAGTCCGCCCGTGAAGGTGATCTTGGTGGTGGAACTTCCAGTAAAGGCCAAGGTGCCGCCGCCGGTCTTGGTCAACTTGAGGCCAGCGGAATTTTCGCTGATATAGGAATTGGCCAATGTGAGGTTTTTTCCGGTGGCGATGTTCAGATCGCCGCTGACCCGGATTTTGAATTCTACCTTTTGGAAAGTAACCGCCGAATTGGCGTTGGTAGTGATGCTGATCAATGGCTTGGAAGTTTGACCATACATGTTATATACGAGCGGAGTGTTGTTTCCAGAAGATATAACACTTGCTGCCGCCGATGGACCATCGAGGGTCAGCGTTGACATGTTGGCCGCGACAGGCGTGATGGTAGGAAGGTTGCCGGAAGTCGCTTTCAGCACCGCGTCAACTGTCGAGGTCGGCACGCCGTTGTCCCAACTTGCGGCTGTGTTCCATGCGGCTGCGGTCGTGCTGGTCCAAGTGGAAGTGGCTGCGTGCGCAGGATGGGCGAAGCTGAGACAGAAGGCCGCGCAAGCGAGTGGCAGGGATGCGGTGGTCGTTGTAAGAATGAGGGGTCTGGTTTTCATAATAAGGGGGCGGAGATTGGCGATTTGAGATTTGAAATTCGGGCATTGAAGAGATGGACGGGATCCGAGAAACCCAATAAACGGACCCCGCCCGGTGATTGCCTCCCTCCAGAGGCAAAGTGTCGGGAGGGTTATTGTTCCACCTTGAGGCGGCCAAATAGTTTCCCGGTGCCGCCCGATTCAGTTATAGGAATGCTGACCTTCACGGTATCGGTGACCGCATTGTCCGGAATGCCAGCGCTGACTGTGATGGTGACCACGCCGACCGGGCCGCTGGTGGCAGGGACGAGGGCGCTGCCGGACCAGGTGGCCAGGGTGGCGCCCCACTGGAAGGTCTGCGTGGTTTCCGGGCTGAGCGAGTCGTCGCGGCGCTGATAGGTGAACTCGAAGTCGGTGGCGGTGACAACGAGTTCCGGCAGGATGGAGCTGTCGGAAACGGTGGGAGTGCCGTTGAGGATGAATTCGAGCAGATTTTTCACGCCGTCGTTGTCGGGATCATCGCCGGGCTGGTTCTGGCCACCGACTGCGGGGAACAAGGCGATCCATGAGGCGAACCCGCCGGCCGCGGGAGTGACGGTGAGCAGCAGTCGGTTCGGGGAATTGACGGTATCCACGGAGACGACACCGGCAACCCCGGTTTGGTTGATGACCGTGGGTGTGCCGATGATGCCGCCGGTGGCGGTGGCGAGCACGTAGATCCCGCCCGCTGGCGGAACGGCGGCGGTGAGGTCGAGAATGTTTCCCGAGTCCAGCGTGAGAGTACCGGTGATGTCGCGGGTGAGTTGGGCGGCGGTGTTGGCGGCGACGGCGAGCACGTGACGGGCACCCGAGCGTATCGTTAGACTGCCGCTGATGTCGCCATTGCCGGACAGAGTGGCGTTGTTTTTGACTTCGACGGACGAGGTGGTGAGCGAGCCGGTGAGGGTGAGGGTGCCGGTGTTGACGGTGGTGGCACCGGTATAGGAACTGGTATCAGTGAGCGTGAGGATGCCGATGCCTTCCTTCGTTAGATTGATCGTCGGCGTGGTGATGTTGGTGCCATCCGCGATGGGTTTGGAGATGATCAGTTGGTTGGTGGCGAGGCCCGCGACCGTGATGGTGCGGGTGGTGTCCTCAATGGTTCCCAAGGTGTAGCTGGTGATGCCCGAGCCGAGGGTAAGCGTGCCATTGGTGGCGGCGCTGCCGAAGGTGAAGTTGCCGTTGAGGGTGGTAGTTCCCACGTTGCTGATGCCGGCGCTGAGGTTGGTGATGTTCGCGCCGCTCTGGTTATCGATCACCGGGGCGGACGCGCCGCCGCCGATATTGGCGAGTTTCAGGCCGCTGAGGTTGTTGTTCTTGAAGATGACGGTGCCGCTGTTGATCTGGGATGAGGTGCCGACGCCGGCGTAGGCCCAAGGGCCGTTGAGAGTGACGGTGCCGGCGTGATTGAAGATGCCGATGAGTTGTTTGCTCGGCGCGGTGACACCGGTGGTTCCGATGGAAATATTGCCCGGTCCGGTGAAAGTGAGCGTCGGGTTGCTGCCGCCCGCGTAGGATGAGCGAGCCTCCTCAAGAAACAGACTGCTGCCGGCGGTGGTGGTTTCAAGCGTAATGCCGGTGCCGCCGCCGCTGGTCACGAGGCCCTGGTAAGGGAGATTGGCCGCGAAGCCGTCCGCTTTGAGGATCAAGGTGCCGGCGTTTACCTGGACCGGCCCGGCGAAGCTGATGGCGTCCATGAGCAGGGTGGCGGTGCCAGCGTTGGCTTTGACCAGTGTGCCTGTGCCATTGAGGGTGGCCAAATTCCGGATGGTGCCCGAGTTCGGGACGACGCTGATGGTATCGGCTAGAGTGCCGATTTCGTTGCCGGCCATGTTAAGGGTGCCGCCGGAGACGGTGACGGTGGATGTGGTGGTCCCGATCTTGGTGATGTCGGCACCGAGCGTGACGGTGCCTGCGGAAATATTGACGTTCGAGACGACCGTGCCGGTGATGGCCGTGGTGGTGCGATTGCCCATGACGATCCCCGGCGTGGCGGTGACGTTGGCACCCGCGACATTCATGGTGGCGGTGCCCGTGCCAGTACCGCTGGCGCTGGTATTCAATCCAAGCGTGATCGCAGTATTAAAGACCACCGTGCCGCCATTTAGAGACAGGGTTCCGGTAGCATTGTTATTTCCCGTGCTGTTGCCGACAGTGAGAGTGTTTACATCCAAGACTCCTCCCCGGAATGTCATGCTCGATGTGTCGTTGCTGCCCGCAGTGCGCCTCGAGATGGTCAGGGCGTCGATCAACAGGTCTGAATTGCCGCCGGACAGGCTGGTGCTGGCGGAGCCGCCGAGGTCGAACTTGCCGCCACTGGCGTTGCCGGTGCTGCCCCCTTGGTTTTCGCCAATATGGACGTTGGCGCGGGTGCTGCCGCCCGATAAGCCCCGCAGGGTCAGCGTGCCGGTGGTGGTGTTAAAATTGAGCGCGGTATTGCCGTTGCCGCGGCCCTGGTTGTTGAAGGTTCCAACGTAAAGGTCGGAGGTGTTGATCGTGTTTGTCCCGCTGCCAAGGCGCAGGGTGTAGGCGGACACGTTGGTGGGATTACCGAAGCCCGCACCCACGCTCACCTTGGTCGCGGTGAGGGAGTTGGAGGCAGCCAGGATGGCCGTAAAAGGAATGGTGCCGGTGTTGGTGGTGCTGCCGTTGCCGATGGCGAATGTGCCGGTGCCCAGATTGGCGGTGAAGATGCCGAGCCCGCTCATGTCCACCGTACCGGTCGCGGTGCCACCGCCGCCGATGTAGAAATTAGCATTGGTCGCGCCACCTCCGTTATTGATGGCAAATGTCCCGGTGGCACCCGTCAGCGTGAGGTTGGTCGTCCCCGTGGTTGCGCCGATGGAGACCGCCCCGGATACTGTTAGCGCTTTGGCCGCACCGATGGTGATCGCATTGGCGGTGGCGCTGGCCGTACGGACGGTCAGGCCGCTGGCAGATAGATCGCTTGGAGTCGTGTTCAGGTCGAGTGCGCTGGTATTCACGCTGCCGTTGGAAGCGCCGAAAATGAGCGCTCCCGGGGAGTTGGTTTGGCTGGTGGTGTAGCGGAGCGTCCCGCCGTCGAGGATGATCCCGCCGGTCAGCGTGTTTTCGGCGGAAAGCACGAGCACGCCTGCGCCCGCCTTCGTGAGGCCGACGGAACCGGCGAGTGTGGAGCCGATGGCGGCGTCTGCGGTCGTGGTGATGGTGGGCATGGTGCCTTCGAGTGTGATGATTCCGCCAGAAACAGTGGCGTTGTCGCTGAAGGTGATGCCGTTGGCGAAGACCGTGCCGCTGACGGCAGGTGTGGCAGAGGCGGAGTTAAAAAGGGCGACGTTTAGCGGGCCGTTAGAGCCGTCCCAGGCAGGGTCGGTCACGCCGGTCCAGTTGGTGGCAGAAGTGTCCCAAATGGCAGCGGGGCTGCCGGTCCAAGTGCCGGTGGCGGCGAGGGTGGACTGGGTGGTGCCGAAGGTAAGCGCGCAGGCGGACCAGGCGATGAGGGAGAGAAATTGCGGGCGGGTCTTAGGTTTCATGGGTTGGTGGGATTTGGTCGTTTTTAGATCCTGGACAGAATGCGCATAGCATCATTCAAGAGATTTAAGCATAAGGATTGGACGAACACTGGCTAACCACCCGGCGGGGGATTTAGCGGTGGGATTTCAAAGAAGGCGGAGTTCGAGGCATGGCGAAGGATCCGCATTTGCACGACAGGTTGCGGATTCTGCGGTCGGTTGTCCACGGGCTCACTATAGGCCATTTGGCGTACGGCCGGGAGAAGTGGCGGTTGCGGAGCGAGCGGGCGAAGCGGCTGCTTGTGAAAGCTGACCTGCCGATCCCAATGGTGGCGCAGATGGCGGGATTCGGGTCGAACGCCTATCTGACGGACTTTCTCCAGGGGACGCTGCAGCTCTCGCCGCTGAGCGATCGCAAGCAGGTGCGGAACCGGTGACCCCTATTCACCTAACAGGAAATAGCCTGTCGGCAGTTCAACTCGAAGTACGGCGGCTCAGTCCGGTCGAACGAGTCTCACTGGGCCTAGCAGTCCGGATGGCTGAAGCCCAGTGGAAGCCTTGATTTTGCGATGCGTGGTGAAGGTGGTGGGCTTGGCCCCAGGCTGGCGGTCGCCGACGAGTCGGTTGTTCCAAGTGTCCATCACTTCGACTTCGAGAAGATTGGTGCCGATCCGCAGCGCGTTTCCGATCTCGATCAAGTAGGGTTCTTTCCACAGAGTGCCGATGAGTTTTCCATTCACCCGGACCTTGGCGATCGAGTTGACGGTGCCGAGATCGATCATTGCGCCGCCCTTCGCATCGGCGAGATCGATGCGCTTGGAATAGACTGCCGTGCCCGAAAAATAACGGATGTCCGGATCGGTGTGTTCGGACCAGGGGATCAGCTTTTCGAAAGTGTGCGATTTGGACGGGAATTGTACCTGCCACGGCCCCTCGATGGCGGTTCCGGGATGCAAGCGCAGCCAGGCGTTCTCCGGCAGGGAAATCGTGGCCGCCACGCCATCGACGGAGTAATCGACGATCAACTGCTTCACGTGGCGGTAGGCGGGATCGCCGCCGAGGGCCGTGAAGGTCACCGGGAAATCGAGCTGACCATCGACGATGGCCGACGAGAGGAGTGCGGTCACATCGGCCCCGCCCGCGCCATCGATGGCCTCATACGAGGCGCGGTGGATCACCAGCTTCTGCTTCGAGCTGCTAACAGGCGAGGCAAGAGCTGCAGTGTTTGGTTGGCCGCGGAAAACCACGAAGACGGAGGCGGATGCATCCAGCTTCAGCGTCAGGTTGGACCGGCCGGCGGCCTCGATGCAGGGCACGGCCTGCTCGATTTTTCCGGTATCCGGCCACCAGAGTTCGGCTCCCTTGCCACTGACGCGGAACGAGAAGGTTTCCCGGCGTGGCTGAGGGGATTGGTTGGTTAGGAAATAGACATCGCTGTCGGCAGTCTGGCGATGTTTCCAAAGGATGTCCGGTGGCGCGATGACATCGGGAGTAATGGCCAGCCGTTCGAACGCTTGTGCGATATCATCAGGCATCATTTTTCCCTCCGCGCGCAGGCTTGCCGCGATGGTTTTCACTTCCTCATCGCAGGCCGGATGGTTTTCCATGCTGGGTGACCGTTCCGGAAGCGGGCCAAGCACCGCGCCGCCGTCGGCGACCAGTTGTTGGATCTTGCGCAGCACCGGCGGGCGCATGGTTTGTGATGGGGGAATTACTAACAGCCTATAGCTCATTCCGTCCGGCAGAATAAATCGGCCGTTGCTCACGGAGAGCCGGTTCATGATCACCTCGGCGTTGATGAAATCGTAGTCGTGGCCTTTTGGAAGCTCGGGTTTGGTTTGGCCTGCCATCTTGGGCGTATCCTCGCCGATGAAGTAGACGACGTCCGCGACGGGCTTGCCGGCTTGGAGCATCACCGAGCAGCGACGGAGATAGTCGATCCAAGGCTTCGAGGAATCGAACCAGGTGTTATGACGGTTGAATTCGGTGCCGAACCAAGCATTGATGCCCGGCTTTTTGTCCTCCCAGGGCTGGTGGATATAGACGTGGAGCACGAACTGGTTGATTCCATGGGTGAAGGCCCAATCGCCGCGGGCCTTGAGGTTCCGGGGCGTGCTCACAAAGGCCGGTCCGCCGGTGAATGCCTCCGCCCAGACGACGGGTTTTCCGTAGGTGTGGGCGGCGCTGGCGGCATCGCGCAGTTCCACGCCCTCGAAGTCATCTTTCATCCAGAACTCGCCACCGACCTCATCGCTCTGCCCACCGTATTGGAGAAACTCAGCGGGAAATCCCCAGTGCCCGTAGTTTTCCAGCCAAAGCTTCAAGCCTGCTTCATGGCAAAGCTCCCGCAGACCGCCGACGTATTCGCTGGCGATGCGATCGGCCACGAAGCGACGGAGGTCCCAGAGAAATCGGTCTGATCGATCGGCGCTGCCGACGATGCGCCCGCCCATGACCGGAAGGAAACGGAGCGGATCGTAACCGTAACGTTTTTGAAAATCCGCGGCGACGCCATCCGTCCAATTCTGCGGGCCGGTTTCGTAGCTATCAGCGATGACATGCGTCCATGACTTGCGCTCGGCGGGTGTTAGTTTCTTGAGCAGTGGCGTGATGAAGGCGTCGAAGTGGGTTTTGAGGGCGGCGCGGTTCATCTTGTCCACTTCGAGACCCGTGGCCTCGGCCGGGGCGGGCGTGTTGGTGGTGCCGGTGGGCACGAGACCGCTGCGCAGGATGATCCAATCGCCGGGCGGGATATCCCAGGCCAGTGTGCCATCGGGACGGAGATATTGGGTTAGATCGACGACGGTTTCGGGACGGATGCTCAGTTCGGTTGACTCCGGTTCCGGGGCTGGAGGCCAGGAATAGAAATCGAAGGGCGGTAAGTGCCATTGAAACATCTTGAGCAGGGATTTCTCGGCAAGGCTGTCCACGCGGGCGGCGGCGGAGAGTTGGACATCGCCGAGTGCGGCGGCAGCGGCGCAGACCAGGCGGAAATGGCGGTCCGCGACGGCGGGAAATGAAATGACCACCGGCGCGAGAGGCACCGGTCCCACGCCGAGCTTCACGTTGTAGCGGGCGATTTCGAATTTCCGGATGGTCCGGAAATTCGTGCCATCGGCGGAAGCCTGGAGCTCGGCGGGGGCGTTGATTTTTTCGGAAGGCCGCACGGTGAGACTGCGGGCGGAAGTGTTCTCCGGCATTTTGAAAACGATGGTATCCGCCGTGCGCGACAAGACGGTGGCGATTGCAGATTCTCCAGCGGGTGCGGGGAAGGCCTGCACGGTGAGTGGCTGGAATCCGTCCTGGGGCGCGGGCAATTTCGCGGCGAACGTTTGCGGGCCTTTCACCGGTATCTCGGTTTGCACGATGTAACGCATCGCCTTGTCCGGGGTGACCCACGGTCCGCCGGATTGGCTCCAGCCGGGCGAGTTGAACAGTCCGATCTGGATGTCGATGCGCGAAGCCTCGCGGATGGCGTGCTCGATGAAGGCCCACCATTCAGGAGTAAGGGCTTTGGGCTCGGGATTGGGTCTGGATCCGCTTTGCCCGCTGATGACTCCGATGTAGGCTCCGCCGATGCCAACGCGTTTCATCGCCTCAAGATCCTTGGTGAGGCCCTCCCTGCTGATGTGGCCGTCCATCCAATACCAATAACAACGGGGTCGGGTGTCTGCGGGCGGCTCGGCAAAGGCGCGGGCGAGTTCGTCCGAAGCATTCGCATGAAACGTGATACAGGCTAACAGGATAAACAGGGCCAGCGTGCGGATGGAGAAGGTCATGGTGGTGGGATTCGGCGTGCGCTTTGGGTTTATTCCCATACTCATCAAAACTGCATAGACTTGCGGCGATTTTCCTGACGGCGGCAGGCATCTCATCTGCGTTTTGCGATCTATAGTGAAGATACTTTGAGATGAACGAAGCGCGTGTTCAAAACTCCCCCCGGGACGCGTGCTTTCACGGTTTGCACGGTGCCGTTGTCGCCGAGGATTTCTTCGGTCACGCCTTCACTGCTCCACGACTCGGGGGCGAGTGCGTCGTTCCATTCGACGGTGAACGTAATGCCATCGCTCATCGCGGCTAAACTGCGGGTGTAGGTGAACTCCAGCGTGGTACGGTTTTTAACGACCGTCGTTGTGACAAGCGTGGCAGCATGCGGGTTTTGGCCGGTGGCGAATTCGAGCAGGTTGGCCTCGCCATCGTTGTTGGAGTCGGCGAGGTCGGCGGCCGGGCCGATGTTGGCGGTGGTGCTGAAGTGTGTTTGCCGCCAGCTTTCCTGGCGGGTGGCCAGGGTGAGGGTCACGTCATTGCCATCGCCGCCGGTATATCTGATAGACCACAGGTGGCCGCTTGCGGTGAAGGTATTGCCTTGCGCCTTGCCGGAAAAGGTGCCGATCACCGCTCCAGCGCCGGTTTTGTTCACGATGGTAAAAGTGGTGCCGGGTGTGAGGGCGGCGACGGCGGAGACATCGAGAACTCCCGCGAGGGTGACGGTGCCCGCGACGTTGAGCGCGGCAGGCGTGGACTGCGTGACTTTCGTGCGGAACACGCCGCCGAAATTCACGGCAAGGGAGCCGGTGCTGGAGATCGTGCCGTGGTTTTCAAGGGTCGCTCCCGTTTGCACGGTGAGGTTGCCAGGCTGGGTGAGTGTTCCGCTGATTTTGAGGATGCCGCTGCTCAGCATGGCGGCACCGGTGAACGTGTTCGAGTTTGTTAGATCAAGGGAACCCGAGCCGCTGAGGGTGAGATGGGTGGCTCCGGTGATTTTTCCGCCGAAGGTGGTGACCCGCGCGCCGGTGATGATGAGGGTGGCGGCGTTGATCGAACTGTCGCTATTGCCACCGCCCAAAGCTCCGATGCTGTGCGACTGAGTGGACTGGATGACCGCGGTGGTGCCGGCTAGGTTGGTGAAATTGACCACACCGGAGGTGGGAAGACAGGTGGTGTGCGATCCTGCGTCCCAAACGCCTGCTGTCATGTCGAGGCCGCCGGTGAAGGTGATTTTCGGATTTCCGGTGCCGCTGAAGTTCAGCGTGCCTCCACCGGTCTTGGTCAGCTTGAGGCCTGCGCTGTTTTCGGTGATGTAGGAATTTCCGAGGGTGAATGTCTTGCCTGATTCGATGAGAAATTGGCCACTCACACGCGGTCTGAAATTCAACTTGTTGACCGAGACCGCCGCGCTGGCGTTGCCCGTGATACTGATCAAGGGCTCGGATCCGATCCCGAAGATCGACATGATCTGCGGTGTCGAGCCGCCGTAGTTGAGGACGTTTGCAGTGGTCGGGCTGTTGATCACCAGGGCGCCCACCGAGGTTGCGCCCACCGTGATCTGCGGCACGGTGGTGAAGGACTGGCCGTTCGTCGTCAGCAACACAGGATCGGTCGAACTCGGCACCCGGCCGAGGCTCCAGTTGGTAGCCGTGCCCCAGGTGCTGGCGACGGAGTTGGTCCAGATTTCACTTGCCAAGACAGTGACGGTAAAAGAAGCGTCGGAGGTCTGGCCGAGCGAGTTGGTGACCGAGTAGGTGACGGTGGTGGTCCCGGTAGGGAAGAGCGAGCCCGAGGGTGGCGTGCAGACGGGAGTCAGCGGGCCGTCGGTGTTATCGATTGCCTCCGCCGTGAAATTAACGACGGTGCCGCCCGATCCGGGGGCATAAGCGGTGATGTTGGCTGGAACCGTGAGCAGCGGTTTCGCCGAGGCGAAGCGCGCGTGGACCGTCCCCGACGAAAAGAGTGTCGTGCCACCGAAGATCAACGATGAGCCCTGCGTGCCGGCGAAGTAGGAGGCGGTGGTGCCGTTGGGTTCCAGATAGAGCGACTGCGCGTTGGTCTGGATTCCGCCGACGTCGAGCGCGGTTCCGCCCGGGTTGAGGATGTGGAAATTGTTGCCAATCTTGAGGACCGTGGCGGTCTCGTCGCATTGCAGGGTTTGCACGGTGGCAGCGAGATCGTCCGGGCTGGTGCCGGCGTCGTGGCCCATCAGCAGGCTGTTGAAAGTCCGCGTGTTGTTAGCAGTCACGTTGCCGGTCCATTTCTGATAGGCGATCATGGCCGCAGATTTCGGATCTTTGGCCGTTCCCGTCGTGAAGGAGATGCCGCTGTCGGTGCGCGGCGGGAAGAGTGTCAGCAACTGGCGCTGTGGCAGCGAGTAGGCCTTGGCCTGACGCAGATCATACCAGTTTGATCCGGAGGAGAGCACTTGCGCGGCGTTCCACACCGGGCCCATTTGCACGTTGCTCTGCGCTGCGGGGAAGGTGACGCGGTCACGCACCAGAAGGATGCCGCCGGGCGCGAGCATCAGGTCGCGCCGCTGGAGGTTGTTTCCGCCCATGGTGTCCTTGACCTGCATCTCGGTGGAAGCAAACTGCATTTTGGCGAAAGCCTGGGCTTCAGTGGTTTTGCCCAGCGAACAGGTGTCGAGCACCGGTTTGAAATGATAGCCTCCGCTGGTCGCGGTCTGGAGCAGCGTGATCACGTCCGTGATCGCGCCCGGCACCAGCACCTCGATCCGCATTCCAAATTCTACCGTGTCATAGGCGGACAGGTTCCGCGGGCTGCCGAAGCTGACGTCGGTCCAGTTGCCGGGATTGAGAAAACTGCCGCCGCTGCTGAGAGCTAGGGTTCCCGAGGGACCGACGGCTTTCACGTCGTCGATTTGGAGGCAGAAGGTCGGACTGCCGCCGCTCGTGGTGGCACCGCCGAGATAGATCGTCAGCTTGCTGAGCGTCGCGGGGTCGGGCACACCGCCATTGGTCGCCTGCGGGCCCTTGATGTTGAGGACGAAGCGGCGTCGGACGTTATCCAGCAGGTATTGCTGGCCGAACTCTCCCGCCGACGCCGGGACGAACGGGAACGCCTCGGAAGTGCTCCGCACCAACATCAGGTTGTGATAGACGCGGTCATCATCGCCGTCGCGGTTAATGAGCAGCGGCGATCCCTTGTCGATGAAAGAAACCAGGGCGGAGCCGCCGGCGTGGCCGTGGTTTTGGCCCTGTGAGAAATTCATCAGGACGGATGAGGCCCCCGCGTGGTTGCCGCTTTCCATCACCAGCTTGTCAGGGAAATAGCGGTCGATGAACCAGCGGTCATACTCGGCCACCGCCGGTCTCGTTAGAATAATTGGCGTCAGCGTGTCGTTTGCATTTTCAAAGACCGGCGTGATGCAGATGTCATCAGTAAACACCCAGTTCGGATCCACCACGGTGCGCATGTAGTTGAACTGCCGCTGGGCCACCGCCTTGTAACGGCCGTCCTGATAAATCGTTGCCAGCGTTTCGAAGAGACCGGGCATTTGGCCTTGTTTGGAATAGGTTCCGCCGCGTCCATAGCTGGGGACAAAGCCCGTGCAGGCAGCAGCCTGAAGGTTGCGCTCACAGAAATTCCGGACGGACGGCTGGTTAAAACACGCGGCGACATCCGCGCCGGTGACCCGCAAGTATTCGTAGAGTCCGGCGAACCACATCGGCGAGTAATTGGAAGCGTCTTCCGTGGAGTCGCCGATGCGCGCCATGCCGAGGTTCCATTTCGCCTGGTGCCAGGCGCGCCAGGTGGCGGCTCGGGGATCGGCGGGCAGGATCAACCGCTCGGCATAGGCCAGCGCCGCGCAGTTGATCATGCCCCGCACAAACGTCGTGTCGTCGTCCTTGGTCATCAGCCAGTCCATGCGCTGCGAGATGAAGTTTTGGATGAGGGTGCGGTCCGCTGCGCTGACACTTGTTGAGTTGCGGATTTGGAAGTAGCAGTAATTGAAGTCCATCTCCGCCACATACTCCATGGTGTTGTTATTGATGGTGCCCACGAGCAGGGCGCACACGGCGTCGGAATATTTCGTGTCGCCGGTTTCGCGGTAAAGAGCGGCGCAGCACTTAAGCTCGCCGAGGACGAAGCGGTTGCCGCCCGCGCTGAGCGAGGCCACGTAGGCGTTCCAGTCGGGATGTTTTGCCGCGTAATAGTCCTTCGTCGCCTGGATGTATTGCGCCTTCGTCCATGTCTTGGCGAAGGACGACTGGATTTGATCCGCCGTCACATCCGCCGCGCGCGCGTCCGGCGTGGAAAGGAACAAAGCGGAGAGCAGCAATAACCCGCGGGGGCAGCTCATGGTTTTACGATCTTTAGACGGACAAATCTCCGGTTGTTAGTCCCGGCCGCAAGCGAGGCTTTGACGAGCTGCACGGTGCCGTTGTCGCTGGGGGTTTGCTCGGTGACCCCGGAGTTGCTCCACGAGTTCGCCGCGAGCGTGTCACTCCACTCGACGGTGAAAGTCACGCCGTCGCTCAGTGCGTCAAGAGAACGGGTGTAGGTGAAGTCAAGCGTTGCGCCGTTGCGGATGAGTGTGGGCACGTCGCGCGAGGCGGCGTGTGGATTTTGCGCGGTGGCGAATTCGTAGAGGTTCACTTCGCCATCGCCGTTGGCATCGAAGAGGTCGGCAGCGTTGCCACTGTTTTGAGTCGTGCCGAAATATTGCAGCCGCCAGTTCTCCTGCCGGGTCAGGACGGCTAGAGGTACGGTGGCAGCGACGCTCAGGCCGCCGAATGTGGCAACGCTTTGCCCGGCGAGACCGCCGATTTCGGGTGCGCTCATCGCGCCTCGGAAAAGCGTGGTATCGTCGAGCCAGCCGTTGAAGTAACGCGATGCGGTCGAGGGAGCGGTGCCCGCGATGCCGCCGATGACGAGCGGCACGTCCTGCCGCAGTGACCACGTCACGTTGGTGGGTGCGCCGACTTGGTTGCCGTTGAGGTAGAGGCGGACGGTGCCGGTGTTGTCGGCGGTTTTCTCGAAGGTGATGGCGGCGTGATGCCAGACGTTTTGCACGGCGGTGCCGGGGCTGATGATTGTGAGGTCGTTGACGTTGGCGGCGTTGTAATGTTCGAGGCGGAGGGTGTCGGAGTTCGCACCGCAGCGGAGTTGGAGTTCGTCGCCGTTGCCAGCAAAGCCGTCCCCGGTGCCGATGTAGAAAACAAAGTCGTCGGTCGTGCGGGTCGCGCGTTTGAACCAAGTAGAAAAGGTCCAACTGCCATTGCTCATTTCGAGATTCGAGCGGGTGACGAGGCGTGAGAGCTTGGCGGCATTCGGGCTGGATTCGTTAAGACGGAGGCTCCTTGTGCTGTTCGCGCCGAGTGCGGCGGGGGTGTCGGTTTCCAAGGCCGCGGTGCCGGTGCCGATGAGAGCTTGGGTGGCGGTGCGCTGCTGAAGACTGGCATCGGCCGTCGTTGTGGACTCAAAATCGTAGTGCCACACCAGATGAGGATGCAGGCCGCGGTCGCTGGCGGAAAAGTTGAAGGTCGTGGGACTGGAGGCGGTGGGCGTAAAGCGCGCGGTTTTGCCATCGGGGAGAATGGCCACGGTGCCGCCGGTCGCGTTGCTGACGGTGAAAGCAAGGTTTGCGTCTGCCGTCTCGCCATCCGCGACTCGCGTGGCGAGATCGACATCCACAGACGTACCAGATACAGCGGCGACGCTCGCGTTTCCCGAAACGGCAGGCCGGGTGTTGGTGCTCTGAGTCCAGTCGTAGTAGTTTGACGTGACGACACGGTTCGGGCCGAAGATGTGCAGATGCCCCTGCTTTGCCTGATACATCCACGGGTCTTCCAGCATCGGCCAGCTTTGATAGTCGATGGTGACGCCGTTGATTTTTCCCGCGAGGCCGAAGGTGAGGTCGAGCGCATGGCCGTGGCGATTCGTGTAAATGAAACGCGGCGCGGCGGCGGTGACGTTGCTCGTGTCGGGCGCATTCGCGAGAACCGCCGTGCGGAAGGCCGTCAGCCTCGCCGCAGCCGTGCCCTGCGAAAACTCGCTCACCGGCGCGGTTTCAATAGCCAGTGCGGCTTTATTCACACCGGTTACGGTGAAGTTCGTGCTCCACGAAAACGTACGGCTGAGATAGATGGCGACGAGCACCGAATCGTAATGAATGAAGACGCGGCCGGTAGTTGCCGCCTCGTCGGTGATGGCTTGATAGCCCGCCGGGATGTGACCTGAGAGCCATTCGTTCGCCCAATTCCCATTGTTTCCCGTACTGCCACCGCCGCCGACGGGCATGTTATAAACGGCAATCATGGTGTCCTCGTGCTGGAGCGTGTCCTCCCAAATCGAAATGCCGCCGGTCGAGCCGCTGTAAGTCGTCGGCGAGGTGATTTCCAAGGCGGAATCATTTCCCGGCGGCGAGTCCCACGCGAGGCCCCAACGCTGGCCTTGATAGCCGTCCTGAATGTAAGTGGTGTTGAGGTCCAAGAGGTTGATGCTGCCATCTGCGTTGAAGGTCACATCGCCCTCGATCTGGCTTGTTAGAGCATAGCGTGGCGTCATCCAGGTTTGTTTGAAATACGCCACGTCACCGCCGTTCACGCTGCGGGTGGCGAAGTTGCGCCGCAGGTAGCTCTGCGTGCGGTCGTTCGCGGCGGTGTTCAATTCAGGCAAGACTTCGGGAAATGTGGTGGAAGCGAGCGCCGCGATGTTCGACGAATCGAGCATCGAGGCCGGCGTCGGTCCGCCGTGGAGCAGCCACCACGCGAAGCTCGTATTGCTATAACTGTTCGGCGCGCCTTGGATGCCGCCGCGCGTGACCGGCGTGACCCAGCGTCCGTTTTGCACCGCCGATGCCGCCTCCGCCATGCCCCAGTCGAAGGCCATGCGTGCTTTGTTTTTCAAACCCGTGTCGGGCGCGAACTCTGCTAGAGAGAGCATCGGTGCGAGCGTGTAGATGAGATACTGCGTCGAGTGATGCTCGTCATAGCCGCGCCACGGGATGCGGTTGATGGCGTTTTCGAGATAGGTTTTTCCGGTGGGATCTGTGGTGCCGTTAAACGCGCCGGAGACGCTGTTCACTGCGGTGCCCCACACGGAATTCGCGAGATAGGAAGCGGTGGAAATCATGAACCGCTGATTCGGCGTGGAGGAGTTATCGTAGAGGTCCGAGGTCGTATAGATTTGCTGATAGCGGTCCTTGAGCGTTTGGGAAAACGAGCCATTCCAGCGCATCCACGCATCCATGCCAGGCCACATGGAAAAGCCGGCGTTCGAGTTCTCCGCGCTGGCGTCTTCGAGCGCGGTGGCGATGTAATTCAGGCCGTTCGTGGTGTCGCCGCGCTGCATCCGCGCTTCGCCATACCAGAAGCCGGTGCGCCCGATGCGATGCGGCCCGGCACCGGCCTGCCCGAGGTTTGGCACGTCGGTGCTCAGCCAATCGAGCAGGTAATCGCGCCGGTCGGCAAACGTCGTACCGACCTGAAACGGCTGGCTGAAAGTGAGGTCTCCGAGCGGGCCCGCCGCGTCGAATGCCTGCACCGCGTAGGTGTAGCTTGTGTAATTACCCGCACTTTCGGTGAAACTGGTAGAGTTCGCCGCGAGCGTCGCCGCCAATTCCAGCGAGCCGTCGCCGAGCACGCGATAGACGCGGAAGCCGGTTTCCGTCGTCGCATTGTCGAGCCACGAAAATGAAAGCTGCACCGTCGCGGTGTTTGTCGCTCCGACGATGGCGAGCGCCGGACCGCTCGGCGAAGGGTCATCAATGCACTGCAGCGCAACGTCATTTCCCGTGCCTCCGACCACGAAGCCGCTGCCGAAGTTCGAAGTGAAACTCACGCGAAACCGCTTCCCGCCGATGTCGAGTTTCCCGCCGTCGCCTGCACCGGAGAGCGAGCCCGTCGTCGTTCCCGCGCCGTTGTTGCGGACGATGTAGAATGTGTCGCCGACGGCTGGCAGGTAGCCGAGCGAACCCGCCAGACTGCCCGTGAGCGAGACATTGCCGCCATTCACCGCGACCGCGTCGTAGCTTGCCGCGCTGCTGAGTGCGAGGTCGAGAGTCGCGCCCGCGGCGAGTGTGAAGCCGTTGGAAATTGTGAGCGTGCCTGCCGGAGAAACCGTCGCGCCGGTCGCCGCCGTCAGATTTCCAGTGACCGTGCCACCGCCGGAAAACGTCTTCGCATTTCCCATCGTGAACCCCGCCGCGACCGCCGATACATTGAACGTCGCACCGCCCGCCACCTCCACTGACGCACTGCTCGAAAGCGAACCGCTCGCACCCAGCGCCAGCGTGCCGGAGTTGATGGTCGTCGCGCCGGTGAACGTGTTGCTGCCGTTCAAAGTCAGCGTTCCGGTGCCCGCGTAATTCAGCTTCGTCGCGCCGCGAATGCGCCCGCTGAAGGTCGTCACCGCGCTGCCGGTGATGGTCAGACCCGTCGCGCCGGTAGTATAGATTTCGCTGCTCGAATTTCCGCCTGCCAGGCCCGCGATGCTGTGCGAGTTCGTCGAGGTGATGGTCGCCGCCACCCCGCTCGCGTTCGTGAACGTGATGACGCCCGCGACCGGCAAATCCTCCGTGTCGGTGCCCGCGTTCCAAGTCCCTTCCGCCATGTTCAGCCCGCCCGTGAACGTCACGCACGAGCCGCTGCCGGAAAACTGCACGGTGCCCGCGCCCGACTTTGTCAGCACACGGGTGCCGTTTTGCGAGATATAGGAATTCGAGAGCGTTAGCGTTTTGCCAGCCGCCAGAAACAGCTCACCATTCGTACGAAGTTGGAAGTTCACTTTGTTCGCTGTTAGTGACGCGGGGGCATTCGCCGTGATGTTCAGCAGCGGCCCCGTGTTCGCGGCGTTGACGCTCGCGCCGTAGAGGTTGGTCACCAGCGGAGTCGCGCCGCCGTAGTTGAGAAAGGTCGAATTCACCACGCCATCAACCGTCAGCGTCCCGCAGTTCGCGCCGGATTGCGCGCTGATTTGCGGCACGGGATTTGCCGCGCTGTTGTCGAGCAGGACCGCGTCGCTGGAGGTGGGGGTTCCATTGGCGTTCCAGTTGTTAGCATCGGCCCAATTCGCCGTGACCGCACCACCGTCCCAGGTTTTGGGTGCGGCGAAGGCCAAGGTGGCGAGGAGCGGCAAAAATGTGACGGCGACGATGGGTTTCGACATGGGGAAATTACAGTCGGGCCTCAGCAAACCAAGTCAAGCCGAGGGGCATAGTCCATTTGGCCTATGCGGCCCATGATGATGACCGGGAGTTTATCGAACGTGAGGATCGAGGGAAACGCCGGCTCACACGGCGTTGTGCCCCTTGGATTTGCGAGGTCATAGCCTGAGTGATCCGCGCTCAAGGGCGAGGGTGACGGCGTGAGTGCGGTCTGACGCGCCGAGTTTGGTAAGGATGTGGGATATGTGCGCCTTCACGGTGAGTTCGCTGAGTTTCAGGTCGCCCGCGATTTCTTTGTTAGCCTTGCCGTGGGCGATGAGGCGGAGCACTTCGATTTCGCGTGAGGTAAGGGTCGCGTAGAGACTTCGTTCTTCCAGCTTGCGTTTAAGTTCGGGCGAAAGGTAGGTGTTGCCGGCGGCGGCAACATGAATTGCCTCGATCATCTGGCGCTTGCCGCTGGACTTGAGCAGGTATCCGCAGGCACCTGCCTCGATGGCGCGATAGACGTCCTCAGGGGTGTCGTTGATGGAAACGACGACGATGCGCGCCTCCGGGTGTCGTTCGATGATGCGAGCGGTCACTTCCACGCCGTGGATGTCCGGCAGCATGCCATCCATGAGGGTGACGTCCGGCTTCAGTTGCTCGAACAGGGCGAGGGCCTCCTCGCCGGTGCAGGCCTCGCCGACGACTTCGATGTCCGGTTCACGGGCGAGCGCGCCGCTGAGGCCCATGCGGATCATGAAGTGGTCATCGACCAACAGAAGTCTGACGAATTTACGGGTCATGGGTTGCTTGCGGCGATTCAGGGTTTGACGGGGAGGACGATGGATACGTGGCAACCGTCGCCGGGTTCTCCGTTGATCTTCAGCGCGGCTCCGATTTTTCTCGCCCGCTCGCGCATGCCGAGCACCCCGAAGTGGGGGTTTTCCGCATGTTCGAGCATGCCGGGGGCGAAACCACGTCCGTCATCGGAAACCGAGAGGCGGACCTCCTCGGGGTGGTATTCGATGGTGATGACGATGCGGCCGGCATGGGCGTGTTTGAGGGCATTGGCGAGGGACTCCTGGCACATTCGCAGCAGGTTGTAGGATTCCGCAGCGGGCAGCGTGCGGGACTCGCCGGTGACATTTACCTGGATAATTGGACCCGAGGAATGGGCGGCACTTTCTGCCATGGCGCGGATCGCGGCTTCCAAGCCGTGCAACTCGAGAATTTGGGAGCGAAGATCCCAGACCGAGCGGCGGGCCTCGGTGCGGGTGAATTCGAGCATCCGTCGGGCGAGATCGAGGGCACCCTGGGCCGCTGGCGGGTCCAGGCGGACGGTTTCCTGAATGTCGTCGAGCTGGAGCGATACGCCGACGAGTTGTTGTTCGAGTGTGTCGTGGAGATCGCGGGCCATGCGATTGCGTTCCTCGCTGACGGCTTCGTTGTGGAGCTTGTCACTGATGACGGCCATCTGCTGATTGACCTGCCGGCGGAGCGTCGTGGCCCAGATCAATGACAAGGCGAGGACTGCCAGCGAGCCGCCGAGCGCGAGGCTGAGCCGCAAGGGGGTCCACCAAGGTCGGGCACTCAGGACGACAACGTCCGCCGGATCGCGCGACCAGAGTTTAAAGCCGGTGACGACGGGTGACTTCGCGCCTTCCTCGCCGGGCTCGAACTCCAGCTCGCACACTCCCGCGATGTCGATTTCCGAGCCATCGGACCAAGGTGTGAGCTGGCGGTCCCCGGTCACCGGCAAGATCGCCGTGAACAAAGTGCCGTCGGAATCGACTAACAGCCTGAATTCCTGGTTGGCATCGTCCCATTCGTTATTGCGGATGGTGCCTTTGAGGCGGACGAGTGAGCCGAAAAAATCCTGCTTGGTCACGGGCTCCTGTTGACTGGCCACCTTGGGGTTGAGCAGTTGGCTTGCGGTGACGGCCACCGGCGCGGGCAGTTCGCCTTTGCCGATGCGGCGCGCGACTGCTCCGGTGAGGGATGCGATGTGGCGGGACGTTTCCACGAAACCAGCGACTTCGACCGCATCTCCTACCCGGACGAGCACGCCGGGCGAGTCCACGCGGACGCCCGCATTTCCCTCCTGGAGAAAGAAGAATTTTCCGGGAAGCACGAAGTTGACCGTTCCTTGCGTCACTTTCCGGTGAAACACCTCGGGTTCCCGTGCGAACGGCAGCAGCCCCTTGAGCGGCACCCGTGGAGCGAGAAACGGGTCCTTCGGTGGCGACCGGAGAATATCGAGGTGCTGCGGATCCTGCACAATCAAACGGATTCCTGCAGCTTCCGAACGGAGATTGAAGATTGGGCTCGAGCATCCCCGGATGCGGATTCGCGCATCGACGTAGGCGTCAGGATCGAGTTTGGCGGCGTTGTGGATTTTTACGTCACAGGTCTGGCCGTCGACCACGACGCTCATCTCGGCGTTGTTGCTGCTCAACGAAAGAGCCTTCTGCACCACCCCCTCGACCTCCACGTACTGGGAGACTTCACTGCCGGAAATCAATCGCTCGATGTCCGCTTTTTTGGCGGGTGGAACGATTCCCGTGCCGACCCGCTGGATCCGGGTGGGAATGATGACCGGAGAATACCCAGCTGGACCCGTGACGCCTTCGATCTCCACCTCCGCGCCGTATTCGGTGACGGTTTGCGGCGGCGCAGGGGCCTTCCATAGGCCTTGTTCTTGCGCACTGAAAAGGTGGACGGCGATGCACTCCCGGCCGTCGTGGATATTGAAGACCCGGCCTTTTCCAAGCTGCAGCACCACGGTGCCGCGGATTTTTACGGGAAGGCCCTTTTCCGCTTCTTCGCGAGACAAGGAACGGATTTCCCGGGCGGTGGCGAGTGGAGTGGACTCCGCGTGGAGCGTGTCGGAGTGAACAGCCCCCAGAAACAGTGACAGGCCAAGCGCGCGACAAAGGAATTTGAGAGAGCAGGCCATGTGCTCTTCAGTCGGAGGGTTGTTTCATTGCGAAAAAGATGGCATCACGCTGTCTCGACACGAGAAAAATTCATCCTTGCACCCGTCACGTACTCCGAATGGCCTACGATCGATTTCTCGTCCCTTCCGGCTCGAACGCGCAGGATCTATCCATTCATGACCCGTCGCCGACCAATTTTTCGATCAATCGCCTGCTTTTTGGCATTGCTCGCTGTATCGGAAAATCCGGTATTCGCCGCCGCGCCGATGAAAATCCGTCTTGGCAGCGGCGCGGATTCGATAAGCGCCTACAAGGACTACGGCTCCAACTCGGCCATGCTCGGCGACGCCATCAAATTGGCGACTTACGACGATGTCTGCCCTGGCGTGATTTCCAGCGGATCAGACTTCCGCCTGAGCATTGAGCGGAAACGGAGTGCCTTCCTCAAAGAATGCGACTTGGCGAAAGAACTCGGCATTAAGGTATGCGTGCTCACCGACGAGGTCTCCCTGCCGCTGCAGATTGCCGAACAACTCCGCAAGGCGGGAGTCATCGACGCGGGAACCGGCCGTATTGACCTGACCCGCGAGGAATTCTGGAAACTCCATCGCGCCAAATATCGCGAAATCCTCAAGGCATATCCTCAAATCGCCTATGTGATGATCCGCACCGGTGAGAATTATTCCAGCGAGAAGAACGGCTTCATCGGTCAGACCCTGAGCGGAAAAACCTACGATGCTGTCTATTTCCGCGACATGACGCGCCTCATCGAGGAAACGCGCCGGATCGTCGTGAATGAGTTCGGCCGCACCCTCATCTGGCGTACTTGGGACCTCGGCAACGATGGATTTCACGCCAACCCGGCGGTTTACGACCGCGTGCTCGCCGGATTGCCTGAGAAGATGGGCCTGCTGTTTGCGATCAAGCACACGCAAACGGATTTCTGGCGCTACAATGACTTCAACCCGATGATCGGCCGCGGCGGCGTGGATCAGATCGTCGAGTTCCAATGCTCGCGCGAATACGAGGGCAAAGGCGCTTTTCCAAACTACCTGGGCGCGCTCTACGCGGAGGATATGAGCAAGACCGTTAGCGCCGGTGCCCTGGGAGTCTGGATCTGGCACTCGGAAGGCGGATGGGGCGGCCCGAGGGTCAAGTCCGACCGCTGGCGACGACTCAACATCGACGCTGTTAGCCGACTTGCCCTCGATCCCGCAGCCTCGCCGCGTGCGATCGCACTGGAGTGGGCCACGCAAGAGTTTGGCGAAAATGCCGCACCGAACGTCGCGGAAATTCTCATGCTTTCGCCCGAGTGCGTTCGCAAGTTTGTCTATATCGAAGCCTATGCCCGGAATCACAAGGGCTGGAAACCCAGCCTCAACCTGATGCGCGATGACGTCATCCGTGGCGCCGACCTGAGAAAACTTTACCTCGGCTCGAAAACGTCCCTGCCAGCCGTTCGCGAAGAGAAAGATGAAGCCGTGGCCATGGCCGCCCGCATGCGCACGATGTTCGAGCGCTCGAAGGACGACATCGTTTCTGCGAGGGGCGACTTGGTCTATCAGGAATCTTTGACCAGCTTGATCTACATGGAGAGCCTCGCGGAAGTCATGCGCCGCTATGTGAACGGAATGTTCGCGTTCTATAACTGGCAGGAGACCAAAGATGCGAAGAGCGCGGAAATCGCGTTGAATGACTTGCTTGCATGGCGTGAGGCGTGGGCCGTCCACCGGGAAGAGATTCCAAAACTTCCGGCAGTGTCTTCCGTTTACCGCTCCATGAACCGTCCGGAGAACCCCTTCGACAAGTCCCCCGAAGACGGCGCAATGGCCGACCTCTGCGAGGCTGCCATCAAGACCCTGGGGGAGAGACACTCAATCTCGGGGGCTCGCTAGGACCCGACTGACACCGCATTTTGAAAACCATACCAAACACTCATGACACAAAACCTCTCTCCCACGAACGCGCGTTCGGCGTTCGCGTCCGCCGCCACCTTGTTTTTCATGTGGGTTTCACCACCTGCATGAACGAGCTGTTGATCCTGAAGTTCAAGGCGGATTTCGCGCTCACCCTGTTCCAAGCGCACCTCGTCCAGTCGGCGTGGAATCGGTCGAACTCCAGCCCGGCCTGAACCGGATCGATGTCTCTTGCGAAAGTGGCGGTCGTCCGCTGGCAAACCGGGCGGAATAGAAGCCCGAGACATCGAATGAGGTTGATGAGGGATCCAAGAGCCAGATGATTCAGCGTGGAAAGAATCCGATGTCTCATTAGGGTTGGTATATCTTCAAGCGCCAGAAAAGTTTACCCGTCGGACTTGGGGCGGATGTTGCCTGCCACGTTTCCGGGTCGCCCGATAGAAAACGTTCGTGGGTCACTCCGTCGGTCGTCCATGATCTGGATGTTAGTCCGGGAGAAATTTCCACAAGGTAGCTGATGTCCGTGCGGTTCGAAGGGCGGGTGTAGGTGAAGAGCCACGCGGTGGATGGCTTGGTGAGGGTGATGCCAGTGGTGGACGGAGTTTTCGGCGACAGGCCCAGAGCGTATTTCATCAGGTTCGTTAGATCATCATTCACCGGAGTGGCATTGAGTCCGCTGACGGATGGGTCGGCGAGTTCAGTGGGGGTGAACTGGTCGAGGGCCCATGTGGAGTAAAGATTGGCGCTGAGGGTGACTTTCACCATGCCGGGCGTGCCGGTATCGAGCGTGGCCGCGTAGCCGGGCGGAGGAATGACGGAGGCCGTGCCGCTGAGCGCGCCGCTGTGCGTGAAAAGCGTGTAACTGCCGCTGCGGGTGGTGCCGGTGTCACTGAGGGTGAGAGTGCCGCCGAGGGTGATCGCGCCGGTGACGTTGACGCTGTCGCTGGCGGCGCCTAACTGGAAATGGCCGATACTGCCGCTCTGGAGCGTGAGCGGACCGGTGGCGAGTGTTCCGACATTCTCGCCGCCGGGGGCGAGGTTGCCACCTGCCAGAACCGTAACGGAGCCGGTGGTGCCAGTGCCGCCCAAGGTGCCGGATACATCGACCGTGGTCGCGCGGCTGGCGAGGCTGCCACTCACGAGAAGGGTTCCTCCGGTGACGGTGGTGGTGCCGGAGTAGGTCTTTGTGTTGGAAAGTGTGAGAATACCGGCACCGGCCTTTGTGAGTGAGCCGATGAAGCTGACCGGATTGCTGTCGATAAGGACGCAGTCATTGGTGGTATTGAAGCCGCTGGTATCGATGATACCGCCCCCGCCACTGGATAGAATGAAGCGTCCGCTGGCGTCGCCGGTCGCGAGTTGCGGGATATTGGCGGAAAGTTTCAATTTTCCGCCAGTGGTGAGGATCAGGCGGGCGTAACCATTGGCGTTTCCGGAAGCGCCGTTGAAATTGACGGGCTGCCCGGTCGTGAGGGTGGCGATGTGGACGAGGCGAGGGTTGGATAACCACCGGCCTCGGTGGTGCTGTCCACAAATCCGCCCGTGCCGGCGATCACGTTCGCAGCGAGGGCGGTATCCTTGGTGTCGCGGTTCCACGGCATGGCCCCGACCTGGGAGAGCACGCGCTGCAGGGCGAGATCGGCGGTTTCGGTGGTGTTGGTTTGTGAAAAATCAAAGGCCGCCGTCTGCGGGGTGTAGGTGCCGCTGAACATCGACCAACCGGTGTCCGTGCCGTCGAAAGCGGCGTTCTTGTTGAGGTCGATCTTGTTCCCGCTTTGGAAAATCCGCGTGCTTGTCCCACCACCTCGAAACGCCGAGTCTGTGGTCGAGCCCTGGCCTTTTACCAGATAGTTGCCGACGTAGTTCATATCGGTCGCCTCCGGGCTGCCCGAACTGTAGCCTCAGAAGTAGCCCCAATTGTAGAGCACATTGTTGCGGAAACCGAAGCTGATGGTGGAGCCGTCATAACTGCCCGGGCGCGGATTGCGGCTCTGGTTGTGGGCGTAAAGGTTGTGATGCCAGGAGAGGCGGGCGGGCAGGTAGGAGGCGACGATCGAACCGAACCCGTGGGGACCCTTGCTGTGGATGGAGTCGTCGAGTGCCTCGGTTACGTAGCACCACTGGGTCGTGAGATTGTCGGTTTTTCCGGTGCTGCTGAGCACCTCGTCCACGGACCATGAGGCGGAGCAGTGGTCGAGGATGACATAAATGCCGTTCCACACGGTGATAGAGTCATCTTCACGCGCCGCGTCCGTGCCGAGGCGCGAACGCATGTGGCGGATGACGATATCGTTCGAATCCACGCGCAGCGTCCAGTTTTTCAAACAGATGCCGCCACCGGGAGCGGATTGTCCGGCGATGGTGATGCGGGGCTTGTTGACGGTTAGATTCGAGTTGAGCGCGATGGTGCCGGAAACCTTGAATAGAATCGTACGGCCGGAAGCGGGAGCGGTGGTGATGCCATCGCGCAGGGAGCCGGGGCCGGAGTCGTTGAGATTGGTGACGAAATACAAGTCCCCTCCCCGGCCGCCGAGGGTGTTGGCACCCGCGCCTTCCGCGCCGGGAAATGCGGGTAGCGGAGGAATCGGCGTCCAACCGCCGAAAGTAGTGGATAGATTGCGCAAGGCGGAGGCCTGGGTGCTGTTGATTTGTGACGCGAATGCGGCGCGGCCGCTCACGTTGAGCGGAGTTCCGGCTAGATCCGTGCTCTCGTATTCCCAGTAACGGAGGCCGGTGGTGGGACCGGCCGCGCTGAGCGTCCATCCCGCGGCGGTGATGTGGGCATCGACGGCGCAGTTCACCACCGCCACCGCGCTGTCGGGAAACGAGTTTGGATCGACGCGGCCAAACACGACCCCCGTGACACCGGCGGAACGGGTGAAGCGGCAGTCGAGGAACACTGCACCATACTGGCCAGCGGGGTTCCGCATCGCGCACACATAGCCACCCGAGAGGGATTTGATCTCACAGCTCTGGAGAACCACGCGGCCGTTGCCCCAGATGAAGTCGGCGTCGCCCTCGATGAGCGAGTCCTTGATGTAGGCGGTGTCGGCGGCGCTGTTGACGAGGAAGGTGTCCTGATAGCTCCGAAGGTCGCAATTGTTCACCACGCAGCGCTGGGCGTTCACACGGAGCGCCTCGGCCTGCGATCCGCCGTCCGGGGTGGTGTTGTGAAGGGTGAGGTTGTCGAAGCTGATGTCGTTGGCAACGACGTTGAAGAGCGGACGGGTGTTGGTGCTGGCGTTGAGGTTGTTGTTATTTGGATAGCCAATGATCGTGCGTGTTCGGTTCTGGCCGCGGAAGGCGAGGTTGTGTTTTGCGGAAACCCGCACGATTTCCTGATAGATTCCGTTGCGGATGTTGATGTAGCGTTTCGTGAGATTGTTGGCTGGAACCAGATCAATCGCGCCCTGCACGGTGCAAAAATCCCCGGTGCCATCCGCGGCGACGGTGCAATAGGTGCACGAGGATGAAGGCGCGGCGGCTTTCGTTGTGAAGCGCCAGGCAGTCGTGCCGGAAAGGCCCGAGTAGCCGGGGAACACCGTGGCGTCGATGGTGACATAGTAGGTCGTGTTGTAAGCCAGCACGCCGGAGCGCGGGAAAATGGAGGCTATGGTGCCAGTGACGAGCACGGGGTAGGCGTTGTAAAGCGTGCCGCCGATGGTGCGGGTGTGGGCGGCGGCAAGATCCAGCGTATCAACGAGCGTGCCCGCGGCGCTGTAGATTCTCACCGCGCCGCTGGTTCCGATGGTGGGTGCGGTGTCGAAGGTGATTTTCAGCGGGGTGTCCGCGCAGACGTTGGTGGCGTTGTTCGCCGGGAAGAACGAAGTGGCGGTCAGCGCGTGCAGCCCGCCGGGAAGCACGGCAAGCCAAAGGTAGAGGAGAATCAATTGGATGGAACGGTTCTTCATGAGGATATCGCAATGTTAGTTTTCCGCGAGGATTTCAATCACGGTTTCCCATCTGGATGATCTCCGCTCCGGCCAGCAGAAAAGATCCGAAGCCATGGAGATCCCCCTTGAGACGCGGGCGATTCAGGTAGAAGCAAAGATCACCGACATCGGTCGATCCGCAAACATCCATGATGTCGCCTGTGGGAGTGACCTTGGCGGCGAGAGCATCCCAGCCCTTGCGGGCGGAACTGGCGAATGATTCATCCAGCCAACCTTCATTCACGCCGCGAGCGAGACCGTACACGAACATCCCGGTGCAGGACGTCTCGATCCACGACTCCGGATGATCAAGCACCTGATGCCACCCGCCCGCCGCATCCTGGCAATCGTGGATGCCGGACATGTGATTGGCGAACGCGGCCAGCAGCTCCTTCCTGCCCGGATGATCGGCGGGGAGCCATTCCAGAAGCTCCACCTGGGCGAGCACCATCCAGCCGTTCCCCCTGCCCCAGAAAACACCCGCAGGTTTTTCCGTTTTCAGATCCCAGAGGTGGCGATAGAGCCTGTTTTTCGGATCGAAGAGCCTCTTGTGGGTGCCACGGATCTGGGCGATCGCGGAATCCAGATCCTCCGGATCTCCAGTCGCCTTCCACCTGCGGAGAAGATAAGGCACCGTCATGTAAGGATCGTCCGTCATCATCCCCTTCCCCGGACGATAGAAAGCGCCGTCCTCAAAACGCGGGCCACTTGCTAGAAATCCATCGATGCGGCCGAGGTAGCCTTTGTAACGGGGATCCTGCGTCTCCGAATACCGTTCCATCACGAGCGGAGCGAGGCCGGTGTGCCACAGTGCCCCGAGTTTGAAGTAAAACCCGATTGGCGAATGCGAACCATCACCCACGGGAGCCATACGCATTCCGGCGGCATGTTGTTTTTCGAAAAAAACCATGTTTCGATCGATGAAATCCAGGTTTCTCCTCCCGTAATCCTGATAAAGGGGTTCCTTGAGAATGGCAGCAGTGCGGCGCATCCCGTCCGACAGCAGCCATGTCTGATAGAACCAGGCGTTGAACTTGCTTTCGATGCGGATCTCCGCCTTGGGTTCGATCCCCTCACCATCCGCGATGATCCGACCGTTCGCGGAATCCACCAGGCTGCGGCTGGTTTCCTCCACCACGTGATCCGCCACACGCCGCAACAAGCTTTCGTCCGTGGTCCGCGCATGGCAGACCGCGAGAGTCGCGGCAAGGAACATGGGTTGGAATTTCATCGGTGGATCGCAGGTTGAAAACCGATCCTGAAAACGAAGGCGAAGGCGGAAGGGATGGCAGAAGGACAATCGACGAGCAGCGCATCGTCCTCTTGTTTCCACTGGATCGTTTCTGCGGAACCGAGGAGGGAGACTTCGCTGACAGAACCATCCATTAAGCCCGCGGACTTGCCGAGCGAGCGGATCTTCAGACGTTCTCCCGGCCGGGGCGGGGCCATCACGAAGGCATACAGGGCACCGTCCTTGCCTTCCGTGAAGCGAATGTCTTCCGTGGTCATCTGGAACTGGTCATGTTTCGGTAAAATTCCTGCGGCGGGAAAACTCACCATCTCCATCACTCCCTTACGATTCTTCTCCATCCGTCCTTCACCGATGATCTTCCATGCGCGGCTGCCGTAGATCGCCTGGCTATTGGTCTTGAGAAACGCGCCGAAATCCCTCCACATCTTTTCACCGCCGGGCTCGAGGGTTCCTTCGGGAGTAAGGCTGATGTTGATGTTGAAATTTCCATCCCGGGAAATGGCCTCTATCATCTGCAGCACCATCGGGCGGCTGCTATAGAACGTGTTTTCCTCGAAGAACCACTCGCCCACGGTGTCTTCCCACACCCATGGGGTGCGGATGATCGCGCCCGTGTGGCCGTTCTCGCGGGGCGAGGCCACACCCGGAAGATTCGGACCGCCCTTGATCACGGCCATGCAGTCGACTTCGCCGCCGTTTTTCGCGAAGCGTTTGTTATACATGTGCGAGACGAGCTTCGGGGTGGCATCGCTGATGACACCCTTCGCCGTGCCTCGTCCCGTGAAGGGCTCGGTGCCGTCCGTGTAGATGAAGTCCGGATCGTAATCGTCCACGAATTGCTTGAGCCGGTTGAACCACTTCAGGCAATAGGTATTGGCAAAATCGCGCGTTTCCGGATGCACGAAAACATCCCGCACCGGAGTGAAGAAACCATCGCGGATATTCTTGTCCGGCAGGACTTCCGCTTGGAGATCGATGCCATAGAGGTCTTGCGGGTCGAGTCCCTCCCACCATTTTCCTTTGCCATCCGCCTTGGTGCGGGTTGCCGCATCGTAGGGCACGCCAGCTTTGGGGCCGGACCGGTCGCTGCCGAACGCGGGTTGATACCACCAGAGCGAATAGTCCGCATGAAAGGCCATGCCGACACGGAACCGGCGCTTCCTCGCTTCTGCGAACATCTCGCCGACGATGTCGCGCTTCGGACCCACGTTCACGGAATTCCATGGCTGATGCGTGGAGTTCCAGAGATCGAAGTTATCGTGATGCGCTCCTTGGACGAGGATGTAGCGGGCTCCGCATGCGGCGTAGAGGTCCATCAGCTTCTTCGGATCGAAATTCGGTGCCTTCCATGCGTTCAGAACATCCATGTAGCCAAACTCGGAGGGATGGCCGAAGCGCTTCAGGTGCGCGTCATACATGAAGCGCCCGTTCGCCCTGCCCTTGCGGCCTTCCGGCGGCTGTTGATAGAGAAACCGGGCATACCAGTCCCCGTTGCGTCCCATGCTCTGCGGTCCCCAGTGGAACCAGATGCCGATCTTCGCCTCGCGCCACCATGCCGGTTCGGCTTTCAGTTTTTCCGGGGTGAAGGATTTCCATGTTCCGTCGAAGGGCCCTGGAGCGATGGGCACGGGAATTCGATAGATTTCCCTGGCAGTTTCCGGAGTGAGCGGCTGAGGCAGTGACTTGCCACCGCCGTATGCATCGGACGGAGTCCGCGCGATGGAGGAGTCGCCCGGCCCGGCGGCGTGGACGGCGGAGATACATGTTAGCAATAGTAAGGATGTCAATTTCATGGAAGCACTACGGAACTTCGGGCAGAGTCTTTTCCACCAGCTAGCATGGATTGGAGTTAAGTTCATGCTTCCTTCTATTTCACAACCCTGAGTCTGACAAACCGCGAGCCGCTGCCGCTTTTCGGCAGAACTTCCCTGAAGGTTTTCGCGAGATTTGTATCCGAAACCATGGTTTGGCCGGAATCCACGCGGCTCCACGAAGCCGCTGCGAGGGTGTCGCTCCATTCGACGATGAATGAAACCCCGTCAGTTAGGGCGGACTTGCCACAGGTGTAGGTGAATTCGAGGTTGGCACCGCTTTCAAGGATCGAGGGCGAAACCCGAGTGCCCGCGAGCGGATTCTGGGCGGTGGCGAATTCGTAGAGGTTCGATTCGCCGTCCGAGTCGGAATCGACGCTGTCTCCGGTGACGAGCGGGTTGCTTGCCTGCGCGCCGAAACGTTCGATCTGCCAGATTTCCATTTCCGAACGGGGAAGCACCAGTTCGAGGGTCGGACGCAGTGCGGGATCGGCGTTCTCACGCGAGGCATAGTTCACGAAGCCATCGAAGGTCGGTGCCAGCGTGATGACCCTGAAATCGAGAGCGCCGCCACTGCGAGCGAGCACGGCGGACAGCACATCGGAACTGGTGCGGGCGGAAAGGACTGGCAACCACGTGGAATTCGCGGGACCGGTGGGAAAGGGTCGGTTGTTCCACGTGATTCCGGATTCGGTCCACGATTGCGCGACCGCTTGCACACCGTGGATGCCAGCGGTGGCAATGGAAACAGGACTGAGCCGCAGAGAGGCGGCGAGCGGAGCGCGAGTGACGCCTGATAGATCGAATCCCAGATAGGTTTCACGAGTGTAGCTGTTACTCGTCGTAATCAATTTGCATGCTAGAGTCGGAGACGCGCCGTAGTTGCTCGCCGGGCTACCGTCGTAAACATAGGAATCGGCGACGGGTGCGAGGGTGATGGTTTCAAAAGCGTTTGCCCGCAGGTAGAAACGCGCCTTGAGTGTTCTGCCATAGGATTTGGCGGTCGCCAGCCTTAGCCGCAAGGTGGGCTTCATCTGTTCCACGGTGATTCCAGTGTCGGCGCGGATCAAGCCGGCGACCGGAGATGCCAGCTCAAGCACGATGTTTCCGGTGTTTGCCTGGGTTGGATCGGAAATAGAAAGCTCGATGAAATCACCGTCCTGTTTCATCACTACGGATGCCTTTGAGTCGCTGGTCAGATTGCCGACCGTCCCGGCAGTCCAGAAATTCACGGCCGACTTGTTCCCCGCAAGATCCTTTACCGCTTGGGCTGTTTCGTCGTTGCACAGGATCTGATAGTTCGAGACCGGAAACAAATCCATGTCCGCCGCCTCCCGCCCTGGAGCGACGATGTAGGTGTAGGACGCTCCGCTGACCGCCGTGCCATGATTGAGATGCAGCGAGAAAACGCCGAGGCTGACGGGATCGGAGCTTTGGCCGGTGTTGATGGACTGCCAGCTTCCGGTTTGGGTCACTCCGGCGATGCTGGCGTTGGAAGCCGCCCCCGGGAAAAAGTATCCGGTACCATCGTGATGCACCCATTCGAGTGCCAACGGTGACGCGTTTCCTGATAGAGTAGTCATGCCTCCGCTGCGATAGCGCACGCTGCCTGTCAGCCGCGACTGGTTGAGAGTTGTTAGAACCGGATTCGCGGCTGCCGGAGCGTTGATTGCCGCACCGAGCGCGACCATCACATCGCCGAAGAAGAACCAGGATTTTTTCGCGGCGACGCCGAGGCGGTTGTAATTGAAAACGGCGGCACCATCCGTGCCATCGGAAACGCCGCCCGCATGGGTGCTGTTTCCATAGACGCCCCAATCGGCTGCAGGCTTGAGCGAGTAGTTGCCCTGTTCGATGGTGGTGCCGGGCAGGCGCCGCCAATCCCACACCGGCATGATGTCATCGTATTCGTTGCCTGTGCGCTGGATGAGCGTGACGCCATCACCGAGGTGCAGGTTTTTCAAGGCCTCGCCGTTTCCCGTCTCCGGCTGCAAGGTGCGGGTGGACGAGGTTTTCAGTGAAATGGAAAAACCTGGCCGGTGGTGCACCGTGTGGTCGGATTTCCAGAAATTGCGATTGCCGGTTAGCGCGGTGGACGGCACGGCGGCACCGGCCGCGGACACCTCCGTGATTCGCTGCCGGAAGGTGGTGAACTCGGACTGCCGGTAGCTGCCTGAGATCGCCAAAGCGTTGTCGAGCGCGGTTCCATAGCCTAGCGCCATCGCTCCGCTGCTGGACCGCGCCACGCCGCGGGCATATGCGGTGTAGTCGATCGTGTTGCCACGAATCATCCACTGCGGTCCGTCGAGCAAGTAGTCCAGCAGAACGCGGGTCTGGCGGTTTCCGAAACCGAACGCGGTGCCGGCTCCCCATGAGGCGAATTTCAGCATGCTCTGGCAGTAGCCGTAGCCATAGCCCGCGTCGTAGAGTTGCGCGCCGTGCTGCTGAAACGAACCATCGGGCTGGATACCCTCGGCGAACTGATTGGCGCTGTTGACGAGCACGGTGTCGCCCATGGAAAGGAAGGCCTCGTTGGTCAGCGCCGCATCGTTGGTTAGAATCCCGCGCATCATGGTGCCGTAGGAACGCTCCACGCGGTTCGAGCCGGTGTTGGTGCCGGAATTGGTGGTGCGCGGCACGTAGGAACGGGCGATGAGGGCGACACCCGCCGCGAGTCTTTCCACGGAAACCTCGCTTTCCATGAGCAGGAGGATTTCACCGAAATACTGCGGAGTGCTGATCTGCTGATACCACCAGTTCGTGCTCTGGGGGTCGCGCAGGGTCCATGCATCAAAGGCGCAGAAAATGTCGTCGCGCAGCGCGGAGCCCCCCTGCCCAGGCCCCCAGTAGTAACCTTTCGCCATCACCTTGATTCGATCAAGGTGGGTGCGTGGCGGCCAGTACGTCTGGGCGGTGCTGGCGTAGTCGATGTCCGGCCAGGTGCCGTTGGCAAGGAGGCTGGCTTGGTATTGCTGGATCGTCGTGCTTGAGGGCAGATCCGTTGATAGACTCCCCCGGATGCGGGATTTGACCAAAGCCATGTCCGCACCTTGTGAGATGGACCCGAAAGTTCGACCACGGAGGGGCTAAACTAAGCTGTAGTGGCGGGGTGTGGGAAAGCAATAGGAGATCATGGATTGGGGATCAAGGATGGAGTGGCGAGGGACTCGATTTTGGGAAGCCGAAGTGGAAGG
>JANPKJ010000094.1:0-2638 GCA_031425955.1 Akkermansiaceae bacterium | reverse complement strand
GTTCGCCGAAGGCGCGGCCCACAACACCGGCGCGATCAATCTCGAAGGCGGCACCATCACTTTCACCGGCGGTATCACCATCGGTAACAATACTTCCGCCACGACTCAGCGATACGCCAAAGGCTCCGTGAACATCGACGGGAGCGCCGCTGTCACCTCCGGCCGGATCACCCTCGCCAAACTCACGGGCACAGCGACGGGTCGCCAGGCGAACGCCTCTCTAGCAGTCTATGGTGGCTCGCTCGTGATGACCGACGATATCGTAAAAGGCGATGTCTCCGGCGTCGGCACCGTTTCCGCATCCGTCATCCTCGACGGCGGCGAACTCGACATGCAGGGCCATGACATCGGCAGCGCGGTGAACCCGCTTCCTGTCGTCACCTTGAACTCCGGCACGCTGCGCAACGTCACTTCGATCAATGGCGGCGCGGATCTCGTAAAAGAGTCCTTCGGCACACTCACCCTCGACGGTCTGAACACCTACACCTCTAACACCGTGGTCAACGCCGGCACGGTCGAACTCGCCGCTGGTGCGCGGATGCGCTTCCTGATCGGCCCCACCAGCAGCAACAAACTCACCGGCAATGGCGCGGCCGTGCTCGCAGGTGCCTTCAATCTCGATCTCGCCACCGCCGCCCCGGCAGCCGGGAAAACCTGGACCCTCGCGGATGTCGCTACTGAAACCTACGAGCCGACCTTCTCAATCACCAGCGACCGCGGCGATTTCATCGGCGTCAACGGCGTCTGGACTCTGGTCGATGGCGGCAACCTCTGGACTTACACCACTGCCAGCGGCGTGCTCACCGTCGAACTAACCAACGAGGTCTGGACCGGAGCCCTCGGCACCGGCACCTGGGCATCCGCCGGCAATTGGTCATCGGCACTCGTCCCCGGCACCGGCGGCACCGCCCGTTTCCGTGGCGCGGGCGGACCGGTCGATGTGATCGATCTGGGCTCCGGTGTCACGATTGCGACACTGCTTTTTGAAACTCCATTCGTCGCACCATACACGATCGGTGCGGGTGCTGTTGGAAGCCAGACGCTGACGCTGAATGACGGCGGTTCGATTCAGGCTAACAACACGATCAGTCAAAACCAACTGTTCAATGCCGCGCTCGTTCTCGGCACCGATGGCAGCGCGCAGAGCTATAGCCTCACCAATAACGATGTGGACAACAGCCTGATTTTCGCCGGCGGCATCCTCGGCGGCAGCGGCGGCATCGCGGGAACTAAAACCCTGAACGTCGCGACGCCCGGACCGATCACGATCAGTGGCCCGATTTCCAACGGCGGCGCAAGCAGCTTGGTGCTAACAAAAGCCGGAACCGGAACGCTAACACTTTCTGGAGCCAACACAGAAACCGGCGCGACAAATGTGCAAGGCACGCTGGCGATCACCGGCAGCGGATCCATCGCACCGGCGACTGGAGCCGCCCTCACGCTCGGCGGATCAGCCGTCGGCATCTTCAACCACGACAGCAGCGCCCTCAGCCGCTTCGGCTCGATTGTCGTCGGCAATGGCAACGACGGCGCGGGCAACAGCATTTTCAATCAAAGCAACGGCACCATCAACGCCACGGCGCTGACCTTGAACAATGGATACACCAGCGGCGGGGCGGGGGATCTGAACCTCAGCGGCGGACTCCTCGCCATATCCGGCACCCTTACCGCCTCAAACCAAGTTGCGGCAGACAATACCTGGAGCACGCTCACCATCGGGACGAACGCCGCACTGACCATTTACAACGGCCTGCGCCTCACCGGCGCGCCTTCCGCCGGACGCTACGCCGCAGGACGGGTTGCCCAGAACGGCGGAACTGTCACGGTGAGCAACGGCCTCACCATGGCACGCACGACCGCCAGCAACACCGCACCACGACGCGGCGAATACAACCTCAACGGCGGTTTCCTCAATGTGAATCAAATCACGCAGGACGCCGGCAGCGAAACCTTCGGCACCTTTAACTTCAACGGCGGAACCCTGAAGCCGACGGCAGGTTCCACCTTGTTCTTCCAAGGCATCACCCGTGCGAATGTGCGGGACGGCGGGGCCCTCGTCGATACCGGAAGTTTTTCCATCACTCTCGCCCAGAATCTCCTTCACAGCGATCTTCCCGGCGATGCCCCGGTGGACGGCGGTCTCCGTAAATCCGGCGTCGGCACGCTTATCGTGGCAGGTACTAACGACTACACCGGCAGTACGACCATCAATGGCGGCACTCTGGAACTCGCCGCTTCTAGCAGCCTCAAATTCAAGCCTGGAGCCAATGGCGTTTGCAACCGGATCGATGGAGTCGGAGCCGTCATGCTCAAAGGCAGCTTGAACATCGATCTCTCCAACGCAGCCCTCGCATCCGGGAATTCATGGCTTCTCATTGACGTCACGACCCTGGCAGAAAGCTACGGCACGGGGTTCAACCTTCCTGGTTTCACCCGCGCCGGCACGGTCTGGACCAAGACGACCGGGACCGATGTCTGGATCTTCAGCGAAACGACAGGACGCCTCTCGCTCGGTGGTTATGGGTCATGGATCGCCGGAGCCACCGATCAGGCTCCTGCGGCGGATCCCGACCAAGACGGCGTCGCCAATTTGCTGGAGTATGTCCTGGGTGGAGATCCCATGGTCGCCGATTCGTCG
>JANPKJ010000093.1:0-113861 GCA_031425955.1 Akkermansiaceae bacterium | reverse complement strand
ATCGTTGAAGAGCTGGACCTCCCACATCGAGACGCTTTTCCCGGAGAGCGAGGTCTGCGAGGTGACGCGGAAATAGCGGGCGCTGCGGGGCTGGAAATAGAGGTTGGTGCTCTGGAGCTGCGTGTTGACGTCGGAGCCGATCCCGCTGCGGAAATCAGGGGCGACCGACGTCCAGGTAGAGTTGTTAGCAGAGCTTTCGAGGCGGTAAGTCCGCCCGTGTTGATAGGCGATAAGGTTGAGGCGGTTGACCGTTTGCGTGGAACCGAGATCGAGGGTGATGGAGGATTTCGTGCTGCCGGTGTCGGTGGTGGCGGACCAGCGGGTGGTGAAAAGATTGTCGGTGGCATTCGTGGCCGGGAACCCCGAAGCGGCAGTGCTCGCGGTGGTGCCAGCAACCGTGTAGGCGTCGTTGGGGCTGCGGATGACGAGCGTCGGCCGGGAGCTGAGGTTGGCGTTCTCGCTGGACGCGAAATAACTGGGAAGGCCGCCGTTGGGAGTCTGGCGGAAGATGACGAGCGAGACGTTGGTGTTCGCATTCGCGGCGATGAAGTCGCGGAGGGCAATGCTGGTGAATTCGACATCGGTGGCGCCGGATGCCGCGCCGGGCGTGAAGGTTCCGAGGGAAGTGAGGCCTGCGGGATTCAGGCTGCCTGGCAGGGTGGTGCTGGCGTTGGTGGCGTTCGAAAAATTCAGTAGCGATTCATCGAAGGCCTCGTTCGGATGGCCGTCTGGCAGGCCGAAGACCTCAAAGGTGAACGGCGTGGTGCCGTCGCCGGGATAGTTGGTGAAGGAGAGCAGCAGGCTCGCGCTGTCAACCGCAGCGAGCGGTCCACCGACAGCGAAGCGGAGATAGCCGATGCGGTCGCTGCCGCCGGAGAAGTCCGCGCCGTCGCGCTTGACGAGGAAGGTTGTGGCAGCGCCAAAATCCGTGGTCGTACCGCGCTGGATGTAGGTGTCATGGACGGCGGTGAGGGCTATTTGGCCGATGCCCGCGGCATGGGAGATGCATGGCATTGCCAAAGCAAACCCAAGCGTGGCTGCCGCGATCAATCGGGCGGCGGCACGGGCGGTGGGCAGGCAGGGTTTCATGAAAGAATACGGGGTTTTGAATCACGAGGAACGCCGACTGGAAATCCCAATCGGCGCTGTCAGGATACCTGTGAGTTTGGACGGGACGACATTGCGGGAATACGAAGATGCCAGAACGTTCACAGCGCGATGGACCACGCCGGTCAAGATGGTGAAAGGCGCTCGGTGATCACCACCATTTCCAGATGTTGGTCTCGTTAGGTCGAGCGGCGTAGTAGGCTTCCCCCCGATCGCCCTGCAGGCGCTCCACGTGGCCATCGAGGAATAGATAGAGAGCCGTCTTTCCCGCGCGGCTGACGCGGTAGCGTGTCTGCACGTTGCTTTCAAAGGTGGCTTTCCCATTTGGCTGCATGTCGCCGCCCAAGTGGTTGGTCTCGGCACAGATGACGATCTTGGAGGGATCCGGCACCACCTTCATGGGATTTCCCACCCACTTCGGATTGGGAAGGTTCCGGTTGAAAGAGAACCATAGCGGGCCGGGGAGCTTGAAGCTGGCGCCCGGATTGAACCCCGGCCAAGGCTTCGCCGCCTTGCTTGAGAAGATGCTCTCAGCGCCATCGCGAGTCTGATAGTTGTAAATACTCGCCGCATTGAACTTGGGCGGAGGCGGAAACCCCCGGTCGATCATTTCGTGAAAATTGAAGCGGTCACCAGCACCCGGGGCCGATTCGGTGCCCGGAATGACCGCTCCGGGATAAAGGAAATTGCCGTCGACATCCTTGGCCATGTTGCCATGCGGAATGATGCCGTTGTTGTCCTGCGCGATGCTCTGGAGGGCGATCCCCACCTGCCGGAACTTGCCGGTGTCCGTGGCGGTCACCGCTTGGTCCCTCACGCGGGCGGTCACTGTGAAGGTGATTCCGGCAAGCACCACGATGATCGTGATGACTACGAGAAGCTCGACCAAGGTGAAGCCCCTTGCGGCCCGGCGGGCGGCGGTGGCGGAAGGATAAGGTTTCATCGGAACGGTGCCTGGGTTGGATTTGACTGGAAACTTCTCCGGCTCATCCAGTTGTTTTACTCTTAGGATCATCAGGTCGAGTGCGGTTGAACCCAAGGGGAATAATGCGTCGGAAGCGGGTTGAATTGCGTCATTGTTCCAAGTGAAAAACAAGAGGCCGCCGACCCTCCAGTCGGCGACCTCTCTTCAATCCGGAGAAAACCCATTAACTCCGAAAAATCATCTAAGCGCTGCGGCGGCGGCGCAGCAGACCGGCGGCGATCAGCAGCCCGGCGAGGGCACTGCTGGGCTCGGGGACTACGCTGTAGGACAGCCGGATTTCCCCCGCCGTGTTGTAATCGAACGTGGGTGTGCCAGAGAAGGAACCAGTCAGTGAGCCAATGCTCAATCCAGTCGTGAGCCCGCTAGCCGCGAGGGTCGTTCCGCCATCACCGTAGAACTTGAAGAGGGTTGCAGTGTAGGTTCCAGCAGCCTCGGCTCCGGTCAACTTGAGATTGACGGCATTGTTATTCAGCGCGAGGTCACCGGAGTTGTAATTCCAGAAGTTCACTTGGTCGGACGTTCCGCCGCTACCGGAGAGTTGCCAATCAAAGATGGACCCGCTGGCCATGGCAAGTCCCCCGGTCGTGCTGCCGAGATCCATGGTGAGCGTTCCGATACCGTCAACTACCCCTGGAGCCAACTTGCCGGTGCTGGCGACTGAAATGCCATTGGCTCCGGTGGGGGTGATAATTCCGGAGCCACCAAGAGTCGCGGTGCCGGCTACGGAGACGCTTGTTGTCCCGAAAGTGTCAGCTGCCGAATCGCCCATGATCAGCGTCCCGCCGCTAATTGTTGTCGCACCGGTGTAGGAATTCGTGCCGGAGAGGATTTGGGTGCCGCTGCCGCTCTTGACGAGAGCGATCACGCCGGTGCCGCCCCCGTCGGTGATCGAGCCGCCGAAGTCCGCGCCGTTGCCGTTGTTGATCGTGAGGGTGCCCGTCGTGGTTGTGCCCGTCGTGTTCGAGGCGGTGACCGTGCCGCTACCGGAGAGTGAGTAGACGACGGCGGAGCGAGTCACGGCGTTGCCGCCGTTGATTCCGTCACCCATCTGCAGCACGCCGCCACCCTTGCCCGCATCTGCAGCCAAGCTCAGGGCCGGAGCGTTGGTTCCGGTCGCGAAAAAGCTGCCGGTGCGGGATTTCATGGCCACGCCGTCTCCGAGGGTCAGGCCCGTATTGTTGGCAAAGCCAGCAGCGGCCGAATTTATCGCGACCACCGAGGGCTGGGCGGCGGTGGCACTCGCAGCAGATGCGAAAGCCAATGAGCCGCTTGCACCTGCGTTTTCGATAACAGCGTCGCTACCACCGGTGATTCTCTCGAACTGCATCACCTCAGAACCAGCGAGAAACGGCGTTGCACCGCTACTTTTGCCCAAGGTTATGGTGCGGCTGCTGCCGCCCAGATCCCACGTGCCGGTGAAGCTCATACGGCCGGTTGCCGTTGTGTTACCGATGGTCACGTTACCTCCCAAGTTAATGGTCGGCGCAGCTATCGAAATGCCAGTTGCCGCTTGAACCGTGACCCCGTTGCCAAGGGTGAGATTACCATTGTTAGGGTTACCAGTTGCTCCGTTTCCGCTGGCGAAATTTGAACTGACGCCGACCTGCAAGGTTCCGCCTTGGGCATTAACTCCGCCGGTGAAGGTGTTCGCGCCGGAGAGGGTGAGCGTGCCCGCATCCTGCTTGGTCACGGAACCTGATCCTGTGCCGATGATGCTGGTGATACTGGTATTGGCCGCGCCGCCGACCGTCAGGCCGAAGCCGGAGCCGGTGATCGTGCCGACATTGGAGACGGTGATATTGCCGCCGCTGGCGATGATACTGCTGGCACTGCCAAGGGTGACCAAGCCGCTGTAGGTGGCGGCCGTGCCGCTGGCGTTGGTCAAGGCACCGGCGCTGCTGATGCCGGTGCCATTGAGGGTGAGCGCCTCGGCGGTGACCAAGGTGAAGCCGTTAAGGTCCAGGGCCGCGCCTGAGCCGCTCACCACCGTGCCAGAGGCGTTTGTGCCCAAGGGAGTATTGGCGCCAACGCCAGCCGCGCCGAGCCGGAGGGTGCCGCCGCTAATGGTGGTCAGGCCGGTGTAGGAGTTGTTGCCGGAAAGCACCAGGGTGCTGGCTGAGGTGCCGTTTTGCAGGAGCGCTCCGGAACCACTGATCAAAGCATTGAAAGCGGTCCCTTGGGTCACGGTATTCGATCGGTTGATGGCAAGGACGCCGTCGTTCACGATGGCACTGCTGGTGGACAATGAGCCGGTCGCGTTGCCGTTACCGAGCTGAAGTGTGCCTCCACTGATGGTGGTGGTGCCGCTATAAGTATTGGAATTTGAAAGAGTGAGCGTGTTGTTCCCAACTTTCGTCAGGGCGTTGGCACCCGTCACGGGAAGCGAAATGGTGATATTACCTGTGCCGCCGATTGAGGCGGCTGCGGCGAGATCCAAACTTGGCACGGTGGCCGAAGCGGTCGCATTGGTCGTCCATCCGGTTGTGTCTATCGAAATGGTCGGCGCGCTGGTGTAGCCGGTGCCGAAGTTTGTCACTTGTAGGCCGGTCACCCCCAGAGAAGCGATTGACGAACTCGCACCGCTACCTGCACCAGTAATGCTTATTGTCGGCAGTGAGGTGTAGCCTGTTCCTGGGTTTGTAAGCGTTAGTCCCGTAACCACACCGCTTGTAACAGTGGCCGTGGCCGTGGCTCCCGTGCCACCTCCGCCACTAATAGTAACAGTGACGGCGGTTGTCCCATAGCCAGAACCACCCGTGATGCTCCCGAAAGTCCTCACACCCACCAATGCGGTAGCCGCAAAGCCGGTTCCACCACCCCCTGTCGCCGAGACAGCGGGAACCGCGCTCAAGGTTCCGGTTGTCCAAGTGCCGCTTTCAGTGAGTGAAACAAGATTAAGACCTGTTCCGCCAATAAATGCTTCTGAGCTGGAGCTGTTTATTAGAGCCCCCGTGTTAATTAACCCGGTGCCAGAAATGATAATCCGTTCATTGGTCACTGTCTGGCCACCAAGGTCTAAAACCGCACCGGTGCTGACGGTGGTCGTATTCGGGCCGGTGCCAACGTTAACGGCAGCATATCTGATCGCAGAGGACGATGAGGGAGTTCCCAAGGCGGAGCTGCTCCCAAGCTGAAGGGTGCCGCCCGAGACAAGGGTAGAGCCGCTGTAAGTATTTGTGCCGGAAAGTATCTGTGTCGATCCTGCACCTGACTTGGTCAAGCCAAGCGCGCCACGGGGGCCGTTCGCCAAGACGCCCGAGAAAGTTTGTGAACCGGATGTCCCTATGAGGCTTAGAGTTGAAAGAGCGGGCGCTGATCCCGTCGACATTGTGTTGAAAACGGTTCCGGCCCCGCCGAGTAGGCCGATCGAGCGTCCACCATTCGTCAGATTCATGATGCCACCGCTTTGAATGGTCACGTTCGCGGTGTTACTGCTGCTCGTCCCAAAGTTACCGGCAAGTCCTAGGACAACATTTGAACCGACGACGACATCAGCATTCGAAAAATTCGTTCCCCGCATGAAGAACATGCCGTAGTTACTGCCTGAAAAGGCTGACGTCTGGAGGTTCAGGGTTCCGTTTTGGACGTTGGGGGTGCCAAGGGTGGAGCCTGTTTCCCAGGACCACAATCCAGTGGTTTCCCCGGTTGCTAGAGTATTGCCACCAGTAAGCGCCGAGGACTTGCTGTTAACATTAATCGTGCGACTGCCAGCGTTTAGCTCAAGTGTGGCGAAAGAAATACTAAGACGGTTGTTTCCCGTTATGTTGAGGGTGCCGTTTAAGGAAAGGGTTGGAACCAGCCAGGTAATGCCGTTGGAATTGCTTAAGGTGGCAGTGTTGTTGAAAGTAACATTACCGGTGCCGGTTGCACCGTTGGTTACGGTTCCTGTGCTGCTTATGCCGATCTTTAACGTGCCTCCATTGACCGTCGTGCCACCAGAGTAAGTATTAGCACCTGATAGCGATGTCGTTCCCGATCCATTGATGGTCACGGCCCGCGAGACCACACCGGTATCGGTGCCGTTTTGGATGACCCCGGTGAATGCGTTGGTGCCGCCTGTGGCAGAAGTCAACACGGCCCCTCCGTTTAGGAATATCGAACCGCTGAAGGTGGTAGTGCCGGTGGTATTGGAACCGCCGATCGTCCGCGTGCCGGTTCCTGCGCTACCGCTGTTGTCTGCCTTGTTCGTGACAAGGTTCCGAGAAATATTCACTCCAGCCGTCGAGAGCAAAACGGCGGCGTTGGTGTTGCCGAAGGTGCTGCCACCGTTGCCCACGTAGACGATGCCAGCGGTTCCGAAGGCACTGCTGTTTCCACCCACGAAAGTTCCGGTGTCGATGAAAGTGTCACCTGTGTAGGTGTTGGCAGCGTTGAGAATGACGGTGTTCCCTGCCGTATTGGCCCCCGTTCCCCTTAAGGCAAGATATTTGCCAGAACCGCTAATGATGCCGCCCAACGTGACTGTTCTGCCGTTTCCAAAGAACTCCAAGCCCGCCACCGCAGAGCCGGTTATCCCGACCGTGGCCGTGCTGCCGAACGTGATGTCTCCATTCACGGCATTGATTTCCCCGCGTGTCGTTCCGGCAGTCGCGGCGAAAAGGATCGGCGCGTTGATGGTGACCAAGCCAGTGCTTTGATTCTCGATCTTTGCTTGCACTCCACCATTGTCGAAAAGACTGATCGAGCTCCCGCCCAAAGTCCACGGGGAGGTGCCAGTCCAGCGTAGCAAGTTTCCATTGACGCCCGTGACGTCGTTATTGCTTGTCGTGCCAACGCTGCCGCCGGAATTGAAATCCAAGGTTCCGAAGTAGCCACTGGTAATGGCTCCACCCGTCCAGTTTCCGGCATCGCTCCAGTTGGTGGTCGTGCCGCCGCCCGACCAGGTATTGTCGCCAAGAAGCGAACTCGGCATGAGGCAGAGGGCGACGGCTGTTACGGTGGTGGCAGTGCGAAGAAACGGATTTTTACGGGCTTTCATAATGCGATGCGGTAGGATTTTGGAGAGTGCGGATGGACGATTTTGGAGCGGGGATACGGTCACATGGTGGCTAAGATTCTCCATGACAGAAGGGGTGATAATGCGGCGCTGGCGTGCGATTTTGCGTCGCGGGGCGGGAATTGGAAATCGGCGGGAGGTCAGCGGATTTCCGGGGTGCTGCCCGCGGCGCTTAGGCCGGGGAGCAACTCCGCGAAACCGATTGGAAGTGAACCGCGAATGGACGCGAATGGACGCGAATTTTCAGAACGGAATTTTCAGAATTCGGATTTTCATTCAAGAATCGGTCTTCATTCGCGTCGATTCGCGTTCATTCGCGGTTCAGAAATCCCTAGTTGGTTGGTCCCTGGGTGCTGCTGGAGATGACCCGCAGGCGGAGGAAGCGGTGGTCGCCAGTGGTGGGGGTTTCCACGGTGACGGTTTCGCCGACGTTGCCGGGGTTGGTGTCGAGGGGTTCCCAGGATTTAAGATCCGGGGAGCCTTCGACGATGTAGGTTATGTCGGAGCGCAGGCGCGTGAAGGAGTAGCGGAGCATTTTCGGCGGCCCGGCGGCCATGGTCATCCCGGGACGTGGAGCGTCGTGGGCGGCGTCTGGATTTCCGCCGAGGGCGTATTCCATGAGGTTGACGAGGCCGTCGCCATCGTGGTCGAAATCATTGGCGGCGATGCCGCTGTCCGTGGTGATGCCGAAGTGTCCTTGGCGCCATGATTCCAGCGGATCCGGCAGGGTGATCTGGCTGGCGGACGCGCCAAATTTCCCCCAAAGGTAGAGGTCCCGCACGGCGTCTGCGGAGAAGCCGGTGTTATAGAATCGGGCGCTCTGGACCGCGCCGTTCATGACGCCGAGCTTCATGTTGGTGAAGGCGGAGAAATTGGCGGGCGTGGCGGCGTAAGACGAGACCAGGAAGCTGTCGCGGTAGATCTGGAGCTGGCTGCCGGTGAACACGGCGACCAGATGGGTCCATGAGGTGAGCATCGAGGAGGGACCGGCGTCGAGATACCAGTTGTTGAGCGCGGCGAGATTGAGCCCGCCGTTGCGCTGGCGCAGCAGGAAGACGCGGTTCCCGCCGAAGTCGAAGAAGGTCTTGTCGTTTTCAATGACGTTCATCTTCATCCAGAAGGCGATGGTGAATGAGCCGACCAGTTGCGATCCCCAGTCGAGCGGGGTGTTGATACCGGGGGTGGCGAGGGAGGTGGCGGACCCGCCGTGCATGCCGCTCACCAGACTGAGGCCGGTGGCGGGGATCGGGTCGGCCTGCGGGATGCTGCCTGCGAGCGGGATGAAGGCGGGACCGATGCCCACGACTTCCTGAGTTCGATCAAACTCGTAACCCGCGAGGAAGCCGGGGCGTGTGGAAGGGTTGTAGTTCTGGGTCCGGAGCTGGCCCACCCGGGTCTGAATGCCCTGCAACGAGGCGGTAAAGGCGGTCGAAGCCGGATCGATCAAGGGCACGACCGGGCGATTGACGGAGGCGAGCGCGCTGCCGCCGCGGGAGACGACGATGTCGTTCTTGCCGGAGGCGGCGGGGGTGAAGCTGATGGTGTCGTTTTGATTCGGGAAACTCACGGTCAGCGCGGTGTTGCCGTTGTTCCAGGTGGTGGTGGGCAGCGTTTCGCCCATGCGGAAGGCATGGATGAGGATCTTGAATTCCGGAGCCGTGGCCGTGGTGCGGATCTGGAAATGCTTGAGGCCGCTGCGGGTGACGAGGCTGGGGACGGCCATCTGGCCTTTGGCGGTTAGAACTCGGACAAGTAGCGCGGGTTCGTTGAATTTCAGGGAGCCATCGGGGTTCAGGCTGGCGCTGCCGGCGAGGATGACATCGCCCGCCTGGCCGAGGCTGGAAGTGACTTTGACAACATCGGCCGGCAGGGTGGCGTTCCATTCGTAGCTGGCGCTCATGCCGTCGCGCTGGATGTCGTCCACCACCAAGGCGTAGGGCCGCGGACCGCGGATCAGGCCGGCGCTGCGGAAGGACTTGAGCACGGGGCTGTTCACCATGCGCTTGTAGGGTTCGAGGATGCCGTCCTTTTCGATCCATGAGGCGCGGAACTTGAGCGGATCGTCATAGACAGGACGGCTGCTCTGGTCGTAGGCAAAATCGTTGAAGCACTGATCGACGAGGCTCCAACCGGAGGCTCCAGTGTTGACGTTGGCGTTGAGCACGTCGTCGCGGTTGATCGAGCCACCCTGTTTGTCCTCCGTCGATGTGCCCCAGACCCAGTCCCACGAGTATTTCGCATCGCCGACCATGAAGGTAGCGAGCGGCTGGTCCACGTAGTCCACAACACGGGCCGGGGTGGTGTGGCTTTGCTGGGCCTCGTCGATGAGCACGGTGTTCATCGCCCAACCGCCGATGTCTTTGTTAGGAATGGTGATCCACGAGCGGCCCTTGCCGGCGAACATGATGCCGTTGCGGTCCGGATAGGGATGGCCGCCACTGGCACCGCGGACGTGCATCGTTAGAAATGAGGCGTCGGTGTCCCATGACGAGCGCGTCATCATCATCGCGCGCTGGCCGCAGAAGAACGAGAGCGGCGTGTTCAGGGTGACCGGGTCGTTTGCCGGGTCGTAAGAGGTGGCGGTGATGGCGGAGGCGGTCTGCTCGTTCCAATGGAAGTGGATGGCGGACGGGATGTTGCTGTAGTTGTCCTTGACGAGCGAGCGGTAGGAGAAATCGACGAGCTTGTCGTTCGGATAGAGAAATTTCGCGGCGACGAGGTCGGCCGGAGTGGTGAGCGCGCCGCCCATGCTGCCGAGGATGTCGAAGATGACGAACTGGTTGTTGCGGGCGGGCAGGACAGAGAAGGGCAGGAATTTCGAATAGTAGGAGCGCACCATCGGGTGGTGGGAAAGCGGGGCGAGTCCGTATTTCCAACCGACGCGGTCGAAGGCCATCATGGCGTCGAAGCCGAGCGGCAACTTGCCTTCCGCCTCGAAGGCGGCGCCGCTGTCGAAGAACGAGTAGGTGAAATAGTTCCGCCAGCCGCGATAGAGTCCGAGGAATTTCAGGTCGTTGAAACCGGGCTCACCCTCAATGGCCATGAGGTCGAAGACCCAGTAAGAAAAGGTGGCCCAGTTGCTGCGGCTGGCCTCGGCATTGTTGAAGGTGCCGTAGTTGTCCGCCCATGCGGATAGAAGCACCAACTCTTGGCGAACGAAGTCCTGCTGGGCGGGCGTCATGAAGTTATAGGCGAAGTCATAGACCAGGCCGAGGCTGCTGCAGTTGGCGCGCGGGGTGGAAGGTTTCGGCGGATTCGAGGGTGTATCGGCAACGGCGCGGCGCGCTTGTTCGATCTGGATGCTCCGCACCACCGCGCGGGCGAGTTTTTCCCCACCAACCGCATCTTCCTCGATGAGACAGCGCAGCGCTTCCATGGAGGCGGCCTTGAAGAAGAAGCTGGGCTCGCTGGCGAAGGAAACGGGCGTGCCGCCGCTGGCAAGAATGTCGTAGTAGTTCTCGGTGCTGACGCCATTCACGCGGTAAAGGTGCGGGTTGCGGCCAGTGTAGCTGAAGTAATTCACATACCACCACGGCTTGGCATAATCCTGGTTCTTGTCATAACTGCGCTTCATGTAGTGGCAGTAGCTCAGGAGGTTTTTCCATGCCTCCTGGCCGCCGGTGGTGGTCTGGATTCTTTGGCGGATCGCCGGCAGATCCTCGCTCGAAAAGAAGATGCGCGGATGCACACCGGGTGCGGGCACCCGGCCAAGCGGCGTGACTCCCTGGCCGTCGAACGCGATTTGAGAGGAGCCGTAGTCGCGGGCTTTGAACAGCGACCACGGGACCGGCACGCTGTCATGATAGGACCACACCGACTTGTCGCCATAGGCCGAGGCAGCCACCAGCGGGTCGATGGAGCCGGCGGTGGCGACGGTTAGACTCGCGCCCGGGGTGGTCTTGCTGCCGGTGGCGTCGGTGACGACCACGTCGTAGGAGCCAGCGTCGGTGGCGGTGGCACCGCCCACGATGTAACTCGCGCTGGTGGCTCCGGCGATGGCGACACCGTCCTTGCGCCATTGGTAGCTGAGCGATCCCTCACCGGTGGCGACGACCGAGAGATAGACCTCCTGGCCGGCAAGCGTGCCGGTGGATTGCGGGGCGTGGGCGATTTCCGGACCCGCATCGGGGTCTGGCTGATAGTCGGAAAGGACGACGCTGGTGCCTGAGACGGTCACGAGAAACGAGCCATGGGCCGGCGAGCAGGTGAGGCGGCCACCGGAAGCGACATTGGAAAAGGCCCCGCCTAACGAGCCTGCGGTGAGCACGGTGAAAACATCCGTCTGGGCGGGGACAAATCCCTGGCGCAGATGCACCGTGAGATCACCGCCGAGCGTGGCGGTTCCCGTGACGGATCCGGTGTCGAATTGTGAGGATGTGCCTTGGAAGGCGGTGGCGGCGGCCGATCCGGCAAGATCGATGGCGAGGGCGCCGGAGTTAATCTGATAGTTTCCAGTGATGACCGTCCTGCCGGCGGTGCCGACGCCGCCTGGTGCGAGCGTGCCGCCCCGATTGACCAGGGTGCCGACGGAGGCTGAATCGAAAACCGGATTGGCGGAATCGGTCGAATAGCCGAGATTGGCCGTGGTGATGGCGTTGGCGGCGAGTATGCCGCCGCGGAAGTTGAAGTTGTTGACGCCGCCGGTGGCGTTGGGGACGCTTCCGGAGAGGGTGCCCGCCACGAGGAGCGTGCCGCCTGATAGATCGTAGGCGCTTTTCGAATTGGCGGCCGTCGCACTGATGGCCAGATTGCGGATCGCGGTGTTGGTTCCGTTGGTCACGCCGAAACGGGCAATGCCACCTTGTTGATAGAAAATGGTGGTGAGGCCGGTGCCGCTTCCGCCGCCGATGAATGTGCCGTATTGCGTGCTATGGACGTCAAGTTCGCCTCCGTCCTGAAGGGTGATGGAAGCGGACGGAATGGTTTGCTCGTTGTTGAATCCGAGTCGGTCGCCGGCGACCCGCACCACAGCGTTTGACTGAACAGATAGATTTCCGGTGGCATATCTGCCGTTGGCGACAGTCAGGGTGGAATCAGAAATGCGAAGGATCCCGCGCATTTGGTTGCCGCTTGCGTTGACTCCGAGGTTAGGGGCGTTCCAGATGCCGGAGGTGATGGCCATGGTGCTTCCGGACACGCTGCGGAGCATGGCGTTGATTTGATCCGTGGCAGCCGCAGTGGTGAGCGTGAGCAGGCCTGCGGTGCTGGTGGTGCGGATTGTGCCAAACGAGTTGTTTCCTTGCAGCGTGAGCGTGAGATCACCGGTGCCGGTTTTGGAAACCATGCCATCGGCGGCGGCCACGCCGTTGATCCGACCGGACCAGGTGGTGGTGTCGGCGCGACCGAAGTTGAGCGAAGTGTTTGCTGACATCGTGATGCCGGAACCGTCAGGAAGTCGCCCGCTGATGCCCGATCCGATGGTGAGAGTGCCACCGCTCAAAGTGACGCCGTTTGTTAGCGCTAGCACGCCGGTTCCCGCAAGGATGGTGGTGCCGCTGGCGTGGGTGATGGAAGCGGCGGTGACGGGGCCGCTGAGGGTGACCGTGCTGGTGCCGCCGGTTTGGAAAATCGCGCTATCGCCGTCCACCCAGTTGTTAGGCGTGGCGGTGCCGGGTGTCGGGCTTTCCGCCCAGACGGCGGTGGTGCCAAGATCCCACGCTGCGTTACCGGCTGTAAGACCGCTGGCGGAAGAGGCATCGAAGTAGCGGTCGGCAGCGCTGGCTGTGTGAACAACCACGCACCCTATGATTGCGGCAAAATACGCGTGGCAGGATGGGCTTTTCATGAATCAATTGGCTGCTGACAAATGAAGTCCCACCCGGGCAGTCCCGGATGGGAATGGATTCAAGCGTGAACTCAAGGAGTCTTGGTGGCGACGAGACGACCAAAGACCTTGGCAGGCGTGCCGGCGGTGACGGTCACTGTGACTTCGATCACGTCGTTCCCCGGAGCAAGGACATCCGTGATGGTGGTTGTCCCGATGGTGGCCGTAGTTCCGCCGAGACTTGCGCCGCTGGTAGCCCAGTTGACGAGGTCGGTGGACCACTGATAGGTCTTCGTCACGTCGGTGGCAACGCTGTTGCTTTGCTCATGCCGGAACTTGAACGAGCTGCTAGTCGCGGAGATCTGGGTCAGTCCGTTGCTGTAAACCGAAGGATTCGAGCCGAGCACGTTTTCCACTACGTTGTCGAGGTCATCGTTGTCGAAGTCGTCGTTCGCACCGATCTGGCCACCGACGCTGAAGCCGGAGATCCATGAGGCGTAGGTATTGCCCGACCCGGATTGATAGTCACTGAGGACGACCGACGTGGCGTTGATGGTCACGGCAAAGGAGGCACCACCGGCGAGCGTGACGCGGCCGCCAGCAAGATTCGTGAAGGTGCCGCTGACAGAGAAGCCTGTGGAGGCAACAACCACCGAGAAGTTGTCGCTGTTCGCGGGAGAGAAGCCATCGATCAATGCGACTTCGAGAGAGCCGCCTAGAACGATGTTCCCACCGACAGTGAGTCGATCATGTTTACCGGATGCCGCCGGATCCTGCCAAGTGGTGGTGTTCGCGGCGGTTCCTCCGATGTCGATGGCAAGTTTGCCGCTATTGATGGTTAGACCGCCGTTGACGATGAGCGATCTACCGGCAAATCCTGCGTCGCCCGGTGAGATCGTGCTGCCGTTGTTGACGATGTTGCCATTGGTTCCGCCAGCGGAGCCGCGGAGATTGGTGGCGTCGATACGCCCGGCAACCAATGTGCCACCCTGGAGGTCGAGAACCTGGGTAGCACCCGTTTGAGAACCGGCGATGCCTTGGGTGCCATTGGAGCGGATCACCAGCTTGCCCGTGCCTGAGAGCGTGAAGGTGGTGGAGCCGAGACTGGGGTTGGGAACTACGGGAGCATCGGAGCCGAGTAAAAGGTAAGCGTTATTGTCCGGCGCACTGGAAGTTACGCTACCGCGGATGTCGAGAGTGCCGCCAGAGAGCGTGTAGGTGTTCACGTAAGCGGCGGGTAATGCGGTGCCGAGGCTGAAAGTCTGAGTTGAGCCACCGCGGCCATAGACCACAAAGGAGCCCCCCGACTGGGTTCCGGTAAAGGCGTAACTTAGGCCATTATTACTGGCAGCGTTGTCGTTACCGAAACGGACCCCTTGGTTTGTGCCACCGCTGCTGTCCGCGAGAAAGTTCAGCTGGCCGGAGGTCATCGAAAAAGTCTTTGGAGAATTCACTCCCCCTGTTTGGTCGAAGCTGAGGCGACTCACTCCACCTGCCGCACCGACGTTCAAGATGCCACCGTCGATGAGCAGGCTGTTGCGCAGGTTACGGGCGCTTTGCGCATTCAGAGTCCCGGCGCTGAGCTGCACGACGGGTGCGGCGCTGGCGGCGACATTGATGTTGTTGCCACCCCAGTGTGAGTCCGTGCCATTATTGAGAGCGGTCGTGCCCCCGGTGATGCGGATTTTGCTACCCGCTTCGTTCTGGGCCAGGCCTGAGGAGGCTCCGTTGCCGAGGGTATTCGAGCCACTGAGGGTGAGAATGCCGTTACCGCGCTTGATGACGTTCATGGATGTAGCGCCGCCTGCACTCATGATTCCAGAAACCTCGTAATCGCCATTGTGGGTGCCGGTATTACCGAAGGAGAAGTTGACGACTCCCGGAGTCCCCGCGCCGGTGCCACCGGTGATATTGCCTGCCACCTTGAGCAAACCGCCGGTGCTGGAAGTCCCGGCGTTAACCAGGGAAGCCGTGTAAGCCGCGCCATCTCCCACGAGGATATTACTGCCAATCGTTTGCGTGACGGTGGAACCCGAACTCAGAACAATGGCATTGTTGTAGGTGCTTGTGAGCGCGGTCCCCAGCGTGATCGTGCCACCAGAAAGAGTCATCGCCGGGCTGCTGCCGGGAAAGAGAATCTGAGCCAGGCTAGTACCAGCCGCAGTGCCGGTGTTCGTCATCGTGAGATTCACGCCGGTGATGGTTGTATTACCTTGGGTTCCGGGGCCATCGAAACGCATGATGTCCACGCCGAAGTCAGGAAGATTCGGGTCAGTGGTCCAGTTCGCGCCGTTGAGAAACGAGTTGTCGGTAGCGCCAACCCAGGGGTTGGTGGCGGCCTGGGCTTGACTGAGGGAGAGGACGCCCGCAGCGATTTTGGAGATGGCGAAGAATCGGTTGATACAGGGTTTCATGGGGATTTGGGATAGGATTTTCCGAAGACGGCTGGGAAGTGGTTCCAGTCAACATACTTATCAAAGAGCGCTTTCCCGGTCCACAACAGGGGTGATATTACGTCGTGGGCGGATCGTTTTACGTCGCAAGCCCAACTGGTGCCGTATTGCCATTCGTCCTTGCGAAGTCGGGAAACACACCAGCGGAGTTTGGAATCGGTTAACCCGCAGTGCCAGGTATTCGATGCCGCCGCGAGGTCGGCGACGCAAGAGTAGTAATGATAAATACGGATTGTCGAAGGACAAGAATCTGGGGGCGCCGAAAGGCCAAGGATTATAGGCTGGTAACTCGCAGGCGCAAGAAACGGTGCGGCGGGTAGGCGGTGGGGATTTCCACCGTGTCGATGACAGTGACGCTCTGGCCGACGCTGCCGGGATTGGTGGCGAGCGTGGTCCATGATCCCGGCGAGAGATTAGAGGAGGCCTCGACGATGTAGGTCACATCCGGGCGGGCGCGGAGGAAGGTGAGTTGTAATCTTTGATTTAAAATTACCGCTATCGGGGCGGTGGCCGAGGCGGCATTGGTGGGCGTGGTGCCGAGGGCGTATTCCATGAGGTTGGCCACGCCGTCGAAATCGAAGTCGGCGGTGTCGGCGGCGGTGCCGGTGTTGAGGTCGGTGCCGAACGCAGCAAACCGCCAGGCGTCGAGCGGGGTGTGAAAGGTCACGTTGTCAAAAATGACTGCCGCCGTCTGACCGCCCGTGCGCGGGGCGGCGGCGAGCCCGGCAGTTAGATCCAGGCCGGACATGGAGATGCTGGTGGCGGCTCCTTGTTGAGTCCATAGGATGCCATCGTGGGAATAAAAGCCGGTGAAGGTATTGCCGCTGCGGACCAAGCGGACCCACTCAGGGATTCCGCGGCCCGAGGTGGTGGAGTTGGCGACGTTTCCGTTAGTGGAGGATTTTGTCTGGAAGAAAGCGGATCCACTGGCGCTCATGTAAGTGATGGCGTTCCTGGCGCCGGTGGTGTTGCTCTCGCGGACCATGATGCCTGCCTTGGCTCCGCTGTCGCTGGCGTTGAGACTCCAAACGCGGGCGGTGAAAACGCCGTCGCCGGTCCAGGGGCGGGAGACGTAGGTGAAACCCTCGCTGGTGCCGCTCCAGATGTCTCCGTTGGCGCCGCCACCGCTGGTGCCGCCGGTGCCGGAGACGATGAATACGCGGTTGGCGACGTCGTGTTGGGCGGAGCCCGGAACGAGCGGCTGGGCACCGATGTTTCGCACGCTCCACGGCGCGGCGGGCGCGGGCGGCGTGGGGTAAGGCAGAACGGTGACGGTGAAGGTGGCGCGGCTGTAGTTGAGGCTGGAATCGGTGGCGGTGGCGGTGACGATGCGGGTGGTGCCCGGCGTGAAGGCCGAACCGCTGGGCGGAGTGAAAACCACGGGCACGGGGCCCTCGACATCGTCGCTGGCGATGGCGGAGTAGGTGACGGTCGGCTGCGGGTGCGCGGGGGAGATGGTGAAATTGGCGGGGACGTTCGCCAAGACCGGCGGGGTAACATCGATGGAACCGGTGGCGATGGTGCGCGACCAATTGGAGAAGTCGAGGGTCTCGCGGCGATCAGCGGAACGCAAAACAAGGGTGTTGGAACCGGCGGGCTGATAGATCCAGGGGTTCTCGATGCGCGGGAAGAGGGCATACTCGACGGGCGCGCCATTGACGGTGACGGGATAGGTGGAGGCGTCCTGGGTTTTGGTCAGGCGGAGCTGGTCTCCACGGCGGGTGGTGTAAACGGCGGTGGTGGGAGCGTCGGCGGGGCGGGAAGGTTTTGGGATGGCGAGGATGGAGGTGCGGAAAGCGGCGAGCTGGTCGGCGGGCGTGGCACCGGGGAAATCGGCGGGGCGGGCAGTCTCGATCGCGACGGCGAAACGAAAATTGGTGGTGAGCGGGGTGGTGAAAGTAGCGGGCGGGCGGGTGGTGGCGGTGTCGCCATCAATGAGGAACTCGGAGTCGCCGGCGCGCACGGTGCCGGAGGGATAAGTGATGCCGGAGGCTGGATTCCAGCCGAAGGGCAGCTCGGAGCGGATGGCGATGAGCACGCTGCCGTAGTGGAGGAAAATCTGGCCGGTAGCGGCGGCATCGTTGACCACGGCGCGGTAGCCGCCGGGCACGTAGCCCATGCCGTAGGGAGTGGGCGTGATGGTGAGGTCGGCGGGGGGAGCGATGTCGAAGCTGTAGAGCAAGGCGTCGCGGGCGATGGTTTCGCTGAACTGGCGCGACTCCTTGCCGTGGGTGTTGGAAATATTGATCGAGGAAGGATCGTCGTGGATGGGCTTGGCGACCCAGAGGTGACTGTAGCGGGAGCGGTCGGAATCGGTCCAGACGACGCCGTTGGCATAAACTTGTCCGCTATTCGGACCGACCGGGCCGTCGGCGAACAGGGCGTAGTCTCTTTCGATGTAGGACTGGAGGAAATTTCCACCGCTGCGGCTGCGGGAGAAAAAGGGCGTGTCGCGGTCGGAGGCGGCGAGTTCGAGCAAGGGCGAGACCGAAGGCTTCATGACGGCGGTCATGAGGGCGGATTCGCTGTCGAGGGCGGGCAATTCACCGCCGAAGTGATACCAGAACATCCCCATCGAAGCGCCGCTTGACGGGTGTTGTTCAAGCATGTCGGGGTAGCTGCGCGAAGTGGGCATGGCGAGGTGGCCGCGCAGCCAGTAACCGGCATTTTGAGCCAGACCGGCCTCGTAGGCAATGGCGGAGCGTTGGCGTACGACGGGGTCTTGGGCGAGCTGGCCGAGGCTCAGGAGGGGCAGGAGGTTTTTCCAAAAATAGGGGCGCGAGGCGATTTCGCCGAAACCGGAGGAGACAACGGTATCGAGGTGGCCGAGGAGGGTGGAGCGGGCGTTTGGATCGGAGGCGCGCCAGTCGTTAGGGATGGGTACGCCATTGCCATCCACCGCCGCATCGAAGGCGGCCTCACCATAAAGCTGGCCGCCGAGGTGGCGGGTGACCCAGGACAAGGTCTTCAAGTTAGAGGTCGTGGTGTCCTTGTATTGGTTGAAGGTGAGAACGACTTCGCGGATGTTGGCGTGGGTTTCGGCGTCGAGGAACTGGCCATAGCGGATGGCGAGATCCATGGCTGGCCAGATATAGAAAAGATCGACCTGCACCGCGCCACTCCGATGGTTGGAAAGCAGGCTGCGGGAGCGGCTGAGCGCGTAGCTGCGGCCTGCGTCGATATCGCCGCGCGCAAAAAATCCACCGGCGGCCGTGAAACCGTCCACACCGCCCGGATCGTCGGCAAGGCGGGTGAGCAGCCACTCGCGGCGCTGGGCCTGGGTGGAGACCGCGGGCAAAGCGATGACCCGCACGACACCGTTGGTCGCCACGGTGGAGCGGTCCCATTGGAGATCGCCGAAGAGGTAAGGCAGCTGTATCGCCGAAAAATTTCCGGCGAAGGAGTCCGCGGAGAAGAGCGTAAACGTATCACCGGCGGCAAGCGCCTGGCCGGAAATCGTCACGGAAAAGGTGCCGCCCAAGGTGAGCGTGCCACCGGCGACAAGGCGGTCGGAGGATGCCACGCCGCTGGCCTTCTGGATGCGCAGGCGGGTCGTTGAGCTGGACTGAAGTGTGGCGTCGCTCTCCACGGTTAGGGTGGCCACACCCGCGATGCCGGTGGATGGCGCGAGCGCGCCTGCGACTGTTAGCCCGCCGCCGAGCGAACCGGAACCGGCGAGGGTGGCACCACTTGCGACCGTGACCAATCCGGTGTTAGTCGCGGAATTTCCGTTGATGCGCAGCACACCGCTAGAAATCTCAAGCGCGGCATTGCCGCCGAGCGCACCGATGAGTGTGAGTTCGCTGGCCGTGGCCAAGGTCGACGCCGAGGAAACCGTGATGGAGCCGGCGAGCGATGCAAACGTTGCGGAAGTGTTAGCAAGAGCACCACCCGCGAGCACGACGGGTTCCGCACCCACGGCGAGACCTGCCAGGTCGAGCGTCGCACCATAGGAAACCGTGGTCGTGCCATCGGCGGTGCCAAGCGCGGAGACATGGCCGAGTGTCAGAGAGCCGGAGGAAACCGTGGCCGGGCCGGTGAAGGCGGTGTTGTTGCCTGAGACGGTCGCATTTCCCCCGGAGACGACCAGCGCTCCAGAACCGGACACAGTATTTCCGAAGGTGAGAAACGTCGGAGGAGCGAGTGCCAGCGTCGCGGTGCTGGTGAGAGGACCGGAGCCGATTGCGCCGGTGGTGCGGACTTCGAGAGTGCCACCGGTGAGGATGAGGTTGCCCGTGCCAGATTTGGTCAGCGCTGTGGGTCCGGCGATGCTGCCTGCGCCGGTCAACGCGTAGTCTATGTTAGAAGTGACGGTCACGGAGCCCGGCACAAGGGTCCCAGTGAGGTTGACCGTCGGGTTGGCAGATCCGGCTTGGTCGAAGGTCAGCGTGTCGGAGGTCGTAAAGACCACGGGCGTGCCGTTAGTCCGCCAAGTGCTGGATGTCGCGTTGTCCCAGAAATTTTCCGAACCATCGCCCATCCAAGTTAACGCGCGGCTGGAATAGGGGTTGGTCGCAACAACAAGGGAAAGCTCGGTGGCCGCGCCGTTGAGATCAAGCGAGGCGACCTGCGTCGGGGAAACGAAGCCGACCAAGGAAAGGGCGGAGGGCATGATGGTGAGGGTGCCGCCGGTGGTGCGGATGAGCGGATACGTGCCATTGACGAGGGCGGCGGGCGCTCGCATTTCGGTGCCCGGAGCGATCGTCAGAGCACCCGTGACGGTGAGCGGTGACCCCGGAGTAAGATCAAGAATGGAGCCCGCCTGCGTGGCAAGGGGTCCAGTGACATTTCCGACGCCGGAAAGCGTTTGGCCGGAGACGAGCGCGAAGCTTGGGACGGCGGAGACATCGAAGGTGGAATTGGCGGAGACATCGCAACGGGCAACGGACGAAACGGATGCGCCGGTGGCAAGTGCCAGAGTGCCGGACTGGATCGCCACCGTGCCTGCGAACAAATGGCTGCCGGAGAGCGTAAGGCGTCCCCCACCCTGCTTCACCAAACGGCCCGCAGTGCCGCCGGAAAGCGGGGTGGACCATGTTTGAGTGGCGGCGTTGACCACCTCGACGGTGGCATTCACGGAAAGCGATCCGCCGACAGCCCCTAACACGCCGGCGGCTTCGGTGAAACGCAGGGTTCCAGCGGATACGGTGGTCGGTCCGGTGAAGGGATTGACCGCAGCCAGAATAGCGACGCCCGCGCCATCTTTGGTCAGCGATGTAACGGCGGAAATGGGCTTGGACACGGTGATCGTGCCCGCGCCTCCGAGGGTAAGCGGAAAAGCGCCGGTGACCGAATTTCCAGCGGCGGGATTCAGGCTGATAGAAGCGCCGGAGTCGGCGTGGATGCGGGTGGCGGAACCCAAGGTGAGCAGACCGTTCCAGGAGTTGCTGCCGGAAACGCTGCGGAGCGCGCCAGCAGAGTTGTAGCCGGCACCACTGAGCGTGAGGCCGCGGGTGGGCGCGATATTGTTGGCGAGCGAGAGTGTGCCGCCGGAGTTGACCACTGAAGCGCCGTCGGCGACGGACGCGCTGTTCTGGATGCGGTATTCGCCGTTGTGGATGGTGAGCGTGCCACCGGAGCCGCCGGAGTTAACGCCTTGGAAGATCACCCGCCCCGGACCGGTTTTTGTGATGAGGGCTTTGCGACTGCCGCTACTGGTCCCGGCAATCGTAATCGTCGTGTCGGCGGCGGTGTCAAAGGTGACCCCGTTGTTATAGAAATCCGGCGAGTTTTGGATGGTAAGGCTGGTGCCGGCGAGCGTGCGCAGGACCGAACCGTTGTTGAAAATGCGAGTGAGGCTCTGGAGGGTGACGTTTCCCTCTTGAACGACGACGCTGCCAGTCTCACTGGTCGCCCCGGTGACGGTGAAGCCGCCCGCACCATCCACGCCGGCGGAGAAGTAGGACGTGTTGCGAGTTGGAAGTGTGCCGGTCGCGGCGGTGCCGTCTGTGGCGGTGGACCAGAAGGCACCGGACCAAGGGTAAGAGCTTCCGTTAGCAACGCCACTACCGGAGGTGGCTCCATTCACATCGAAGTAGAAATCGGCACCTTGGGCAGCCAGCGGAACGAACTGCATGATGAGAATCGTGCGCAGCAGGCGGCCCCAGACGCCGTGACGGACCAACACCGAAGGAATACCGATGACGGGAGATTCTAACTTCTGTCTGCCGGTTTGTTTCATGCCAAGTCGTTTCGGGAAATCGGATTGATCGGAGAATGGCCACCTGGGTCTGGCATTCGACCATCTCAGTGCCTGCGAATGGATGCCAGTTCGAGCGTTTCTCTTCAACTCAACCGCAGCCTTGCAGCGACGCTGGAGGGTGGATTCGCCCATCGAATGAGATACAAACCTGTTTGATCGCGCAAAAGACAAGAGCCGCCGACCCTCCGGCCGGCGACCCCTGCGATTGGTTCTGGAGCAAACCCATTCACTTCAGAACCTTTGAACCTCGCGTCAGGGGACCTTGGTGGCGACGAGACGACCGAAGACCTTGGTGGCGGGACCGGCGGTGACGGTGACGGTCACTTCGATCACGTCATTGGATGGTGCGGCCACGTCCGTGATGGTGGTTGTTCCGATCGTTGCCGTGGTTCCGCCAATGCTTGCACCGCTGGCAGCCCAGTTGACGAGGTCGGTGGACCACTGATAGGACTTGGTGACATCGGTGGCAATGGTGTTGCTCTGGTCGTGGCGGAACTTGAACGAGCTCGCGGTGGCGGAGACCTGGGTGAGTCCGTTGCTGTAAACCGAAGGATTTGCACCGAGCACATTTTCCACGACGTTGTCGAGGTTGTCGTTATCGAAGTCGTCGTTCGCAGCCGTTTGACCGCCGACGCTGAAGCCGGAGATCCACGAGGCGTAGTCATTGGTAGCGTTGGACTGATAGTCGCTGAGCGTCACCCCGGCCACTGTATTGCTGACGAGGAAGGAACCCTCGCCGCCCTGAGTGGTGATGCGGGCGCCGAAAGCGACGTTGGAAAACGCCCCGCTAACGGCCAGCGCGGTCGGGGCGGAACGCATGATGGTGAAGGTATTCCCGTTAGTCGGAGTGAACCCGACCAATGAGACCTGAAGGTTGCCGTTGAGCGAGAGATTCGCGGTGGTGGCGCCGTTCAGCAGCACGTTATCATAAGAAGGAGTCACAACATTCTGGAACGCTCCGGTCTGATTAGTACCGGCAATGTCGATGGCGAGGGTACCCCCAGCCTGCTGGGTGTAGTCGCCAGTGATATTGGTGCGGCCCGGGGTGCCGACGTCACCTGGAGCGAGGACACCCCCGCTGTTAACGAGGCCGGTGGTCGTGATGCCACCACCAGCCGGATTGGTGAAATTGGCGCTCGGGGTGACCTGAAATGCCGCAAGCCGGCCACCGGTCCAGTTGAAGGTTTTGACCTGGCCGGCTCCGGCTGAAGCCACAATCCCCGTGGCACTACCGACCAGAAGCTTGCCACCATTCAGGTTGACAGTATTGGTTTCCGAGGTGGCCGCCTGAGTCGACCCGACGGTAAGCAGGCCGACAGGGAATGAAGCGGTGCCGCCATTGCCGATGGTCAGGAAATTATTCTGAACCGATCCCGTGCCGCCGCCGTGGCCAAGCGTTAGAGAGGCCGTCCCAGACAGGGTGCTACCGGAACCACCGCCACTGTTATTCACCGTGAACTGCAAAGCCGACGCGGCTGCGCTGGCCCCGTTGAGCTGCGAAACATTACCCGTGAATGCCATGGTGCCGTTGATGATGTTCCAGGTGCCGTGATCGTGACTCGCAGTTGCGATGTTGACAGCCGAGCCATTGGTAACTGTGTAGTTCCCGATGGTGGTGGCTCCGGAGTTATTTTGGCCGATCCTGCCAATATTGAAGGTGCCGCCGTTGAAGGTTACGTCAGCAGTTCCCAGGACCGTGTTGTTGTATCCAAACCATTGGAAGGAGGTGGTGCCACCACCCGCGACTTGCAAGACCGAGGTAGCGGTGCCTGTCGCGTTGGTATTGCGGAAGTAGGAGAATGCGCTGCCTGCGGCGAGGTTGAGCGTCTTGGTGCCGGTGTTCGCATCGTTGAATCCGCCCAAGCCGCCGGAACCGCTGATGGTGCCGATTGGCGTGATCGGAGCCGCGCCGGAAAACGTCAACTGGCCGTTGTTGGTGATGCTTCCCGTGGTGGAACCCGCATTCAACTGGGCGTGCCCGGTGGAGACGATGGCAGTGGCGTTTGCATTCGGACTGGCCGGACCGGTGCCGGCGCTGGTGGTGAGTGCGCCGACGATGGAGCCGTTGTTGACCACATTGGCAGTGGTCTGCGCGGTGGAGACTTGGGCGGTGACGCTGCCATTGACCGTGCCTCCGGAGTTTACGTTCAAGGTGCCGCCGGAAATCACCGTGACGGCAGAGGATGCCTGGGTGCTGCCCCCGCTGCCGATTGCCAGGATGCCCTGATTGACCGTCGTAGGGCCAGTGTAAAGGTTCGCTGCGGCCAGAACGAGTGAGCCACTCCCGCCACCGGCTTTAACGAGTCCACCGCTACCGGTCACGTTGACCGGTGTGTTGATGGTAAGTGAACCGCTGCTGGTGACATAAATCACCCCCTCGTTATTGCCCAGGCTGAGGCTGGAGAAACCGCTGCCTATCGAGGCGGTGTTGCTGTTAATGAGTCCCACCGCGCCGCTGGCGACGCTGAGAGTTCCGCTGCCGTCGAGCGCGTTGGTAGCGTTGAAGAGCAGTGAGTTCAGGCTGGGGCTCGGAGCGGTGATCGCGCCATTGAATGCCCTCACGTTTTCGCCGGTTCCCACATAACCTGCGGCGAGAGTCGCGTATTCGCCCGTAGCCAGCGGTCGCAAGCCGCCGATGGTGTCGTAGGTCACGAAGTTGGTGCCTGGCCCGGTGGCGCTGGCGTCACCGATGAGCCAAGGCACGATTTTCACGTTGTCGGCGGTGCCCGGCGCGGTGCCGTTGGCAGTGGTGGTGCCGACAAAATTCAGCCCGGAAGTATCCAATAGGGTGAGCAGCGTGGCATTCGTCGCCGCCTGACCGAGACTGGTGCCGCGGACAAGGCCGGTTCCTAGGTTGGTGCGCGTGATACTTGCGACCGACAATGTCTGCAGCAGGCCTCCCGCCGTTCCGGAAATGGTAATGGACGAACCGCCAGAGCCGAGTGTGAGGACACCGATCGTTTCGGTGGTATTGGCACTCGCATTGCCTACGAAGCTCAAGGCACCGCCCATCGAAAGTGAAACGGGTGCCGTGTCATTGACGCGGTTCGCGATGCCCGCCGTATTGTCCAGCGAGAGGGTTGCCGCATTTCCCGTTCCACCGAGGGTGATTGTAGAAGTAGAATTGATGGTCCCCGTGGCACCCGCAACGCTGGTTGTGCCCGCGATGACGTTGGTGGTTCCGTTGTAGGTGTTGGCTCCGTTGAGATTGAGAGTGCCTATTCCCGCTTTGGTGAATCCCACGCCGCTCACCACGCCATTCAAAGTGATCGCATTGGTGGACAGTGAGGACGTAATCGTGCCGGCGGCACTGAGAACAACATTGGGATTGATGACAAATGGCTGATTGCCGGTGCTATCGATTCGGCCGGAAGTGATCGTGATCTGGGTGCCTGTTCCCGAGCTGATGGTGGTGGCGGTGGCGTTCGTGGTTTGAGTGATGGAATTCGCAGTGAGGTTGGCATCGAGGGTCACCGTGTTGGTTCCTGCGGTTTGGAAGAACGCGTCATCGCCGTTGATGAAGGCAACGGTGGCAGCGGTGCCTGCTGTCGCCGTGTTCCAGTTCGTGGCGGATAGATCCCAAGGGGCGACGCCCGCGCCAAGGCCGGCATCCGTGCCGTTGAGGTCCCAGTATTTGTTGGCGGCCTGCGAAACCGTTGAGGTCAGGGCGACGACGATGAGGACGGGGGCGGCCTTGAGAACGATGGATTTGACGGATGTGAAACGGGGTTTCATGGGGATTAGGGGTAGGATTTTTCGAGAGTGCCAAAGAAGCGGCTTTCCATTTAACGACACCATTGAACGGGGTGCGTCAAGGTCGCAACAGGGGTGATATTGCGTCGCAGGCGGATCGTTTTACGTCGCAAGGGCGACCGACGCGGAAATGAAGCCGACAATCCGGAAACCCAGAACTCAAGGCTCGCGGGTTCCGGGGCCGTAGGTCTGCACCGCATAGATTCGGGCGATTTCATCCGGTGAAAGCGGACGCTGGAAGAGGGCGAGTTCGTCCAGCAGACCGCTGAAATTGGGAGCGATGACCGTGTTTTTTCCGAGCTGGAGTGGCGCGGAAACCTCGCTGGTCGCAATTTCCTTACCGCCGAGGTAGAGCCGCATGGCCTTGCCGTCGTAGGTCCAGGCGACGTGTTGCCATTCGTCCGCAAGTGGCGCTGATTTATACCAGCGGTGTTTGGAATCGGTATCGACCCGCAGTGCCAGATTTTCGAGGCCGAGGCTGAGACCGCGGTTGCCGTTGTTGTTGAAAAAGTAGCCGCCTTTCTTCTCCGGGTCTTTCGCCCAGAAGGCGACGGTGAACCCGGTTGCTGCGAAGGTTCTGAGATCGACCGGCAGCGCGATGCCTTCCTTGGTGCCGGAGAATTTCAAAGCCATGCCGACCCTGCCCGGGACGAGGCTCGCACCCGGGCAGGAGAGACTTTCGGTGCCGGAGGTTTTCTCGTCTTGGAAATCATCAAAACTCCAAATAGCAGCGAGGCCTTCGAGGGACTTCAAACTGAATCCTGCCAGCTCGTTTTTCACCCATGTCTTGGTATCGGCGATTTCCTTGGCTCGTTTTTCTGCGAGTGCATCGGCAAGCGGTGGGATCGGGCGGTCCATGCGGAGGATTTCCTTTGCGGGTGACGACCCGGACTGCCTTTGGATGATTAGATTCGTTTTGCCAGTCCCTGCACGGGAAAACACGAGCACGTCCGTCGTTCCAGCAGAACGAACCGTCGCGGTGGACTTTTCCCTGTCCCAGTCGATGCGGGGAACGGATGCCCCCTGTCGGTAAGGGATGAGGAGCACTTTGAAATCTGGACTGACTGACTCGGAGGAAATCACGAGGCGGCGGCTGCTCCCGTATTTTTTGGCATCCGCACCATTGGGGAGTTCTACGATCACGGGCAGCAAGTCAGCCCCGGAAAGGGCGTTCAGGACCTTCACGAGCAACATCGGCTGGCCGGTGGCGATCGTTGTGCCTGCTGCGATGGACGAAAGGAGAGGATCCTTGGCACGCGCTTGGGTTTGATCCGGATCGAATCCGGTTAGCAGGACATCAAGCGAACCATCGGCTTGTTTTTCGACACCGGCGATCTGGATGTCATGTTCAAGGGCGAGCGTCCAATCGTAGCGATGGACCGAGGCGTCCACCGCGATGTCATCGATGACGACGGCATAGGGCTGCGCACCACGCACGAGGCCGGCAGTGCGGATGGATTTTTCCACCGGGAAGAGCGGTTTGCGCACGTAGGGCGAGAGCGCACCCTTGGGCTGCAGCCAGTGCCCGTAGCGGAAGTGCGGCCAGTCGAGATAGGCGTGCGGGAGTTTTTTGAACGCGAAATCATTCACGCTGTGCATCACCGGTTCCCAACCTGCCGGGATGGCGACCTTGCCCGCCTCCACATCGGCGACGGTGTAGTAGCCACCGCTTTTTTCGAGACGCTTCCAATCCCAGTCCCAGGTGTATTTCGCATCGCCCACCATGAAGGTGGCTTCCGGAGTTTGGGTGAAATCCACACAACGGGCAGGTACGGTTTCGTTCTGATTTTTTCCATCGATGCCGACGACGCTGTTCTCCGCAGTGCGAAAGGTGGCATACCCGTTAGGCGACCAGATGCGGCCGGCACCAGCGACCATGATGGCGTTTCGATCCGAAAATGGATGGCCGCCATTCGCCTGGCGGGTGTGCATGTTGAGCATCATGGCCTCCTTGTCCCACGAGCTGCGCGTCATCATCAGCGCGCGCTCGCCGCAGAAGAAGGTGTCGCCCAGAGCGAGCTTGGCGGGATCGTTGTTGGAGGCGTCGAAATCGCTGGCGAAGATCGCGAAAAACAACAGCGCGTTGAAATAACCGTCCGGACGGTCGGGCACGTTTGCGTAATCCTCGCCGACGGATTTTCGATAGATCCAGTCGATCGCCTTGTCATCGGGAAACATGAATTTCAGGCCCACCGTATCGGCCGGGGCGGCTCCGGCACTGGTGGCACGGCTGCCACCTAGCAGGTCGTATTTGTGAAAGCCCGATAGCATCGGGTTCACGCTGTGAGGCAGAAATTTGGTGGAGTAGGCGCGCAGATAGGGATGGCCGCAAAGATCCTCGAATCCATAGGCGGAGCGGCGCGTCGCGAAGGCGATGACGCCGTCCATGCCGAGCTGGTTCTTGGCCTCGCCCTCGAAGGTGGCTCCCGACTCGAACCAGCCGTACGTGAGCAAATTCCGCCAGCCGCGATACATGCCGCGCACCTTGAGCTCGTTGAAGCCGGGCTCACCCTCGATGGCGAGCACCTGGATGAGCCAGTAGGAAAAGGTGGCCCAGTTGCTGCGGGAACTTTCGGCGGTGTTGAAGGTGCCGTAGTTGTCGTGGGACCAGGTAGTCTCCGCGAGCTCGGCATGGATGAGCTTGCGCTGGTCGGGCGTGAGGTCGTTGAAAAGGAAATCATAGGTGAAGGCGAGCTGGAACGCGCCGACGGGTTGTGACGGGGTCTTGCCCTGTTGTTTCGGATCGGCGGCGCGTTTCGCCTGGTCGATTTTCATCATCGTGACCACGGCGGAACCGGCGGCTTTGGCACCGGCGCGGTCCTCGTCGATGAGGCAGCGAAAGGCTTCGAGGGCAAGGGTGTTCCAATAGTAAGCGGGAAACTCCTTCGCCGATCCATCCACGAGTGACTGATAGGTCACTGCGGCGGTTACATTTTTGTTATAGGGAGATTTCCCACTCTCGCGGGGAATCCCGAGCCGGAAAAGCGGAACCCGGCCGCGGAGTCCGCCGAATCCGCCTTTCCAGCGATCCGGCTGTGCGTAGTCGAGCGTGTCGTCGTAGCAGCCTTTCGCCATCTCGGTCCATGAAAGAATGTTTTTCCATGCTTCCTGACCACAGCGGGTTTCGCGAACGCGCTTTCTGACATCTGCCAGATCGTCTGGACCGAAGAAAATCCTGGGATGCACTCCGGCAGGCGGCGATTGGCGGAGTTTACGGACGCCGCTGGGATCGAAGCTGACGGCGCGCGATCCAAAGTCCCCGAAAGGCGCGTCTCCCCAACGGAGGACTGCCGAATTGCCCGACGCGTCGCGGTGGTTCGCATAGGAATCGCAGGGCTTGTCCGCGAACGGAGACGTCGAGGGATCGAACTCCGCGCGTACCGCGAATGAGGTTGTTAGGAAAAACAGGGCGGAGAGTTTCACGGGTTTGGATCGGATTGTTTCACCAGATTACCCCGCGGCGCCGGGAAACCTATCGTCTCCACCGGGGTGATCTTGCGGCGGAGACGGGTCATTTTGCGGCGGGAAGCTTCATCTGTCTCCCCTGCCCTATCGAACGGCCACCGATCAAGGCACCTGGGTGACTTTGAGGCGGGCGAAGATTTTCGGCTGCCCAGTCGGTAGCATGTAGCTGATGGAAGGCGCGGAATTTCCGGCGGGCTGCGTGACGGCGGGCGACCAACTGGTGAGACCGGTGGACTCCTCGATGACCCAGACCACATCGCCGTTGGCGATGGCGTCGGCGCCTTTCGTGAAGGTGAGCAAGCTACCGGAAAAAGTGCCGGCGGGGACGCTTGAGACCCGTGGATTGAGGCCGAGGGCGTATTCCGTGAGATTGGACAGTCCGTCGAAGTCGAAGTCGCCGAGAGCAGGCTCGCCAGGGATGTTTCCTTTGAGCGGATCGTTCGCCCACGAGGCGAAGTTACCGCCGGTGGATGGGCCGGTAGTGACGGTGAGTGTGCCGGTGCCGTCGATCTGCGGATCGGTGAACTGTGCGCCAGAGCCAGGCTTGCCATAGACGCCGGGAGCCTTGCCGACTCCGGCGATGGTGAGTTGGTCGACGGTGTCGGTGCCGGAGTAGTCGAGCTTGAGGGTGCCGGACGCGCCGATCACCACATCCGCGGTGTCGGTGAGCGAGGTGTTGTCCGTGCCATTTCCCAAGGTGAGGATGCCGCCGCTGACGGTGGTGCTTCCGGTGTAGGAGTTGGGGGACTTGAGGGTCAAATGACCGACGCCGGATTTCACCAAGGCGAGATTTCCAGAGAGGGTGCCGGTGTAGGTGGGCGTCAAGTCAGCGGATGCGCCCGCTCCGGCAGGTTTGCCGATGTCAGTGGAACTCACCGTGAGAGTGACTGGCGTGCCCGAGTTATTAGTGACGTTCGCCAATGCGCCGGAACCGGACTGATAGTCGTAGAGTCCGGCGAGCTGCTGGCTGCTGCCGTTGAGTTCGAGGACCGGGGCAGTGCCGGCAAAAGCAAGCAACAGGCGCGAGGTGACTGGCAGGCGGTTGTTTCCGCCATCGAGCCGGACCTGGCCGACGAAGATGCCGAAGTTTCCGTTGAAACTGCTGGCTCCGCTGAGAACGACGGTGTCGGAAGGATCGTTTGAACGCACGGAGACCGTGGCCGGGTAGCCGTTGAAGGCGACGTTGGCATCGGTGATGTTGGTGGGATCTCCGCCGCTGATCGCTCCGGATAGAGTCAGGGTGCCGCCTGCGGAAACTGAGCCGCCGAGGCGGGTGTCGGTGGTGCCGGAAGCGACCACGACGTTGCCGGCCCATTCGGCATCCGCACCATCGGCGCGGATGACTCCGCGCGAGCCGCTGCCGAAGCCGGTGATGGTGGCGGTTTCTCCGCTGACGGTGATGCCGTTGCGCAGGAGGATGGACGCCCCGCTCAGGGCGGTGGTGCCTGCGGCGGTGCCGCCGAGTGCGCCGGGGACGGTCAGGGCGAGAGAGCCGGACTCGACCGTGGTGACACCGGAGTAACCGTTAGCCGTATTGAGCACGGTAGTGCCGGTGCCGGCTTTGACGACCGCGCCGCTACCGTTGATGGCGGGGAAATCGGTGCCTTGGGTGGCGGTGTTGCTGCGGTTGATTTTGAAAGTGCCGTTGTTGGTGAGGACGCTGGAGGGAGACAGCAGGCCGGAGGTGCCGCCGCTACCAACTTCCAGAGTGCCGCCGCTGATGAGGGTGGATCCGGTGTGGCTGGTGGTACCGGTGAGCGTGAAGGTGCCGGTACCGATTTTCGTGAGGCCGACGGTGCCCGTGGTGGAGCCGCCGAAGCTGGAGGTGGTGTCGGCGTTTCCGACGGTGAGGACGGACGTGCCCGCAGTGCTGTCGAGCAGTTGGCCGTTGCCGCCGAGGGCGTTGACCGTGTCGCTGAAGCCGGCGAGGTCGAGGATGCCGGCGACGCTGACGGTGCCGTTAGGGATGACGTTGGAGGCACCGAGCTTGAAGGTTCCGGCATCGATGCTGGTGGCGCCGAGGTAGTCGTTAGGAGTGGAAACGGTGACGGTGGAAGAGCCCTTCTTGGACAGGCCGCCGATGCCGGAGATTTTCCCCGATCCGGCAAGGGTGTAGGTCTTGGCGGTGGCGTCGATGGTGGTGGACTTGGGCGAGACGGTCGCTGCGATGTTGATGGAAGTGGAGCCCGGCGCGCTGTCGTCGAAAATCACGTCGTAGTTCGGCGCGTCCGAGTAGGCGGTGGCGAGGCCGCTCTTGGTCCAGTTGACGTTGGCGGGACTGGAATCCCAGAGGGCGTTGGTGGCACCGGTCCATTGATAAACCGGGCTGATGGAGTTGATGGTGAGAAAAAGATCACCAGCGGTTTCGCTGAGGGTGGCATTCACCCCGGCAGGCAGCGTGCCGAGGACGTAGGCGCCGGTACCGGCACGGGTGCCGATGGTATCGACCAGCGTGATCGGGCCGGTGGTTAGGAGTGCCGGATTGAGGACATTGACGGTGACGGTGCCGTTGAGCGTGGTGGTTCCGGAGTTCGAAATGACGGGCACGGTGGGATTGCCCAGATTGTTCAGGTCGATCTCCAGGGTGCTGGCGGCGAAGGTGAGGGCGGTGACATTGAGGTCATTTCCGGCGGCGTGCACTTTCACGCCGAGCGTGGTGCTGGCGGAAGTGGTGTAGGTGCCGTTGCTGGATTTGGTGGTGGTGACCAGTTTGCCGCCGGTGACGGCGGTGGGACCGGTGTAGGTGTTGGTGCCGGAGAGGATCTGGGCGGTGTTCCCAGCCTTGGTGACTCCCATGATGCTCGGAGTCGAGTTAGGGAAGGTGGTTTGGTCGGAGTTGACTACGGCTCCGGAGAAATCGGTGCTCGTGCCAGTGTTTCCCCTGATGGTCAGCGTGAAGGCGGTGGTGGCAGTGGCTCCGGAGTAAAGGGAGAGAACCGTGCCTGCTCCGGCGAGTGAATTTACCTGCGGATTCCGGACAGCTGCCCCCTCGGCGAGGTTCCAGTAAGAACCAGATTCCAAGGTGACGCTTGGCACGGCGTTGGCGACAGTGAGACTTGTCGAGGCGGCGGAATAAATCACCTTCGCCCCAAGGATGAGTCCAGCATTGCTGGTGAAGATTGTCCCAGTGTTGGTAATCACCGGCACGAAGTTCCCGGCGGGGACGCTGGCATCCGCGGCGAACCGGATTGTTCCATTGCCAAGGGTGGCCAGTCCGGTGGTCGCAACTCCGCTGAAGCGGAGAGCGTTGTTTCCTCCCAGAGTCACGGCACCGGCCGCGTTGGTGCTACGGGTGAGGGTCATCGTGCGAGTGCCGCCTCCCAGATCGAAGGTGCCGCCGAACTCCGTGCGGAAGGAGGAGGCGAAGGTGAAATCTGCGGCGATGGAAGCGTTTCTGGCGTGGAAGGCAAAATTTCCGCTGTTGATCCGCCCGCCGTTGATGGTGAGGACCTGGTTTCCATCATAGGCGCCGAACGCACTGGAAGTCGTGCCACCTGCGGAAGAAACCGCGGCCACTCCGGTGTTGACGATGGCACCGGCATTGAGGGTAAAGCCACCGGTGAAGGTGTTGGCGGCATTGAGCGCGATGGCCCGGGTGTTGGAGGAGCTGAGAGTGAGTTTGCCACTGCCGGAAATGATTCCGCTGGAGGTGATCTGGACGGAACCGGCGGCCCCGGCGACGCCGGTGGTCCATGTCTGGTTGGCGCCGAGGCTAATAGTGGTGCCGAGGGTGAGCGTGTCATCGGAAGAGTTCATGTCGATGCCTGCCGCGCCAAGAGTAAGCGTGCCGCCGGAACCAGCATTGATCGCCACGTTTCCGACGGGATCAGTGATGGAAATCCCGCTGAAGGACACTCCCGCACCGATGGTCGTCGAATTGTCGGCGCTGATGACGTTATCCCAGGTGGCGAGAGCACCGATAGGAACGATCAGGTTGGTCCAACTCGCCAGATCATCCAACGGGAGCGCGTTGTCCTCCTTGGTGGACTGGCCAGTGGCATGGCCGGCGAAAAGGCTGAGCGAGATGATGGCGGGTAGCGCGGCTGCGCGGAGGAACGGATTGACGCGGGTTTTCATCGGTTGGTTTTTCTCGAGTTTGGGTTTTTTGGAAAAAGCGCCAGTGATGCCATTCCAAGATAATTAGGAGATAGACAGGGATTCATCGCAGAGGAAAAGGGGGAAATTTGCGGCACGAGGGTACGTTTTTGCGTCAACCTCACCTGAGCGCCTTCAACCACAGCATTCGCTGCCGACAAAACCGCCCCACCTCAAACAAGCCGGGATGGGGCGATGAAACGAAACGATCGGTCAGGGAGTCACCTGCACCACCTTGAGGCGGGCGAATTTCTTCACGGGATTACCGGGAGTGAAAGAGTAGGCGATGGTGGCGGCAGTGCTGCCGGGAGCACGGGTCACCTCAGGACTCCACGACCCTGCGGCCAACCTTGTGGAGGTTTCAATCACCCAGGACCACGCCGCTTGCGATTGCACCCGCTCAGTTCAAATCCATACAAACGCAACGGCCGTTAGATTACATGCGATTGCTGGGGCTTGGGCATCGACCGGGTTGGTGTATGCCGGCCTGGAAACCACCGTGCCGGAATTGATCAGGATTTTTGCACACACAGCACTAGAAGACCGATGCCAGGCACGCCACAGGGCTGATATTGCTTCACGCCCGGGCGATTTCACGTCTTTTCATCTGATACCTCGTTTAAGATATCAACGAATGAGATGAAACGTCTGCCGCACGATCTCCGCGGTTCTAATTTTCGGATCCCGGTGGCGTCCCCATTGCCACGCGGCGACGATGACTTCAACCGGAAACCGGGCGCGCGGCGGAATGGCTGTGAACTCGAGCCTGCCATCCTTCACGGTGGCAGGGCCAGAAACCACGTAGAAGTCCACAGGCAGTCCCGCATCGGAAGTAGCCGTTAGTTGGATCGATTCCGTTCCAGCCTTTACTTCCGGAATGGGATCGAAAGCGATGGTCTGCAACACACCATCATTGTTAGGAACCAATTTGACGGCGGCAGGCTGGACGCCGAGGCGCACACCATCACCGGCCGCATGCCACACCGCGAGATAGCTCACAGCTCCGGTCTTCCAAGTGCGGTCCAGCGCGACGCGGAAACGCCCGCCACCGAGCGGTGCGAACGGACCGCAGATCCACTCGACGGCAGGCGCGACCGGCGGCCTGGCGAGCATCCCTCCGGCACCCACAAACGACTCAGGAACGGCTGGTAAAAAACCGGAACCCACAGCGAATTCCGAATCCGTGGTGACGACAATCTCGGTGACTGAATTGAAGGAAAACGGCTTAACCGTGCAATTCCCCACCGCAGTGATCATGGGCATGGCGGTGGCCGCATTCCAGTCCACCGCGGCGAACGCCTGGGCACCTCGCGCAGTGGCCTCGTCGAAGAACCATGGCCGTGCACGATCCGCTGGATCGGCTTCAGCATACGGCGTGACGGTTGCCTTCTCGCGGCCCGGCAGCGGAAGATTCGCGAGCACACCGTGCTCCAAAGAAACCGGCTTGAGTGTCGCACTGCCATCATCAGAGAGGCGGGCGCGGCAGGCGGAGTCGACATAGAGCGCAAAGTATTCCGTCATCGCATCCGTACAGTAGAAATGCCCGCTGCCAGGCTCGACCACGATGCTCAGCGGCCAATCCGCTTTTATGCGATCCTTCACCCAGCCCTGATAGTTGAATGTCGTAGGCTTCCAGTTTTCACGTGGATCCTTGGCCGTTTGCCCCCATTCCTGCGCGGTGCCGAGGGTCCAGAGCATCGGCACGGATTTGTTTTCCGGTTTGTGCGGGTTCTTCACACAGATCGATGCAATGCAGCGCTCCGGCTTCTGATTGACCATGCCGCAGACCATCAAGAGGTGGCCGGATTCACCGACGGGTAGCCAAGGAATCGTTGAAACTTCCGAATAACCGGATTTGTCCGCGAGGCCGTCCAGCAGCGTTTGGAGAAGCGCGATGTGTCCGGCGACGCGCTCCGGCTCCTTGGAGTCCTTCGCGAAGTTCCAAAACGTGGGCACCGACCAGAGGAGCCCAAGATCATTCGCCCGGCAGGCGTCGCGGATAGCGGGATGGCCGACAAGCCTGTGCTCCGGGACGTTGTTGCAGAAGATGACAAGCCCTCGCAGTTTTTGGCAGGTTTCGGGAATCCAAAGATAGGCGGATGCAGCCCCCGAGCTGCCACTTCCTCCGCCGGGACGCTCGGCAGTGTGCGCAAATTGAAAAACCTGATTGACTGGCGAGGGTAAGGCTTCGACCACTTGTGCGAACAATGTCACGGGAAACGCAAGCAACAGCGATAGGAGGTAAAAGGCCTTCATCGATCACGATCAGGGGTTCTCGGCGGCATACCAGCGGGCGATTTCATCGGCGGAGAGTTCGCGGTTGTGGATCGTGACACCCGCAAGCGCGCCCGGGTGGTCAGGCAGGAAATCAAACGAGTCCGTGGTGAGTCCCGGCCTGCCGGGGCCTTCGTCTACCAGAATACCATCAAGGTGGAGCGCAAGACGCGCAGGCGTGGCGGTAAGCACCGCGTGATGCCAGCGATCGGGCTCGATTATCCCGCCTGAAAGCGGCCCCGGATCGGCTAGCAGCTTCCCTCCACCCACTCGCGCCGTGACGGTTCGGTAGGACTTGCCGAACGCCGTTAGGCCGCTTTTCCCGAAGAGAATTCCCTCCCCGCTGTCGCTGCGGAACCACAGGCCGACGGTGAACTCGGGATCGCGCATCTTCAGGAAATGAAGTTTCAGCGGCACGCGACCCACCGAACGGGTCAGGTTGATGTCCACGCTTTCCGGGCCGCCGGTAGCGACAACCGGTGGAGAAACCAGGGCGTTGCGGCCATCAAATTCCATCGCTTTGGCGAAAGATGCCGTCCACACCCGGCAACGGTCATCAAGCGGAATGACACCTGTTTTCCCGTCCCATTTTGCAAAGTCCAAGCGGGCGATGAGCGCGGCATCCGGCGATGGCGCAAGGAGTGTGCGTCCGGCGGGGCGATGAAGACGGTGAGCGTCCAACCGCACCGTCTGTCCCTCGGGATAGGTGACCATGAGATCCGCAGGACTCGAACCAAGCCGCAGTGAAACCGGGTGCCAGCCCGCCTTAAGGCCGATGCGCCCGGGAGCCACGCGACCGGCGACTCCGCGCTGGACGACGACCTCCCCGGCGACGCGTAGCTGACTCTGATAGGCCGAACGGAAACCACCGAGATGGACGAACTCGGCGCGACGCGACGGCAATTGAAAAGTGTAGATGCCATCCACCGGAGCTTTAAACCAGCCATCATAGACCACCACCTGCGCGGGGTTGGTGTTATCGGTTAGCACATTGGCGATCTCTTGGCGGCGAGGTGTGAGACCATCAGTTTCCAGATAATCCGTCTGACGTGTCAGACCCTCACGCTCGAAGGAACTTCGGATGACGCCGGGTTCAAACGAGCCGGGCGAAGCAGTCGCGTCTTTCCAAACGATCTCCGGGCTGGCTGACCCGACTCCGGCTGGGAGGACTGCGGCGAGGCGGGCGGGGGAAACTACTTTGAATCCCGAGTCATCCGGGCCACGCACCTTGACGGAAAACGGCATCACACCGGTGGTGGCGAGATTCCAGAAGAGCGGATCGGTGACGATGAGTTCAAGCGGATGCCAGCCAACTCCTAACATGACAGTTCCTTTTCGCAGGGCTTGCTGCTGATGGAAAACGCCGCTTTCTGCAACGGCGTCCTGCCCACCGACGCTGAGAAGCACCGGACCACATGAATCCACGGCGAAGGTATAAGCTCCGGCGACGGGGGCTTCGAAAAATCCCGTGAAGCGGTAGAATCCCTTGGTTTGCTCGCTGATCGGCGCGGTGGGAACCGCGTGGGGCAAGGCAAAGCCATCGGATGCGGCGGCGGTCACGAGTGGAGTCGCCTTGTCGAGATCCGGCAGCATGACTTTATCCGCACGAAAGAAGCCGCGGTCGTCCCAGAGCTTGGTGTTGATTTCATAAACCCGGGCGAGCAGGCCGTCCTTGGAATCCGGAGGGCGCGGCAGGCCGACAGCCTCGGGTGTTAGTTTGAAACGTGCGGCCAGCTCGGCGCTGCGGCGGTTTTCGCCCGGCCACGCAGGGTCGAAAACGCGAGCACGCAGCGTGGCAGTGGCACCAATGACAAACGGGGATTCGAAACGTGATGACGAAGCAGTCGGTTCGCTGCCATCGAGAGTATAACGGATTTCCGCCGCACCCGCTGCCCTCTCGAAGCCGACCTCGATCGTTTCAGAAAATGGATAGACCGGCGTCTCACCCTCACGGCGGGTTTCTCGCAGCGCATAGGCATCGTAACGCTCACCTCGCACGACGAGCACCGGACGGGCAGGTCCGGCGGTGTTGGGCAAACCAAGCGCACCGTCGCGGGTGAAATCAAAAACCGAGCGGCCGCCATCGGTTTTCGCAAACTGATATACATCGTGCTGGCTGCCAATGGTCACGCTGAGCTCCGTGCGATCCAGGTTCCAGGCGGTCACCGGCAGCGGATCCCCATGACGGTGCGGATAGAAAAGAATTCGAAACTCCGGCGAGCGGCCGATGGCGGGAACCACCAGCTGGGAAAACCGGTTGAAAGGCTGCTCGGGACGCCCGGGCAGGACCTGAACCCGCGGTGCGGGATACCCGTAGTCGCTGTTTCGATGGAGCACTCTCACCAGCATCAGCGGGTCGCCCTTTTCCGGTGCCGGGCGGCCGGTCTTCGGATCGATCCGCACATCCGCCTGAGCTAACAGGAAATCGCTCTCGCGGCGCTCGGAGGGCTCGACGTTCTGAAACTGAATCTCGGTGGTCTTTGCATCCACCACCACCACCCCGTTTGGCAGATTGAACGATGCCTCGAACAAATGCGCACTTCCGTCGGATTTCCGGGCATCATCCAGCAGCAGCACATACGGATGAGCGCCGCGGGCGAGGTGCACGGTGCGGTCCGCCTGCTCCACGGGATTGTTGGTTTTGTAGGATTCGACGAGCCGGGTCTCGCCGCTCCATGGGCCGTAATCGGTATGGGCGTAGCCGTCATTCCACTTCACCGTTCCCGGGTGGAAGGCCACCTGAAGGTCGCGTGATAAATCAAAATTTCCCTCAGTAAAAGGCGCATAGTAAGGGAGTTTTCCCGATGCCGAACCCAGCGGGTGGACCTGCATCACCTTGCCAAACGAGTAGGCAAGACGCGCATCTCCAGCGGCCGCAACTCCGTGCGGTCCTTCATGCACGCCGAGCCAGACGCCGGGCACGGGCGGCCATGAGAGGCCGCGGCCGTCGATGGTGAGCATGTTTTGCAAACCCGTGGCCTTGACAGCTAACAAATTCTCATCGCGCAGCCAGTTCACTCCGTTTTTCCAGAGGGTAATGCGGTTCGCCTCGGAGCCTTCATGGCCGCCATAGTAGAAGTCCTGCTTGTTGACGAAGCCGAGATGAAGGTCGCCGATCTCCCAAGAATTCCGCGCCTCCACGTAGCCCCGAAGGTCGTCTTTCCAGGTGATGGGAAGTTTCAGTGAATTGATGGCAGCCTGCGAGTTCCAATCGGCGGCGCGTCCGGCGCGGTCGTCACCCGGGCCGCCGCCGGCGAAGAGCAGAAGAAGCTCGGGCGAAATTCCCACCGGATCGGGCCACCGCGCGCTTGCATCAGTTAGGAATGGATGCGTAGCGAGCGTGGCATGATAGAGCAGGTCGAAACTGCGGTCTTCCGGATAAAGAAAACGCATCAGCCAGATGACATGGAAGGCCGAGGCGCGCATTTCCTCGCGGATGATCCAACGACCGTTCTCCCAGCGGAGAGTCGACTGGAAATACCGGAGTTTTGCGACGAGATGGTCGTGCCTGAGGAAATCACGGTCGCGGCGTCCCACGGCAACGAAGGCGGAGACGTTGAGCCAACCTTTGATGGATTCATAACACATGCCGTCGGGGCTGAGATACCAGTCAAGCATGGCGTGGGCCTTGCGCGCGGATTTGCGGAAGGCTTCCTCGGGAAAGCCCGCTTTGCCTTCGATCAACAACATCAGCCGGATGAACTCCATGCCGAACCCCTTGTGGTTGTTGATCATGAAATGATCGGGTTCAGCCAGGAAGTTGGAGAAACGATCCTTCACGAGCCGGGTTACGATGCGCTCCGTCAGTGCCCGTTCATCCGGGGTCAGCCAGCCATGGAGATAGTCGTAATCCAGCAGCGTCCAGATTTCATGCGGCGGATCGGGATCGCTGGATGCCACGAGCGATCGCTCGGCCGACCAAAGGCTTTGTCGGTCCGGTTGCGCATCAAGGTGGTCGAGCTTCGGCTCCAAGGACTGCAAGCGCCCGACAAACTTCGCAGCGAGCGCGCGACCCAAGGTGTCGTCCTGTGCCACAAGCGCCGAGAAGGCGCTGCCCGATGCGCGGACGCGGGTCCACAGCGCGCGAAATTCCGGCGGCGCCGCATCCCCCATCGCGACGCGGGCGCGGATGGCAGCGACATCGTCCGGAGTGACAAGCACCCGTGGATGCACACCGGTGGCCGGCGCGGGATGTAAACGCGCGGCAGCAAAGCCCGGCGTATCATAGGTCACAGGGCGCGACAGTGGCGGTGGGGCGGGATGGAATTCATCCCCTAGCAAATCCTCCAGGGACGGATGAGCCCGCGGCTGCCAGGATGACTCCTGATAGAAAGCACGTGGCGCGGCCAACAGAACCGATGTTAGGGCAAACAGGAAGAAACAGGCGAACTTCATTGGGTTTTTGCAGTGTCTTTCAGTGGGGCGACTAAGTTTCCATTTTAGCCTGCGTCAATTCAGGGCTTATGAGCAGGCCATGCAGGCGGACTGGAAACGGTGAGACTTGGCTCACCTTTTTGCCAGCCTAGATTGACGAGGAACTGATCCCCGGCGCGGATGGCTGCCACGACGACAGGCTCGGGGTATTTATATCCCGCGAGCACGAAGGCATGGCCGATGTTGTTCTCGTAGATCACCAGCTCACAGATGCCGCCGACTGCGCGCGAGGCGGTGGCGAAACGCTCCGCCTGGCTAACATGGACCACCTGGTCGGCACGACCGTGAAGAATGATCGAGGGAACCTGTCCGGCCTGGATGTGGAAGATCGGTGACAACGAACGTGCAAATGCGACTTGTCCCGGAGCGGCTGGCAACGGCGATTTCTTGTTAGCAAGAGCCTCGCCTCCGACTGCATAACGGATCCAATCGCCCTCGGTCATGTCCACGATGGGATTGTAAAGCAGCATGGCATTCGGGCGGGATGAGACGTCACCGTCCGGAAGTGTGCCTAACGCGGCAGCAAGATGTCCGCCCGCCGAGTCTCCGGCGACGGCGATGCGGTTTGGGTCGATTCCCAGCTCCGCAGCATGCTCGCGCAGATGACTCATGGCGCTGCGGCAGTCTGCCAGACAATCCGCAACCGTGATCTTTCCCGGGCTGGCAAGTCGATAGACGATGTTTGCCGCGAACATGCCCCGTTCCGCGAAATAGCGGGCATGCGGCGTAGTCGCCTCCGTGGTGCCGCCGACCCAAGCGCCACCGTGGATCCAGACGATCGCAGGACGCCGCTCGCCCTTGGGCACACCGACAGGACGGAAGCATTCAAGTTTCACCTCCCCGTCGCCCACGCGTTTCACGACCACGGTCTCGGGAGCAGGTGCGCCAGGCCCCATGAAGCTTGCCAGCGGTCGGGCGTGCGCGTTGAGTGCGAGAAACAAGATGGCTGGAAAAAGTCGCTTCAGATTCATAAAAGTCACTCGATCACTTTGCCTTTCTCATCCAGCAGATCGCCAAGGACGATGATCTGTCCGACCGAAAGGGTGTTGTTCTTATATTTCCCCGGGTTGTCGCGAAGATCCTGGTCCGCTTTCTTGACAGCTAACATTTTCGCCTTGTCCGGAACCTCATCGAGCAGCGTCCATGTGACCGTGTGATCGCCCATCGGCACGGCTGGCAGCGGCGCGCCGACATAGACCCACGCGCTGGCGTAGACCGTGAAGAGTGTCTGTTTGAAGGGGGCCTTGCCATCCATCTGGATTCTGACCACCCCGGAGTCTGGACCCTCCATACCCTTGATGCCGATGTGGGTCCCGCGAAATCTTACCGTGACCGACGAGCCTGGCGCGCCGGTGCGGAAGAGGTGGGGAAACCACTTGTAGAAGCGTTTCCCGAAACGTCGGCAACCGGGGCCGTCGATGGCGGTTAGTTTCTCCCAGTTGCCGGAAAACGTGGCATTTCCCTCGGCAGCGATGGTTTTCGCCTTCTCCCATGGGATGGAGGAAAGCGCCTTGGGCATGCTGTGATCCATCGCTTTGGTGTTGGACCTGAGTTCCTCCAATCCTCTAACTGCGGCGGCGCCATTGAAAGCATGACCGGCTTCCGAGGGATGAGTTCCATCGTTAGAAAAAATGACGCGACCCTCGGCATCCCTGTCACCGGGACTTTTCGGCGCGTTGAAGACGAGTTTGTTTTCCTTGGCCATTCGGGCGGCTTCCATGCCCATGTGGATGGTAGGAATTCCATAGTGTTCGGCGATGGATTCGTGGAGGGAAACCGACGCGCTGAACTTCCCTTGGTTGAGCAAATCCACACCCGAAGAGTGCAAGGTGTAGGCAAGGCAGATGTCGGTGTCCGGCTTGCTCGTCCGCAGCTTGCGAATGATGCCTTCAAGCGCGCCGGCGACCTCGGTTGGACGATCGCGCACATCGGCCACGTCGTTGAGGGAAAACTCGATGAACACGGCATCCGGTTTGTGCGCGACGAGATCGTGGTCCGCGCGGAACACTCCGACAAGCGAACCGGAACCGCCGAGGCTCGCATTGAGCTCGGTGAGCTTCGCTTTCGGATACTGCTTCGCGAACCAGTCCAAAGTGAAGTTCCGCCAGCCTGGACCAGCGGTGATGCTTCCCCCGTAGTAAGCGATCCTGACCGGCTCTCCTTTTGCGAGCTTGGTGAAGAGGTTCGGCATGCCATCGCGTTGCGAAATTTCCGTGGCGGGGCGCAGCGTGATCTTCGAAGCTTTCTCGGCCTCGGCATTGATTTTCGCATACTCGTTCTCGATGCCGAGGCGCTCGGTAGACGGCTGCTGGGCTTGCAGCAGGCAGGAGCACGAGAGGGCGACCATGAGATGGGATGACTTCATTTGTGTTGATGAATGGGATTTCTAATCGATCAGTTTCTGCCCACCCCGACTGGCGCTCAGGCGGGTGCGCTTATCCTCTCCAATGGAAAAACGCAGCGTGTCACTCGTGGCGGAAAAACGAACGGTGGCGATTCCTGAAGCCGCGTCATCATCCACGACCGGCAGTGGATCACCCGCGCGCATCGGCAGCAGCAGAATGCGGAAATTCACCGAGGAAGCACGCCGATTGACGAGAAGCCGGTCGTGAAACGTGGGCTTGCCGCTACGGTCTGGCGGTCCGGGCGCGGTTTCCACCTGCATCAGGGGCCTGCTAGGCTCGCCGCTCTCGTCCATGCCAAGCGCGGTAACGATCAACAACGGATCACCAGGCCGTGGAACAAGCGCGGGTTTGGTTTCGCCGGAATCCAATTTGGGGTCAACCCCGTTGCTTGCGAGGGCGATCTGGTTGGCAGCGAGCCCGCTCACATCCGCTTTCCAAACACCGCCGTTCAACATGCCCGCCCACTGATAGAGTCGCGAGGTGTCGTCTTTTTTCAAATCATCGATCACGATGCCATAAGGATGCTCGCCACGAACCAGCGCTGTGCTGCGGAAGACGTGTCGCATGGGATTGAAAGGGGCGCGGCTGGTGGCAATGTAGTTCGAGTAGTTATAATTGCTCCACCACGGGCGCAGTTTGTAACGGTGGGTGCCGGCCCAGATGCGTAGGTTTTCCGGCGAAGGATCAAGTTCCCAACCCATGGCCTTGAGTTCGGGCGACCAGACTTGAGGCGGCTGGGTGTTCCAGCGCCACGAATAGGCGTAAGTGAGGTCGGCGCTGGCAATCGAAGCATTTTCGCCGAGGGTAGCGCCTAGATATTTTGCGGCTGCATTGTAGCCGTTAGGTCCGCCGGGGATGTTCTCGGGTTGGGATTGTCCATCCACTTGCACAAGGTTGAAGTATTTCCCGTCATAGGCCTGGTGAAACGGTGACTGGGTGAACCAATCCACACCCAGCGCGGAGAAGTGGAACATGCCGGCATCCGCATGGTGATGCCCCGCGCCGAGATAATGGTTGGGCCGGACATAGAGGTGCATCCATGCGGCATCCGGTGTGCGGTCGCTATAGCTTGAAAACGCGCCGGACACGGGCGAGTCGAAATCGAGCGGCAGATTGAGATCGGAACGTGTGGTTTTTGCAATATCCGCATCGTAGATCACATTACGCGTCATGCCCGGATAGGATGGACTCGGCAGGCGCAAGCGCGGGGTTTTCGCCACCGTTTCACGATAGACATCCTCGGAGAACCTCTCCGGCGGCACGAGGAGGTTCATGTCATTCGGATCCGCTCCGGGTTCGCTGATGAAAGTGCCGAGCCAGTAGTCCGCGAGTTTTTCCTCCGGATGAAATGCCTTGAGCTGGCTAGCCAGATAGCGCGACAGCTTCTGACGGCTGTAAGGACCGTATTGGGTGCCGCTGTTCACCATGACCCGACCGGTCGGCGAGGTCATCTGGATGGAACCTTCGAGAAGTTTTCTCCAGTGCGGATGCCCAAACAGGTTCTCACCGCGTCTGGCCAGAATCACCATGGAAAGCATTTGGAATTGCAACGCTCCGGGACTTTTACCGGTGCTTTCAAACAACACGCCGGAGTTGTCGATCCCCCAGTCGCAGAAAGCACGCGCGCTTTCCGCACCCGATGCATAAGCTTCCGCATCGAACCCGGGAAGGCCTTCGATCGCTGCGACCGCGATGAAATGCGGCAGGTCCCAGCTCATCCAGTTCACATCGCGAAACCGAAGCGGTCCATCCTGACCGTGTGAGCGGCGGCCATACGTTGCCTTGGCAATCACACGACGCATCAGGTCTTTCTCCTCCGCGTTCATCCACTTTCCTGCCAGATCCAACGAAAGCCCGAGATTCATGTGAGCCACCAAGCCGTGGATGTTGCGCCAATGCGTGCGTGCCCCCGCAGCGTTCAATTCATGAAGTGAGCCGTCAGGCAATTTGAGCGAGGATCCGAATTCGGAGTCACTCACCTTGAGCCATTCGTCGATCAACGGCTCGCGGAGCTTGTAATAGTTTGCAACCGCTGCGGCCACCTCGCGACCGCGCTTGTCCTCACCTGAAAGAAGGCAATAGAGAGCCATCGATGTCAGGCACTCGGGCATATAGGCGACATGCGAGTTGTAGATCCCCTGCTTCTGTCCCTTGAACTGCTGTGCCGTGTTGACAGTGGCGACCTGTTCCGGACGCACATCATCTGGCCATTCGAGGCCCGCGAGATCTCCCGATGCGAGTTTCTTGAAAACCTGCCCGTCACTCGTTGCCGGGTCCCAGAAACTCTTCTTGAACAGATGCTCCATCTCGATGAGTGACATCCGCCCCACCGTCGTGGACTTCACTCTCTCAGCAAGCACCGGCACGTCCTCCGCACTGAAGAGAAGCCGTGGATAGACACCGGGCGGCGGAACCTTCGAACCTAGCAGCCCCTGATTGAATCCCCGGAAATCGTAATCCTTCTTGGGCGCGGTGGTCCACTCGGTTGCCGGGCCGTCGAGCATGGCGAGTTGCTCGGGCGTGACCTTGACGTGGTCCGTCCATTTTCCCTGCCGTGCCAAACTGGGAATGGACCTGGTCGCAATCTCCGGATCGGCGAATTTCTCCGGCGTATCGAAGAGCGTAATCACGGAATCCAGAAGCGCTTCTTCATCCGGTCCGAAGGCAATTCCCTTTTCACCCAGATAGATCAAACCACGGGGGTGCCGCGTGATCATCAAACCCTGTTCGGCAGCGAGATCATCCAAAGCCTGATAGACCATCCCGCGCACGGTCAATGTCCGGACCTTCGCACGTTGCGGAGGGACGTCTTTCCCAGCCAACATCTCTCCGGGTGTGTAAACCCATCGGTCAGCGATGGCGGCCAAATCACGTGGCACGGGTGCCGGTTTAGGGTCCTTCAAACCCACCAGCGCCGCAAACGGGCTTGGCACATACACGACAGCGTCCTTCACTACCGCCTCGGCGCGCAGCAGATCCTCGTCATCCAACCGGACCCGAAAGCCGCCGACGTATCCATAGCGACTGCCGGGAAAAACGGCGATCCCGCCCCTGATCTTGTCCAGCGCAGCGGCATCCGCGGATCTTGTGTAAGGGAGACCTCGATCTTGTGGTGGAGGCGGAAGGGGAGCCGCTTGGGAAACCGCGCCTAACATCAGCGCGAGCTGGAAGATCGAAAAGAATTGAAGCGTCACGCGACTGTTATTGGTAGAAATCATGGGCAACCTGTCTTACGGAGTCGGGCTTGAAACTTTCATCACCACCAGGGGGGCGAATTTGCGGCATCGGCGGGTGATTTTGCGTCGATGGGCGGGTGTCATCACTCGGCCTTCGCCGGTGCAACGCGGACCTCGGAACCGAAAACCGTGAGCAGTGGGTGCTTCACCTTGGCACGCAGTTCGTAAGCCCGGTCTGCTTTCAGCCCCTGGACAGGAATCACGAATTCTCCGGTCGTGGCAACCGAGAGCACGGGCGAGGCAACCCAGTTTTCAAGCCGCTCGTTCACATCCAGGCCGGTGATGTCACGGTATTCCGCACTGGCTTCCACGGTCTTGGCATCACCGAGGGAACGCAGGTGGCCTCGCAGTTCCACCAGACCCGCGTCATCCCGCTTTGCTGCCAGAGTTTCCACCCGCGGCGGCACCAGCGCGGGTTTCACATGGGTGAGCTTGATGACCACCGGATTGGGCCACTTGCGGTCGTTGTAGAGCCGCTGCGCGCGCATGGCACGGATCTTCAAGCCGCTGTCCGTTTGCTCGAAGGTCGTTTGCGGCAGAACGTCGGCTTGATATTCGAGTGCCTTGTCATTCTGGCCGAGCACGCTGGCTTTTGTCTGATCGGTCGCCCTCACCGAGTGCAGCACGAAATCCTTCCACTCGCCGTGTTTCCAGCGATCCTTGGATTTCACGATCACATAAACCGTGCCGGACTTGCGGTCGTGGGTGAACCAGAGATCGTTTTCGTTAGTCACGATCCACGGACGCACGCCATAGATGCACTCGCCATTGACGAACATCCAGAGAGCCACTTCTCGCAGGCGTTCCTCCTGTTCGATGGGCAGCTCGCCATCCGGCTTCGGTCCCACATTGAGCAGGAAATTTCCGCCCTTGGCACGGGTTTCTATCAACTTTCGAATAATTTCACCGCCGGACATGTAAACCTCGTTGGTGGGCTTGTAATGCCACTGGGTTCCCATGGTCAGGCACGATTCCCACGCTTCGTCGATCGGTGTTCCGGGGATGTGCTGCTCCGGTGTCCGGATCGCGCCGCGGGTGATCACCGTCTCCGGTTGGAGATCCCACGCGAGATCGGTCAGCCCGTCGGTTTCGCCGTCGAAGAACACCATGTCGATCTTGCCATAGCCGGTCATCAATTCACGGAGCTGGGCCTGATTGTGTGTCATGAGTCCCGGGTTGTTGCGGGGATGCACCGCCTCGATCTGGCGCTGGATGGTGATCTTGTTTTCGCGCAGCCACCAGAAGTCATCCGGCGAGAAATACACGCCGGCGGAGATTCCCTGGGCACGGAAGGCATCGAAGACCTCTTCGGTGATGTCACGTTTGAAAGGAGTGTGCATGATGCCGAAGTCCGTGGTCTTGGTATCATACATACAGAAACCCGAGTGATGCTTGGTGGTGAACATCACATATTTCATGCCGGCCAGCTTGGCGAGGGTCGCCCAGTCCTCCGGGTGGAACTTGCGGGGGTTGAAGGTTTTCGGAAGCTCGTTCACGAAGCGGTCAAGGTAGTCGTCGTCCGCACCCACCATCGAATGACTGATGACCGAGCCGAGCTGGCTGTCGTGGCTCCAATGAATAAACATGCCGAAACCAAGGTCGCGAAACCATTCCAGCCGCTCCGCCTTGTTGCGGGAGTTGGCGACGGGCTCAACGGCGAAGGCGGATGTGGCAACAAGAAGCGTGAGTAACAAGCAGGTTCTCATGGTATCGAATGGTTTCAATCGAGAGGTTGATAGTCGAAATAGTCGAAGTCCGCCCACGCGGAGCGGTCCGACAGATCCTGGCAGCAAATCCCCCAGAAAGTGCCGGTGAAATTGCTGTGCGGCGACACCCAGTCGCCGAGCATCGTGGCATCGAAGACATGATCCACCGTCGTCCAATCAATCCCGTCGGTGGACCAAGAGAACCGGAGTTCGCAAGAATGGTTTTGCATCCGGAGGAACAACTTTTCGGTTGCGGCAATGGGGAGTTCCACGGCATGGACGTAGCCGACACGGGTGTTCTCGGATGAGATGACTCCGAGTTTCACCCTCCCCTCGCCCGCCGAGGTCAGACGGAAGTAGTGATAGTGAAAATGGTCGTAATATGCAATAAGTCCGGCCGCTTGTTTGAAGTTCCATGGTTGGAATGACAAACACGTTTCGGCACTTGCCCGGAAGTGTTGAAGCCGGCGGGCGACGAGGCTTTGATCGAACGGCGAGGCGAGCGAATCGCGGCCACGCAGGCTAAGCCAGCCGATCCGTCGTGTCAGTGAAAACCACGACACATCCGGTGGCTCACGCAGAGTTTGGAAATACGGGTTGATCGAGGCGCCGTCGAAATCATCGCACAAGACCTCCGCCGGCCACGGGTGCGATGTCAGATCACATTCCACCGTCTCACGCGGCGAGTTGTCGCCGTGGACGAGACACGGCCAGCCATCGGCATCCCAGTGGAGTTTCTGGATGCCGGTTTCGCGACCCAGCGGTACCGCCTTGTTAGACTCCCGTTCCATCACGGGAAGACCGGGGCGCTGGAGCGGACGCTGGCAAAGATGCACGGTGAACCACTCGCCGTCCGGGGTCTCCACGAAACAACCATGGCCCGCGGACTTGAGGACGAGATGGTCTTTTTGAAACGAAGTTAGAACCGGGTTATCCGGATGAATTTCATAAGGTCCTCTAAGATCGCGGCTGCGGCAAACGCTGACCGCATGGCGCATCGACGTGCCACCTTCGGCCGTGATGAGATAATACCAACCGTCCTTCTTTAAAATGTGTGGCCCCTCCGTGATGCCGATAGGGCTTCCTTCCCAGATTTTCTCAGGCATGCCGATCAAGCGTGCCGTTGTCACATCGTATTCGCGGAGCCAAATGCCGTCAAAGCGCGTGGCGGTGAGTGCCTCGCCCATTTGCATTTGGACCACGTATTTCCTGCCGTCGTCATCATGGAACAGACTCGGATCAAAACCGCTGGCATTCAGGAACACCGGCTCACTCCAAGGACCTTCGATGTTGTCCGCAGTCACCAGATAGTTCGGCGTATCCATGACGATGCCCGGGCCGTGGTGGTGGACATTGGTGTAAAGCAACCAGAACTTCCCATCCGCATGAGTCAGGCACGGTGCCCAGATCCCGGCGGAATTCTGGCAGCCACGCATGTCGAGCTGGGAAACACGGTCAAGAGCACGGCCGATCAAGCGCCAGTTCGCAAGATCGCGCGAGTGATGAATCTGGACCCCGGGAAACCACTCGAAGGTCGACGTGGCGATGTAGTAATCATCACCGACCCGGCAGATCGACGGGTCAGGATTGAAGCCGGTGAGGATTGGGTTGTGGATCATGATGAATTAGTAAAGCGGCCACTCGTCGGTCCGAAAAGGCGATGCGGGAAATCCATCCTGATTGAAAAGGTTCACTTCTGGCAGATCCGCCCAGCTGTAGCGCACCGCGACGGGATCCGCAATCTGCGGGCTGGCAACGACGACGGCATCCCCCTCGATCTTCGCATCGGCGAAGACGAACTTACGGTCAGCACCAGCAATGACGAATCCGGAAAGCTTCCCGCCCTTTGCGCGAAGGCCGCCTTCGGCATGAGAGAAACGGATGATGGCCATGCCGCGCTTGAACTCCGCAGTCCGCAGCAGCGGTCCTGACGAGCGAACCTCGCGACCATAGGCCAACGAAAGAGCCGCTTTCACCGCCCGATCCGCAACCGGCTCCTTGCCAGGGTAATGCACATCCGGGCCACCCATGTCCGTGGTCACGATGAGCGATGCATGGGCGGTTCCGAGCGCGGTTTTCAACTGCGCTTCCTGTACCTCGGCGACACCGCTCGGTTCGTTGGGATCAGTTTGCCATTTGCGATTCCGCGCGATTTGAAAAAGCACGAATGGCAATTCAGGCTGCTCAAAGCCGGAACGAACGTCCTGAATCAATCGTGGCAGCAGATCCTTATAGGTATCAGCACGCCCGACATAGGCGTTACTCTCTCCCTGATACCAGGCGACGCCACGGATCCGATAGGGAAATAGCGGAACCATCTCTCCATTCCAAAGGGTCGTAGGACCTTTGAATTCACTGAAAAGTTCAGGCGGTCGCGGAGGTGCTGGAAGTTTAGCCGCAAGTGCCGCCGCTTTCTCAGTATCGTATTTTCCCTGAATCGGGCGGACTTCCTCCACCCGGCGATCATAGTCCGCCTTCGCTTGTAAAACGTCGGTGTTTTTGTCCTGAGGCCAAGGGCCGCTTTTCAACGTTTCGGAAGACAGCCAGCTTTCAATGGTCGTGCCGCCGAACGAGTTGTTGATGACTCCAACGGGCACACCGAGCTCCTTTTGCAACTTGCTAGCAAACCAATATGGAATCGCCGAAAAATTTCTCGCCGTGACCGGACTGCTCTCTTCCCATTTCACCTTCACCTCGCTCTGCGGTGTCATCCGCACGTTGTGAGGGACGCGGCACATCCGCAACATCGGGTTGGCCGCACCGGCAATGGCCTCCTCACCGCCATCCGATTTCGACAGGGCCCATTCCATGTTGGACTGCCCGCTGCAAAGCCAAACCTCTCCCACTAGCAGGTTCTTGAGAGTGATCCGGTTGTCACCCAGAATTGCCATGGCGAAAGGACCGCCCGGTTTCAGATTTTTGAGGCGCACCATCCACTTGCCATCCGCCGCGGTGGTGGCGACTTTCTGATCCTGAAACTCAATGGTTACCGATTCCCCATCCCTCGCGGTTCCCCACACGGGAACTTCCGCACCTTGCTGAAGCACGGCGTTGTCGCTGAAAAGAGGATTGGGGCGCACTTCCGCAAACGCGGCATCCAACAGCAGGCACCCAATCGCCGGGATAACAAAATTAACTTTCATGGATTTGGATCAGGTTCCGAAGTTTTTCTCATCTTCCTTTTGAAACATCGGATTGTTCTTCGGTCGCTTGGTCACATCACCAGCGGGCAGTTCGCGTCGATACTCGTCCTTGATGAGGCCGATCTTCTCGAACGGGATCGGCTTGAATCCGGGAATCTTCTTGAAGACCTCCGAGTCCGGTTTCAGCGCGAGATTTCCGTTGGCCACATCGACGAATCCGGGATCCGCGGCGGTGACAAGGTTGTTCCCCTCCTCGAAAATCTCTGGGTTCGCCTTGGTCTCTTTTTTTACCTTCAGCACGAACGGATCGCCCTTCTGAATCACCACGAGGTTTCCGGTGAAGCGGGTGCGCAGGGGCAGCTCTGGACGATTCTCCAACAGATTCACCATCTCGGGAAAACGTTTGGACCAGGGCTCGCGCGTGGGTTCGATCTCCTTCACCCGATTGATCAGCTTTGGATTTGTCGCATACCCGCGTGAAATGCCACGATCGTCGATGCCGAAAACCGGCCCTTCGGATTTCACGAAAATGTTATTCGTCGTCGTATGATCGGAACCCGAAGCGATCCAGACGCCGGTGCGTGGTCCGGCGAAGATGTTGCCGTAGATGAGACTGCCGGACGCGCCGTCGTCGGGATTCACTCCGCCCACGGTGTTGTGAATGTAGTTGTGCCGGATGACCACGCCGCGGATCGTCCAATCGAGCCATGAGTAAAACGCGCCGACATCCGCCGAGGCGAAACCGCAGCGATAGATTTCATTCAGCTCGAACAAATTGTCCTGACCAGAAACGAGCACGGCATCCCGCGGCGCGTCGTGGATCAGGTTGTTGGCGACACGGACACCCACCGCGACCTTGTGGTTCACCGCGCTCGGTGCGCCACCGAATCCGACATCCACCGCAGCGGAATACATCGCTTTCAACTTTCCGTAGTGGTGCAGGTGATTGTTAAGCACGAAGTTTCCAGAGCGTGTAAGCTGTTTGTGATCGCCACCGGAGATCCGGATGCAGCCGGCTCCGAGGTCGTGCATGTCGCAGCTTTGCACGCCGCTGCGGTAGCCATCGAGGATCACGCCGTTCGCGGCGAGATTGCGGAAGGTGCAGCCTGCGATGAGATTTGACTCTGCTTTTTCCATCACGATGCCATCGCCCATGGAACATTCAAAGGTCAGGCCTATGAACTTCACGTGAGCTGCGCCGTTGAGCGAGATCATCGGCTTGTCGAGCTGCGAGATGCTGAGTTCGCCCTTACCGTCCGGCGGCCACAGATAGAGAGTCCCGGTGGCGAAATCGATCGCCCACTCGCCCGGCTTATCGATTTCTTCGGGCAGGTTGAGCGCGTACCACGGCTCCTTGCCATCGCCCGCTGGACGGGTGTATTTGTTGCCGATACCGTTTTGAACTCCTTTGGCTAGAGTGATCTGACGGGCGGTGGTGTCGATTTTCGCCACCTTGATCGCCGGCTCTTCCCAGCCGACGCGCCACTGGCCTTTGAGCCAGACGTTGGAATTGCCCACCCAGCGTGCCGGTCGGTCGTCGCGGTATTCGAAGGTGCCCGGAATCTTGTTGTCGCCATTGACGACGACGGTTTTCATCGTTGTCCAGCCTTCGTTGGGCCAGCGCGAGATCGGCAGGCGCTTGCCATTCCAAAACAATTCGAAGAGTCCACCGTGGTCGTCGAATTTTTCAGGATACGGGCCTGCGTGGGCCAGCCCGAGTTTCTCGATGGATGCGCTGAGCACCTTGTAGCGGGCGGCGGGATCCAGTCGCTTGCGCATCGCCTCGTCGGTGACGGGAGCCAGCTCGGAGGCCTGCAATACCCGCCCGCCGAGAAGCACGACGTTCTGATTCCCCGATGATTGATAGATCACCGGAGCCTTGAAGGTGCCGGAATCCGCAGCAGTGAATTCGAGGGAATCCGGCAGCACGTATTTCCCGCCGAGGATCTCGACACGCACGCCGCCGTCAGGCAAGCCTCCGGCGGATTTGATCTTGCGGATCTCATCTCGCGCCCGGGTGATCGTGGCGAACGCACTGGTGACACTGCGGCCGTCACGCGAGTCGTTGCCGGTCGGCGATACAAACAAGCTCGCGCCCGGGCTGCTGGCAGATGCGAGTCCGGTGAGGATGAGGCTGGCTGTGAGATGCAAGAGTGGGGCAATGTAGATTTTCATGGGGATGAGTGGATGCGGAGGCGCAGGAAGCGCCATTGGTTGGATGTGGAGACGGTGATGTGCGCGATCTGCCCGACCGTGCCGGGGTTGGTTTGAAGAGTCTGCCAACTTTTAAGGTCGGGCGATCCTTCGACAATATATGAGACGTCCGCCCGCGCCTTGAAGAAGGAAAAGTCGAGCGAGGCTCCATTGACTGACAGGACCGGACGAGGTGCTTCCGCACCCAAGACCGGACTGCTTCCCAGTGCGAACTCGATCAAGTTGGCGAGACCATCGAAATCATAGTCTGCGTCATCGGCGGCTGTTCCGGTGTTGGCTGTGCTGCCGAAATACAGCAGCCGCCAGCTTTCCAAAGCCGAAGGAACATTGACGGTGAGCAAGGCATAGCCGGAAACACCGCCGGTGCCGACGGCGGAAATCCGATAGTCATAGGAATTTCCAGCGACTACGGCGGTGTCGGTGTATGCCGTGGACCCTGCCGCGAGCGAACCGGTGATCAGTGTCCATTGTTCGAGACCCGCCGGGCTGCGCTCGACGCGGTAAGCGGTTTCGTTATTTGCGTTGTCGGACCAGGCGAGATTCGCCTGTGGGCTCGCCGGAAAAGCAACGCTAGCAGAGCCTGGCGCTGCGGGTGGCGCGACGTTGCGGGCAGCGAAGCCAATGACGGACCAAGTGCCGGTACCACCGTCACTGCCAATCGCAGCGACTCGATAGTAATAGGCAATGTTCTGAGACACCGTGTCGTTGTGGGTCGCCGCGGTGTTGAAAAGCGTGACCAGCGGAGTGAAGGGGCCGTCAGGTGAAGAGGACCGCTCGATGGCATAACTCATCGCGCCGTGGATGCGTGACCACGAAAGCGCCCGTGTGGTGTTGGCTGGAGCGCTCACCGCCAGCGGCGGCGCGGCTTGCGGACCGGTGGAGCCGACGACCCGGAGTTCATCGATCACGGCATTTCCCACCGACGGTCCGGATACGATGGCCGAGTTGGTTAGGGCGACCCGCCAATTGCCAGCAGGCAGCGCGTTGACCAGTGCGGTCTCGACTTCGCTCCACATGCCTTGAAGGACGACGGGTAGATGTTCGGCATAGGGAGTTGAGCCATCAGTGAAGAGGGCGACCACGCCGGAATAGGTGGTAGATAGATTGTTGACCGGGCGGTTGAACGTGAGTTGAAAGCCGGTGGAATTGAGAACGAGTCGGACATCCTCGCCGCGGAAAAACTTGGTGCGCCCTGCATAGTCCGGCGCGGCAGTATCGCCCCAGAAGGTCTTGTCAGTGGCGGCGAGACTCATCGGATGGTTGGAGGCGTGCTCCCAGGTGGCGAGGGTTTTACGAACTCCGGTGGCAGAAATGATTTCCACGCGGTAGGGTTGGCCGTAGCACCAGAAGAGGTGGAAACCCGGTTGGTCGGCGGCAGGTCCGGTAAACGATTCCGGGACGATGTGGAGCCCGATCCGCTGGTTCTGACCGGCAGTGGTGGCATTTTCCGCACGCAGGCGGGCATCGAGCAGGATGCCGTTGGGGTTCTGCCAGGTGAAAACATCATTCGACCTCGCGGCGGCACCATCGCCGGTGAGCTTGAGCACGCCGTGGGTGGCGGAGTTGTAGGAATAGGTGGTTTCACTAACTGTTCCCGAGAGGGCGGCGAATCCTTTGCCTGCGACGGTTTTTCCGGACTGGGAGTTAACGGCGAGTTTTGTATTTTCGAAGCGGTCCCAGATCACGTCGGTGAATGGATGATACATCACATTGAGCGCATCGGTGAAACTGGGGCCTACCTCGTCGGAATGTCCGCCGCTGCGAATGACAATTCGGCTGATATTCCCATGGTTGAGATGGCCATAGCGGTAAACCGCCATTTGCTCCGCACGCCGGAAGTCGCCATACTGGGTCATCAAAGCACTGCGGAAATACGGTGGCAGCACCACGGAAGGATCTGCTGCGTTCACCGACATGTATTCATAGTCGGCATCGGCGTTGGTCGCATTCGTCCCGGCGCATTCCCAGTTGGGAATGATCGCCGGCAGGCTGGAGCCGACGCGGCCGATGAAGCCGCGGAAGAAATCGCTGCGGAGATAGGTGAGATCGTTAACCGTGCGCGAACCGCCGGATAGGCCGGAACCATAGATGCGGGCGGAGTCGATGGCCGGATAGAGTTCCTTCATGCGGAAGCCACCCATGATGGCGACGCCACGGCGGAGGTTGACGGACTGGGCGTTGCCGATGCCAATGCCGCCGATCCAGATGACGTCGTGCGCGTCCAGCGCGGCGGCATAGGAGGCGGGAAACGAATGCGCGTCTCCCGCGTCGATATAGGTGACGAGTCCGTATTTCTTTGCCGGATTGTTCTCATCGTAGCCGCTGGGCAGGCGGACGACGTAACTGCGGGTGGCCAGGTCCGCATTGCTATAACTGATGTCCGAGGTGGCGATCGAAGTGTTGAAATTCCCAAGTGTCTGGATCTGACCAAGGACCTTGGTGGCGGCGACACCGGGCGTGAGACCGAGCGGATCAACAGCGTAGGCGAGACTTCCCACCCCGGCCGCAATGGATACGGCAAGGCGCTGAAGCAGGTGTGGAATCATTTTCAAGGAATGGAAATTTTGAGCCGCAGGAATCGGCAGGATTTCGGACTCGCAGGGCCGTTGATGTCACTGACGATCACCGGACCGGCGGTGTTGGCAGCACCGGTGGATGTCCAGATGGTGGTCCATGGCTCCGACAAATGGTCCGTGGCCTCAACGGCGTAAAGAAGCAGCGGATCGGCGATGCGGTTAAAGGTGATTTCCAGGTGCTCGGCGGGGTCGGGTTCGGTGAGGACGAGATCGGTTGCGATCGCCGGGACTGACGCGGCGGTGGTGGGTGTGGATGCGAGGGCGTATTCGAGAAGGTTGTTGTAGCCGTCGGAGTCCGGGTCCGCGAGGTTGGCGGCGTTGCCCGATTCACTGGTGCTGCCGAAGTAGGTCTGCCGCCACACCTGCTGAGGGCTGAGGAAACTGATATTGTCGAAGACGGCGGTGGCGCTGGTGTTGCCGGTGCGGGGGGCGACCGCGAATCCGACTGTGAGCTCGGAACCGCCCAGTAGGTTGCTGCGGGGCGAACCCAGCGCGGTCCAGGTGATGCCGTTTTCCGAATAATAACAGGTGAAGGTGTCGCCCTGCCGGACGAGGCGGATCCACTCGGGAATGCCACGACCGGTCGAGGGGGCGCTGAAGAAGTTCACATTGCTCGTGTTGCCGCTGGTGGTGGTTTTGTGCTGCGCCCATGCGTCACCCTTGCGGAGCAGGTAGATGGCACTGTAGCGCGATCCGGCGTTGGTCGTTTCCCGGAAAACAATGCCGGCCTTGGCGGAGGAGTCGGTGGAGGTGAACGAGGCAAGCCGGGCGGTGAAGGTGCCGTCACCCGACCATGGCTGGGAGACGTAGGTGAACGAGTCGTTGTTACCGGTCCACATGTCGCCGGTGGCACCGCCGGCCGTGCTGCCGCCGGTGCCGGTGATTTGAAAAGAACTGGCGGCGGGAGTGGCGACGCTGCCGCCGGGCACTCCGGCGAATGGCTGGATCTGTTGGATGGCCCACGGCGCGGCAAGCACAGGGGCGGTGACGGTAACCGTGAAATTGGCCGTGCTCGGGTTTCCGGCGGCATCACTGGCGGTGACGGTGACAAGGGTGGCGCCAATAGGAAACAACGAGCCGGAGGCGGGACTGGCAGTGGCTACAGCATTTCCAGAGACGGTGTCCACCGCGCTGACCTCGAAGGTGACATTGGCACCGGTGAATGTGGATGCCGCCACCGTTAGATCACCCGGTGTGGTGATGACCGGGCCGGTCGTATCCGGCGTAAAATCCGGGCCGTAGAGTTTCAGCTCGGCGAGTTGGAGGGTGTCCGGATCACCGGCGTTGGCGGTGATTTCAAGGCGATGGAATTTGAAGGCGGTGTTGTTGACGAAACCGAAGCTCAAAGTCTGGCCCCGGCTGGAAAAAGTCTGGTTGACGCGGGAGTCGAGCAGCACCCATGTGACTCCGTCATAGGATCCGAAAAGCTGCCAATCGCGCGGGTCTCTGGCGGGAGAGTCGGAGGAACTAACCAGGGAGTAGCTGGTGATCCTGAAGGCCGTATTGCCATCGAACTGGTAGATCAGCGAACCATTTGGAAATCCAATTGCGGTCTGCCATGAAGTGGCGGGATCATTGTCGAAAGCGAGCGTGGGCGAGGTGGCGGAGGGACTGGCGATCACGGTGCCACCGCCGGGCGCGAGGCTGAGAGGAAGCGTGGTGGTGGAATTCGATTGCTCGGCCCAATGGCTACCAGCTGAGTTTTCCGCATGGAAGCGGAAGTGATAGAGGGTGGCAGGCGCGAGATTGGCGGGCGTGTGGGCGATCTGGCCGGAGCGGCGCAGGCCGAGCACTGCGGAGTTTTGCCACGCACCGGGGTCGGTGCCGCCGTCGGTGGTGCCCCAGTAAACACGGACGGTGGCATTCGCGTCGAATTGTGGATAGGCGAGCGTGCCGGTTAGGCTGGCAGTATTCGCTCCCACGGCGGTTGAGGTGTCGGTGACGATAAAGGGCGTCCAAACTCGGGCGTCGGCGCGGCTTTCATCCGCGTGCAAGCCGGCCATCTCCAGTGGGATGGGCACGAATCCGGGCATGTCGGTGTAGGCCTGCGCGCCGGGACGGAGGCGCAGGTCGTCGTTGGCGAAGTCGATGAAGCCGGGGTCCATACCATAGCTCAGATTCGGACCGGACTGGAGGGTGGTGGCGTTGGAGGTGGCGGTGAAATTGGTGTTGGTCGTCGTGTTGGTGGTGACCCGGGTCCAAAGGAAGTCTGATGCGATTTTCCGATAGGAAAGGTTGTTTTCGATCCGGCCACCGGTGGCACTGTGGAGCGCATAGTTCGAGCGGCTGTTGACGGCGATGTTGTTGAAAACCCGCAGCGACATCGGCAGGCCGGGCACAGCTCCGCCGACAGCGGTGTTGGTATTGGTCCAGATGCCGTAGCCCCGCGACGAAGTAGACGGGGTTTTTAGGTTGATCGTGTTACCGTAGATGGGAGTCCGGACGTGGTCGAAATCATTGTAAATCCCCTCTCCTTGCGGGCTGGCGTAGAGGTGATTGTAGCGGATGACGGTGCCGGAATCGATGTTCGGTCCAAATCGATAGATTCCTCCAAGGTCGTTCGAGACGCGGGTGAAATCGGAGAGCTCGTTGTATTCGATGATGTTCTGATAGCCGTTCCACAGGATGCCGGCGTGGGGAGAGGTGCGGATATCATTGTGGGCGACGCGGATTGCGACGCCCGGGTGGTTGCCGCCGATGGGGCCGCCGTAGCCGACATCGACAGCCGCCTGATAGACCCGGACGACCTCGCCGAAGCTGCGGAACTTGTTGTTCACCGCGAAGTGGTCGGCGGCGACGATGGCTGGGCTGTTGGCACCGCCGCGGAGCATGACGCCGCCGGAGGCCATTTTTTCGAAATTCGAGGAAACCACGCCGTGGCCGGTGCCGCCGTTGATATCGATGGCGAAATTTCCGGACTGCGAGAAATGGCAGTCGAGCACGAGATTGCGTTCGCCGTTGAGGATTTGGACATTCAGGCCGAGGTGGCGGCGGAAGTTGAGTCCTTGGAGGCGGACATCGCTGGCACCGTTGAGCTGGACGAGCGGCGTGCCGACGTCGGCGAGTTCCATTTCACCATCGGCGGGAGCACCGGCGCGGTCCATCAGAAAGTAGAGGCGCTGGCGGCTGAAATCAACGCACCACTCGCCGGGCTGGTCGAGTTCTTCCAACAGGTTGATGACCCACCACGGTTCCTTTTTCGAGCCGAGCGGGCGGTTGTATTTGTCGCCGATGCCGTTCGAGACGAGTGCGTTGTTAGGATTGGACGCGGTGACGAGACCGATGGCTTTTTTGCCTGGATCGATAAGACCGACGCGGGCGGCGTTGAGTTGCCACGGCACGCGCCAGTATCCCATGACCCAGAGGCCGCCTTTGTTCAGTGCGGTCTGCCACCGGTCAATCCGCGCGGCATCGGCATCGTCATAGTGGAAGGCCCCGCCGACTGCGGCAGTGCCGCCGCCGCTCAAAGTGTAAGTGCCGGCACCGTTGAGATAGCCGGTGCCGTCGGTGGCGGTGCCGGTGGCGACGCCGTTCATCTCAAGGCGCGGCGTGAGGATGTCGTTGGCTGGGTCATGGTTCGGGTAACGCGAGATGAGCCTGCGCTCGCCCTGATAGAATAGTTCGAGCATTCCGCTGTTGAGTGAGGAGCGCTGGGCGTTGAAGATGATCCACTCGTTGAAAACGGATGGAAAGGTGGCGGCACGGGCGTTGCCGGAGACACTGGCCTCCCAGATACGGGTGACATCGACACCGGGAGCGACGCGGGCGTGCTCGCTGGCGGCCAGCGGAGAAAACTGAGCGGAGTTGAGAACCCGGGTGCTGGTGAGGACCGGAGTTTCACCTGGGTAGGCGGCGTAAACGACGGGCGCAGCCGAGGTGCCGGAGTCTTGCGATGTCAGGGCAAAAGTGGTGGTGCGCCGGTGGACCCCGCCACGCAGAAAGACGGTCACGCCGCCGGCGCGTTGACCGGAATTGAGAAGCCGAATGGTGTCGCGTGCTTTTTCCAAGGTGGCGAATGGCGCACCGATGGAACCGGCGGCGGAATCAGAACCGGCGGGTGAGACATAGTAGGAAAGCCCGCTCACAGGTGTCGGGATGCGCACGCGAAGCGCCCACTGACGGGTGGCGGTGGAGTTATCTGGATAGGTTTCCACAACACGCAGCCAGTGAGTTCCTACTGCCTTGCGTGTTGCCTGATAGATGTAGGTGGCTGCGGACTCAACGACATCGCCATCGAGGATCCAACTCTGGCTGGTGGCAACTGGAGAAGCGGTGAAGGTTTCGCTGTTGCCAGCATCAATCACGATGCTGCCAGTGGCAGGCAGGGATTTGACGATGAGATTGAAGGTACGGGTGGCGCTGCCTTCGGCATTGATCGCGGTGACTTCGTAGGTGGCGGAATCGCCGGTATCGACATCGAGCAAGGTCAGTGAACTGGAAGTCGCGCCGGGAATGATTACGTTGTTTTTCCGCCATTCGTAAGTGACGGGAACAAGGCTGGAAGTGGTGACGGCGAGAACGACGGCATCGCCGACGACCACGGTGGACGGGGCGGTGGAGTCGGTGATGACTGGAGCGGTGACAGGCAGGTATTGGCCGAGCGTGACGGAGTTTCCAACCTTTGAAACCACATAGCTGGAGTGACCGTCCACGCTGGCGACACGACTGCCGAACGGGACATTGGCGAAAGAATCGGTGAGCGGACCGGTGCTCGTGAGGATTGTGAAGGTGTCCTGTGCCACCGGGGTGTAGCCGGGCAGGATTTGAACGGATAGATTCCCGGCGAGTTCGGTATTGCCGGTAATCTCGAGCAGATCGTGTTGACCGTTTTGAAATCCGGTGGCCGGAGTGAGTCCTCCGAGGTCGATGGCGAGAGTTCCTGAGTTCACTTGATAGTTCCCGGTGATGGTGGTTTTCCCCGCCGTGCCGGAGCCGCCGGGAGCGAGTGTGCCACCGCGATTGATGAAGGTGCCGATGGAAACCGAGTCAGCCACGGGATTCGCAGGGTCCGAGGACGAGCCTAGCAGCGCCGCGTTGATCGCCACGGTGGCGAGGGTGCCGCCAAGGAAGTTGAAGTTCTTGATGTTGCCGGTGCCGGGCGTGACCACGGCGCCGGGCGGAATTGCAGCACTTCCGTTGGTCCCGGGACCGGCTTGGGTGGCACCCTGGATCGTACCGCCACTGAGGAAGGTGCCGCCTTCGAGGGTGTATGCCGCAGCAGAGTTGGAGATGGCGCTGAAAGTGAGTGTCGTACCGCTACCACCGCTGTTAAGTCCGCCGTGGCCGATCGTTAGGGATGTGGTGGCACCGCCGTTGGTCCCGCCGCCAAGAGTGATGCCGTTGCGCACGACGCCATTGGTCTGGCGGACGCGGGCGCTGACGACAGCTCCGATGCTGTTTCCGGAGTTGGCCTGGGCGAGATCGACGACGCCGCCGCTGACGTTCAGGGTGGCGGTGGTGCCGATGTTGAAATTTCCGAGGGAGAAGCGGCCGCCATTGGATAGATTGCTGCCGGTGTTGGTGAAATTCAGCGCGCCGCCCTCGACCGTGATGGTGCCGCCGCCGAGGTAACGGGCGCCGGAGATATTGAGCGTGCCGTCGGCGACGTGGAGCGATCCGTTGAAGGCATCGCCGACTCTGTTGCGGCCGATGTCGCCGAAGTTCCAAGTGCCGGAGTTCACCCGCAGCGAGCCGCCGGAGACGAGTGACAACGCGGGTCCGTTAGAACTGCGGATTTCGTTGATGCTATCGGTGGCGGCGGGTCCGGACTCGCCGAGCACGAGTTTGCCGCCAATGGCGATTTTCAGGAGGTTGGTGCCGTTGCCGGCCGGACCGGTGAGTGAAATGGAATTCCCCGCCGCGGGATTCCAGACGATGTTGCCGCTGTTTACCGCACTGCCCAAGGTGAGAATGAAACCACCGGTCTGGGAGATTCCGCCGGTGAGACGCAGGTTGCCGCCACTGCCTGCCTGCCAGGTTTGGGCGGAACCGAGCGCGATGTCGGCGGAAATCCCGTTGGTTCCGCTGGATTGCCCCGCGCTGGATATCCCCCCGCTGCCAAGGGCCAGCACGTGTGGGCCACTGAGATTCCAACCACCGGCGGGCGTGGTGAAGCGCAGGCCGTTGAGGCTGCGGCTGGTAGTGAGCTCAGGTAGGTTGGCGGTGATTCCCGGACCGAAGATGGCGATGTCGTCGGTGAGTGTGTCTGCGGGTAGTGTGCTCCAATTGGATGATTCCTCGAAGCTGGTTCCGGAAAACCCGGTCCAGGCGCGGTCGCTGGCATGCAGTGCCTGGAGACCAATGATGATCAAAACGAGGGTGGGTTTCATGGAGCAGTGAATCTAGAGCGGTGGCAGCCGGCTGTCCTGTCTGCGCCCGTGTCTTTGATGGTGGCGGAAACTTCTTTCTTGGAGGAGGTTTGCCATTCCCAGCATAGCCCAAGAATAAACAACTCGATGCGACGCCACCTAGGGTCAAAATTGCGGCGCTGACGTGCCAATTTACGTCACCCCTCTTGATGGACATCAGCCTGATTGATCAGCCTGCCAGGCTGCCGGCGTCACCCCTACCGCACTGATGAAAACCTGGTTCAACCGGCGTCGGTCGGCCAATCCGCATTGTTGGGCGATCGTCTGAAGGCTGAGCGAGGGATCTCCGACTAGCAATTCCTTGGCACGGCGCACCCGCCGCTCGGATAGATATTCGTGCATGGTCACCCCCATCACGTGGCGAAACCGCCGCTCCAGAGTCACGCGCGAAACCTGCACCCGGCCGCTGACATCCGCCACGTTGATCGGTTCGAAGCCATGGGCGCGAATGAATTCCACGGCATGGGCCACCTCGCGGTCTTCAATGGCCATTGTGGCCGTGGACGCTCGCTCGACGACGCCGAGTGGTGGCACGTTGATCATGGTGTCACGCGCTTGGCCATCGGCCATCAGCACATCAAGACATCCGACGGCGAGTTTGGCCTGAAGTTCCTGATCCTCCTGAACCGCGCTGAGCGGCACGCGGCAGAGCGGCTGCACCTCGCTGTGGCAGCCGGTGGTGATCATCACGAGGTCCCGCGGGACCTCATAGCCGGCTTCGCGGCAGAGCTCCATCAGCGCCGGGGCATCCCAGTCGTCCATGAGTACGAGGGCTGCCGGGCGTTGCAGGGTCCTCACCCATTCGACGAACCTTCGTTTCTCGGCCTGTGCCAGTGGCTGGACAATGTCCGGCATTGTGGTTTCCAGGTGGAATGTCTGCAGCGCTCCGCCATGTTCTCCGATTGTTTGGACAAGAGCTTTGTAACGTTGCTCGATGAACCATCCGCCGGACACCACCACACAGCCGAAGCGGCGGAATCCTTTTTCCAGAAGGTGCTCCACAGCCATACGCCCGACCGCTTCGTAGTCGTGCCGGACGGTGGGTACGCCGGGCTTTTCCAGCCACGAGGAAACGTTGACGATCGGGAAGTCGACCTTCTTCGCTTCGCGGAGCATCGCCGTATTCATGATCCGGACGATCGCTCCGTCACAATCAAGCGTGCGGAGGAATTTGAAGGCATCCACCGAGGCTTCGGCGCTCAGAACGAACCGCCAATCGCCGCCTCCCTCAGCGCGCCGGGCGATGGCGGCGGTGGAGAGATTGTTGACCGACTGGAGCACTGGCAGTCCGATCAGGGCGATTCGTTTTTTCTTGGAAGTCACGGTGGGGTTTTGACTGAGAGAGAAACACGCTGGAGCCGATGTTCAAGGGTTTTTACCTGAACTCACGCCGACACCGGCGAACACCGCGCCCGATCCTCCACCGCACGTCCGGCTGAAACGGGTGTGGTTCCGAGAAGACGCTCGACCTCGATACCGGCGAACAACACTGCGAAAAGGCCGTGGGTGTCATTCTCATAAAACGGGCGGTTCACGTAGTATTCCACATCCTCGGTGCACATCGTGCCCATGCATATGTCACGGACGGTGCCATCATTTTCGATCCGGCTTTCAAGGGCGTTCCAGCCCTTGATGACCGCTGGACGGAAAACGGCGTCATCCAACCAGCCCTGCACCACTCCGCGCGCCATCGTCATGACGAATATCGCCGAGCCTGAGACTTCCAGGGCGGAATCCGGACGATCCAGCACGTTGGGCCATAGCCCGCCATCATGTTGGAATCCCAGGAGGGACGCACAGTGTCGCTGGAAGTGCGCGAGAATCATGTGGAAATCCGGATGGGTGTGGGGGAGGTGTTCCAAGACCTCGCTCATCGCCCAACTGGCCCAGCCATTGCAGCGCGACCAGTGGGGAAGTTTCGCCGGATTTCCGTGATAGCGGGCGTGCATGTAGAGCCCGGCATCCTCATCCCAGACCTGGGAGTTGAACTCCAGCACCTGATGGGCCGCGTCATTCATGAATGCCGCGCTTTCCGCGGGATCCTTGCTGAAGAGCGCCGCCTGCACGAGGAACGGGATCCCCATGAACATGTCATCCACCCAGGTGGTGTATTTCACCGGAGTGGTGCGGGTGAAAATGCCATGCCGCGGAAGGCGCACCTGCTCGTCGCGGGCGTACCGGATCATCCGCTCCACCCAGTTCAGATAGATCTCCCGGCCGGAAAATTCAGACTCCATCCGCAACCGGTTGATGAATGGCAGCGACGGGGCGAGGGTGAAGTCGAGCAAGGGCGTGTCGATGATGAAGTGGTTCGCCGAATCCACTGCATGCAGTGTTTTCACCTGGTATTCGACAAACGGGACACCTTCCAAGTGAAAGTCGCAGAACCGTGCCGCATAGTCGGCATAACGCACGTCTCCCGAAAGCGCAGACAGTTCCTGCATCGCCCAGGCGACGCCGCCATTGTGATAGTTCCAACTGTAGTTGGTTCCCCATGGCAGCGGGTCGATCATTCCGCCGAGCACCTCTACTTTCGGGATGGTCCAGGTGACTGGGCCGTCGATTCCGGGTAACATCTTCCCGAATATGATGCCCCGCTCCGGTGGGTAGGGAATCTCGATGCCCGTGCGCTCCCCTTTGGCCACTGGATTTGCAAACGGCCCGGCCACCAGCCAATTCGATAGCGCAGCCACCTTCGGGTCGATATGCATCACACCCTTTAGGCTGATCTCCGGACAAACCGACGTCTCTTCCAATACCGCGCCGTTAGTCGCCGGTGGCTGCATGAAGAAAGCCCACTGTTTCCCGCGGGTTTCGGATTTGACCAGCAGCGAGTTCGCGCCCGGTTCGAGATGCAGCTCGACCTCGTGAGACATCCCGATGCTCCGCTCGTCGAAACGCAGGTTGATGTCGCGATCACCCGACTGCTTGTAAACCACCACGTCGTTCAGCCAGATCGCACAGCCGTCGTTATGCTCGACATGGAGCGTCAGGACCCGCTTCTCCGTGGATGTCAAACTTGTCCAGGCGTAAGCGGTGGCTGGCCGTCCGAGCCCGAAGGTCCGGCCGAAATCCACGCAATGCATACGGTCGAGGGAATGAACCACCGACTTCACTTCGAGGCGGTATTCAAATGGCGTGTCTCGGATGAGCTTGTCTCCGATCCTACTCACGGTCTTTAAGGGACTCTTCATTAAATTGGCGAAAGGTTTTTGTTCCTAATGAATCCAGCGCATCCGGCGATTTGTTCGGGACCGGTTTCTTCAAACAACAGGGCGGCTCCCTGCTTGCCCAGGGCCAGTTCGGAAAGCAGAAAGTCGAAGTCCAACAATCCTGTCCCGGCCGGGCAAACGATCAATTGACCGTCCGCGATGCGGAAATCCTTCAAATGCGCGACCGCGATCCGGTCTCCGAACTGATCGAACGAGTGCCGTATGATGTCCCTCTGCTTCAGGCAGTTTGCGAGCGAAAGCAGGTTCACCGCATCATAGACCACCTGCAGGTGGGGTGAGGGAATGGCGTCCAACAGACGCCGCATCTTTTCGGGAGTCGAGATGACATGGCAGGTCACGGCCTCGATACCGACGACGACGCCGCAGCGCTCGGCCTCGGACACCAGCTCGTTCATACTGCCTAGCAGGTCTTGGAATGCAGCCTCTCCTACATTGCCGGGATGTGGCGAGTAGTCCGCATTCAGTGATCCGCTTTCCAAGGCCACAATATTGCATCCGAATCCACGCGCGTGCTGGAGGTGCTCCTTGAACAAGCCTAGCAACGACATCCGTGTCTCCGGGTCCGGATGGATCGGGTTGATGTAACAACCCAGCACTTCGATCCGGACATGGTTCCTCGCGAAGGCAGCTCCGATCGAAGAAGCCATCCCGGCATGAATCACGCCGGGTGCCATTTCCACCCCGTCAATCGCCTTGCCCAGGGCCAGTTGCACGCAATCGAGTCCCTCCGCTGCGACCCTGCGCGACAGTTCGTCGGGCGGAAACCGGCCGAGATCGTGGGCCCGGATGCCAAGGCGGGGGGGTGTGGATGTTGCGTTGGATTTCAATTGAACGTTCAGTGTTTAACCGCGGATCAAATCGAGCGGGAGGGGTTTTGTTGCGTCAGAGGGGGGCGCTTTTGCGTCGTTATATCGATAAACTCCCCTCCCTCGCGGGGTCACTTGTGCGAAATGACGGTGCGACCGACATTGGATTTCACCAGGCCGAGCGTTGATTTTTCACCGCCGATCTCGATGACAAGCTCGGAACGCGAGTCGTTCCAGCGAGTGGTTGGCAGCGCGTCTCCGTGACGGTGCGGAAACAGCAGGATCTTGAAATCCGGAGCCACCGAGCGACTTGCAATGACGAGGCGCTTGTCCAAGCCAAACGTCCGCGAGCCGCTCAAAGCACCCTCCGCCGCCTCGGGCAACAGAGTATCCTTGCGCTCGAAGGTCTCAAGTCGGGAGGAGGGCCTGCTGGTATACAGGTGCGGGTCCGCCGGGTTTCCGAGGTCAAGCAATCGGACTAGAAGCTGCCGGTCGCCCTTCTTGGGCTTCGGTTCGCCAGAAGGACTCCGTCCGACGGAGGCATCGCCGAGAATGATGTCGTTGCCAGCCATGGAGATCATTTCGGTATTCATTCCAGTCTGCATCAACCATTCGTAAAGACGTTCTTTCTCATCCTTTTGGATGTCATCGACAACGAGCAACCATGGATGCGCACCGCGTTGGAAAACAACACTGCGGAACGCGCGTCGCACTGGATTGTGGGACAATCGCACCGGCCATGAATCCTCGTCCCACAGCCGCGGATCGGTTTTTTCGAAACCTTTCCAGAACGCCACCACCGCCGGACGTGTGTCACGCTCGATGGAAGCCCCCGCGTATTCCTTCTGAAACTGCGCGGCCTCCACGGCATAACTCGCCCAGCGCGGAAACTTGAACCGGACGAAATCCTGAGGTTCGTCTTTGATCTGTTTCGGCCACCACCAGTTATAGGCCTCCTTCGCATCCGCACAGGCTAACACCATGCTTCCCTTTTCCTCATGGCTCACCCACTCGCCGGGGCCGGGCCAGTAGCCCTGGCCAAGTCCGTCGATCAGTATGTTGTTGTGATGCCGGGTTTCCACCGAGCGGAAATTGTCCTTCGCCCACGCCCTGCCATGGGCGAATAGCGTGAAGTTCCCCCGGTCCGAATGCTCGTGGCTGGCCCCCACGGAATCCACCCTGCACTCGAACTGCATGGTCACCGCATCCCTCTGCCAGCCGCTCCGGGCATTAAGCGATCCGCGGATCGGATCGAATGCCATTGTCGGCAAGCCAAGCTTCGCGCCATCGGCATAGTCCACCGGTTTGCCGGCATCGTCCACCATGCCGTCACCCGCCCACAACATCGGCTCAATGATGTGGAAATTTCCCGCGAACGGGCTGAACTTGTCAGGGACTGGAAGATGCTTGGTGGCCTCGTCCGATTTCACATCAAGAGCGTTCGCCGCCAGCGGCGTTCCCTCCGATTTGGTCGAAAAACACTGCCACAGAAAATCCGCTTTCGGATCCCTTGGGAAAAAATATCGCCACATCGAAAGCGTCCAGATGGTCAGCGGGCCATCGCCACCATCGCCATGGCTCGTGAACCGGTCCATGCTCGGCTCCATCGATTGCAGATACCAATCCAACATCGACCGATGGTGGCTGTGCGCGAGCAGATTGTCGCCGCGACGTGCTGCCGCCACAAAAAAGGGATTCGCCCAGACCAGTCCGAACTGCGTATAGCCGACCGCCTCGGTGGATTGGCCGTTTGGAGAAATCCCATAGGTCAGATAGTCCCGCGCGATTTCCACACCCAGTTTGAAAACCCGCGGGTCGTAGCCCTCCTCGCCTTCGATCGCAAGCGCCAGCAGCGGCTGCTGGAGTCCCACTGCGATCCAGTTCCAGTTCCTGAAATGATGCGGCAGGCGCGCCCCCATCCACAAGCGTCCCTTCGTCGCGGTGGCGATCACGCCGCGAACTGTCGCGCGCTGGTCGTCGGTCATGAAATTGTAACCGAAGTCATATGCATAACCTAGCAAATGCCCTCCGACTCCTTCACGCATTCCTTGATCAACACCACCCACGCCCGTCACCGGTCCTGAGGTTTTCGCGCGCCAGACATCGTCGTTCATCGGTCCTGATAGAACTTGATCCAGATTTGGCCGGATTAATGCCGCATAGGTTGCAATGGCGGTGGCCGCCTTCCGGCCCTTGACTTCGTCTTCGGAAACCATCGCGTCAAAGGCCTCCATCACGATCGCATAGATCCACGGCTGATAGTGCCCGATACCACGGGGAAATCCTCCCTGCTCGCGGACAAGAGCGAGAACCCCCGCCTCATCTCCGGCGGCTAGACGATCATACAGCTTGCTGCTCCACTGTTTGGGATCACGCAGCGCGCTGTCAGTGCGTGACCTCAGCGTGGCATGCAGGGCGCGACCGGTTTCCGTTTCCTTAAGACGACGTCGCAAATCCGGCAAATCCTCCGGGCTGAGCAAAATGCGTGGATGGACGCCCGGCGCTGGAACCTTCGACACGCGCTCCGTGGCAAAGCCGGTCGCATCGTAACTCACCGGAACATCCGGCGACGCGGTAAACGGATAGGCACCGTTCAGCATCTCCTCTGCGGAGAGCTCACCAGGCAGCATGCGTGGAACGGAATCCGCCTTTACAGACATCAAACACACCGCATAGGTGAGAAAAAGAACAAGCTGATGATGTTTCATGATTGATTTGGAAGTTTGTAACGCGCCACGGAATCATCCAAGCCTCTTGTGTATGGCATTCCGGGGAGACTGAAATATTCCCCACGATACAAGCTCGGGCACTGCGGAGAAGAGGAAAGATTCCGGTAGTCCATCCATGCCTCGTCATAACAACGGATCGCCTCTGCCAGAGCATCAGGATCCTTGCCCCGGAATCCCTCAATCAGGACCTGCCACCCGTGATGGACGATGCGGAACAACAGGAGACCATACGAAGAGGAAACCCGGACATACTCTCCATTTTCACCGGGAGGCCAATCGATCACATTGGCAATCTCCACGATCTTTTCCCAGATCCTGACCGCCTCGGCCTTCTCCGCGAGTGCGTCGTCCAGCCGGCCATGACTTGCCAGCGTCTCCAACACCATGTCGAGTTGCTCGCCTCCGCCGAGCCGGTCATCACGCATCCAGCAGGCCGTTGGCAGGACTGACTCGTCCAGCAGACTGTCGAACGCCTCACAATGCCGGCCCTTCAAAACACCACGCGCGGAAAGCAGGCACAGCTCGCGGAAACGCCCGATGTCATCACCTGCCAGTCCGAGTCTTTCCGTGGCATACTCGCGGAATACCTCCTCTTCGCATCGTGAAGGATCTCCCACAAAACGCGCCAGCACGAAGGAGTTGAGATCCGGCCACAGCTCGTTGGTGATGTAGGGTCCATACCACCCACCGCCCCGCGACCAGGAATAGACACCGAGAACTTTCGGATTTCCAACGAGGTCTCGCAGCCCGACTTTCACCCGGTTCTCCTCGAAACCGTTGATGACGCCATCCATCACATAATTCGGATACGCTCCTTTGCCCTCATACTCACGCTGGCACTGGACCTCGATGATCTGCGGATGATTTCCCCGCGTCAGGCATTCGTTGCCCTTCACATGTCGCCAGAAATCCAGGGCCGTGTGCTTGATGGAAAACGCCAGTTTCGGATGCGGTTCGATTTTGTCAGTGACTTCGAGGTAATGATCGAGTCGAGCATGGAGCTTGTCCGGAAAGATATCCCAAGTGCGGAAGAATACCTGTTTGCCCTGCTTGACACAAAGCTCCTCACGCAGAAATCCGAGAAGACTCACATAGGCCTCGACCTGCGCCGACGTCCAACGCGCATCCGCAGGTTCGTGGCCCGCCAGGGTTTCCTCGTAGAGATACTCGGGAGTCCATGACGGGCCGGTGCGTGGGACCGGCCCGTTACCCGAGTGAAACGGCGTGTCCATTAGATAGGTTTCACCCACACGGATGATGTAGCCATCCACTTCCGGGAACCGCGCGCAAAGCTCATCAAACAACACGCGATGCAAATCCAAGGTCTTCGGGCGATCCAACAAAATTCTCCCGCTCTCCGGATCACAGATTTCGTGTCTGAAATGTTCGACCAAGCGCTTTGGCATCACGAAAAGATCGATGTGATAGAACACCTTCAACCCGGCGGCTTTCGCGGCTGCGATCTCACGTTCGATTCCGGGTGTGAATTCATCCAGCCACCCGCGATCCATCGAACCTTCCGGAAAGCAATCCACCCCGGCGGCTGCATAGGTGGCAATGCAATTGATGTGTTTGAACACCTGCCCGTTAAAGCCGTAGTCCACCAGATGCGTGGGATCCAGAAAAGCACTTTCAAACGGCGGCTCACCCGGATTGTGGTGGACCATGTCTAGAACAAACGGTTTCATGTTTAGATATTTTCGTTGGGAATCAAGGCGGGTTTCCCCGCCATCGGCATGATCACATTCGCTTTAAGATCGCTGTGCCGAATGGTTCCAATTCGATTTTTCCGGAGACATCCGGCTTGGCGCTGGATAGCTTTCGATATCGCCCGCGCAGCACGACCGTCTGCGGCTCGCCGGAGTAATTCATGAGATGCAGATTCTCCCCGTCGGCACCAGTGGACAGCACCGATTCCACCATCGTGGAGCTGCTCTCAACAACGTTCGGCACGATGGCGCACTCCGGCAGGATTGCTGCGATCAACTCGCGCACCAGTTCCAGCGGCGGCACCGTGGCAACATAGTAGACCATACCCTTGCCGAATCGGTTGACAGTGACCGCAGGTGTGCCTGCAAACCAAAGATCGGTATAGTGAAACAGTGGCCGGGCGCTTGTCGGTTTGATGATCTCAAAAAGAAGCTGGCATTCGTAACGAGTCTTGCGCCAGTCGCCCGCAAGCGGCGCGATGCCGGTGGTATCCGAGGACGTCAGAGCGTTTTGCTCTTCGATCTCAATGCCGCACCATTCGTGGATGTGGGCGGGCAGCGTCTCGCGATGCAGCGCGTTGTCGAAATTTCGCAGACCTGACTGGACGGTGAGAATCAAAGTGCCACCCAGCTCCACATACCGGCGCAAGTGGGCGCTCCTCGCCTCGTCCATCAATAGCAGCGAAGGTGCGATCACCAGCTTGTAGTCCGCCAGATCCTTCGCGGGATGGATGACCTCGGCGTTAACGTGATTCTCAAACAGCGCGCGGTAATACAGATAAAGGTGGCGCTGATAGGCGAAGTCGGGGTGCGTGTGGCCGTCATCCAGCGCCCAGTCGCAATGATAATCACGGAGTAACGCCACCTCTGGACGGGGACAGGCGTCAGCGATTCCGCCAGCGAGAGCTTGGATGCCGCGAATGGTCTTCTGGATTTCAAAGTAGCGGCGGCGCGGCTTGCCATCGCATTCCAACACCGCGTGCATCAGGTGCTCGATCCCGGCGGGAAACTGGCGCCAGTGAAACCAGATCACCGCCTTCGCGCCATGGGCGATTTCCTGATGCGTCCACACATGGATCAAGCCAGGTCCGGGAAGCTGCCGGCGGGGCTGGAACGTCCGGCCCGTCTGCGCTTCGGTGACCCAGAACGGCGACCTCCGCAGGCCACGCATCATGGAGAGAGCGAAGCCGGCCATCGCCGGATGATAGTCCCTGTCGGATGCGTTGCCGTATTCGTTTTCCAGCGTCCAGGCGAGTGGGTAGTTGTCCACCGAGACGATGTCCAGGCCGCTGGCGAGCTTATGCAGATCCAGCAGATAGAGAAAGCCGCTGGAACAGACGTTGTGGGTGACGATCTTGTCCTGCGAAATGCCGCGGATGCAATCCGCCTGCAAGGACGCATAGTTGACGAAGGAGTCGGAAAAGAAATGATAGAGTTCCTGCACTGCTGAAGGATTGTGCTCCGCCTTGGGCAGAGGAACCTCGTCGAAACTCCGGTAGGTCTGGCTCCAAAACGCCATACCCCAGCGCCGGTTCAATTCCTCAACGTCTCCGAATTTCTCCTCCAACCGCGCTTGAAATTTCCGCGCGCAGGTTTCGCAGTAACAATGCGGCTGCTCGGCCATGAACTCGTTGTCGAGCTGGTAGCCGATGACGTCGGGGTTGTCCTTGAAATGCTCTGCCAGCGCCGTGACGATGCGGCGGGTGTGGTCGTGGTAATCCACGCTGTTGACACAATAATGACGCCGCTTGCCAAACTCGCGACGCCGTCCGTCCGCCAGCGTTTGACATATTTCCGGATACTTGTCCGTGAGCCATTTTGGCGGTGCGGCGGTGGGCGTGCAAAGCAGCGATCGGATGCCGTGTCGGCCAAGCGTCTCGACCGCGTCCTCAAGCCAGGAGAAATCGAAACACCCCTTGTCCGGCTCCATCCGACTCCAGGCGAACTCCGCCATCCGCACGACATTGAAACCCGCATCCCGCATGAGTCGCGCGTCGTGCTCGACCTCGCCGGTATCGATCTGCTCCGGATAGTAAGATGCCCCGAAATGAAATTGAGCGCATGCGGGTGTTGGTGGCTGATAGCTCATTTTAGGCGTGTCTCCTTTTCGAAGGTGATCATTTTGCTCTCCCCAGGTCCCAGCACCTCCATATGGCAGTCAAACAACGCGCTCTCTGGCAATGGGTGCAGCGATTCCGCCGTGCTTTCAGAGAGAAGCCTTACTGTCGCCAGAGCAGGCGTCGGATTGATGATCTTCACCACCATCCTTACTTCATCATCTGAAACGATTTCCGCGGCGATGTGATCGAATGCGATCACCAGCGACCGGTCCGGCTGCACATACAAACCCGGGATCTCGATGGTCGTGAGCATCAGCGAGGTTTCCGCCCAGGTCGTCATGCGCAGTGTTTCTCCTATGCGTTCCGGACCTTCCCAATCGGTCATGTTCACCCGCTCGCACATGTGCCCGGGCTGCGCGTCGCCTAACGGCTTGAGCGGATGTGGCAGATACTGCGGCATGCCGTGGGAGATGTCCCAGAGCAAATCGAGATAGAAGCGGTCCCCGGTCGCACGGAAGAGCTTCAGAAGCCCTAATCCCGACAGCGTGCAAAGCCCCGGTGCGGAATGTTTGTTCTGGGTGTTTGCATAGACTGATCCCGTCGTGCGAATGCCGGCTTTCCCGAACATCGAATCCGGCGGGAACTCAAAATCATACGAGACCACCCAGGTCGAGAACTGGCGTGCCGTCTCCCCCGCCCTCTCCAGCCATTTTGCGTCATGGGTCGAGTCATAAAGGGCCATGTAGGATTCGACCAACGCCGACCATGATTCCGAATCCGGATTCTGCAAGGCATCGCCTGGCCCACCGCAACTCAGGCCTCTGCGCGTGTATTCCTGGTAGAAGTGCTCTGCGGATTGCTCCGCCAGTTCCAGATAGCCAGCATCACCATAATAGTCCGCGGCGAGCACCAGCGCTGCCGGGGCGATGGCCGCGCCGGTCGAGCCGCCGACCCGGATCTCGCCGGTGAGGGAATCGACAAACTGGCCGAACTGGCGGTGATTCTGCCAGAGTTTTACGAAGGAATCACAAACGCCGCGCGTACCATCCCGCCACGATGGCTTCACATCGATGCCGAGCTTTTCCATCAGCAGGAACTGCTTGATGATGAAAAACACCGCATCCGCGCTTTTGCGGATGAGATGCCAGTTTCCCGTATGTGGCTTGCGGATGTCTCCGCCGAACCATTCGGTGCCCTTGGCTCCACTGTCCCAGAAGAATCCGGACGGACTGATGCCGTTGGGAAACAACCAGTCGAAGTTCCTGATCACATTGGCGCGAGTGCGTTCTTCTCCCGCGAACAAAAGCGCATAGGTGCTGATCATTCCGCCGGTCCACCCGATCTGCCAGTCCTGCAGGAAATTCTGACGCGGACCTACGGAATAGTAGCCGTAATCCGGAACGAAGTTGTCACGGTTGAACTTTTCTTCCTGAAGGGTGAAACAGGCGGAAAACGGCAGCATGTCGACCCGCGGAGTGGCTTTGGGTTTTCGGATTTCCGCGTACTTGTCGAACAAGGATTGCACCTTGGGCGCGGCAAACGCATGAAGACGGAATGAGATTTTCACCACATCGCCCGCCTTGAAATCCTTCGGCACATCCGCTGAAGGATAGCGCATGTCACAGATTCGATAGCTGTATAGTTCGCGCACTAACGGCGAAGTGATTGAGAGCGTCGCCTCGTTGCGATCCCGGTTTTCCTCGATACCCATGCCGTAGTCCCCAAGAAGATTTCCCTGATCGGTCACCAGCCAGATTCCCCGACCAGTCGCCGCGGACCGGAATCCAATGGAAGGCAATGCCATGCTGCCGCTGCGCTCCTGGATGCGCGAGGGGCCGTCACCTTCGTTGAGCTTCGGGATGTCGGTGACGATGATCGGTTTGTCAGGACCGATGTCATCCACGAACCAAAGTTTCGGCGAGTAAGGAATCCGGCGCGATTGGAAGCGGTTCCCATCATAAGCGGCGGCCGGCATCAGCACATAGTTGTTTACCGACCACTCGGAGAATTCCAAGTCCACCGAAACACTGGCGTCCGGCAACACACCCGAGATGCAGGTGAAAACGACCTCGCAATCATCACTGTTTTCGGCAACAGGCGTGCAAGCCATCGAAACCACCCACTTCGACCCGGACAGTTCAAGTTCGCACGGATCCTCGGTCAGTGGTGCTTTGGCCTGGTTGACCAGCAGGTTGAAACGACCGGGAGCATATTGACTGAGCCGTGCGATCGCGGTTCCGCATTGGCGGACGAGCCATTCACTCATGCAGGTGGATCGTTGCGGGTTCATGGCCAGAAGATTACGGTTCTTCGTTCACCGTCTTCTTCGGAGTGAAAACCGTCAAACCATCAAGATTCTTCGTTTGAGGTGAGAACAGGCTGCATACATAGCCGACCACCATGCAGGAGAGAATCGCAATGGGCATGTAAGTGGACCAATGAAGCGGGGTGTAGAGTTTTACCAGAAGCGTGATGACGATGCTGGCGATGGCTCCGCAAACCGCGCCGAAGCCGTTCACCCGCTTGGTGAACATGCCGAGCGAATACACGCCCACCACGCCGCCGCCCATCAGCGAGACGATCTGGCTCCAGACGACCATCAGCGATTTCGGATTGGTCCCGGCGAGCAGCAAGGCCATACTGGTGCCGATGATGCCGACCACATATGAGGTGATCTTCAGCGTGCGCAGGCGTTGTTTGTCCGTCGCCCGCGGTCGAAGTTTCGGATAGAAGTCCTCCGTGTAAATGGTGGCCACACTGTTCATGGCACTGGCGACTGTGGCCATGGCCGAGGCAAAAATCGCGGCGATGACCATGCCCGCGAATCCAGGCGGCATCGCCTGCGTCACGAACAACGGGACAATCTGGTCATTCTGGGCCGTTGGCGAAAACTGTTCCGGATGCGCCCGGAAATAACTGAAGATCGCGATCCCCAGCACGTTGGAGAGGATCCCGATGAGAATCGCGCAGCAAACCTCCATCGCCGTCACCCGACGGACTTCATGTAGAGGTGCGGAAAACACCCGCTGGATGATGGGTTGGTCGCCCGCCTTCACCACGGTGAACTGGAGCATATAACTGATCAGCAGGATCCAGATCGCCGGCACCGTCACATCCCAAGTCACCAGTGCCATGTCGAATTTACCATAGTCCCCGCTGGTTTTCCAGAATTCCCCGAACCCACCCGGCAGGCTAACGATGGCAACAATGACCATTGCCAGTGGCGCGATGAATTTCAAGACTCCTTGAAACACCTCCGTCCAAATCACCGATTCAAAACCACCGACAGCGGTGTAGATCGTTGTCAGGATGCCCATTAGAAGCACGCTCAGAAACACATTCATGCCGGTAACCGAAGCAATCGCCAAGGCGGGCAGCACCAACACCACGGCGGTGCGCCCAATGGTCTGAATGGCGATGCACTGGGCGCTTGCGATGAGTCGTAGCGGGTTGTTGAACCGCCGCTCGAGGTATTCATAGGTGGAAGTGATTTCCATGCGCCGCAGCAGGGGGAAGATATAGTATGCGGTAATGAAGTACGCGGGAATCAAAGTGGCGACCACCGGAAGCGTCCATACCAGGTTGGTGGCGAATGCCAGCGCCGGGATTGCCATGAAACTGATCGCACTCGCGCCCGTGGCAAACATGCTGATGCCGGCCGCCCACCATTTCACCTTGCGGTTTCCTAGCGAGAATTCCGCGCTGGATTCCTGTTTCGCGAAGTAAAATCCGATGCTTGCGAGAATGACGAAGTAGCCGATTACGACGATGTAGTCGATGATCGCCAACTGCCGCATCATCCTTGGAAAACTGATTTCCTGAGTGCCCTCACGACCGACGAGCCACACACCGGGATCCATTTTCAAGGCAAGCGCCCCCATCGCGGGCAACTCCTTGTCGAACGGACACCACGCATCCGTCACCGTGTGGTAGAGCCAAGGCCGGTCGTCCTTCATGGCGGGGGCGATCACCGGAGGCAGCTCTGAAACAGTCTCGTCCTGAATACCTCCGACCAGCATTACACTGGCCTGTCCGAGAGCAACAGCGGATGCGCGGGCACTTGGATGCGGCAAGTCGCTGACCCGTTTCCAACCAATATAACTGGTGGCTTCGATCGGTTGCGGACGATAGACCCATGTTTCGTTAGAGACCCCAAGGTCCGGCTCGATGCCTCCGAACACGCAGAACATCCCATACTGCGCCGTGACCGCGAAGAATGCCCGTGGAGAATTGGGAAAAGCCTCTCCTTCGACCCATGTGGTGGCTGGAGCCCCGTCGGTGAAGTCGAGTTTCCAAAGTTTTTTCTCAAACACGGCCGGTTCTAACGAGGAGATGCCCCCGAAGACATAGAGCGTCGTCCCAATCATCGCCGCGCCCGCTCCTGCCAGAGGCTGGGGCAGAACCGGCAGCGTGCTGGATTTCACCGCTCCGGAACCATCGACGCTCAAAATGGAAACGGTGGATACCGGCTTCCCGCCCAAGAGGCCGCCCGCCACAATCAAGCGGTCGTCCCACTGCGCGGAAGCCGCCCAGACGGGAACGGTGGCCGTGGATTCCTTCCATGATTTAACCTCGTCCGCATCCGGTGAACGCGGACAGGTCCAAATGGAAAGCGCTCCATCGGCGCGCGGAGCGGGTGAGGGCGCCGCGGTGAGAAGAACGTTGCCCGCCTTGCCGACGAAACCGCCGGGCATCAATTCTGGAAGGCCGGGAATGCCGGCGGATTTCAGCTCGATTTTCTGCGCCACCTCGGGTGTTTTCGCGGCCACCACCGTGCCCGGCAGAATCCAGCAAATCGTGCCTAGGATGAACAAAAAGCGGCGGGATGCAGTCATCCGGCGCCGGAAATCAATGGGTTTTTTCATGCAAGAGTTTCGTGTTCAGGGTCCTGGGCTTGATATTTCATCAATGGCGGCGGATATCAAACCAGTCCTCAGCCAAGTGTCGACCGAGTGTGTGAAATCCATTACCAGACGCATTTCTGGCCCACCGACGTTCTTAACAAGCTCCCAGCCCGTTCACTAGGGACGAATTGCGTCATACAGGGTGGATTTTACGGCGTCGAGAAGGAGTCCGCCGGAACGCCAATACGCGTGGTCCGGCAGTCACCGCGTTCGAAATCCCGGTGCCTGATCCGACCCAGGAGATTCCGGGTGGATTGAGATTCACGCCCGAGTCACTCCTCTTCGAACTTGCGGGTGATGAGATCGCCCAGCGCTTCGAGCGCGGCGTCCGCATCGGCACCGTCGGCGCTGATAGAGATGATCGAACCGTTTCCGGCGGCGAGCATCATGAGACCCATGATTGACTTGCCGTCGACCTCCTCACCGTCTTTCTCCACGAAGATATCCGCTTGGAACCGATTGGCCGTTTTGACGAATTGCGCGGCGGGACGAGCGTGGATGCCGAGCTTATTGAGGATGGTGAAGTCTTTTTGGGCCATGGGAAAGTGGCTTGCGCCGGGCGCAATGTAGAAAGTCAAACGGAGCGCTCCAAGGTAAAAATTGCGGAAGAGACAACAACCGCAGAGCTGCCCGGAAAAACAAAAAGCCAACCCGGATCGCACGGGTTGGCTTTTTGAAAATTGAAATCCTCGGGAAGGATCAGGGAAGCAGATTGATCGCGCGGGACTGCTTGATCGCGTTGTTGATCTTGCGATGCAGCTTTGCGGAGACACCGGTCACGCGGCGGGGAAGGATTTTCCCGGTTTCGGTGGTGAACTTGGTGAGAAGCTCCGGATTGGTTGCGACGACGAGATCGGCAGGGATGTCGTGACGACGGCGCGTCATCTTACGGTTCGCCTTGCGGAAGTTGATGCGGCGCTGGATTGTTTTTGGCTCGGACATGGGAAACGGAAGCTGGTGTTAGCGAAGTTCGCGGTGAAGGGTGCGGCGCTTGAGGAAGTGGTTGAACTTCACTTTCTCGAGGCGACCCGGAGTACGGAGGCTCTTCTTGTTACGCGTGGTGACGTAACGTGAGGTCGGCTTGCCCTCGGCTTTCGCTTCGGTGCATTCTAGGATGATAATCTCGCGTGGCATGACTTTGGGGGGCGGACTTTGCTTTAATCGTCGTCCTCGTCAAGAGAAACCGTTTCAGAATCTTCATCCTCGACGTATTTTCCTCCGGAGAAGCCCACTTCGTTGGACGGGCGGAAGCGGCGGTTGCCATATTCCTTCTCCCATTGGGCCTGGCACTCGACGGTTAGGCGGGCAAAGGGAATCGCCTCAAGACGAGCCTGCGGGATTTTGCGGGCGGAGATTTCACAAATGCCGTAGGATCCGACTTTGATGCGGTAAAGCGCCTGCTCGATTTCATAGAGCGCGTCTTGTTCTTTCGCGAGCACGGAGAGCGCGAAGTCGCGGTCATAGGCATCGCTGCCGGCGTCTCCCTGGTGCTGACCGCTGCCGGACGCTTCGGAACCTTCCGGGGCATTGCGGATGGTATCGCGGGCCATACCGGACACCGCGTCCACCAGATCGTCGCGAAGGTCGAGCAGGCGCTGGCGTTGCTTTTGGACAAAAGCGGCGCTGTGGGCACCGTTGCTGCCGGGAGTGACCGGGCCGTCCGCATGAGTGGGAGCGGCCTTGGGTGGAACGAAAGGAGGACGGACTGGAGCGGGTGGCGCCGGGAAATCCACCACCGACGAGCGGGGCTTGACGGCGGGCACTTTTTTCGGGGGCGCCGGGGCTTTCACCGGAGCTTCCGCTGGAGGCGGGACCGTAGCGGACTTCGCTGACTTCTCGACGGCCTTGACGGGTGGCAGTTCTTTTTTCCCTGTCTTTTCAGCGACCGCTTTCTTGAGCAAAGGCGCCTTTTTGGCGGGAGCCGCTGGCTTCACCGCGGACTTCTTGGGAGCCGGCGCTGGCTTCGAGGGCTTGACGGCGGGTTTCGCTTTGCCCTTTTCGGCAGCGGGTTTTGAGGTGGTTTTCTTCGCGGCCATGGCGCAGAGATGAGGATGCGGGTGATAAAGATTTTTCCGTTCATGCCCGAAACGATGTGTCGGCGGCATGGCGAGCGCGGTGGGTTAGCCCGCGAACCACACTCCATCAAGTGGAAACTTCACTGTTGGCAAAATAAGTGAATCGATAGGTTTTCGGCAGGAGGCTTGAAATGCACGATCCGTTCCCTAAGGTGCGGCCCCGCCATGCAGCTCAGCGCCATTGTCGAAGCCCTTCTCATCGCCTCCCAGAATCCCCTTCCCTCAGAGGAGATTGCCAGGCTGGTCCGTGCCCGCGTCGCCGAAGCCGAGGATGTGAAGCTCCGGGAAACCGACGAGGGGAAGGAAATCCCGGCACTGCCGGAATGGCTGACCGCCCTCGCGGCGACGTCTGCCGAGAACGTTGCCGCTGCCATCGCCGAGCTGAACCAGTCCTACGAGCAGAACCACCGCGCGTTCACCGTCATTGAGCGTCCGAAAGGCTGGAAAGTGTTCACCCGGATGGAATACGGTGAGTTCGTCCGCCAGCTTTTCCCGGGCCGGAAGCCCGAGCGCATGAGCGGCCCGGCCATGGAAACCCTTGCCATCATCGCCTACCGCCAACCGATCACCAAGGCCGCCATCGAGGCGGTGCGGGGCGTGGCCTGCGACGGGATGATCCAAAAACTCCTCGACCGCGACCTGATCCGCATCGGCGGCCGGGCGGAACTTCCCGGGCGACCGCTGCTTTATGAAACCACCGATTTGTTTTTCGAGCACTTCGGCATCCGCTCCATCGACGACCTCCCAAACGCTTCGGAACTGCGCAAGGTGAAGCTGCCCGAGCCACAGGAAACGCCTACGACGACCGCGGATCCCGAGCAACAACTCGCCCTCAGCGCCATCGGCATTCCTGCTGCCGCAGCTGCCGACGAAGCCGCCTCCGAAGCCTAAAACTCCCCAATTCCCCAGTGAATCTCGACAACATCCGCAGCCAGATCGACACCATCGACCAGGATCTGCTCGACCTGCTCTCCCGACGTGCCGAACTGGTGCACGAAGTCGGCGTGGTCAAAAAGCGCGACGGTCTGCAAATCTACGCCCCGGAACGCGAGGAAGCGCTACTCCGGCGACTCATCGAGATGAACCACGGCCGCCTGCCGGAGAAGTCCATCCGTGCGATTTACCGGGAAATCATGTCCGCTGCGCTTGCGCTGGAGGATGATCTTACGATCGCCTACCTGGGCCCGGAGGGTACCTGGACGCATCAGGCCGCGATCAAAAAATTCGGCCACTCGGTGAATTACTCCGCGCAGCCGAATTTCTCCGACGTGTTCGACCAAGTCACCCGCCGTGCGGTGAATTACGGCGTGGTTCCGATCGAAAATTCCACCGAAGGCGCGGTTTCCCACACTCTGGATTTGTTCGTGGACTCCCCGTTGCACATTTGCGCACAGATTCTACTGAGGATTGAAAACGGGCTGATGGCGTCGATCCCGCGGGAGCAAATCAAGACCCTCTACTCGCATCCGCAGGTCTTCGGCCAGTGTCGTTCATGGATCCTGAGGAATTTCCCGGAAGCGGACCTTGTCGAGGTCTCCTCCACCACCAAGGCCGCACAAATCGCCCGCGACCAGGCTGCACAGGGAGCCGCCGCGCTTGGTGGCCCGCTCGCCGCGGAAATGTACGGGCTGACGCTGCTGGAGGAATCCATCCAGGACCGCGCCACCAACACCACGCGCTTCCTCGTCATCGGCGAGAAGCCCTGCCCGCCGACCGGCAACGACCGGACATCGATTCTTTTTGCCATCCACGACCGGCCCGGCTCGCTGGTCAAAGCGCTTCAGGCCTTCGATCAGTTTCACATCAACCTGTCAAAAATCGAGTCCCGCCCGTCGAAGCGCAAGGACTGGGAATACATTTTTTATGTCGATCTAGCCGGCCATTGCGACGATCCGAAGGTGGCCGAAGCCCTCGTGGAACTCGGCAAACACTGCTCGCTTGTGAAGCTGCTCGGGTCCTATCCGGACGCTGGCGAATAAACGGTTTCGGAAATTCGCGGCACGTTCCGTGCTGAGAATGCCAACGGACTAAGCAGGAATGGCCTCACTGAAAATTCAGTGCATTGCATGCTAGCCTTACCGATTTAAAGTTGAGTAACCTTTGGCCGCATGAATGGAACAGTGGAATTAATCATCGATGGCAAGCCGCTTGTGCTGCCCACAGTCGTTGGAAGTGAAGGAGAAGTCGGCATCGACATCAGCACGCTCCGGAGCAAGACCGGGGCGATCACCCTCGATCCGGCGTATGGAAACACCGGCGCCTGCAAGAGTTCGATCACCTTCATCGACGGCGAAAAAGGCATTCTCCAATACCGCGGTTACGACATCGCCGAGCTCGCCCAGAAAAGCACGTTTGTCGAAACGGCGTATTTGCTCATTTATGGCGAACTGCCCACCTCCGCCCAGCTCACCGAGTTTTCCGGGCTGCTCACGGACAACGAAATGCTGCATGAGGGCATGCGCCACCATTTCGAAGGATTTCCACCCAGCGCCCACCCGATGGCGATCCTCTCCTCGATGATCAACGCGGCGTCGTCGTACCATCCGAACCTGATCCACGCTCGCGAGGAGCGCTTCCCCTACCACGCCGCGCGCCTGATTTCCCAAGTCCGCACGATCGCCGCCTTCTCCTACCGCAAGGCCCACGGACTGCCGTCGATCTATCCGAAAACCACGCTGAAATACACGGCGAACTTCCTTCACATGATGTTCTCGTATCCCGGCGAGGACTGCGAACTGAAGCCGGAAGTCGTCCGCGCACTCGACCTGATTTTCCTACTTCACGCCGACCACGAGCAGAATTGCTCCACCTCCACCGTGCGGATGGTCGCCTCCAGCCGCGCGAATCTCTTCGCCTCCGCTTCCGCCGGCGTCTGCGCCCTGTGGGGCCCGCTCCACGGCGGTGCAAACCAAGCCGTGCTCGAAATGCTCGAGGAAATCCACAAGGAGGGCGACGACGGCACCAAGTTCCTCACCGCCGTGAAAAACAAGACCGGCAACCGCAAGCTGATGGGCTTCGGCCACCGCGTTTACAAGAATTTCGATCCGCGCGCCGTGATCATCAAGGAACAGTGCGACAAGGTGCTCGCCCAGCTCCACGTTTCCGATCCACTCCTCGACATCGCCAAGAAACTCGAGGAAATCGCCCTGCACGACGAATACTTCGTCTCCCGCCGGCTCTATCCGAACGTCGATTTCTACAGCGGCATCATCATGCGCGCCATCGGCATCCCGATGGACATGTTCACCGTGTTGTTCGCCATCGGTCGGATGCCGGGCTGGGTGGCAAACTTCAAGGAAGTCATGGACGATCCTGAAAGCCGCATTTCACGGCCGCGCCAGATTTACACCGGCGAAACGCTCCGCACCTACAAGCCGCTCACCGAGCGGGGTTGAGTTTCATTTCATCGTCGCCGCGACTTTGGTCGTGGCGGCCTAGAACAACAATCTCACTCCGGAGCTCCACTCTACATTCATACCGGATATCACGTTTTGTTTTCTGACCGGGCTACTGATCGTCATTCCCTGTTTCGCGAAGGGTCTCGGAAGCAAAGACGATCGTAATACCGGCGTCCACGCATCATGATCGCCGCGGGCGGAAACCCATCGCAAACCGCAGCACCACGATGGGCAGTGCGCACAAAACCAGCGCCGCCACGACCGTCTTGAATCCGGGATAAACCCTCGCGCGGTCACGATCCAAAGCGGTCAGCGATTCCGACACGACTTGCTCCTTAGGCACGTAGAACGCCGGGTGCGACGGCATTCCCTGCGAGTTTTCTCCACGCCGGGCGACGTTCCCGAACTCGGTGCGCACCGGACCCGGACACACCGCGAGCACTGGGATCCCATGTTCGCGCAACTCGATCCGCAGCGCTTCCGAGAAACTTGTGACGTATGCCTTGGTCGCGGCATAAACCGCGAAGTCCGGGATCGGAATCACGCTGGCGAGCGAGCTCACATTGATGATCGCCGCCCCGCCACGCCGGATCATTTCCGGGAGAAACGCATGGGTGAGATGGGTCAGCGCCTCGACATTGACGTGCAGCATCGCATCGAGTTTCGCCCAGTTTGCGGAAGCGAATTCCCCGTAATCGCCCAGGCCGGCGTTGTTCACTAGCAGATCCGGTGTGAATCCGATCTCTGCCAGGCTTTCCAACAGCTTTTCGCGTTCCGCAGGGCTGCTCAAATCCACCGAAAAAACCGCCACCGCCACATGCGGAAACTGCGCCCGAACCCGCTCCGCCAGAATCTCCAACAACGACTCACGCCGCGCGACCAACACCAGTTTACCCACCCGCGGCGCGATTTGAAGGGCGAACTCCTCACCAAGCCCGGACGAAGCGCCAGTCACGAGTGCACAGGAAAACAACGTGGTTTCAGCCATGTCCTGTCCCTACACCACGACTTGGTTCGAAGCAAGATGGTTCCCGCACGCCACGTATCGGAAACGTCATGCATTCCATTGCACCCCGGAAACCCGCCTGCGGACGCGTTTTCCAATCCTTCGCCATCCTGCTCGCCGCCAGCCATCTGGCCGTTGCCAAAACCGAGTTTCCTCCAGCGCGCGTCGCCGAAATCGCAGAAATGCTGCCACCCGGGCCCATCGGCCTCGGCCGCCCCATCACGGATCGCACCGCATGGGAGCGCATCGCCGGACAATCGTCCGCCCAGAACACCCTCGCCACGGCCGCAACGCTCGCGAATACTTCCCTGCCCGACAGCCCGGACGACCTTTATCTCGACTTCTCCCGCACCGGCAACCGCGTGAACTGGCAGCAAGTCGCCACCCAGCGCCGCAGCCGCATCACTATTTTCGCCCTCGCCGAGTGCTTGGAAAACCAAGGCCGCTACCTCCAGCCACTCGCCCAAACCATCGCCGCCCTCTGCGCGGAAAAAACCTGGGTCATGCCCGCCCACGACCGCAGTCTCGGGAATTTCAAGGGCACCCTCCGGGAAATGGATCTCGGTGCCTGCATGCTCGCCTGGGACCTCGCCACCGCCGACTGGCTGCTAGGCGACCGGCTGCCACCCGCCACCCGGCTACTGCTCCGTGAAAATCTCGACCGCCGGATCTTCGATCCGTTTCAAGCGATGGTCGAGGGTCGCGAGAAGCCCGTCTATTGGCTCGCGGCGACACATAACTGGAACGCCGTCTGCCTCGCAGGCATCACCGGCGCGGCGCTCGCCACCATCGATGCTCCCGAGCGTCGTGCGGGTTTCGTCGCCGCCGGAGAGCACTACATCCGGAATTTTCTCAAGGGATTCACCCCGGACGGCTATTGCAGCGAGGGCCTCGGCTACTGGAACTACGGCTTCGGCCACTTCCTGATGCTGGGAGAATCCATCCGGCAGGCGACCGGCGGGAAAATCGATCTCCTCGCCGATCCCGCCGCTTTGAACCCCGCGCTCTTCGCCCGCCGAGTGGAAATCATCAATCAGCTCTATCCGAGCATCGCCGACTGCTCGCCCTCCGCCAAGCCGTCGCCCGCGATTGCGAACTATCTGGCAGCCCGGCTGGACAACTCCGCCCCCACCGCCGCTCCCTGGCCTTCCAAGATCAATCTCTACGACGTCGTGCTGAACGAGTTTCTACCCGAATCCCTGCCCCGAATCCCCTATCCGACGGCCGACTGCGAATCACCGCTGCGGACCTGGTTCAAGGATGGCGGCGTACTCATCTGCCGTCCAGCCGCCGGACCCGCCGTGCCCTTCGCCGCCTCGCTCAAGGGCGGGAACAACGCCGAACATCACAATCACAACGATGTCGGCAGCTTCATCCTCGTGCTGGGAGACCGGATGCCCGTTTGCGACCCCGGTTCCGAAGTTTACACCTCCCGCACCTTCAGCGGCCAGCGCTACGACAGCGACGTGCTGAACTCGTCCGGCCACGCCGTCCCCGTCATCGCCGGGCAACTCCAAAAAACCGGACCCAGCGCGCAAGGCAAGGTGCTTAAAACCCTTTTCACCGAGGCCGAAGACCAGCTGGCCCTTGATCTCCGTTCGGCCTATCCGGTTCCTTCTTTGGAAAAACTCGAGCGCACCTTCACCTTCCGCCGCGGCGCGAACCCCTCGCTGACCGTCAGTGACGAAATCGCATTCAGCGAGCCGAACTCCTTCGAAACCGCATTGATCACCTGGGGGGATTGGAAACAAATCGCCGCCGACGAAATCCAGATCACCGACGGCCCCTCAGTCGTGCGGGTGAAAATCGACACCGGCGGCTTACCCTTCCACATCGAATCCCATCAACTAACGGCGGATGTCACCACGCCGCGGCCTCCCCAGCGCATCGGCTTGAAATTGAAATCGCCCCTCCGTCAAGGCACCGTCACCCTGACGATCACACCGCTGCCAGCGGCCTTGTGATGCGGGGCTTTCCTCGACAGCACGGAATCACGCATGAAGCGCGATTCCTTCGAGTGACCGGAGGGCGTCCTGAATCGGCACGGTCCGGCGCTTGCGGTCGATGAAATAGCTGACCTCCGTGTATCCAGCCTGGTGGAGAAGGCGCAGGGCCTTGGGATATCCGTCGCCCACGCGATCCGGCACATGGGCATCCGCGCCGATGACCACCGGGATGCCCCGCTCCCACATCAGCCTCAGCTGGGCGGGCGACGGATTCATCTCCGGCAGCGCCTTCATCACGCCGCTGGTGTTGAGCTCCATCGCCACACCGGTCGCCGCGATGCGGTCAAGTGCCTGCTCCAAGTGCGGTCGGATCCGCTTGAAATCCCAGTCCTTCGGCGACTCGTTTTTAATCAAATCCGGGTGGGCGAGGGTGTCGAAGAGCCCGCTTTCCGCGGACAGCGCCAGATGCTTGAAATAGAGTTCCTGATAACTCCGGACGTCGCCGGTATAAAACAGCTTCCGGTAGTCGCCCACCTGATAATGGACCGAGCCCAGCACGTGGCTGAGCGGCGCCCGCGCGTGCAACTCCTCGAGCCACGGTTCGACGCCCGGATAATAGTCGCTTTCCAATCCCAGCCGCACATCCAGTCTCCCGGCGAACGCCTCACGGGTGTCGGCGATCATCGCCACATAGTCGTCGAATTGCTCCGGAGCCATCCGCACATCACGAGCAAGGGAAAGTCTGAAAAGGGTTTGAATCCTAAATAGAAAAGGGTCGAAGAAAAAAGCCGCGAAACGGTCGCGGGGTCATCGCGGCGGGGTCGCGGACTGGCTGCCACAACCGACACACGGCACGATCTGGACCTGGCCTTCGTAGATCGCTCCCTCACCTTCTGAGCCTGCGATCCGGATCCTGACCTTGGCGGCGCGGGCGTAGGCACGGCCGGAGACTGGCGGGATGGGAACCGGGGCCGGGGCGGGTGTTGGTGTGGGCTCGCTCATCTCCAGTTCCGGTGTCTCCGGTGGTAGTGGACGCCGAGGCGGGCGAATTGATTCGGGACAGCTCCCGGCCCGTCGAGTGGGTGACGGGAGAGTGACCAGACTTCGATCTTCCCATCCGGCCGCAGGACTTCCCGGCTGGTGTCAAACTGACGACGCTGCCAGGTGACCTTGTCCGGGCTCCATTCCAGGAACTGCTCAGTCGCGCCGGAGATGTCCGTCCAGCCGTCCAGCGGAGTTCCGATGAGCCGGATTGGTGTCACGAACATGAACTCAAACCTCAGCCGCCCGGCCACCACCACGCCACGGCACGCGGTCTCCGGCTCCGCCCCGAACCGTCTCACCCGATGCGGTGTGAGCAGGCCCATCATATCGGCAGGGAGGATCGTTTCACGCGGAAGAAGCACTTCCCGGCTTCCAGCAAGGGCGAGCCCTCGGGATCCCGGACGTTTGAAAAGACGCCCACCTTGGCAGCGGCTTGGTTTTCGCCTTGGTAGGCACCGAATCCATTATAATCCGGGAACGGATCGCCGGGGGAAATCGCCAGCGTGATGTCCCGCACTTGCGCGGTGGCGTCCAGATCCGGCAGGACGATTTCCCACGGGTCTTGGTAAAGCATGACGACGGCTCCGGTGTAGCCATTGCCCCGCAGATCGGTTTGCAGCGCGGCGCGTGAGCCGGGCATGGTGTAGGGGTAGGAGGGCAGGGAAATGGTGCCGCCGCTATACGGTGCCACGGCGGTTACATTGGCTCCCGACATGGTGACGACTAGGCCGACTGTGCCAGTGGAAATGTGGTTCTTCGCGCGGGCCACGAGCGTCCCGGATGACGTGGTCACCGTCGCGCCGGTGAATCCCGCCGCGCGGAGGTCCGCTTGCAGGTCTGCGGCGTCTGCCGGCATGGCGTAGGGGTAGTTCATCCCGGTGGTGACCGGGTCTCCGAAAAGGGTGATTCCGGTGATGCTTTTCCCATAGCGATCCGTCCCCACGGTGAGGTCGATCATGACCGCGATCCAGTAGAGTGGCACCACTCGGCGAGCCCAGTAGGTGAAGGTGCCGTCGAGGTTGTCGATGGCGGTCACCGTGGCATCGATCATCTCGTCTTCCGCCCAGGTGGTGAGGTCCTCGCTGGATTGGATTTTCCAGGAAATTTCCCCCGCTTGATCCACCCAGTTCGTCGCCGCATTTCCCACGAGTTCCTCCGGCGCGGTGAACCCGAACTCATACCACATTCCCATGGAATCCATCACCGTCCGGCCGGTGTCCGTGGGAACCGGATCGCAGATTTTCCGATACACGAATGGCACGTCGATGAACTCCCCCACCACCGAGGGAAGGCTGCCATAGGGACTGCTCATGGGGTCTCCTTTCTGAGGTGCTCGAATCGGATGTTGATCACTTTGCGCACGCCCACTTCTTCAGGCGCAGCGAGCTCATACCAATCCCCCGCCAGCCATGACGGATCGGACTGCGCACCAGTGCCGGGGCCTTCCCATTCCACGGTGAGATTCTTGCGGGAAAACCGGATCGGCCGGGCCTCTTCCGGGATGTCCTCATCGTCCCAACCGACCGGCTCATAGAGCACATCCCAAGTGATTTTAAAATAGGTCCCTGTGAACGCCACCACCGCACCGGCGACTGGATCAAACCATGTGGACGGCACCCGCCAGCGATAACGCACTTTGGAGGTCGTGACGTAGGTAGTCACCGGCGGATGGGGCCAGGTGGCACCGATGAGAGGCCATGTCGCGGTGGTGGTGGCAACCGCATAGTAACTGGATGCTGGCGGGTCCCAACGACTGCCCAGCCGGGTGATACACCGGGCAATCACATCCGCTTTGCTGACAGGGTCTGAGAGACTGCTCGTGGTGGTGGTGGTATTGGTGTATTGCTCCGTGGCCGGATCCTCAGTCGCGGAGTGGTGGAGCACGTAAACCCGCGTGAAGGTCGTAGCGGAACGGGTATCGGTGATGGTCGGATACCCCTCGTCCCATCCGACAAACCAAGCATAGAAAAAGTACTCAAAATACGTTTCATCCATCGTGTAGGTCCACTCCTCGGTCTGGTCCACCTCCTCGGTGCGATAGATCACCGGCAGCTCGTCAGCATCCACTCCGGCGGGTCGCAAGTGTGGCGGGAATTCGAAGTGGAACTTCAGGTCCGAGGCATCCTCTTCGATGTTGGAATAGTAGCCGCCGGATCCCTGCGGATTGTAGTTCGGAGGCGGAGTCGGGGCCGCTCCTTCGGCGGGCGGCTCCGGTCCCAAACTGCCCTGTGCGACCCAGTAATCATGTTTGTCCTTTCGCCGGGTGCGCGCGTAAACGGCGTCAGTGTAATCCGTGTCCCTGGCCCGCGCATTTGCGGAGTGATTTTCGGCGATGAGAGTCGGCTCTGGCGGCTCGGACATTTGACAACAACACGCTAGGGCGTCATTCCAGTCCTCTGTCGTTTCGATCTTCGGGCCGTAGGGATTGCTCATGGCGAGGGATCACGCGCGGGTGACGGTGAAGGCTCCGGGGCAGTAGGAAATCTGGACGTTTCCGGAGCCGGCGGGGAGGAATCCGGTGGCGGTGAAAACGCCGAGGTCGATGTAGCAGCGCTTGCCAGTGGCACCGGCCGCGAGTGGCAGCGTGTTGCTTGGCACGGTGGACGCATAGCCCACCGATGCGCTCGTCAGGTTGAAGCCTGGAAGAAGCAAACCATCGCTCGTGATGCCGTTGCCCAGCGCATTCACATACATGTGGGTTCCGGCGGAGTGAAGAGGCACGCCGGAGCTATCGGTGAGGGCGATGTTCGCCGCCGTGTCCGAGCCGGATCCGGCGGAGACGGTTCCGCCCTGCAGGTATTTCGCGCCAGCCACGGCTCCGGTGGTGATGCCGAAGAAGGCTCCGGTGGGTGGTGGGGCGCTCGATCCGCCGCCGCCGGTGATTGTCTGCGGACCATCGCGGGGGCCGACAATGTCCTTGCGGGCGGACGGTCCTTCGCCGTCGCCGATGTCTGCGGAGGTCCGCTCAGCCGTGCTCATCCAGGTGACCGGCCGCTTGTTGAGAAGCTTCAGGTATTCGAGGAAATCCTGGACGGAATAGTTCGGGTTCGGGCCGAAGCTGAGGGTCACTTTTTTCGACTGGAGATCCCACGAGACGGTGTGAATCGGCGCGCCCATCGTTGCCCATGCGCTGTCGCCGCCGCTGAGGTTGAGTTTGCAGCCGTGGTAGCGCGTGGCACCCACATCACTCTCCACGACGGTGATGGATCCGGAGTAGCGGCAGCCGTCCCGGATGGTGTTGTAGTAGCGCTCCGCGATCGCGTTGACGAACCCAACCCCGTCCACATAGCCGGGAGCGGTTTCCGCCGGGGTGAATGCACTCACGCCTTTGTAAATCTTGCTCGTCGCATTGGTCGCACGGACGGTGAATTGGCGCGGGATGGCGGCGAGGATCTTGGCCTCTTCTTCCGAGGCTCCCGACGTGTCCAGTTCCATGGAGCAATGCACGAATCCGACTTTCCGCCGCATCCATTCCGCGATGTTTCCATCGACGATTTCGCGGGGCAGGCTCGCCAGCGTGGTGCCTTTGATGCGCTCTGCGGCCGGGTTGATCGGTGGGGGTTCGTCGTCGCCCTCATCCGCTTCCGCGGCAAATGCCTTGGACCATTCAGTGACGTCCCACGAGGCGTCATCCACATTGCCGAGCGCGGGAAATTTTTTCTTCAGATAGGCCTTGGCATCCGTAGTCGCGCCGATGGCCGGGATGGTGCGGGTTTTGACCTGCTGCTTCTGGATCTGCATGTTTGCGCCCGCCAGCTCGATGGGCGTTGTGAGCACTCCAGGCCCGCTGTCCGCTCCGGCGAGCGGCCACTTGTCGATGAACACCGCCCGATTGACCTCCTCATCCGCCGTGCTGACCGTCAGATAGACGATGCGGACGCAGGTCGGCAGCGTGGCGGACTCTTCCGTGATGTCGAAGCCGCAGTTCCCGACGATGGAAACAGTGCGGGCCGTGGCGGACGAGCGCGGCGTGACGTTGAGTGTCGGCGTCGTCGTCGTGTGATCGACCCATGGATTCCAGTCGGGATGATAGCGCAGGCAATCCCGAATGACCTGTGCGCACGATTGCCCGGTCACCTCGGATGGCCAGAGCAGCATGCCGGCCGGAGTGGAACCCATTGCCAGCGGCACTCCCACGGAGGCCGCATAGGTCACCGCCTCGGCGATCTGTTCGCCCAGATGGATGCGCGCGCCGGCGGAGCTGAGGCCTAGCACCACCATCGGCAGATAGACTGTCGCGGTGCCAATCGTCCACGGCTCTTGATAGGTGGTGGTTTCCAGATCCGAGAAACCGTCCTCGATCAGGTAGCCTTGACTCTCTGCGGACCCGGCAGGACAGACCTTGGGAATCCGGCGGACCTTGCCTTTGAAAAACGGACTGCCATCGCGGGTGATGGTCACGGCGGCATTGTAAGCAAATATCTCCGTGGCGTCGCACGGGCGGATGGATTCCAGCTCGACGTGGGACTTCGAGCCCGTCGCAAACACTCCGCCGACGATGCGCAGGTTCAGGGACGCGGGAGATGCTCCGTTGATCAGCCAGGTAGCCATGGGTTACTTGTTGCGGATTTTCTGTTTGAGAATCTCGATCTCTTTCACGAGCGATGCCTGGCCTTCCAGCATTTGCGTGAGAGCTGCCACGGTGACGGCACCGAGTTCGCCTTGTTTGGCTTTGATCTGCTCTCCCACGGCGGCGATCTCCGCTTCGGTGTCTGCGTTGCCGATGTCGCCACCGATGTCCTGCAGGCCGCCGGCCTTTTTGCCACCGGCTTGGATCTTGGCTTGGTTCCCGGCGGCGGTGCCTGCGAGCTTCGTGCGCTTCGCTTCCATCTCGGCACGTTGGGATTCGCGGAGGGCATCGGCGGCTTGTTTCGCGGCGGCGGCATCGGCCTTGGCTTTCGCCTGGTCGGCTTTCTGTTTTTCCGACTCTTCGCGGTCCTGTTTGGCCGCTTGGAATCCCGCGACCTTGCCGGATGCACGCTCGTCGATCGCCTGCTTTTCGATGCCTTTGACCGTGGAGTTCTGATCCAACTTCCGCTCCGCCTCGTCCGCCGCTTCGCGGGCTTGTTTGGCCAGCTTCTCGGCAGCGGCGATCTGCTCTGGCGTGGCACCCTTGTCGGCCTTGAGCTTCGCGGTGCCAGCCTCGGCCTCGTCGGCAAGTTTCTGTTTTTCCAACAGCAGCTTCTTCTCATTGTTCAGCTCGTAGTCGATCCGGGCTTTTGCGCGCGCGGCATCATCTTCGGCGCGCTTGGCCTTCACGTCTTCCGGAGCGGCTCCGCCACGGATGGCAGCGGCGTCCGCGTTGTCCCGTTGCGCCGCCCAGACTTTATCTTCGGCAGCCGTGATCTGCTTCGCTTCGTTGAGCTGATCGATGAGACCTTTGAGAGCTTCGCTCTGTTTGGTGTATTGGTCGGAGATTTCATCTGACAGGACGGCGGCAGCGAAGCCTTCTTGAGATTCGACGCCGTTGGTGAGCATCTCATTGAGCTTGGCCTGCATCTCGGCGGCTCTGTCGGCAGCGGCGGACGCGTTATCCAAGTCGGTCTTCATCGAAACGGCCGCCTCGCCCGTTTTGATGAGCATCGTCCCGGTTCCAGCAAGAGCCCCGCCGATGGGGCCGCCAGCGGCGAACCCTGCGGCAATGGAAGATCCCACTTCCGAAACACCTTGCAGATCTTCCGCGAAGGCGCGGATTTTTGCGGCGGCTTCCGCGCCGAATGCGGCATCCAATTCGGGTCCGGCCTCGGCGATTTTCCCGGCAAGATCTCCGACCTTTCCGGCGATGTCGGAAAACGCGGCCGCCATCTGGACCTGTTTGATTTTCTGGACATCCTCCGCCATCCCATCGGCCTTTTCCCCGGCGTCTTCCAAGGCATCCCCGGCTTGTTTCGCGGCGGTGGTGACCGGTCCCAACTCTTTCTTGAGATCCTCCACGCCATCGGTGAGGTCCTCGACTTTCTTCACCGCTTCCGCGTCTCCGTCCGTCGTGAACTTCACGTCGATCGGCACATCGTAATTTTCTCTTGCCATAGGTTAGACCGTGATTTTGACCAGCCCGGCGGCGGTGATTTGAACTTTGGTGGTGCGGAGGAAATTGCCGATGGTGCGGCCCTTGCCGTTCATGGCGGTGAGGGCGGCCTGCGTCATCTTCCAGTAGTGGGTGGTGATGCCGGCGCGCTCGATCTTGAGCTCCGCCACGTCGCGGGCTCCCCAGGCGATGAGATCGTCAAGCACGGCAGCGGCCAATTCAGCATCGGTGGAGTGACTCCGCTGCACCTCGAAGGCGATTTGATAGGACCGGTTATCGAGGTTTTGGATTAGCGGCGCTGCGGAGCGCGTCAGAGGGATGACCTCCACGATTTTACTGAGTCCCCATTCGATCTCATCATTCACCCGGTTGTTATAATCCAGCAAGACGAGCGGCGAGGAGGCCGGAGACAGGGTGATCTTCCAGGGCGAGGCGATCATGAGAGATCAGGGTGCGATCGCGGCCGGCGCGGGCGGAGTGGTGCCGGAGGCGGTGGGGGTGATGGCGCCGGGTGTAGTGGGAGTGCTGCCACTGCCGGGCGCGGTGAGAGCATCGGGAGCTGAGATGATGCCGGTAGTGATGGTGTAGATGAGGCCTCCATTCACCACGGCGACCAGCTTGGAGCTGTCGGCAGTAGAAGACATGGACGTCCACAGCCGGGAGCTGTCGTAGGCAGTCCAGGTGACACCACTGTCGACCGAAATCCAGATCTGCCCGCTATAGACGGCCGCCGCGAGTTTCGTGCCGTCTGCGGACATACCCAGCGAGCGGGGACTCCAGATTCTGGCGGCCGCGCGGTTCGTCCAAGTGATGCCGTCACTGGACGTGTAGATCTGACCATACTCGGAAGATGCGGCGTAGAAACCGCCATCGGCGGAGATGGCCACCGCCTGCCACGAGCGGCTGGACTCGCGGGCAGTCCATGTGGCACCGCTGTCGGCTGAGGTGTAGATCTGCCCACCGTAGCGACATGCCACAACTTTGGTGCCATCCGCAGACGAGGCAACCGCCTGCCAGTTCCCAGTCCCGCTCAATCTCCCGATCCAATTGACCCCGCTGTCGGTCGAGGTGTAGATCTGTCCACCGTAGACAGCTGCCACCAGCTTGGTGCCATCCGCAGACGAGGAAACCGCCTGCCAATTTCGCATGGAGTCGCGGGGAGTCCAGGTGACACCGCTGTCGGTGGAGGTGTAGAGGTTGCCTCCGTTCGTGGGATGATAGACACCCGCCACCAATTTGGTCCCATCGGCAGACGACGCCACACAAGACCAGTAGCGGGCAGAGTCGCGGGCGGTCCAAGTGACGCCCCCGTCTGCCGAGGTGTAAATCTGTCCCTGATTAACCACTGCGACCAGTTTGGTGCCATCGGCAGACGAGGCAGAGCCCACCCACGTCCGAGCGCTGTTCTGGCCAGTGGAGTTATAGCCAGACCCGCCGCCCACCGGCGTGGTCGCCCCGGGCGCGGCGGGCGTGCTTCCGGATCCAGGCGCGGTGATCGCTGGCGGCGCGGCGGGGGCGGAGCTGGAAGCGGGCGGCGTGATGGCGGCAGGGGCGTCGGGTGGCATGGCGGCGGGGTGTCAGGGGTTAGGGAGCGGGGATCAGGCAGGAATCACCATGCTGTTCAGCGCGGAAACGATGACGTAAAGCTCAAGCACCGGCTGTGCGGTCTTCTTCTCAATGGGCGCGGTCTTTTTGATGCGCACCTCACAATAGACATCCAGCAGCAGTCGGTCGGTGCCGGAGTGTTGCCGGTGTTGCAGCTTGATCCAGCCGAGGACCTTGCGGTCAGAGGCGGCGAATGGGGATTGGGCGGTGCCTGCCACGATGGCGGCGGATACGCCCATGTCGAGGCGGTGATAGAGTTCCGAGACCTCGCGGGTTTCGAGGTCGAAGATGTCTGCGAGTGCGTAAACATCCTTGTATTCGCGCCAACCGTTCGCGCCCACTTCGGAGTATTTCTCTTCGAAATTTTGCGGCATGTGGTCGAGCTTCTGGACGGACCCGATCTCTTTCCAGAGAGCGGAGTTGAAGGCGGGCTTGGTGGCGGCGTCCGAGGTCGCTGCCGTGTATTCCGCGAAGTAAACAATGGCTCCGGCGAAGAGCTTGGTGGATAGGTTGAGCTTTGGCATGGTCGTGTGGGGTCAGTGGTGGTGGTGTTATTGCAGAGGAAGAACAGGCAGGAATGCCTGTGTCACGGGATGCCGACGATCTTCACGGCGGGCGGGGTGAGGGTGGCGAGGGTGTCGGCCTTGGATTTCTCCAGGGTCATGATTTTGCCGATCGCGTGGTGTGCGTCGCCAATGAGGATGCCGTTTTCAAGGATCTCGATTTTCACGAGAGGATCGGTGGCGGGAGTGGTGGTGTCTTCTTTTTTAGCCATGGTGGTGTGGAGTTGAGTGGTAGAAATCAGGCGATGTAGATGGAGCGCTGCAGCAGGATTCGATAGACGACGTAGGCGGGATCCGAGACCGGTTTGTAGCCGGTGATGCGCGGTTCCATGTGGCAGTGTTCGCGGTCGATCAGGAAGGGAGAGAGGTGAAGGGTGCGCATGATGTCATCCCTGATCTCACCGGCCAGGCGGAGGCCGGGAGTCTTGCGGCGGTTGCGCTTGGTTGTATCCACGAAGAGTTCGATGCCGGTGACCAGGGCGATGACCGGAGAGCCGGCGTCTTCCGGATCCGAGTCTCCGCCGAGGTCGTAGATGAGGACATGCACACCCTTGCATTTCGAGACGCCGGACTGGATGTCCTCGTCCGGATCCGACTGGCCATGGTGGAACACGGTGACGTTGTCCGCCGTGAGTTCCGCGACTCCGTTCGTTACATCAATGAGCAGCGCGGCGACGGCGTCCAGGGATTGATCGATTCCTAGCATCTCAGTGGAGTCCTTTCTGTTTGCCGTTCATCTCGTCGCCGAAAACGCGCTTGATTGTGTCCTCAATGATCCTCGGCGAATGGTCCGCAAGAGCGCTGCGGAGCGGTTGCCGGGCCTCGATCTTGAGCTTGCGCGTGTGGGCTTTCACCTTCCCGTCCTTCATGAGCAGGGATTTCTTGCGCACAGACATGAGCACGCCCTTGGGAGTGGCACGCCAAGGGCCGGGCTTGGTGATGGTCGCGGCCTTGCGGGTGTGTTCCCTCACGGAAACCTCACCGTCGAATCCGAACTCGTGGATCCCGAAGTATTCGACTGAGGAACCCATGCGGCTCGTGTATCCATCCGCCGTTTTTTTCGCGGGCTCAGCGTAAAGAAAGCGCTTCATGGCACCGGAGATGTTTCCAAGCCGGTGTTCGGAGAAAGGGAACGGACCTTTCCCCGTGAAGCGTTCCAAACCTGCGATTTCAACGATCTCCAAGAGCGCCTCATTGAGCGCCTTTTCCATCTGCGGGGAGTCCCGCAGCGCGGCCGCATCTTTCACCGCCTGACTGGCGTTCTGCAGGCCGGTCAGATCCATGCGGATCGAGAATGATGGGATGGGATCCATGGCGGGAACGGGCGCTTAGCCCATGCGCAGATAGAGTTGGAGGGTGCGTTTCACGGCGGGGATGAGATCGAGCGTCTCCATCCGGAGAGAGGGTTCGCGCTTTTCCTTCTCGGCAAAATTCCCTGCACCTTTTTGGCGGAAGATGCCCTCGGCATCGCAGACGGCGCGGCACTGGAGTTGCCAGGCTTTGAGCAGATCATCCGGAAGGGCGGTGGCACCGCCTGGCAGCGTGTCGGCATCCAGGCACCAGAAGCCGCCGGTGGACGTCACGCGGATGAGTTGGTGCTCATCGCCGGGCATGCCGTCGAAGCGGATGATGCCGGTCCGGGCGGAGACTTGGCGGGCGGAGATGGCAGAGGCGACGCCGGCGTCCACCAGCTCGACCGTGGGAGCGCCTTCGATGGGGTAGCAGGAAATCACGATGGCTTCCTGGTCGGCAGGGGTCTCAAAGACCACACCGGTGCTGCGACGCAGGACGCGGCCGGTGATGCGGTCGAATTGAGCGGCCACGGCCTTGCCGATTTCTTCCAGGTCGGTGTCATAGTCCGAGTCATCCCCCATGTCCGCGGGAAGCAGACGGGATTTGAGCCAGGCAAGGTTGCGGTATCCGACGAGGGCCATGGGTGGGAGAGTGGAAAGTGATCAGTGATCAGTGAGCAGAAAAGAGAGGGGATTCCCGAGTGTCCATGTGGACACTCGGGAAAGTTAGGTCAGACGGCTTCGGCAGGTTTCACGAGAGCGCCCAGGGCGGCCGCGCGTTCCGGCGTGGTTTCGAGGGTATCGCCCGCGTTGTAATGCGCGCCGTTCTCAGCGAGCGGAGCGGTGACGGTGACGGTGATAAACTCCGGTTTGAGCGTTTCCTTTTTCAAGGATACTCCATATTGGGCGGCGGCGGCTTGGAGTTGTGAGACGGTCAGGTTTTCGTCGATACCTTCAGCTCCGGCCGCTATCAATGCGGAAATTAGTTCAGATTTGGTTTTCATGGAATGATAGATGTGGTTGGGGTGGTGGAAAAGGGCGGAGGATCGGACTCCGCCCTTCCCCGGTTAGGTCAGCTTGCGGCGTTGGTGAGTACTCCGAAAGCCGTGGCGGATTTCACGCGGGCGGCCATCCGGGCGCGGGCGCGGAACACGGTGGTGTCTTCGCGGAAGAGCACCTGGTCACTGGCGGCGAACTCGAAGTCGCTGCGCAGGCAGACGGCATTGCCCATCGGATCACCGAAGACGGCGACCTTGGAGCTGGCCACGTTCGCGGATGGCGCGGCGTGGGTGAGGACTACGGGGTAGCCGAGGATCGAGCCGATGGCACCGAAGCTTGGAGCATCAGTGGAGGGCAGGAAGATCGGACGTCCGTTGAGGTCCTTTACGCCGAGGATGCGCACCAGGTTGGTGGGATGCACCCACCACTTGCAGGGGCGGCTCAGCGCGGCCGCATTGACCGCGACCATTGCACCGATGAAGTCGTCAATCGTCAAGGCGGCGATGCTGGTCCGGGTGGTGGCAGCGACGGCAGCGGTGCCGCCGTTGAAGATCCCGGTGAAGCCGCCGTCCAGAGTGGCGGTGCCGTTGTTCGAGTTCACGGCGGCGTGGTCGAGCCTTTGGGCCGTCGCGTTCGCGAATTTCGGCAGCAAGTAGCGGGTGAGGTCCACTTCGGAATCTGCCATCAATTCGTTAGCGATGCCAATCCAGCCGAGCGCCTTGTTGATGGTCGCGGTGAGTTGGGAACCGGTATAGGTTGTCTCCGCAGGCGCGGTGTTTTCCGCCGTGAACTGCATCACCGGATCCGTGGTGTCCACGATGAGTTTCACCGAGCTGGTCGAGACAGGGATGACGTCGAAGGTGTTCCAGATACCAAACTCAGCGATGAGAGCGTAGATGGTCGGGATCAACTGCGCGTTGATGTAGCTGGATCCCGGAGTCGCACCGGAGCCTAGCAACTTGCGGTAATCCTCCGCGCCTTTCTTCTGGTCATCCGTCATGCGGATCTCTCCGCCACTACCGGACTTGTTGTAGGCGTAGCGGATCATGCCGTTCACGGCGTTCCGCATCTGCTCGTCTCCCGAGATCTGGTCGATCGCGGAGCCGAAGTTGGAGCGGCGCTCTTGCGCGACCTTGAGCTGGATGCTGGCCAGCGTGCGCTCCATGGCCACGATCTGACTCGGCATGGATTCCCAAGCCTTGCAGCGATTCGCCATATCATCCGAGAGCTTCTTCGCTTCCTTGTCCAAGTTCTTGAAGTTCTCTTCGACCGCTTCGTATTGGCGCTTCACCTGGCCGACAGAGTCGAGCACGGCAGAGCGGAATTTCTCATCTGCGGTGGCACCGCCGCCGCTGCCTTTCTCATTTCCGGCAGTGTCGCAAAGGACAGCGCGGATGCCGAACATGGGGAGCATGGCCATGCCGATGCCTTCCTGATTCTCCCCGAAAACTCCGAGGACCGATAGACCGCCGATGAGAGTCAGCAGGGCGAGAAGGCAGTTGAAAATCTTGCCTTCGAAGGAACGGCGCTTGGCCGCGTGGTTGTGGTATTTATTCATTTTGGTGATGTTTGGTTCTGTTGGGTGGTGCCTGGTCAGTTGACGAGGGCTTGCAGACGTTTGAGGAAGTCGGTCCTCTCGGCCGCCTGACGCATGACTTCCTCGCCGCCGTCAGGCTTGCCGGGCGCGGAAGTTGAAGTTGGTTTGCGAGCCGTGATCCGGCCCATCTCGCGGGTGACGAGCATCCGCAGCGCGGGGTCGCAATCGGTCCTCTCCAGGGCGGGACCGGCGAGGCTGATGAACTGCAGGTCATCGTCGCCGAATCCCACGGATGCCAGGTCAGCATCGCGAATGCACCCGTCCTTGAAGGCCTTGGCCACGGCGGAGGGATTCGCACCCAGCACACAGGCGGAAAGCTCAAGCTGCTCTTGCTCGACAAAGATGCGCCGGCACTTGGCGGCGGCATCCGGAGAGAGCCCGGCCTGCGTGACATACTCGCCCCATTGGGTGTCGTTAGGCCACGCGGCTTTGATGACACGGAAGCCCACGGAGACAGCCTTGAGGTAGCCGCCGACGGTCATTTTCCAGCCGAGGATGGCCAGCTTGTTGACGTCCACATCCTTGGCCCAGCGGACGCGCTCGATCAGTTGCCCGCCTTCCACGCGGGCGGACTCCACCTTGCCGAGCAAGGCCTCGATCGACCAGTAGTTGTGAGAGTCGACGAAGGGTGCATTCTTCCCGAAGAGCGAGAACTTCCAGCCGGTCGGCAGCACGGATTCAAAGTAGGAATCCAGGGTCGCGTCGCTGGCGATGTATTCGACGGTGCCGTCCGCCTCGGAGAGGATCCGGGCTTCGACGTTGAGGGCTTTGCGGAGTTGAAAGGACATGGCGGGTTAGGGAGTGGGAGAAACCGTAATCACCGCCTGGATGGTGATCTTCACCCCGCGCGGCGCGCTTGGCCGGGCCGGGATCACAAAGGGAGCGGAGGGATCGGAACGCTCGCCCACGGCATTCATGGCCACGGCCGTGATGGTGACCTCACCGTCCGGGACCATGATCTTGATGGACTCCGGCGCCGCGGAGGGATCGACCGCGGTGCGGCCGAGCTCGATCCCGTTGGCGAGGATGAGGATCTCCGCTTTTTCGGGATGCTTGTCCCATGTGGCGGTGAACTCGCGCTCAGCGGCGAGTGGCAGACACAGGGCGGAGATGGCACTAACGAGCGTGATGAGGAGGCGGTTTGATTTCATGGTTGGCGTGGGATTAGAATGGGATTTGCAGATCGGGATTGTTGCCTTCCACATCGTCCAGCGTGGAATCGACCGGAGGTTGTGACGGGCCGTGAATGCAGCGGCAGTTGATGATTTCCTTGGCCGGGCCGTTCGGGTCGCAGGGATGCATCATCTTCGCTCCGCCGACGATCCATGGCTTGTCCATGCGCACGCGGGAGCGGTGGAGTTTTACGTGGGTGTCGCGGACCCGGTCATCGTCCGAGGTGATCCATTGTTTCCACTGGACGCCGGCGGCGATCATCGCGTCATTCCGGCCGCTCTCCATGGCGATGCTCGTCTCGGTGACGGCGATGCGCATGGCCTTCTCTTTGGAAATGCCGTTGAAGGCGGTGCGCACGCGCTCAGCGAGCTTCTCGTAACTCTCTCCGGCCTGGATGCCCTCATCCAGCGTGTCGCGGATGTCTGTCCAGATTTCCTCACTCGCGTCCTTAATATAGTTGCGGCGGGACTGCAGGCGGTTGAGGCCGGCGGGATCGGCGGGGATGATGAGCGGGCTTTGTTCCGGCGCGTCCTCGTCCGGAGCATCCGGAGCTGGCAGCTCGTTCTCGACGAGGTCCGCACCGGCATCCGTGTAGGCGTTGACGATGACGTTCATCACCGGCTCCTCGATCCCGACGATGAAGTCTACCAGATCGAAGATGAAATCAAATGCGCCGGCGCGGATGGCCTTGTCCGCAGATGCCGCGGCATCGATCTTGGCCAGCGTTTCCTTGCGAGCCTGGAAACAGGCAGCCTCCACGATCACGCGGATGCGCTTCACATACGGAGCGCGGAACTTCATGTGCCGCTGCCACTCCGGCCCGGCGGCATCTGCCGCACGGGTCGCGGTGCCTGCTTTCTTCGGATGCGCAGGGCAACCCCGCAGCAGCTCTTCCAGCTCTTCGAAAACCTTCACACCCGCATCCGCCTTCGGCTCTTTGCTGGCCTCTGGCTTCTGGTCTTTGGCATCTGCTGCCACTTCCTGCAGGTTGAATGGCAGCCATGCCTTGTCCCAACCCGGGAAAGGCTTGAGCCCGAGATTCAGATAGTCGCTGACCATGTTCCAGGGCATGCCGCGCTCGTGCATCTTGCGCCCGGCCTCGATCCGCTCGCCCCGGACTTGCTGCATGGTCGAGTGATCATCGAAATTAAATTTCGCGGAAACCGTGCGGCCAAGTAAGCGGCTGGAAATCGTCTCGACCGCCTCCGCGATCTTGGCGGCGAGAGGCATGCAGGTCTCTTCGATGAGCTTGTAGCGATCACTGGCAGAGCCGATGGAGTAGGACGCCGTCACCTCAGCGAAACTCGGCGGCACTCCGAATGCGATGTAAACCTCGTGCCGGTTCTGAAGTCTCTGGGTGACCGCGCTGGCGTCCGGGCTCTGGATGTTCGGGGCCTGCGTTTTCACATCCCCCACCACGAAGAGCGGTTCATAGCGCCCGGCCTTGGCGGCCGCCCGCTTGCGGCGCAGCACCATCTTGAGTTGCTCCTCTTGCTCCGGCGTGATGCCGTTAGGCGCGATGATGGTTTCGCCAAGATCTCCGTTCGACTCTGCCAGGGATTTCCAGAATCGGGCGGAGGCATAGTCGGCCTCGGCCGCCATCTTCGCGGAGTCCATAGGCGCGGATCCACGGAAATCATTGGAGGGATTCCAGAAGCGGGAGGAAATCACCTGGTCGGGAATGAGCGCATGGCTCGCCCCGCCGCCGTCCACGAACTGCCAGCCGATCAGCTCGCAACCCTCCAGGATCGGCCGCATCTTGTCCGGCCGCACGATGAGGAATGGATTGCGGATCGCAGAGCGCGCCGCCAGCCAAGTATCATCCAGCACCCAGAAGAATTCGCCCGCCAGGCACATCCAGCCGGACGTGGCCTCGATCACGTCGTAGCGACTCAAGCGGTTGTCCCTGGCCAAGCCCTTGGCAGGCCGCTGCCAGAATGCCGTGAGTGCCGCATCGTCGAGCTCGACCACGCCGGCCGGGCCGGTCACCGAAAACTGCAGGTCCACCGAGGCGATCGGTCCGGTGATATGTTTGATCGCGGAGGAAACCCAAGGGGATAGATTGTAGGGGTCGGATAGTTTCCCGCCGGACTCTCCATAGCCACTCAGCCAGGCGGCCACATGTGCCGGCACCGTGCGGCCTTCCATGCCCCCGGCATCGATCACCCGCACCTCCTCCGCGAAGTCCTCGCGGGAGTCCTGCGGAGACGACGCGCGGAACGCGTCGAGAGCCATGCCGATCTTGGAGAAAAGGTTCATTCTTACGGATTCGGGATGGTTTGGGGAGATTGATGATCACCACTCGGAGAAATTGCCCCTTCGCGGTCCATCGCAAGGCACTTCACGGCGTCGGCAGCCTCTGCGGCTGTCTGTGTGCGGTCGGAACCAATCGCGGCGATTCTCAGACCGTTTTCGCGACGATTGAGAATCGCACCCGGAAACCCGCCGTGGGTCGGGCGCTGCATGCGGTCGAGTGAGTGGTGGGGAGAGTGCATGGGTTAGAAGAAATCGTTGCCATCGTCACAGGGCAGGGAGACGCGGACTTCCACGTTTCCTGTCTTGTCCGCCTCGCTGGCGAGCGCACCGGCCCATGCCATGTCGCAGTGACTCGCCGGGTTCAGGTTGTTCCGCCCTTCGGTGAAGTGCCACTTGCCGCCGCTGAAGATCTTGCGCATCCCGAAGTAGTCTTGCGCGATGTCGTCATGCTCTTGCGCCAGCGGGATGATCTTCTCCGCGACCGTCAGTTGATTCATGAGCGTGTGACCCATGTCATGCTTCTTGGATGAGAAGTTAATGCCTTGGAACTGGTTGGGGAATTCCTTGGTGGTTTCCCAACAGATCTGCCGTCCGAGCCCGGTCTCGTCACCGCAGGCCTTCACGCCGGAGAGGTTCCGCATGAACGTCCAGAGCACGGTCTTGAGGAAATCCCAGTCATCGGTGCGGCATGTGAGCATGGCATCCAGCTTCTGTTGGGAGGATTCCTTGCGGTCGGTATAGATGCAGGCCAGGTCACCCTCGCCGCTCGCCGCCACGTCGAAGCCGAGCCGGTAGCGCTGAGGCTCATTGAAGGTGCGTGCGAAGGTCGCCTTGATGAACTCCTCGATCTTCCGCTGGCGTGGCAACGCGGTTTCTTTTCGATAGGCTCCAAAGAATTCCGTGATCTGCGGCGCTTCGAAATGGAAGCGGTCGATCTGCCTGGCCACCCGGCATTGCTGGATGGATGCCCATGGAACGATCGAGCTGGCGGATCCGGACGGGTTGCAGTTGTAGGCTTGCTCGTAGATCTCGGGGAGACGGGCGCGGTTCTTACAATCTTGGATGAATTGCTCACGCGTCTGGATCTTGCCGGAAACCGCGTTGATCTTTTCGACGAGGCCCATCTCGACCGCATCCTCCATCGTGACGCGATAGTGGTTCCATCCGCCCTTGCCCGCCTGCGCTTCGCGGGAAAATTGGTAGAAGAGCGTATCGGTGCCGTCGTGAGCTGACCAGACGCCGATGTCATATCCCCAGGTGATCCGGCCTTGCGCGGTTTCCCACAGCTTCTCAGCGCGTTGATGTTTGGCAAACTCGTCGAGTCCCACGTCACCACCGAAGACGGCCATGGCGTAAGGATTCGCGGAGAAGGCAATGATACGGCTGCCGTTGTCGAACTTCATGTAGCCGAATTTCACTTCCTCCATGAAGCTCTTCCCGGCATCGTCCTTGGACTCCACCCGCATCGAATCGATGCCGTGGGAAACGATGGACTTGGTATAGTCGAACAGCTCCGCAAACTTCTTGCACTGTTCGAGATATTCGATCGCGGATTGTTGATCCTTGGTGGCGAACAGATAGTCGCGGCCCTTGTGATGGAGCCGCTTGCGCACGTTCTTGAACGCATCGCAATACGTCCAACCGATCCGCACCGACTTCTCCGCCAGCCGCATGGTCGCGTCATCCGCGATCCATTGCATTTGATAGGGCAGGAAGTACTTGGCGAGCATCGCATCGCTGTCGATCGAGATACCTGGTAGGATAGCCGCCATCAGTTCTTTTTCTTGAGGCCGAAGAATTCGTCCATCTTGTCCAGGACAGCGGCGCGTTGAGCTTCCGGAGTGAGAGATGTGTCGGAGTTGATGTTCCGGATGGCCGCTTCCGCCGCTTCCATCCGCTCCGCCTTGGCGCGGATGAGTTCGAACTTCTGCAAGTCCAGATCGATCTGCCGATGCATCGCCCGGTTCTTCTCCAAGGCGACGAAGCCCTTGATGTTCCCATCCGCAGCGACCCGTGTTGTGAAGACGAACTGCGCCCACTTGGAGGCCGCTTCCGGGCTCATCTCCGGATCCTTGAGCATTTCCAGCTTGGCCCGCTCCGCAAACTCCCGCGCTTCCTGCATCTCGCGGATCTGGCGTTCCTCCTTGTAGAAGTAGGACAAGGCTCCCAGCGAGGACGAGATTTTGAAGAGCTTTGGCAACTCGACCAAAATGGCCTCGAAGGTGAGCTTGGTGCCGCTCTCTTCCGGATTCCGGAAACGCCACAGAATGTCCTTGGCCTCCTGTGGGAGGTTCAGGAGCTTGGCCGTCGCTTGGTAGTCGGGTTGCATTCACGGTGGTGAGTTAGAGTGAGGCAAGCAAGTTCTTGCCGCGCTCGGTGATGACCCATTGGATCATCTCCGGATCCAGGGAATCCTCCGCCTTGCGGATGTAATCGCCGTCCTTGAAGAACTTGAGCATGATGCCGCGCTCGCCGAAATTCGTCGGCGGCTTGACCAGGTCATCCACATGCTGCCAGAGCGTGGCTTCTTCGAGGGCATAGTCCCCCGCCGTCTTCAGCGTTTGCAGGAAGCAGCGGCGGATGTGTTTGCGGCGCATGGGATCGATCATTTTCCGGACTTGTTGGGAGGGTTGTTCAAGAGGTCATCGACGCGGGAGTGAAAGGCGCGGGCGATGTCATCCAGCTTGTCGCTGAGGCGGTTCTCCCGCTCATGGCCGGCATGCAGGATTTCCACATACTGTTTGGATAGATCCCTGCGAATGGCTGCGGATTCCGCGTGGAAGGCTTGCCTCAGTTCGTCCGCTTCCTTCTCCAGTTTCACGACTCGATCCACCACGTTCATGTGTTGGGAAAAACTCGGTGGGGAATACACCCGCCGGACTGGCAGTTCCGGTACCGGATCTTGCAGGGTCACCGCCTTGCCACGCTCCTTCTCCACGCCCTGGCGCTCGCCCTTGCGCAAGGCCACGATCCACGCAGCACCGGCCGGGCCGAGCGCGATGATGGCGACCTTCACGATGGCGATGAGCCACGCTCCTGAAATGAGCGCATCCGGTTCCGTGGTATTGGCTAGCAGGGCGGGAATCATGGTTTGCTAGAAGGGGAAGAGGTTCCAAGTTTGGCGGAGATCACGCCGAAGATCTGTGCCGGCACACCGCCGCCGCGCTTGAGCTTGGCGATGTATTCCGCCACGGCGGTGAGTTCCTCGCCGGTGAGCAATGCCACGGCGGCATCCAGGTTGGAGGCCTCGCACAGCCGTTGATAGATCGCGCGCGGTTTCATGCGGCTTGGCTTTGGATGAAACGGGTGATGCCTCCTACATAGGCGTCCACCAGCCGTTCGATTCCCTCGTCGGAGGAAAACAGGTGCCACTCTTCCTGATTGTCGCCGAAGAATGGCTCCGCGATGCAGGCCGGGCAGTGAGTGAGAGAAACGAACAACGCTCCGCGATCCTTGGCGGAGAGCTTCTTAACGCCACGCGATGGATGCTCCGGGAATGCCGTGTTGAAGGCGGAGAGCAGGCAGCGGGCTAACACCACACCCTTGCGGCTCTCTTCCCAATGCAGGAACTCATGCCCGCGGGACTTGCCCGTGCCGGCGTTGAAGTGGAACTCGACCGCCGCCGTGGCACCGCTCTTTTCGAGCCGCTTGGCCAGCCAGGTCATCGCCGCGGTGTAACCGTTCCCCTCGTAATAGGTGACCACGAGCACGTCATGCCCGATCTTCCGCAACTCTGCGGCAATGCGCTCGATCAACGGATAGTTGAACTCCTCTTCGGAAGTCTTGTCCACACTGTCCACGCCCTCGTCTCCACTGCGGCCGTGGCCCAGGCAGAGCGCGATGCGCGGCTTGCTCCCGGCGGGCGGCAGCGGAGCCAACGGCGCCAGTGGCGTGCCGGGCTTCGGATAGTTGAGGATGTCCGCGAGAACGGCCATCACCTCGTCCCGGACGTCTCCATCCAAGGTGACGCGGTGGGTGATCTGGCTGAACGCCGTGGTGAGATGGTTGAGATTCATTTTGTGATAGGTCGCATGCGGTTACCGGCCTTCTCTCCACCGCTCGATTTCCTTGCGGATCTTTTCGTTCTTCCGCTCTTCCGTGGATTTCGCGGCGGCATCCATGCCGGAGATTTCCCGGCCTATGTCCCGGATCACCACCGTCATCGCGATCAGCGAGCCGATGACGATGATGGAAATGACGGTCAGAAACATGGTCTTGATTTCTAATTTCAGCTTTCTGCTATCAGCTTTTCTTAAAATCTTCCGGCCGGTGGCGGGTCTTGGATGAGGCTTCGTCTCGCCCGCATCTGCCCTCACTCCGGTCCGGCGGAAGTTATTTTTCGTCGAGGACCTTGGGGGCTTTGGCCTTCTTCGCCTTGGGCGGTTGACCGAGATTCAGGCCTGCCTGCGCGCCGGTCTGCGGATCCGTGTAGGATACAAATCCGGACACCGGATATTCCCTGCCGTCCGGGCCTGGCAGAGAGCACGACGGCAGCGTCCCCACTGCCGCCGCGCCACATCCGGCGAGGAGAAGCGACACACTACGAACGCCCCCTCCGCTTGTGATCTGGCTTCCCACCCACCACACGAACCGGGCCACCAACGCCGCCGCCACCACGCCCAGAGCATCTCCCAGGTTGATTCCCGCACTGTTCACCGCCGGAACATCCGCGCTATCCAACCACCCATGAGCGGCTAGGAATGCGCCGAGGCTGGCGAGTGACGTGAAGGCGTGGCGGATAGACGTGGCGATGGCGGGCGGGAGTTTCATGGGGTAGGCGGTTAGCTGGATCGGCAAGACGCCCCGAACCTAACCTCCCATCCGCACCCGTGAACCCGGCGGCATCCAAGATTGCAAAGATATCACCCTTTTCTCAAAACAGGATCAAAGCCCGCAGTTGCGCCATCTGCGGCGGATTTCGCCGGAAATCGCCACCCTTTTCGCTGTCTTTTTGAGGCGTGTCCACATGGACACGACCGCATTCCGTGTCCACGTGGACACGAATCTAAAAGGGTTTGCAAGGCACTTGAGAAAAGGGTGGTTGCCTTGCGCTTTCAGGCAAAAAAGGCCCTAAATCTTCATAACCCATTGAAAAAGTCGAAAGTGTCCACATGGACACGGTCTTAGGACACCCTTTTTAAGCCGTGTCCACATGGCCACTCACAGCCATCTGCCGTCCATTTGAACTGGACTTCAGAGCCATCCTTGCAGCCTCAGCCACAACCACCCCGCTCCCATCAGGCCAGCAATCACAGCGCCAGCAATGAGCAGCTTGCCAACTGCGGATTTCTGAGAGGTCTCCGCCCCGGCCGGGATCACGGCCGCAATGACCACACCCAGCGGCCCTAGCAGGATGCCGAGCGCAAGACCGGTCTTGCCGTTCTTCTTGCCGCCCATGTCGCCGACAGCCATGCCGATGACACCGCAGATCACGCAGACGATGAGGAGTGAGATGAGAGTGGTCATTATTGCGCCCTCAACTGATTCTCGATCTCATTGGTCCGCTCGTTCAAGTCCGCGGCTTGAGCACAGGATTTTCCTGCGATCAACCAGGCTCCTATCAAGCCGATGATCAAGGCCAGGATCAATCCAGCGGCAGAGGTGAATTTCTTACCACACTGCGGGCAAGCCGTGGCTGACTTGGCAATCTCTTTTCCGCAGGCAGGGCATGGCTTGAGCTTGGTTTTCATCGTTGGTAGTGTTCGATTAGAAGTCGGATGATCGTCGCGATGACTGCGAATATCAAGCCCGCGATGAGCATGGCCTTGGCGCGACTGTCGGATATCATGGCTGCGGGCCTTTCCTGACAATCTCTTCCAGCTCGGCAAGCCGCTGCCGCATCTCCGCCATTTCCAGCATCATGCTTTGCACGCCGGCCGCGAACTGTTGAGCGGAATTCACGAGATCGGATTGAGGATTTCCCACATTGTCTTGCAAGCTGGTGCTTTGAGCCGGTTCATCGCCATAAGCGAGCCACTTTACGTCGACGCTAAGGAACTTCGCTATTTCGGCAAGGGTCTCGGATCTCGGCTCTGATCCGGCCAACCACCGACTCACGGAGGATTGAGGAACCCCCAAGTGCCGCGCTAGCTCACTCTTTGGCTTCCGGGCAAGCGAGATCGCTTCCGCAAGGCGTTCCTGAAAACTTTTCACAAATGCTAAATTTACCTTGATCGTCTTATCGGAAGTGCTAAATCCGTTTGCGTAGCCCGCACCATCACTCCGCCACCTAGTCACAAGCCATCACCTATGCCAATCCCAAAAGCCAACGGCGAAAGCCAATTAGAAAAGGAACTCAGAGAAAAGGGTTGGTCCCTCCGCACCGCTGCCGACCGCCTCGGCTGCCATTGGAGCCACCTTCACAGAGTCATCAAAGGGGAACGGGAATCTACCCGTCTTGCCAACCGCATCCAGAAACTCCCACGCCGCAAACTATGAAATCAGAACTCTCCATCGCCCAGCAAATGCTGTCCCTCGTTTTTGAGGGTTACAATATCCGCACTGTCATCGTGGATGGAACTCCTCGTTTTTTCCGGAACGACGTTGCAGCTGCCTGTGGAATCACGAACATTCAAAAATCTATTCTTAGGCACGTTGATCCAGACGAGCTGGGGTGTATCAAAGTACAGGTCAGGTCTACCAAATCGCCTGAGCTGGGGGCTACTAAAGTAGCCCCCAGGTCCGCCAACGGAACCACCCAAATCCGGGAGTTCGCCACCCTGACCGAGTCCGGAGTTCTTGCCCTGGTCTTTGCATCCCGCAAGCCAGCCGCCAGGCGCTTCCGCCGTTGGGTCACAGAAGTGGTGATGCCCGATATCATCCGCTACGGGACATTCCTCGGCGAGGCAACGAAGGGCGAGCGCGTCAATGCTCTCTACGGTCGCTACAAACAGAGTCGGACAAGTTTCATCTCCGAGGATGCGCAAGCCTACGAGGCTAGCGGCCTGCTCACCATTTCCGCCTTCCGCAAGATGGAGCCCTGCCCAGGTGAGGATGTGTTCCTGCTTTCCCGGGAACTCCGCGCCATCGCCCGGGAGAAGGGATTCGAGCCGGAGCGCTACTTCACCGGCAAGCGCACGCACACGCCAGCCTGGCCTCGCGAGATGCTGGCTGCCGCCCGCCGCCGCGCCAATGGCCCGGCCCACTTCATCAGGTTTTCCCTCGCCCCGGACCAATGAACCCCAAGCCCGTCCTCGTCATCGCCCCCGGCCCGGCTTGCCCGCTTGGCCATGGCCCGATGCCACTCCTCAAAACCGAGCTGACTCCGATGTTCGCACCCCGCCAGACCGAGGAATTCAAATGCCCGGTTTGTTCCTGCCAGATCTTCCGCCCCGTCCCTGATCACGAACTCTAACTCTCATCCACACTACCACCATGACCGCCATCGCCCCAACCACCAAGTCCAGAGACCTCGCCATGATCGACCGCGCCCGCGCGCTCAACAAAATCCAGCAAGCGCAGGCCCTCCTCTACGAAGCCGCCCAGATCACCTGCCCGCTCCAAGGATTCATCAATTCCTGGGAGAAGATCGGCCACCACGCCGATGCCACCAAAGCCCTTTGGCACGCCGTCAACAACGCCCCGCTCCCCACCGGCCACGACGAAGCCTAACCCCTCCCTTCTTACCTCTAACTACCATGTCCGTACGTATTCCCCACCTCCTCACCCGTCTGCTCAGCTCTGCCGAGTTGGATGCCCTCAAGTCCGAGATGCTCCGCCAGGCGGAACTCAACACCGGAGCCGCCACGCTCGCCTGGATGGACGCCGTCACCCTGCTCGAAAGCCATCGGGACAGCTCAGCTCTCCGCCGTTCCGCGCAAACCCCGTCCGCCCGCCGCAAGTCCCTCGGCCTGCGCTATACCCGCTAACACTTCACTCCCACACACTACCATGTCCGCCTCACACCACATCCCCAACCTCCACGAGCCCCGGCTTAAATCCCAGCCCGCTCCCGCTTGCCCCGGATGGTCGCTTGTCTACGGCACCGTCCAGCTATTCATTTCCGGTCCCGGCCCGCAAGCATGGTGTGCCTGCTCGAAGCCGAACTATGAGCCCGGCAGCAAGCCAGGCACTCCACAGGAGCGCGTCATCGCCCTGGCCGCACTTCAGATCCTCATCGAGCGCCATCGCGAGGACAAGGACGCCGGCGTGGTTCACATCCAGGACGCTCTCGCCCTAGCCAAGCGCAAACACAACCGCCAAGCCGCCCGCGTGGAAGCCCTCACGCACTAAGATCATGGCCACCTCATCCCGCCGCGCCTCTCCCGCTTTCGCCACCGGCCCCTTGACTCCGCTGAAGCCGATCTTGGCTTTCCTGGAATATCAGAAACGCTGGATCGCCCAATACGAAAAGGTACAGGCCGCTTTGCAAGATCTCCCGGAGACTGACCGCGACTTACCAAATTGCCGCTGTGTGGTCGTAGACGATCGCACGCTTCCTTTCGCTGAAGTCCCGCCACCCGCCAGCGAGAAACTCTATCTCCCGCTGGATGCCACCTCGGAGGCCGTCGTGGAGATCACCATCAAGACCCGCGGCCTCGGCGCGATCGATCCGCCGACGCGCCGCGCGCCCTCCGCAAAGGACCTGCATCAGGTCGCGGAGCTGCTCACCCGCCGGGTCTACCAGTTTCACACCGAAATCTGAACCACCACCACCACCACCACCACACCATGTCCGCCGAACCACGCCAAGCCGATCTCGTCCTCGCCCGTCTCCAGGAATCCCCTGGCGATTGGGTCTCCATGCCGGAACTCGCCCGCGTGTCCGGCTCCATGAACATCCACTCCCGCATCGACCAGCTCCGCCACCAGGGCGGACACCACATCGAGAACTTCATGCAGCGCCGCCCGGAAAGCCGCCGCAAGGATAGTTTCTATCGCCTGATCCTCCCTCAACCCGAACCCGCCCACCAAGCATGATTTCCCCGTGTCCATGTGGACACGACCCCACTCTCCTCGAACCAACACACTACCATGAAAACAAGCACGACCAAAGACCCCGCGCTCCTCGCGCAAACCAACCTCGTCCGCCTCATCGAAGCGAACCTCAAGGTCATCACTCAGGACGAGACGGAACTCCAATTCCGCCGCGCCCTGATCAAGTCGGTCGCCGGCCAGCTCGACACCATGAACCCCGGCCTCGTCACCCGCGTCTACGAAGCGGTCTGCGCCGTCGAGTATCCCAAGAACGATGTCACGAAGCTCCGCGTGAAAGTGCAATCCGTCATCGCCGCGAACCTCACCTTCCCGGCCCCCAAGCCCGCGCCGGTAGTCCCCCAAGCCAAGCCTGGCAACGCTCACTAACTCCAACCCTGAACCCTCAACTCAAATGGACTCCATTACCCTGCTCATCGCGGGCGGCTCAGGCCTCATCATCGGCGCTCCCCTCGGCATGTATGTCGCGGCGCTCATCGCCCATCGTAAAATCCAACGCGCCGGCCGCGAGGCATGGCGCTCCGCGGATCGCTTCTATCGCTCTGCCTACACCCTCACCCCCAAAGGCTGAAACTCGTATGCCAACCCTCACACTACCCCGCCATGCCCACGTTGTGGGAGACACCGTCACTCTCCGGGACTTCCAGGAAGAGGGCGAGTTCCGGGTGACCCAGGCACACGGCCACAACCTGTATAACAGCCTGCCGTGCTATCAACTCACGGCGCCGGATGAATCCACCATCGACCGCATCACCGAGGACCGCCTCTCCAAGCCATGACCGCCAACCCACCGCCACCACCTGGATCCATCTGGATCAACAAAAAAACCAAGAAGCCCATGCGCGTCATCTATTCCGCGGACTACGAGATCATTGCCCATGATGCCGAGCGGGCGCACGAGATCAGCGAAATCACCTCATGGCGTGGAAACATCCACCACTTCGGAGACGCCTTCATTCCTGGCAATGCCGACTCCTATCCCAAGACCGCTCAATAACACCTTTCTCTTCACAATCATCCTTCCATGTCCAAATCCTTACTTAAAAAACCCGCCGCAGAAACCCCAATGATCCTTGAGATCGCCGGCCTTTGTGCCGACGTCCAGGCACACGTTCGCATTGCCACTGAGCGCGCCCTCCGCGCCGGTGTCCGGCTACTCACGCTCTATCGGGAGTCCGGGGCGCTGGCAGATTCGCCCGGCGGTTTCCGCGCCGCCTTGGCCGCCATCGGCGACACCGTCCCGCGTTCGACCGCATACCGCTGGATGAATGCCGCTGGCATCGTGCTCGCCCGCCATCAGGAGATCACCAACGAAAAGGATGAATACGATCCCGACGAGTTGCTGCTGCCAGGGACGGACCCCGCCGCCTGGAAACAGATCGATCAGATTCTGACGGAGCACTCCAAGGGCATGAGTCTCCGCCGTCTTATCCTCGGCAGCGCGGACACCTCCGAGGATTCCCGGTTCGACCAGCTCATCACCCGCGAAGAGGCAGGGGATAAGAATGCCACCGAGATCCTCGAACTAGTCAGCGCAGGCAAGCTTACGCTGGTCCAAGCCATCCGCTCCCTTGGCGGAAAGGTGAACAAAGAGAAACACCGGACCGATCCCGTCTACCTCGACATCGACGGTAAAACCGGCCAGCCCACCGGCCTCTTCCCGAAATGCCTGGTCACCATCGCCAACACCTTCAGCCGTTGGGACAAACTGGACGAGGCGGCCCGCCGCGAAGTCAAAGCGAGCTGGAAGGAAGTCGTCTCCAAGCTCCCCAAAGAACTCCGGTGATACAGGCATTCCTGCCTGTTCTCCCCATCCACTCCACACACTACCCCACCATGCCAAAGCTAACCGACAACTCCCTGATGCCATTCGGCGTCCTTCTGGGAAAGAAGATGGAAGACGTTCCCGCCAGCTATCTGCTCTGGCTGCACAACGAAAACTGCCGCCACGCGGAAGTTGCCGCCTACATCGAAGAGAACCTCTCCGCCCTCAAGATGGAATTCCCGGACACCATCACCAAGCGCTGAATCCATGATCATTCTGACCCAACAATCGGGCGGCACTCACACTGCCCAGATCCGGGCCTCGAAAGAGGCCGGATTCAAGGTCCTCTATCGAGCGAGTTCTACGGAAAGCGAAGGCGCTGCCGCCCGCGCCGGTGTCCTGGCACAGCCGGGGGAAATCTCAACCAACACGAACGATGCTCAATCCTAACCAACGCTTCGACAGCTCACTGATGGCTGTTGCCAGCGACGCCGAATGCACCAACCCGGAGGGCTGCCAATGACGACCGCTGACACAAACGACTCCACTCAGCCCGCAGGGTTGGGTGCCATGACTGGTTCTGCCTTCTGGGTGCTGTTCGAGCACATGAGCCAAGAGCACGGCCTCACGCTGCTGGACTCTGAACTGTCCGACATCTGCCATGCGATGGATCGCATGAGAGAAAAGTGGAAAGCTGATGAAGCAAAACGCCGCTGCCGCACATGCTGGGGAAGCGGGCAAGTCGAGATCCAATCAGGCCCATACTACCGCACCTGCGATGCGTGCGGCGGTAGTGGGCAGAACGCCGTGATCTCCCACGAGGGGAGCAGTAACCTTGTTCAGCCCTTTTTATGACCGACTCGCAATTCACACATTTGATTCAACGCACGGCCCATGCCTACAACAAATACAAGCCGCTGCTCGATAAGGCAGAGCAGGAATACATTCGCCGCTATGGTTGCGCCCCTGGAGACCACGATGATGACTTTTGGATTGACTCACTCCACGGAGCTGGAGGCGATGCAGACGAAAGACTCACTGCCGAGCAGGTTCACGAAGCTGCATCGATGCGTGTTGGCTGAACGCCGCGCTCTCCGGTGGAGACCGGGAGCGCCAGTCAGAATCCTAACAAAACGAACTTATGTCCACTGAAAATCAAACTCGCGCCGGGTCTCCATCGGGAGCAGCAACTGGTTCTGCCTCTTCGGAGTGCAAATGCTGGGAGGAAACCGACGCCATGCTCAAGGAAAAGGGTTACCAACTGGCTGACTCACTGAGCTGCCTCACATGGGCGTCGTCGGGTCATCTCCCGGTCACGCGACTGCTGCCACTCCAGCGGATCGACGGCAAGAAGCTGAAACGCGGGGAGCCAGGTTCGGTCAACATCAGCCACTGCCCGTTCTGCGGGACGCAATATGGGCAGAACGTCAAAGTGCATACACCGCTACCAGCGAGAGCCAGCGATGAAACGGGGGTGAAGCCATGAAACCACGCGAGACTCCACCGACAAGGGGGCTGGTAGCGGTTGTATGGCACGTCTTGTTAGGCTTCTTCATTCGAGTG
>JANPKJ010000092.1:0-69972 GCA_031425955.1 Akkermansiaceae bacterium | reverse complement strand
GCGCAAACTCACCCTCAACCTCCTCCGGCACGATCAAACCATCAAAGACACCATGCGCGGCAAACGCATCCGCGCTGCGCTTTGCGAGAAAACACTCGAAACCCTTCTGAGACTCAATATTTCAAAATGAGGTAGCCCTGGTGGCCGGGGTGCCTCCAAAGTCGCCAGGCTGTTGTTCTTCACTCCGGGCAAGGACAAGGAAACCTTCACTCAATTCGCCGCCGAACTGGAACGGCGGGGCGTGCCGGCAGCACAGGTCAATGAAATCGCCATGGACATGTCCAAGGCGTTCATTGCCGGCGCTGCGGAGCATTTCCCCGAGGCACAACTCTGCTTTGACCGCTTCCATGTCATGAAGCTCTGTGGCGAATCGCTCGATGCGATCCGCAAGGAGGTCGCGAGGGAACATGGCGGCCTGCCACGCGGGGCGATGTGGGCGTTGCGCGGCAATCCCGGAAACCTCAAGGAAGAGCAGCGGAACCTTCGGGAGCAAATCTGCAAGGAACACGGCAAGATCGCCCGGTCACTTTCGATCCGGGAATTCCTCGCGGACCTGTGGAACTATCAGCTGCGTGAGGATGCCGAGCGACATCTTCAATCCGTCCTGTCATGGTGCAGCCGGTCACGGATGCAGCCATTCGTCAAACTCGGCAAGACCCTCCGAAGGCACATGGACGGCATCCTCGGATACTTCAACAACTACACGACATCCGCAGCGATCGAAGCGGTCAACGGGCTGCTGCAGCTCGCACGCCGCAGAGCCAGGGGCTACCGCACATTCCGCAACTTCCAAGCGATGGCATACTGGATTGCAGGAGGTCTAACCATCGCAATTCGTCCGGTTCCTACCCACTAAAAGCTCAGCACAGCCTGTATTTACCCTGCAAATGTGGCACGCTGTAGAATACCTCCTTCTACAGCGTGGAAGGACATGGCTCTGGAATTTCCGTTCATCGGGATGATTTTCATCCTCCCAAGGAGGACTCACAAGCAGAATCTGGATGAGGCGTTAAGGTGAGCGGTGGCAGTGAATCGATCGGTATTCACATCCCCAGCGGCCGGTTGAAGGTCTTGCAGTTTCGGCGGGTGCCGATGAGATGTCTTCGCGGCGTCATTGCCCGCTTTCCGGCAACACCGGACGCTTCTCATGCCGAATCTGCAACACCGCGACCCGCGCGGCCTGCTCATCGATCGTGTAAAGAATCCGCCAAGACGATGGCACTTTCCATGGCTTGAACCGCATCTGCCGGATGGAAATCCCGGGCATCCAGCGCCCGTTTTCCGGAGCGAATCCGTATCGTTCGGGATGTTGGCTCAAAGTATCGAGGGCCGTCTCCAGCAGATTCATCCAGCGGTCGGCGAGTTCCACACCGCCACGCGATTCATCCGCTTCATACCACAGAAGCTGATCTTCGATGCAAGGCTCCGCTTCAGATGATAGCAGCAACCCGTAGTCCATCACCTTGAGGCCCGTCGTTGGCTGGCGCGCTTGCGGAGCCTGCCCATCACGGTTTTCACCGGAGCCCCTGCTTCTCCCGCAGCCAAACTTTCCAACGCCCCGCGAAGCCTCAGGTCCATGCGGTATTCCTCCGCATCGTGCGCCATTTGCTCAAAAGCATCCAACGAGAGCGCTACCACCGATGCCTTGCCATTCTGGGTGAGAATTCTTGCCCGCCCGCCGAGAGCAAGTTCCTTGGCGTGCTGTTTTGTGTTGCGGGCAAAGTCTGTGAGACTCACCACGTCCTCTTTAAGGTCAAATTGCATGGGCAACACTCGCACACTATTCCGTGCTTTCCCACTCCTATTTTGCCACCTCCGGATTCTGGTCCGGTGTTTCCCGCCCTCGCAGCCGGGCATGAACCGGACTCCCACGTTCCACCTTCCGCGGCCGACCTCGTCGGACACCGCCATTTTGCTCTCCTTAGGAAAAATTCAGCGCGTCCATGTCGAAGACGACGGTGACGTCCTCGGGCAGCGAAGTTTTTGCCAGCACTTGTTGTACGTGGTTGGTCAGCGGGCGGGCGCGGTGAGAGCGCAGGGTGATTTGGAATCGGAACTGGCCGTGCGAACGGATGAGCGGGGAGGGCAGGACTTCGCCGAGGGTGATGCCGATAGGAAGATTTTCCGCGAGGCGGAGGTGCAGCGTCTGCAGGGTGAACTCGGCGCGGCGCTCGTGGGTGGAGCGGGACGTTAGAACCGCGCAGTGGGCGTAGGGCGGGAAGGAATACTCGCGGCGGAACTCCATTTCCTGCTCGGAAAAGCCGTCGAAATCATGCCGGCGGGCGAACTGGATGGACGGCGAGTGCGGGGTGAAGGTCTGGACAATGACCTCGCCCTCGAGATCGCCCCGCCCGGCTCGGCCGGCAACCTGGGTGATGAGCTGGAACGTGCGCTCGCCGGCGCGGAAGTCCGGGACGTGCAGGCCGAGGTCCGCGTTGAGGATACCGACGAGGGTGACGTTCGGGAAATGCAGGCCCTTGGCGATCATCTGGGTTCCTATCAGGATGTCGATCTTGTGGGCCTTGAAGGCGGAGAGCGTGTCGCGCAGCGCGTTCTTCCGGCGCATCGCATCGGCGTCGATACGGGCGAATTTTGCTTTCGGGAAAACCTTGGCCATCACCTCCTCGACCTTCTGCGTGCCGTAGCCCTGCAGAAGGATGTTAGGATCGCGGCATTCCGGGCATTTGCGCGGGACGATGGACTGGTAGCCGCAGACGTGGCAGACGAGCCGCTCGTCGGTGCGGTGATAGGTGAGGGCGACGGCGCAGTGCGGGCACTGGCAGACGTGGCCGCAGGCAGTGCACTGGAGCGAGCGGGCGAACCCGCGGCGGTTGAGGAAGAGGATGGATTGCTCGCCTTTTTCCAGCCGCTGCTCGAGCGCGGTGCGCAGCTTGTCGGATAGAATGGCGGGACCGCCCTTGTGTTTGGTTTGCTCGATGCGCATGTCCACCACGCGGACGAGCGGCATGGAGGCTCCGTCGGCGCGCTCGTTGAGGCGGAGGAGTTGGTATTTGTCGGTGAGCGTGTTGTTCCACGATTCCAGTGAAGGAGTGGCCGAACCTAACACGATGGCGCACGGCTCGAATGCGGCGCGCAGCACGGCGACGTCGCGGCCGTGGTAGCGCGGGACGTTTTCCTGCTTGTAGGTGTTCTCGTGCTCCTCATCGACAAGGATGAGCCCGAGGTCTGGCAGCGGCGCGAACACGGCGGAGCGCGCGCCGATGACGATGCGGGCGGTGCCTTTGCGGATGCGGTGCCATTCGTCGAAACGCTCGCCTTGGGAGAGATTCGAGTGCAGCACGGCGACCTGGTCCTGAATGGCGGCGAAGCGGGATTTGAATCGGCGGACGGTCTGGGGCGTTAGGGAAATTTCAGGGACGAGCACGAGCACGGTTTTTCCGAGATCAAGCGCGCGTTGGGCGGCTTGCAGATAGACCTCGGTTTTGCCCGAGCCGGTGACTCCTAGCAGGAGAATGGGCTTGGACGCTTTCGGGTCGGCGACAGCGGCAAGGACGACGTCGAGCGCGGCGGACTGGCCGGGGTTGAGGTCGAGGGGTTTGGACTCGAGGATTTCCTCGACGTTGTCGGCGTCGGGATCGCGGCGGACTTCCTCGGCGACGAGGCGGAGCAGGCCGGCCTTTTCCATGGCCTTGAGGGCGGCGGCATTTCCATCGCCCAGATCGGCGACCGGGAGGCGCAATTCGGGCGAGTGGGCGAGCAGGGAGAGGATGGCGAACTGGCGTTGCGCGCGCTTTTCAAGCTTGGCGAGCACCGCGGGATCCGGCTTGGCATCGAGCACTGCGACGCGGCGGGTTTTCGCGGAATTTTCCTCTGAACGCACGCCCTCGGGAAGCACCGAGCGGATGACCGACTCGATGCTGGAGCCGTAGTAGTGGGCGATCCAATCAGCAGTGCGAAGCAGCACCGGCGTGATGAGCGGATCCGGATCGATGAGGGATTCCAACTCGCGCAGGGCGAAATCCGCCTGCTCGGGCTCGCCGACAGACAGCACGGTGCCGGTGGCCGATTTCCGCCGCAGCGGGATGCGAACGCGGCAGCCGGGGCGCACGTCGAGCCTCGCCGGGATGGCGTAGTCGAAGACGAGCTCCGAAGGGCCATCAATCAGGACGCGGGCGTTCATTGGGGAGAAGCCTGCCTGTGGGATCGGGGCTGGCCAAGGTTGATTTCACACGGTGGGGCAGGAATGCTGGTTGGAAAATTTCATTACCGGAAAAGGTGTTCGCAAGAAAATGTTCGCATGAACACTTTTTACTTGCCATCCTCCAAACGACGGCACAACCTACGGACGAATCAAACCATCCAATCCTATGAATGACACCGTCCTCGATTCCTCCCCCGCTACCGAACGTTCCCTGGAATACCCCATCTACAAACCGAACTCCCGCGGCTCCGGCGGGGTGGTGCGCTTCGGCCTGAACAAGGCGAAAGCCTGCATGTTCGTCGATGCCGCCGCGCAGTCGGGCGAAAAGCAATTCGACTGGGAGAACAAAATCACCATGAAATGGGGCCTGTCGGACATTGGTTCCGCGTTGGCCGCGCTGCAAGGCCGTGTCCCGCAGGCGAAGCTTTTCCACCAGTCGGAAAAGGCGAACAGCACGTTCGAACTGACTTTCCAGGATGATCCGGAGCGCGCGCCGTATCTTCTCAGTATTTCGCGGCAGGCCGCGGCGGATAAATCGGTCCGGAAGCTGACCATTCCCATCAGCCAAGGCGAAGCTGCGGTGCTGGAAGCCGCGCTGCGAACCGCGGTGACGCGGATTCTGGGTTGGTGACCGCAGCTATCGCCGTAGTCTACCGGATGGGTCTTATACGACCTATGAGGCCTAATTGATCCATCTTCCACCTCACGGCAGGATCCTCACGCGGTCTCCGGCTTCCGTCATGGCGAAGAGCTTGGCGGCATTTCCGGCAGGAACACGGATGCAGCCGTGCGACGCCGGATAACCGGGGACGTTCCCCTGGTGGAGGCCGAAGTCACTGCAGCTGAGCCTTTGAAAATAGGGCATGCTGGCGTGATAAATGGTGGACGTCCAATCGCGGTTTTTGTCGGTGATGACGAATTCGCCGGTCGGCGTGGAGTAGCCGGGCCTGCCTGTGGAGACCTTGGTGGTGAAGAGCTCGTTGCCCGAAGCATCGAAAAGACGGGCGCGTTGCTCGGAAAGTCGGATCTCGATGTGACGCTCCTCGCGGACCGGGTCCTTGCCGAGGATGAGGCGCATCATTTTCACGTCGCTCCGGCGTGAGGCGAAATTGATCGGCCACAGGCTGTAGGAACGGGTCCAGACGTTTCTTTTCGCGCCGGCGCGGAGGAGATGCCGGGTGGTCGGGATGACGCCGGAATCCGCCGCGAGCATCAGCGGGGTGAAATTACGGTCGTGCCGTAATACCGAGCGCATCACGCCGGGGCGGACCAGTTTGATAAAATCCGGTGAAACCGGGAGGACGAACGGGGTATTTGGATCCGCGCCGGCATCCAGCATCGCCTTCACCGTGCGGTGGCAACCGGTGACGATGGCGAGGTGAAGTGGTGACTGACCTTCCGGCACTTGGAGATGAATGTCCGCGCCGCTCTGGACGAGCAGGGCGGCGACACGGTCCCGCTTCATGCGGATGGTATGGCTGAGGAGAGTTTCCCGGGTGGGAATGCGGGTGACATTGACCGGCTGGCCGCAGGTGAGCAGCAGGCTGACCATGTCCCGGTCATCCCGGGCAATCGCCTGTGGAAGCGAGTTGCCGGTTGGATTTCCGTAGTCGGTGAGCATTTTGACGAATGATCCTTCACCATCACGAGCTGCCGTTTCGACGAGGAGCAGGCCGCATGGGCCGAGGGTCGTCGCTTTCGCACCTTGACGGAGCAGAAGCCGTGCGGCTTCGAGATGTCGGCGCTCATACGCCTTCCATAGCCATGCGTCCCAGTTTCCTTCGGGCGGCTTGCTTCCATGATCGAGTAAAACCTGGAAGAGCGCGAGATCTCCGTTTTTGAAAACACGCTCCAGCGGAGTCGCGGCTCCGGCGGAAACCGGGCGGCGGTTCGGGTCAGCTTCGATCCGGAGGAGAAGCCGGATGTGATTCTCATTTCTGTCAGAAATGGCACGGTCCAGCAGAGTGAGGCCGTCGACGCCCGGGGCATTCGGGTCGGCTCCGGCGGCGGCGAGTTTGGAAATGGAGTCCATCCACCCGTGTCGGAAGGCGACCTGGAGGGTGGTTTCGCCGGCGCTGTTGGTGGCTCCTGAGTCGGCTCCGAGTTCGATGAGGGCGTCCACGAGATCCCGCCGCCCGGCTTCCATGGCCACGTGGAGGAGAGGATTTCCCAAGTGATCCTTCAGGTGGGGATCGGCACCGGCCTTCATCATGGCCCTCACGAAGGTGAGGCGGCCATTGCGGATCGACCACGGCAGGATCTTCTCGCCATCCGGCATGCGCCCGTCGGTGCGGGCTCCGGCAGATAGTAGTTTTTCGACGATTGCCGTCTCACCCCGATCGACGGCGATGCCGAGCACGCTGACCTGATCGGCCGTGGTGGCGTTCACATTGGCCTGGGCGTCGAGCAATTTAAAGGCTGAGGAAAGGTCGCTGTTTTCGATGGCGATCCGGACCGGAGTGCGGCCGCGGGCGTCGTGTTGTTCGGTGTAAACTCCGACGTCCAGCAGCCAGCCGACGCGACGGGCATCCTGAGCGGCCACTGCATCTAGCAAAGCGCGACCAGACGGCTCGATTCCAATTTTCGACAGTTCCCGGAGTCCGCGCTTCTGTGGCGTGTCACAGGACACCAGCAATCCGGCGGCGACGACCACCGGGAAATTGCGATAGATAACTGACGGCACGACTCGAATCACAATTGGGGGGGATGCTCTGCCAAGATTCAGAAAATGCAAGTTTTCAAGCCTCTGTGTCCGATCCGTCACACAGGGGAAACTTCATTCCGATGCGGGCGGCGGAGCCTCACCCGTGGCGTTGGCGAGGTCCCCGGCGATGGCCTGATAGGCATTCGTCAGCTTCGTGTAAGCGATAAGAATGGCGGATTGCAGGTCGTAGTTTTCCCCGCGAGCACGGGCGGCCCGATCCATCGTGCGGATGCCGGTGACCATGTCCACGACGCTGTCCAACAGGAGTCGGTCATCTTTCGAGGCATAGCGGATGAGGCGGTCGACCTGTTCGCGGCAGAGTTCGTAAGTGGTTCCGAGGCGTTCCAGCTCTGGGGGATTCAAATGGGGAGTCCCTGACTTGATCATCCATTCCATCGGTCTGATCGCGCGCTGGAGTTCTGCGGCGAGAACCGGGCGGGTCACGTAGGTCGGGCGGTTCCCGGCTCCTTGAATCGCGAGCATTTTTGCCGAGAAGTGGTAGGGCGCGGTCTGCACGATGTCCACCAGACGCCTGCGGACGAAGCTGTTTGCGAGGTATTGGCCGAGTGGCTGGGTGCCGGCCTTTTCCCGAATTTCCCGGAAGCTGGCCAAGGATTTCGCCATTGCTTCGTCGGGAGATTTGGCGGAGAGGGCCACCAATTCCTGAAAATTCGAAGCGAGCAGAATTTCGTGCTCGATAAATAGTTGGGGTCTTTCCAAGGCCAGCATGGACGGTAAAAACTCGGCGGCGGCGGCGGGCAGAATCAATCTCCGGCCGGTGCCGCTGCCAAGTGCTTGGAGTTGGCCCCAGAAGCCGGTGGGCAGCTTGAAGGCGCCGGATTCGTCCACCACACCAATGATGGTGGCGTCCGGCTCGCGGCCGGAGATCGCGGCACTCGCCAAAACCGCCGCAGCGGCGCTGATCGACTGGCGGCGTGTCGGAGAAATCTGCAGGCTGGATTCGGGACTGCTGATTGTGACCCGTGCGCCGTCGGGTAGCGTGCTGTGCTGGGACCTGAGAAGCTCGACCAATGTGGCGCTCAGCTCCTGAAGTGCGCCCTCTCCTCCCTGGGATCCGATGGAAATCGAAAACGGTGTGGGCTGGTCATCCTGGCCCTTGCGCACCCGGGCGGTCATTTGCAGCGGCGCGACTTTTTGCTCCCAGATCATGCCGTTGTCTTTGGAGGATTTCGCCCACATCACCGTGAAAACCTGCGCCTTTTCGAGGAGGATGCCGGCACTGGCGACCTCGGGCTTGTCGGGCTTGGGATCATCAGGAGCGGTGATCTCCGGAACGTCGACCTTTTCAAAATCGGCAATTTCCGCGATCCAGTCCTTCCAAGCACCGCGTTCACCTTTCGCGAGGGCGGCTTCGGCACGTGGGTGCTTCGGATCGGAAATAACCATGACATCGGTCAGGCAGGCGGCGAGTGCCTGGCCCTGGCCACCGGCTTCCGGGGTTTCCAGCCAAGAAAGGTATTGCCACACCCTGAGGCGGGATTTCTCAAGCGGCTCGGGATCTGTCTGCGGTCGGTGTTTTTCTTTTTGGAACTGGGAAATCACATTTCGCGCCTCGGTATTTCCCGGATCCAGCGCAGTTGCGAGCGCGAGCATCTGCGCGGCGGCCCGGCGATTTGCCGAAGTTTCCCCGTCCAATCCCCGGGCCAAAGTCACCAATTGCCGCGAGAGTCCCGCCATCGTGTCAGCGTCGAGAGGGATCTTGTCGCGCCGGAAGGCGACGGGCCCTTCCGCCGGAGCCACGAAAGTTCCGGCGCATAGGCAGGCGGTTGTCATCGCCCACCATCCCGCGAACTGCAGTCGATGGAATTTCCCCGAAATCATTCTTGCAAAGTTAAGCGATCCCTACGCCCGCCCACAAGCGAACATTGCAGAGTATCCCACCCTCCGTCTAAATCTCCGCATGTCCGAAGCCCTCCCCACCCTGGAAACCCGCGAGGAAGTCATGTTCTTCGACACCGACTGCGGCCAAGTCGTCCACAATATCGCCTACCTCCGGATGATCGAGACCTGCCGCACCCGCCTCGCCGCGCAAATGGGCATGGACCTCCGCACGATGTCGCAGACCCACCTCTACCCGGTCGTCACCCGCACCGAGATCGACTACAAGCGCCCCGCCCGCCTTGGCGACTGGCTCGTCATCCGCGGCCGGCTCGATGAAATCTCCCGCGCCCGTTTCTGGTGCGCCTTTGAAATGATCCGCGAGTCGGACGGTGCGCTGCTGGTCGCCGCCCGGCAGGCGCTGGCCCTCGTCCAGATGCCGGAAGGAAAACCGGTGCGGTTGCCAGCGGAGTGGGCGGAGCGCTGGGGGTGAAATCGCGCATCGATCCAATTCCTTGCCAAGTTTGCCAAGTTCTCTTTCACTGCCCCCCGTTCCACCCATGGCACTCATCGTTCAAAAATACGGCGGCACCTCCGTCGGCTCGCTCGACCGGATCCGCAACGTCGCCGCGCGGATGAAACGCACCCGCGACGAGGGAAACCAAGTCGTCGCCGTGGTCTCCGCCATGTCCGGGATGACCGACAACCTCATCAAAATGGCCAAGGAGCTCGCGGAAAATCCCAGCGAACGCGAACTCGACGTCCTCCTCGCCACCGGCGAACAACAGTCCATCGCCCTGCTTTCAATCGCCCTGCACGAACTCGGCGTGGCCGCCGCCTCCGTCACCGGTAGCCAAGCCGGCATCCGCACCACCGGCTCCCACACCCGTGGCCGCATCCTCAACATGGACCCGTCGCTGATGCAGAGTTTCCTCGATGAGGGGAAAACACTCGTCGTCGCCGGTTTCCAAGGCGTCACGCCGGACGGCATGATCCACACTCTCGGCCGCGGCGGGTCCGACCTCACTGCCATCGCCGTCGCCGCCGCGCTCAAGGCGGATGTCTGCCAGATCCTCACCGACGTGGACGGCGTTTACACCTGCGACCCGCGGATCGTCAAAAACGCCCGCAAGCTGCCGGAAATTTCCTACGACGAAATGTTGGAAATGGCCTCGTCCGGCTCCAAGGTCATGCAATCCCGCTCGGTCGAGTTCGCCAAGAAATTCGGCGTCGTTTTCGAAGTCCGCTCCTCACTCAACGATAATCCTGGAACCCTCGTGTTAGAAGAACATCCCAACATGGAAAACGTCGTCATCCGTGGCGTTTCGATCGAACGCTCGCAAGCGCGCATCACCATCACCGGCATCCCCGATGAGCCCGGCATGTCCGGCCGCATCCTCGGCGCGCTCGCCGAGGCGGAGATCAACCTGGACATGATCATTTCCAACATCGCGCACGACGGCTTCGCCCGCCACTCGTTCACCATGCACTCCAGCGACCTCGGCAAGGCCCAGGCCGCGCTCAAGCCGCTGCTCTCCGGCATGCCGAACTCGAAGATCGAGACCGAGGCCGGCATCGCTAAACTTTCCGCCGTCGGCATCGGCATGCGTTCCCACTCGGGCGTCGCCGCCACCATGTTCAAGGCCCTCGGCGACGCGGGCATCAACATCGGCATGATTTCCACCTCGGAAATCAAGATCGCCGTGACCGTGGACGAGACCCGCATCGAAGACGCCGCGCGGGCGGTGCACGATGCGTTCCAGCTCGATAAGGTTCCGGTCTGAGCTGGAGCGCGAATCCAGAGTCTGCGATCGCAGACCTTGGGAAAAACGGCGAAGCCCTGATTGGCTAGCCGTTAGGCAAATTCATTTCGCCCGTTCATGAGGAGCCACTGAAAAACGGCCAGCCTCCCCCAGTCGTGTCGGCTATTCGCGGAAAACCAGACTGGTAGATTCTTCCGGTTTTCTTCAAACTTCGCCGCATGAACTATTCCGGCCTCATCAAGTCCATCACGGGTGCCACCGTCCGGCTCCAGGAAAATGTGGCGGCCGTCGCCAATCAGGCCTTGGTGATTCGCAACTGGCTCGTCGGGGCCTGGCTGGTGGAATTCGAACAAAGCGGAAAAGACCGCGCCAAATATGGCCAAAAGCTGTTGGAATCGGTCGCTGCGGATCTGGCGAAAAAGGAAATCAAAGGCCTCACTGATCCGAGGGTGCTGCGCGATTGCCGCGTGCTCTACCGCGTCTATCCCCAGATTCGCGGGTCAGTGACCCGCGAATTGGGAACGATCACCCTGCCTTCGAGCACTCCGGAAACCCTGACCGTGACCGGCAAACGAATTCGCGGGTCGGCGACCCGCGAATTGCCGACACCTTTGGCCTTGCAGGAATTGATGCGCCTCTCCTGGACGCACCTTCAGGAACTCATCCGGCTCGACGATCCGTGGCGGCGGGCCTTCTACGAAAACGAATGCATCAAGGGCCGCTGGTCCATCCGCCAGCTCCAGCGGCAGATCGGCTCCCTGCTCTACGAACGCACCGGCCTCTCCACCAACAAAAAAACCGTCATCCAGCGCACCCGGACGCAGGAACCCCGGCAAAGCATCTCCGATGTTCTGCGCGATCCCTACATTCTCGAATTCACCGGCCTTGCCGAGCGCACGGAATACTCCGAGCTCGATCTCGAAACCGTACTTCTCGACCACCTCCAGAAATTCCTGCTGGAGCTTGGCCGCGGCTTTTGTTTCGAGGCCCGCCAGTTCCGCATCACCGAAGGCCGCAAGCATCACCGCATCGATCTCGTCTTCTATCACCGGCTGCTCCGCTGCCATATCCTCATCGATCTGAAAATCCGCCCCTTCAAGCCGTCCGATGCCGGGCAGATGAATTTCTATGTCAACTGGTTCAAAGCCCACATGATTGAGGAAGGCGACCAACCCCCGGTCGGGATCCTGCTGTGCAGCGACAGCGACGGCACCGAGGTCGAATTTGCCACCGCCGGCATGGATCAAAAACTCTTCGTCTCCCGCTACCTCGTAGCCTTACCCTCGGTGGAGAAGCTCCGCAACTTCCTGGAAGCCGACCGCGAACGCCTCGAAAGCCTGACGTTGCCGTCTGTCGACCGAAAACGCGCCCCGCGCAAACCCAAGGACTGATTTCCAACCATGCCTTCACTCCAACTCTCCCGCAAAGTCCACGATCTCTGGTCTCTCGTTGGGTAATTCCGCACATTCCGTCCACTCGTCGCTCCAAGACCGGCAGCATACAATTAGAAAACAATTTGAAATTCGCCCGATGAACCTGCCGCGACATCCGAAAGCCAAACATTTCCATGGACTGGGCCTGATGTCAGGAGTTCAGAATTTTGCCGAGCTGGAAGCGAGGATTGCAGCGCTACCCACCGAGCAGGCAAGAGGGGCAGCGCTCGAAATCTTTGCAGAAGCGTGCCTAGCCACCCAGCGGGTCTATCAGGCAAGCGAGGTTTGGCCTGGAAATTCGATGCCTTCAGCACTTCGGCAGCGACTCCGCTTGCCAATGGCGGATATGGGAGTGGACGGGGTCTTCGTCACCGCGGCAGATGAACCAGTCTGCTATCAATCGAAGTTTCGCACGGGACGTCCCGCGCTCACTTGGACCGAACTATCCACTTTCTATGGCCTGGCTGATGTTGGCGGGCGGCGTTTGGTTTTCACCAACTGTGATTTGGTGGCTCGCGTCGCCGAGGAACGCCTAGGGGCCATCTTCGTCAGGGGTAGTGACCTGGACCGTCTCACAACCGAAGATTTTCAGATTATCGAATCATGGCTTGCCGAGCGACCCGCGACCCCGAAGAGGAAGACGCCGAATCCACACCAATTCGTCGCCCTCAATGACATCGTGGGTGGTCTGTCTCGCGGACCACGGGCCACGGCGTTAATGGCTTGCGGCAGCGGAAAAACCTTGGTCGCGCTTTGGGCGGCTGAACGACTCGATGCGCGCACTGTATTGATTCTGCTGCCCTCGCTCGCACTGGTCCGCCAGACCTTGCACGAATGGCTCCATGAAACGAGTTGGCCGGATGTCCAGTTTTTGTGCGTCTGTTCCGACATTACCGTTCAAGGAGAGGAAGATTCACTGATCGTTCGACCGTCCGACCTCGACTTTGCCGTCACGACCAAGAGCGCCGATGTTCGGCGCTTTCTCGAGCGTCCGACCAACTCGGTGCGTTTGGTTTTCTCCACCTATCAATCCAGCAAAGTTGTAGCGGAAGCCGTCGGTGGATTGCCTCCGTTTGACTTCGCCGTGTTCGACGAAGCACACAAGACCGCAGGACGGGACGGCGCTAGGTTTGCACTCGCGCTCAAGGATGAGAATCTGCCCATCGCCCGCCGACTGTTCATGACCGCGACGCCTCGGCACTACGACGTGGCGAGAAAGGACAAGTTTGGTGAATCGAAAGTTGTCTTCTCGATGGACGCGCCTGAAACCTACGGGCCGGTGGTCCATCGGTTGCCGTTCAGTGCGGCGACAAAAGCGGGCATCATCACCGACTACAAGGTCATCATCTCGGTCGTGACTTCGGAAATGGTCACTGACGCGGCGCTCCGCCTTGGTGTGGTTTTGGTGGACGGAGATGAAGTCAAAGCCCGTCAGGTTGCCAACCAGATCGCGCTCAAGTCGGCGATCGAGAAATACAACGTTTCAAAGGTCTTCACCTTCCACTCGAAAGTGGCTTCTGCAAAGTCGTTCACTTCCGAGGGACCGGAAGGCATTGGCACCCATCTTGAAGGTTTCCACTGTGCCCACATCGAAGGAGCGATGACGACTGCCTATCGCGAACGGCTCATGCGCGAATTTGCTACCATGCCTCGCGCGATCCTCTCCAATGCCCGCTGTCTCACGGAAGGAGTGGATGTTCCAGTGGTGGACATGGTGGCGTTCCTGAGTCCAAAGCGAAGTCTCGTGGATATCGTGCAGGCCACGGGCCGTGCGATGCGCCTTTCGCCCGAAACAGGAAAGGAATTCGGCTACGTGCTTGTGCCGCTATACGTGGAGAAAGCACGCGGCGAGACCATCGAACAGGCAGTTCTACGCAGCAATTTCGATGAAGTCTGGAAAGTGCTCCAAGGCCTAAAGGAGCAGGACGATCTGCTGGCGCAAACCATCGCCGAGATGCGGATGGAGCGCGGGCGAACGGGCGGATATGACGACAGTCAGTTTCGGAAGCGTGTCGAGTTTCTTTGCCCCAAACTTTCTTTGGAAATGTTGCGGAGCACCATCACTGCCTCATGTATCGATGCAATCGGTGAAAATTGGTTCGAACGCTACGGACAGCTTGTCGTTCATAAACAACAGCACGGAGACTGCGATATCCCTGCTCGGTGGGCAACGAACCAAAAGCTTGCGTCGTGGGTAGTGGATCAGCGAGTGCGGAAGAAGAACGGCAGTCTGGATCCTGATAAAGTGGAGATGTTGAACCAACTAAACTTTAACTGGAATCCACGAGAAAAGAACTGGCGAGGAGCATATCTGGAATTGGTTAAGTTCCACAGGCGTTTCAGTCATTGCCGTGTGCCTCAGAATTGGAAGGAAAACAATTCACTTGCTCATTGGGTGAAAACCCAGCGCCTAGATTACGCCAATGGCGAATTGCCACGAGACAGAATCGTCTTGCTTGAAAAAATTCAATTTGAATGGAAAGTTGATCGGGGTACATGGGACGAGCGATTTGCTGATCTTTGTGCTTTCAAGTCCCGATTCGGACACACCCGCGTAAGTGTAAAGTGGCTAGAAGATCCTCTTCTAGGTGGCTGGGTAGTTCGTCAGCGCTACGCATACCGGAAATCGACCCTTGAAGATGAATACATCCAGAGATTGAACGCCATCGATTTTGAGTGGGATGGGCGCACCCTGCCGGATGGGATAGAGAGACGCGAAACAGACACCGAAAGAAGGTGGCGTGAGACTTTAGACAAGTATAAGTATTTCATCACCTCGAACGGTGCCGCGGTAGTTCGCGTCGTGGATACTCAGACAAAAATGCTCCACCGCTGGGAACTAGCTCAGCGACGTGCAATGGAATTGGGCACGCTCAGCCAGACACGGATTAATGCGCTTAATGATATTCAATTTGTATGGCAGCGAAGTGGGCTAGGAACCGGGTTCTTCAATCCCAAAGGTGGAATCCCAATGACCCGGCCTTGGGATGAAATGTATTCGGATTTAGTAGGATTCTTTAAATTGCACGGGCACTGCAACGTCTCTGATCATTGGAGCACTCAACCTGAGCTCGCACGTTGGGTAGCTCTTCAGCGCCGGGAAAGGGCAAGAAGTAAACTTACACCGGAGCAGATCAGCCGAATGGATGAAATTGGTTTCTCTTGGACTAATTATGACGGCATTTGGGATTCGATGTATTTAAAATTGGCGGAGTTTATGCGTCCAATGAATAGCGGTAAATTACGCGAAAGTTTACCTACTAGTGAGTTAAGACGCTGGATGCAGAGGCAGCGTGAATCGAGAAAAAGAGGACAACTCGAAGCTGATCGAGAACGGAGATTGTCGAGCATCGGATTTGAATGGGACCCTTATGAGGCGCGATGGCAGAAGATGCTTAGCGAACTGGTGCAGTTCCATGCACAATACGGACACTGCAGTGTCCCCTCTACGTGGACAGTGAATCCGGTCTTAGCGAAATGGGTTGGGTTTCAGCGGATGCGTAAAATTGAAGGCAAGCTTTCATCGGCACGCGTGGACGCTCTTGATGCGCTTGGATTCAGTTGGAAGTTCGAGAATTCCAGTGATGGAACTTCGGCAGATAGCGCTTGGGCGATCATGTATGCACAATTAAAGGACTACGTCGCTAAATATGGATCATCCAAAGTTCCTCAGAGCTATCCAGAGAGTCAAAAGCTTGGGCGGTGGGTTGCAATTCAGCGCAACAACCGCAGACGGGGTCGGCTTACAAATGAACAGATCGCGAGCCTCGATGCTGTCAGTTTTGATTGGCATCCAAGACAGTGTCGCGATAACAAGTCGGAGATTGATCCAGAGCGATCAAATGCATTAATCGAAGATATTTATCAAACGCGATGGAAACATCGATTTGAAGAGCTTACGGGTTACAAAAGTGAGTTTGGAAATTGCCGAGTCCCTCTTGGTTGGAAGGAAAATCGACAATTGGCTAGTTGGGTTGGTGTGCAGCGGGGACGGTTCAAGAAAAATGTTCTGTCAGAAGACAGAATAAAACTGCTAGATGGAATTGGTTTTGACTGGGTGGTCTATACTGGAGCAACCCGTGAAAGGAAGCCAGGTGGTGCGGTAGCCTTTGAGGCGCGGTGGAATAATCGATTCTCTGATTTATTGGCATTCAAAAATGAATTTGGAAACTGCCGAGTAACTGCGGGTTGGTCTCGAAACACTAAACTAGCTAATTGGGTTGGAGTTCAGAGACGACGTTACAAACAAGGAAAGCTATCTGCAGACAAATCTCGAAAACTCGAAGCGGTTGGATTTGATTGGGTGGTAGAATCCGGTTCAAGTCCTATTTTGGGCGGAAACTTAATCGAGGCAAATGAATACCGTTGGAATTTAATGCTTCAAAAGTTGCAAGAATACAAACTTAAATACGATGATTGCCTAGTCCCGCAAGGATGGAAAGCGGATACGAGACTTGCGGACTGGGTCACAAGTCAACGGATGGAGAACAATCGGGGACAGTTGTCCTCCGAGCGTGTGGAACGACTTAATAGATTGGGATTCGACTGGGATCCTATAGCGACAAGGTGGGAAGAAATGTTTCAGCAGCTCTTAAAGTTCAAAGAACAGAATGGGCATACGCTTGTTCCACAAGGCCCGCCGCAATTCAAAGCGCTCTCGGTCTGGGTTAGTGCTCAGCGCAGGGCCAAGGAAGTGAACAAGCCAATCATGGTGGAGCGGGCCAAGCGACTGGATGAAATTGGGTTCGTCTGGAGAGTTGTCGAGAAGGATGCATGGGACTTAATGTTCGATAGGCTGGTGGATTTCAAACAATCGAGTGGGCACTGCAATGTGCCGCAGAAAGGTAGTGAAAACCAGAAGCTAGGAAAATGGGTGAACACGATGCGCTGGCACTTCAAGCAAGGTAAACTGCGTGCAGATCGGTTTCAAAAACTCCAAGAGCTAGGGTTTGTTTGGAATACGAAGAGAAAAAAGCAATGAGAGACTCACGTCGACGATGTCATCAACATCGGCATGATCTCCACCTCGGAAATCAAGATCGCCGTCACCGTGGACGAGACCCGCATCGAAGACGCCGCCCACGCGGTGCATGATGCGTTCCAGCTCGGCAAGGTGCCCGTGTGGCGGCGATCACCGGACGCTAGGAGCCATTGGCGGACGGAGGCTCCGCATCCACTTGTCCACGCATTCAGATTCGGACCTCTCCAGCAAGGCCCGTGCTGCCTCGCGGCTCCCAGAATGCACGTGAAGGAACGTGTTCCGACTGTTTCAGTCGGAAGCTGTGGCTCAGCCTCCCGGCTGAGACAGCCAAGACACTCTTATGAGGCGAACTCGACTCGCTCGTAGAGATCCGCGAGGGACAAGGAAGCCTCGATTTCCGGCAGCGGGATGATGGCATCCAGCCCGCTGTGGCGCTCGATGGTGAATCCTCCTTCCGGCAGGCGGCGGTGAAGAGTGACGGCGGGGGCCTCGGGTTCGACGAAAAGCAGGACTTTCAACGAGGGGATCGTCAGGTAGGCGTCGCGCTTCTCGCCGAGGTCCGCACGGCGGGTGGAGTCGCTGAGGACCTCGATGATGACGAAGGGCTGAGTTTGGAAATGATCGGAATCCGGATTCGATTGGCAGACGACCATCGCATCCGGGTAATAAAAGCGGGTGTGATCGGGGAACTCGATGCGGACCTTGGTGTCGCTGTTGAAGGGCTGGCAGGATTTACCGCGGATCTTTCCGTATAATGAGCCAAAGCAGTTTCCGGCGATGTTGTTGTGCCGGATGGTCGCGCCCGCCGTGGCGTGGACGGTGCCACCCAGGTATTCATGTTTCGTGTCGCTGATTTCCTCGCCTGCGAGGTAGTCGCTCACCGTGATGGAACCCGGCTGTCTCAGTGCGGTCATGGCGGGACGGTAGCAGGACGTGTGCGTGCTGGCAACCTGTGGAATGGGTTGCGGTTGTCCCGGTACGCGGCCAACTTGATACGCGCATTGCCGCATTACTGCATGACAAGCATCCCCGTTTCCCCACGCTCGCCACTGGACGGACACGGACAGCGGGTTATGTTCCCGTCATGGCCATCGAAACACGCAACGTCATCGGATCCGTTCTCAAGCCCTGTTCGCTGGACCCGCTCACCGGCTGGAATCGCGATGGCTGCTGCCGCACCGGTGCCGGCGACCAGGGAGTGCATGTCGTCTGCGCCCGTGTGAACGACAAATTTCTCCAGTTTTCAAAAAGCCGCGGCAACGACCTGAGCACGCCGCGCCCGGAATTCGGCTTTCCCGGACTCACGGCGGGAGACCAATGGTGCCTCTGCGCCGCGCGGTGGCAGGAAGCGTTCGAAGCCGGTTGCGCGCCGGATGTCGTGCTCGAGGCCACCCACGAATCGGCGCTGGAGTTCATCGACCTGGAGAGCTTGAAAGCGCATGCTTGTTAGGATGCGGTTGACGGTGTTCCAGATAGCGCCAGCACAGCCAGGCGATGCCCCATGATGTCAGGGCGAAGGCCAACAACCGGACCGCCAACCACGGCCCGCTGAAAAACGGGAACCACAGCCACGGCAACACCCAGCCGAGAAACAACGGCACCGGTGTGTGAAATAGATAGAGCCCGAAACTCAGACGCCCGACATGCTGTGCCGCCGGGTGATCCAAGGCGCTCCCGAGAATTCCTCCGAAACCCTTCAACGTCGCCGAGATCAACCCCGCGAACACCACCGACACCAGCGTTTGCTGGAGATAACGGAACCCCGGGACCGGCCGGTCCAGCTCGTTGCAAACATAAAGCACGACATACCCGGCGAACGCGATTTTCGCTGCCAGCCCAAGCCGTCTGTCGCCCACCTTCATTCCCCGATCGATTGCCAGCGCGAGCAAGCCGCCGACGCCGAAGTAATCAAGCGCCGTGATCGTGATCGCCTCGCTGTGATGGATTTCCGGATGCCACAAGTCCAGCACCGCCCGTGACACGGGAGCCGCCGCCACGCATAGCAGCATCATCCCGGCCAGGAACCGGCGCGGGGTGAGGAAGGCCACCAGCGGCCACACCAGATAGAACTGGATTTGCAGAGCCAGCGTCCAGTAGTGCGCGGTCCCTGACGGCCAGTTTTCGAGATAGGCCATGTGGAAGTTCGACCAATGGCCGAAGTAGGCCGGCCAATGCGCGCGGATGTCCGGAGCGCCGACGATGATCGCAAACATCATCGCCACGTAGCAAGGAATCAGGATCCGCAGCATCCGCCGTTTTTGAAAATGCAGGTAGGTCTTTGCCCGCCAGTTTTCGCCGGAACCCTCGCCCACGGTGCGCTCGCGCAGCAGGATCCGGGTGATCAGGAAGCCGGTTAGGGTCAGGAAAAAGAACAGCCCGATTTCAAAGGGAAGCGCTCCGCGCCACTCGGGAGGCGCCCAGTGCAGCCACATCACCCCCAGCACCGCGAAAGCCCGCCATCCGTCCAACTGGGTGTTTCGAATCGTCGTCAAGTCCGCGGCACATTCTCACGGCGGCGTCCCCGGCGGCAAGTGCAATGGCCGGAGGTCCATGATGCGAACATTGCCTCTTTTGATTCTGGACTCGCTCCAAAGATGCCACCGTTCCTCATCCTAAATCCAAGAACACGATTGATTTCCGGAAAATTGTAATTTACAGATATCTGTATGCGAGGAACAGCGATCAGCACCACCGAGGCCGCGCGTCATCTGGGAGACTACCTTGCCCGGGTGAAGCACAAGGGCGAGCACTTCATACTCACGAAGAATGACCAACCCGTCGCCGAGCTATCGCCAGCCACTGGATCCCGGCGTGCGACGTGGGCGGAAATGGTCGCGGTAACCGCCCGTTTGCCGCGTGACCCGACATTTGCGGACGACCTCGAGAGGGTGAATGCTGCCGATCAAACACCTGCCAACCCATGGGCCTGATCCTCGACACCTCGGCGATTGTTGCTTGGGAACGTGCACAGGACGGGGATCAAGTCATTTCCTTGGATGGAAGCGAGGAACTCGTGATGCCCGCCGTGGTCTGGGCGGAGGCCCTGGCGGGCGTTCGCCTGGCGGATTCCGCCGCTCGTGCTGCCCGCCGGATGGCGCGCCTTGAAGCGTTGCGCCGACTCATGGGCGTCGAGCCGTTTACGGCCGAGACAGCGGAGCATCATGCGGACATCTTCGCGGAACTGACCCAAAGCGGCATGATGATTCCCCAAAACGACATCGCCGTTGCCGCCACCGCTCGCTGCCTGGGATGCGGAGTATTGGTCGGTCCGAAGGACGAAGCCCACTTCCGCAGGATCGCCGGGCTGGAAGTGCGGGTGCTGACGTCGACTTGATTCCTTTTGGAATCGACCCTGTCAACTGTCCATTGACTACGGGACAGGGATTGCCTTGATCCGCAAAAAACCCCGCGCTGCGCCGGAAATCGGGATGCCACCTAGCAGAGTCCCGGACGTGCTGTAGTCCGTCACGCCCGAATTCGTCCACGAGATCAAGTCAGAGGACTTTTCGATCTCAAAGTAGCCGTCGGGACGCACGATACGCGGCACGCCGATCCTCAAAAATCCGCCACTGGTGTCGCTGAACACCGCGGGACGGCTCGACAGGGTGTCCATCCGGGTTCCTGCCAGATATTCAAACAGATTCGAGAACTGATCGGCATCGGTGTCTTGCAAGGGAAGCTGACGAAAGGCGTGAGACATCGCGCTGACGACGTTGAGCCTTCCACCGGTCGCGGAAATGCCGCTATAGCTGGCTTTTATGAACACCGAACCCAGGATGCTGCTCTTGATCTGCGTCGCCTCCCATGAGGGGTTTGCATATTTGATCGCGCCACAAACGGCGGTCACGAATGGCGTCGCCTGGGAAGTGCCCGTATAATTCAAATAGGAGGTTCCGAGAACCGGACTCAGGATGCTTGTTCCGGGCGCGAAAAGATCAACACTCGCGAGTCCATAATTCGAGCCGGAATATCGCACATCCGTGCGGTCATGGTTGCCGACGGCGATGATGTTTGAGTGCGGGTAACAACTCGGATAGTTCGGCGTGGTGTCGTTGTTGACCCCCTGGTTGCCGGCGCAAATGCTCAGCACGATCCCTGCGGCCTGGCAAGCGGTGAACTCCGTATCCAACATGCTGCTGTAAGGATAATTCTGCAGCGAGAGATTCATCACCGGGACATTTCGCTGGCGTGCGTATGTCGTCGCGGCAATCAGATTGGATGTGGTGCCGCTGTTGCTGGAGTTGAGGAGCTTGCACACGAGAATACGCGCTCCAGCAAGCATCCCTGCGATACCCTGACCATTGTTGCGGTTCGCAGCGATGATGCCTGTGACGTTCGACCCATGTCCGTGGTCGTCGGTCGGGTTGTTGTCGTTGTTGACGAAATCCCAGCCATTGATGTCGTCGATCTTTCCACTCGAATCGTTGTCTTTGCCATCGCCGTTGGTCTCTCCCGGGTTGATCCACGCAATGTTCTGAAGATCGGGATGGGTGAAGTTCAGGCCCGAATCAAGGACAGCGATCACCATGCCCGGCGTGCTCTCAATGATGTCCCAGAACTCCGGGCCATCCACATCGGCATCGACTGTGCCACTGAGTTGTCCCGTATTGTGGACGCCCCATTGTTCCGAAAACCTTGAGTCATTCGGCGTCCCTCCGCCAAAACCCACGCCATCCGGTTCGGCGGATTTCGCGAGTTCGGGATGCCCGGCGAGGAATTGCAACGCCGCCGGCATGGCATCCAAATCCGAGGTTGCCAATTGGACGGTGAAAGCACCCTCCGCGATCCTGCCGCCGATCCGCATGCCCTCGGATTCCAGACGCTGCCGCAACCGCACCTCGCTGACCCCTTGCGCGGTATTCAAAATCAATTGGTCGGCGAGAAACATTTCGCGGCTCAGGCAGGTCGCTTGCGGCCCGGCCGGATCGAACTGCCACAACTCGACGACGCGCACCAATCGCGGCTGAATTTCGGTTCTAACGAGCCGCACGCGCATCCATCGGTTTTCCGTGTCGGTCCTCTCCATCCGCGTGTCGAGGATCAAGCCGGCGGCGACGGCACGTTCCACCGGATGCGGGGATGTCGGCGAATCCGGCGTCATGAGCGCTGCTGCCGCAACGGGAAAGGAGAGAGGCGCCTGGGTCGCGGACCCGGAAACTCGATTGCCCGTATGAGGACCGTTAGTGCCGCCTCCGTGCCCCGGGTGTGACTCGGGCGCGCGGACTGCCTGCTGGTTGATTAAGACACCCGCCACCAAAGCAGTCGCGATGGTAGTGGCGAAGATGATCCTCTGGGACTTGGCCATTCGCGTGGGTGGATTTGTTTGCGGATTGGTCGGACAGAGGTTGCTTGTTCCCCGCCGGGAGTGGCGAGAAGAATCTTGGCTGGATTTTCCGAACGATTGTCCAGCCAATCGTTCGTTTTCCAAAGCATCAGCGGCCATCGCCGGTGCGGGATGATCCGCCGTTGAGGTGGACGCCGGAGGTAAGGAGTCGCGACATTCCTGTCGCGGGCCAATGGCTGGAGAAAGGCAACGCGCTGGCGGCGCTTTATGTAAGCGACAACCGATTTGAGAGAAATGGACGCCTATTTGAGAGAAAGCGGGTTTCTGGGGTTGTTGCAAGGGGCTTGCAGGGTTGCTTCTTTGGCCTGGATCAGTGGACAACTTCGGCGGTTTCAATCTGCGCTACCCACCGGATGTTCGTTGCGGCTACCCCGGTTGCGGTAAAAATCAAAGCCCCGTTTGTAGTGTCAGCGGTGATTGCAACCGTCCAAGCTGCCGACCCGGCTTCTGAATTCGTGTCGGTGCTTGTTGGGGTTCCCACAAGGGCGGTTGCTGCAGCATTTGCCCCGCGTTCAATCGTTCCACTGAAACGCCATGCGGCGGAATCGCCGGTGGATGACCGGGCAGCGATTTGACCGCTGAATGAATACGTCGAGTTATTTGGTAGCTCAAGGCGCACTATGCCGCCCGCGCTTGTTGTAATCAATTCCGTGGGCGTTGCGCTTGTTGTAATAGCTCGCACCACGTATTGGCCAATTTGTGCCGATCCGTTTATCCCTGAAAGGTTGCCGGATGATTGGTTAAATCCTCCTTGCAAACGGCTGACCGCCCCGGTTCCTATCACGAACGAATTTGCGTGGGATGCAGTGTTTGAGGTGTTGAAAACAGCGGCTTGGTTGCCACTAGCCGTATTACTTTGCCCCGATGCAAAAGACGAGTTGGCACTCGCGGTATTGCTGAGACCGCCTGCAACGGTCGCATACGTGCCTGACGCCGTATTGCTTTCCCCGCCTACCACTGTCCCGCTGTCATTCGTAATGACGGTATTGTTTTTACCGCCCCCAATTGTCCCATTGACGGAGCTTGCGCTGTTTGTAGTTCCGCCCCCAACCGCGGAATCCGTCCCGCTGGCGGTATTGTTGCGACCGCCGCTGATGGTTGATTGCGCCCCCGAAGCAACGCGAGTGTTGACGCTGCGGGTTTGCTGCCAATCAACAGCATTCGTTCCGCGCTTGTTGCCGCCAGTCGCGGTGTTGTCGGGGATGCTCGCAAGGAGTGATCCAGTGCCTTTCGGGCTGATGACAGCGTCCACGTTGGTGGCGGCATTGGTAGCGATCAGCCTGACCGCCGGAACCGTCGCGTTTGGCGCTGAGGTGTTGATCGAGTCGGTCCAGTTGGTCAGTCCGCCCGAGGCCGCCCAGGTGCCGTCACCGCGCCAGAATGTGCTTGAGCTGGCCGCTGTGCCATCTCCCAGGTTGGCGACCGGCAGGTTGCCCGTCACGCCCGTGCTAAGCGGAAGCCCGGTCGCGTTCGTCAGCGTTCCGGACGCTGGTGTCCCTAGCCCCCCGCCGACGAAATAAGCTGGTCCGGTCCCGACCTCGTCGGTCAGGAATGCACGGAGGTTGGCGCTCGATGGCGTCTGAGTCATGGTGTCAAATCCCGAGGCCCGAGTGACTGATGCCCAGCTGGCAAGATCTGCATCGTAGGCTTGCACGTCCGTCCCGATAGCGAGCCCGAGATTCGAGCGGGCCGTTGTGTAGTTTCCCAGCCCGGACAGGTTGTCGGTCTTGAGCATGTCACCGGTGCCTGATGCGGCAGCGATCCAGCTGCGGACACCGGCAGCGGTGGAGCTGAGCACGTAGCCATTCGTACCAGGATTGCCGAGCGCGGGCTCGAAAAATGCCGTCGCCTGATTGGCGGCCGTGCCCAGGCCGAGCTGAGTGAATAGGGTCGCAAAGGTCATCGAGTTAATTTGCCCCCCGATCATATACGCAACTGACGATGGGATGGATGGCGCGGTTGCTTGAATGACTACGTTTCCAGAGCTGGAGCCAGTGTTGAGCAGAGCGGCCGAGCCCAGCCCGAGGTTCGTCCGGGCTGTGGGCACGCTCGCCAGATCGCTGAGATTGTTAGTGGAAAGCACGTCCCCGACGCTCGGAAACGTGGCCCAGGACGGCAGGCCGGACGTTACTTTGAGATACTGGTTCGAGCTGCCGATCCCGAGTCTCGCGAGCGTGCCGCCCGAGTTTCGATAGTAGAGGTCTCCGGTGGCGTCGGACGTGAGGTTGATGACCGGGGAGGTGAGTGTTTTATTCGTCAGGGTCTGGGTGTCGCTGGTGCCTACCGCATCGCCGCTTGGGGCGGTTTTGATCGCCCAGTTGTAAAGGTCGCTATCCGCCTCCTGAACGTCCAGCCCGAGCTGGAGTCCGAGGTTGGATCGGGCGAAGTATGCGTTGCTAAGATCCCCGAGATTGTTAGCTGCCAGAAGCCCTCCTCCAGAGGGTAGATTGGTGAGCAGGCTGCCGTCCACGGCGGGGAGTTTTCCGGTGGTCGCGTCGAGCCTCACGAGGTCGCCTGCGGCGGTGCCATGAGCAAGCGTGGCGGCAGTGCCGAGGCCCAGGTTCGTGCGGGCTGTTCCGGGGTTCGTGAGGTCGCTGAGGTTGTTTGTGGAAAGCAAGTCTCCCACGCCGGTTCCGGCTGCCACCCAGCTCCGGACTCCGGCCGTGGTCGAGCTGAGGACGTAGCCATTCGTCCCCGGGTTTCCGAGTGCTGATTCGAACGAGGAACTCGCGGCCGTGGCCGCTGTCCCGAGACCCAGCGCGGAACGTTGCGCGGTCGCGTCTGCGGCCTTGGCGAGAGTCGCACCGGCGGCGGTAAATCCCCACCCTTCAAACAGCGCGTCGATGGTGATTTTCTTGGATCCGGAGAGCCCGGCGGAGATGTCCACGATGGGCAGGATGTCGGTCGCCGGAGTGAGCGCGGCCGCCGCGAGTGATGTCCGTTCGCTGACCTTTTGTTGAGCGGCGAGCGGGAGCGTTAGGGCGAGGATCAGCCCGATAATGGTATTGGTTTTCATGTGTTTTCAGTAGTGGGCATTGTGCCGTCTTCGTTGATTTCGTAGTCGCCGGATTCGGTGAGAATTGACCCGTAGGGAGGTCCGCCGGGGTCGGGTCCGCTGCCGTCGCCACCGGCGTTGAGCCAGTAGATGTTGTCCGCTCCGGACTGCCGGAAGCGGTTGACCAGGTCACGGAAGGAGTGCCTCGCGGGAGGGCCGAGGGTGAAGGTGACCTGGCCCGTCGCGGGGACTACCGAGTAGGCGGAAATCATGGCCCGCATGGTGGCGGTTTCCGGCACCCATCCGGCGACGTTGAGGACTGCGCCGACGAGGTTGTTAGCAGGGGTCTCGTCGGTGGCGATTGGCACCTCGCCTTCCCACGGCACCCAGTTCTGGGTTTCGAGCAGATAGTCGGCGAATCCGGCGGGCGGGAAGAACCATCCCCAGTCCTCTTTCCGGATTAATGTGGTGTCCGTGGGCCAGTGCGTTTTGACCAGTGGCACGACGGTGGAGATGCTCGCCTGCCAGACGTAGCGGAACTTGAGCTCTGACGCATCGATCACGAAGTGCACGGACGGCCGCGCACCCACCACGCGTGCCCATTTCGGCATGCTTGGAGCATCGTCGGTGAGCCCCGCGATCACGAAGCTGGCGACCGTGGCGGTGACGCGGGCCTGGACGGACTCGATGCCATCCTTTTCCCACCAATCCTTCACCTCGCCCTTGGTCAGGTAGTGCGTCCATTCGCCCAGATCGAGATCATTCCCCTCGCTGTCGGTGACGATGACCATGGGGTCGGATGGCCACTGGACGATGGATCCGGAGGCTTCATCTTCCTCCGTAGTGGCATAGACCTGCACGTCGGACAGATCCGCGTCGCCCGCCTTCAGTAGGTCGTGATAGAGTGTGAGTGCTGCCCCCAGATTGCCTGCCAGGACAGCGCTCTTCACCACCACGAAATCCGTCAGATCCAGCGGCAGTCCGAGCCCTGGCTCCGGTCCTGAAATAGTGATGAGTTGCCGGTCAGGACGCTCGCCGGTGGATGCCCCGGCGGTCGTGGATTTGTAGGCGTTCACCCGGGCGTTTTCATAGGTCTCGCGGGTGGCGTAGATGAGTTTGAGCTCCGAGATCCGGAGATCGTGGCGAGGCTTGAGTTTGAGCATGGGCACGCACAGCAGGGCGGGCGTGATTTCCACTGTGGTCGCCGTTGTCCGGCGCTGCATGGTGAGCTGTGGATAGGTCCCGTCCGGCCCGCTGTGGTCGAAGTAAACCATGCCGTCCACCACCAGCCGCATGATCTCGGAAATCGCCTCCGCCAGGCTCATCTCACGCAGGCTGAGCCGTGGCACCGGATGGCAGGTGGCGATGCTGCCCAGCTCGATGGGCATGCCCAGCTCGATGGCCCGCGCGGCTAGGCTGGTGAGATGCGACGTGGGCGAGCCGGTGGCGAAGAGGTAGATGGACCGCTCCTGCACCACGGTGGTCTCATCCTCGATCTCGGAACTCAGCGGCGTCTTCTCCAGCCAATACCACGGATCGGAAACCGTGATGGAGTATCCCCAGTCCCCGGCGGTGAAGATCGGCTCGCGGCCGGTGACGTGGCCGGTGAAGTAGCGGTCGCCATTCAGATAGATGGAAATCCGCTGGCCTTCGTCCGGGACATAGGTGGCGATTTCCGTGGTCGATTTCAGCCAGATGTTCCAGACCGCCGTGCCCGTTGCAAGCCCCCGGAAATCGATCTGCAGGCCGCCTGCACGCAGTTGTTCCAGCGTCCGCTCGGTGGCGTCGATGGTCTTGCCTGTCTGGCCTTTGATCGTCCAGGTGTCGCTCATGGGTTACGGGTTCCGGCGGTGGATTTGAGGTTGCGGATCTCGCGTTCCAGTTCATCCATGCGACTGGAGGCATCCCGAATGGCTGTGTTTTGAGCCGCTCCCAGATTCGCTACCTTCCCGAGATACTGCTGCAAGAGCACGGGGAGCCGGGCCAGCTCATCTGCTGAGAGAGCTTTGTCCTGGAGGATGGCTTTCATCTCTGTGATGAAGGGAGCGAGGTCTTTTCCTCCGGATTCGCCGATGCCCGCTACGAGACCGTCGAGCTGGCCCACGAGTGATGTTTTATCTTTCTCTACCCCGGCTTCTGCGGCTGCCGTTGCGGAGATCTTGGACAGCCCGGTTTCTGTTTGCCGGTCGAGGTTGTTTCCACGCAGCAGGTTATCGCGGTCTTGTGTCGCGTTCCTGAGTTTTTCCGCAGCCTCGCGTTGCGCCTCGGAGGCTTTTAGTAAATTCTCGGCTGCCTGGGTGGAGACATCCTTGGCCTCGCCCACTTGTTGCCCGGAGCGGATTTCGAATTGAGAGGGTGTGTTGAGAAGGGTGTCGATCTTTTTGCTGAGCTCGATCACCCGCTCGGAAGATTCCAGGATCTGTAATGGGTTATTCGAAAACGCCTGTTTCTTCAGCTCTTCAGCCTTCAGTCCTTCAAGGAGGCGGACACTCCGGATGCGTTCCTCTTGGTTCTTAGCTAGCCCTTCCCTGGCGGCCTGCAAGTCTCTAGCGGATTCCGCCGCAGGCCCTTGGAGATTTGTTTTTGCGCGGTCCGCTTCGTCCAAACCTTGGCTCGCTGCCGTCACTTTTGCGGCTGCCGCCCGTTCTTCCGCCAACCTGACGGACTCCAGCGCCAAGCGCTCGAGCTCCACGATTCGCTTCAGAGTGGCTTCGCGGTCTTTGGCTAACTTGACCGCCGTCTCTCCGCTCGCCGTGTTGATCTGCGCTTCTTGTCGCGCGAGGTTGAGCCTCTCCTTCGCGATTGCCACAGCGGAGTCTCCTTTGATGCGCTTTTTCTCGAAGTCCAACTCGGAGTTGGCGATGCGTTGCTGGCCCTCGGCGAATTGTTTTTGCTTTTCAAGCGCGGTGTCAGCTCCCTTGCCACGGGCTTTCTCAAGATCCAGGTCCGGATTACCGAATTCCTTGGCGATCTTCTGAAGAATGTCGAGATAGTCGATTGCCGGGTCAGTCGCATCCTTCGCGCTTTTTCCCATTTGTTCCCACACCACAGAACCCGCCACAGCGAGGACCGAGATCACACCCGCTAGACCCGCGCCTCCGCCCAGCGCGGCGATCAAGCCTGGAAGGTTATTAAGCACCCCCCGGATTCCGTATTGAGCATCTTCAAAAGCACGGGAGAACTCGAGCACCGCCCTACCACCGTCACCGCTATTGCCGAGGTGGGTGGATTCATTCTTCACTTCCTTGATTCCCTCGCTGGCTTTTTTGGCCTGGGCGGGAATGGCAGGAAGCCCGAGTCCCCCGGTCGATGCCGGGCGTCCTACCTGATTGAGGCTGGTATCGAGTTCTTTTGCTTTGTCCGTGGTTTCATCCAGCGCGCCCGTCGCCTTTTTCGCCCCGCTGGTGTCTGCAGTCGTCTCGATGCCGATGGTGAATTTCTTGTCGCTCATGATCGTTTGTTAGCTTTCGGCTGGATAGGGGAGTGATGCCCGGACGGTGAAGACCCGCGTGGTCGTCGCCGCGCGGCCGCTCGGCAGGTCCGGCGTCACCAGCGTCACCACCGCGTCGGCGAACTGGCAGATGTCCCCGATCACCAGCAACCCGGAAATCGTCAGCACCGATGTGTCGTCAACCACGTCGGCCGCGAGGAACGCATCGAGCGCGGCCGCGAGATCCTCGTGATCTTCCTCGGTCGCGAAGCTGATGCCCACCGCCACGTTTCCAAGCGGCCGGAAGAACGCCGCTCCTAACTGCACGCCGTCTGACTCGAACAATCCCTGGGACGCATCGAACGCCGGCAGCGCTTCGAGCCAGCCGCCCGCCTCCACCAGGGTGATGGCCGCACCGACCGCTGGCGTCAGGGTGATCGAGTATGGACTCTGGATGCTCATGACAGGGTGACCTCCCCTTCGCTCGCCCAGTTCTCACGGACGTATCCGGAATAGGGGATGCCGGGCACGCCGCCCGCCGGAGTGGCCGCCGTTGGACCATACAGGGTGTCCGACCAGGTCAGCTCGCTATCCACTTCCGGAATGGCCAGACTGGCCCCTGGAGAGAGCGGGACCAAGGTGAAGCTCACCTCACCGTTGATAGGAATGGCCAAATAGATGCGCTCAAACAGCACCCCGTTACGCCGCAGGCTCACCGTCACATATTTCTCCGTGTCGATTTCCTGGTTGATGTAGCCGTTGCTGGCAGGGTCGACCGGGTAAGGGACAATGAGCCAGATGGTTCCAGTGAGTGTGGTGATGGCGTCCGGGTGACCGTCCGCGAGCGTGGTCGTATAGGTCGCCCCGTCACCGGTGCCAGTCACCGTGAGCGCGAACTCAAGCAACACTCGGAAGTGATTCGAAGGCATCGCGAAGTCGCCACCGTATTCCGCCTCCACGAGTCCGACCTCGATGCTGCCGCCCCCGGCGGTGTAAGGCGGCGTCCCAACCGCGGAGTAAGTTTTGCCGCCCGCGTCCTGAGCCGTTTTCAGATAGAGCGCGTCTGCCACGTAGCGCACTCCGGCCGTGGTGAAATTCGGCTTGCTGGAGTCGAAGGTCTCCACATCCACCCCGACCGTGATGTCGCCGGTGATGAAGTCGACGTAGGAATAGATGACCGGCAGCGGGACGAGGACGGGTTCCAGTCCACCCACCCAACGCGGGTTGAACTGCCGCCACTTGCGGATGGTCTGCACCGGCACTTTGGGAAACGGATAGCCCACCACGATCTGCACCGGAGTGAGCGGTGGGTTCGTTGTCCCTGGAGTAATGATGATGCCGGGCATGGTCAGACGGCGGTGATCCGGAACACGTAGTCATGCACGGACTCGATCAGTCCGTCCGCCACGACCGGCCCGTGACGAGAGCTGAGGATGCACGCGGTGTAGTTCCTCACCGTCCCCCCGCGCGGGGCGATTCGTAGAGTGCCCTTGATTCCCCACGGCATGGCGGTGAGTTCATCCACCGCCGCCGCCCAGCTCGCGGCGGCCGTCGTGTGAGGAAGGCGGCGGCCGAACTCCAGCCGCCGCTTCACGTTCTTGCATGAGAGCGCCACGGCACGCAGGGCGAAGTCGGACCGGCCCTGCCCCGCGAGCTGCTCGCCGGACGTCCGGATCTCGTTTTCCATCAGATCATCGTAATCCAGCAGGACCCGGCTGATGCCAGCCGGGTCCCAGGTGATTTGCCAGTCGGACGATCTCATGGCGCGGCGTCAGGATCAGGCGGCCGGATACGGGATGTAGGTGTCGAGCGCTCCGGCATCGGCCAGATGCGAGATGCGCCAGACTGGCGATCCTTCCTCGTTCTTGATTTCCGGAGCGGCGGAGATCTCCAGCCGCACGTGCACCGTGAGGATGCCGGAAACCGTGCCGCCCTCTTCGATCATGGTGAGCTGAGCCCACCCGTCCTTGTAGCGGTCCGCGCTGGCGAAGGCCTGTTGTGAGGCTGCCGCCACCGGCACGGCCGCGAGGCCGAATGCGAGCTGGTCGAAGAGCTCCGTGGCGTAATCGATCACCGTGATCTCATAGGCATCCTCGGTGGTGGACTTCGTCGTGCGCTCCTTGTAGCCGCCGGTCGGCAGCGCCCACTCGCGGACGCGGTCCTTGGTCTTGGGCACATACTTGGAGTTGTTGATGCGTCCGAGCGAGTAGTCGTCGGTGAAGGCGATGAGCGCAGGCTTGACGCTCTCGCTGATCGTGAGGGCGGAAATGACGGTGCCGTCCTTCACGAAGCGGATCAGCGCTCCGTTGAGGCGTTCTTTAAGAGTTCCGAATGCGTATGGCATGATGTTGTTTCGTTAGTGTTGGTGTTTACTTTCGGCTTTCAAATTTCTGCTTTACCTCAAAGCCCGGTGATTTCCACGGCGGGCGGGTTGAGGCTGGTGAGCGTTTCCGCGTCCTTTTTCGGGATGCGGATCTTTGCGCCCTTGCCGAGGACGACGTCGCCGTAAGTCGTCCCGGTGACGAGCACGGTGCAGGCGACGAGCGGGTTCTTGGGATCTGCGGGTGGTGGTGTGGTGGTGGTGGTGGTGTTGTTCATGGTGATTGTTTTTTCTTCACTTCAATGTTCGATGTTGGACGTTCGATGTTCGATGTTCGTCACGCAGGCTTGAGAATAAGACGGGTCTTGAAGACGGTCTGGCGGATCACGTATTCGTCATCCTCCACGTCCTCGAAGCCGTCGAAGTCGAGTTCGTAGTGCAGGGCACTGCGGCCTAACGGTTCGCCCTGCAGCAGGAGGCACAGCGCCTCCCAGCGGTCGTCCTCGTCGGCGTCGCCCGTCTCCGGTTGTTCCGGATCCACGGTCGGCAGCTCCATGAGGGTGATTGGCACGGTGATCTCCATGACGATGTGGCGCGTGCCGGGCCGGTCCGGCCCCAGCTTGGTCCCCTTCGCCACGCCGATGACCAGGCATTGGCCGTGCTTGCTCGCCCCGGTCGCCACGGCCACGTCGTTCCAGATGTTCGTCCGGCGCTTGATGAGGATCTCGTCGGCAGCCCAGCCACCGCCTAGCAGCACATCCCGTATTTCGCGGCGGAGTGAATAGAGCCTGCTCATGCGAGCCTCCCTTCGTTCAAATCGAGCAGGAAGTCCTCAGCTTCCTCCTGCAGGGCTTTCAGCAGGGTTTCCCCGCTCGGCAGTGCGGTCGGGTCCTTGCGGATGGTGGCGCTCTTGGCCAAAGCGAAGATCGCCCGCAAGGGCTGCCTTGCACCCAGCTTCACGCCGAAGCTGCGGTCGCGGCCGCGTGTGAAGTTCACCCTGCTTTCGGTGGCGCCACCTCGATCCGCTTTCTGGAAAAGCGCGTTGCGCCCCGGTATACCGAACAGGCGCTTGCCCGTCTTGAGCTTGTAGGATGCCACACTCTCACCCCGCGCTTCCACTACCAGCGGGATGGTTAGAGCTTTCGCTTTCTTGGGGAAAATCGTCCCGCCGAATAGCTGGATGTTGAAGCGCTCCTCGGCCACAGTGACGGTCGCGCCGCTGTCAGTCACCTCGCCGATGTCGGTCGCGTCCGCGACCTGGTTCCAGAAGTTGGACTTGGGCGCGTTCATTTTGTTAGGCTCCCGGTTCTTGATCGCGAAGTGTTCCTTCATCTCGCGGCGCAGGCGGATGGCCAGCGCCTCATTGAGTTCGCGGCGCTTCGTCAGCACGCCGGTCACGTTAACCAGGAAGGCCTTGGCTTCCTGCGGGGAGGCGGTCACTTGGATGGTGATCACCTTACACCTCCTCTCGGGATGAGCCGGAATCCATACTGCTTTCCAGTGGCATCCAGCATGTCCTTCAACCGCAGCTTCGCAAAGGTCTCCGCCGTGGCTGGCCGCGCTTGGAAGCCGGTGATCGTCTCACCCGCCTCATTGATGATCGCCACCTGGACGTAGGGCTCGGAACCGGCCAGCGATTCCATTCCATAACCTAGCAGTATCCCATTTCGCGCAATCGGGTTTTCCCTGGACAGCTTCATCAGCTCGCTGGGTGCCAGGGATTGAAGATCGGGCCGCCAGGCGATCAAGTGACCGGCATCATACTCAGCTTCCACCTGTGGCATCACCGCGCGAATCATCCGGATCAGCGCCTCGGCCGCTTCCTCGCTGAACGAGCCTTCGTGGAAAAGCTGCTTCCGGCCCGTGCCGACAGCGGCTAGCTGGGCGAGCCAGGCTTCGCGGGCTTCATCCGCGACGGCAGATCCATAAAACGCTTCGGCTCCTGCCGCTTCTCGTCGAAGCTCGCCAAGAGCCGCTTCGCTTCGCTCGAAGTAGGATCGAGCACGCGATTGGAGTTCTTCGCGGATGGTTTTGTCTCGGTGCTCATTGGCTTCGGTGGTGTTACGTTGATAGATGATCGTGTCGTTGTCAAATCGGATCGCGTCACCCATCTCGCTGCGGAGACGCTCGCGGCTGGCAGGAGGCAGGCCTTTCACGCTGGCTTGCAGGCCTGCCGTCAGCGGCAGGTTCTCCGGCTTCTGAGGTGCATCCCCTTCCTTGATCACGCCCAGCTTGAGCGCCTCACGGCGGCCGACGCCGCGCGTGCCCATGCCACTGCCCCAGTCGAACGGCCGCCACGGCACGCCGAAGCGGTTGATCTTCCGCCAGATCTTATCGGTCTTGAGAGCGAGCATCCGTCCTTCCGGATACTCGGACGCGCCTGGATAAAAAATGCCGCCGTTGGCCGCCCACTCGGTGGGCCAATACCGCCGGTCGATCCGGCTTTCCACGCGGATGAATTCCATCGCTGGCTCCACCCGCAGCGCCGTCTCGGACATGCTGGTTTTCCAGCCGGCCGCTCCTTGCGCCTGCGCCAGGTTCATGTCCCAGATCAGGCCCAGGCGGCCGCTGGAAGACAGGTCCTGGATGGTGCCCGCCTTCTTCGCATCCGGCCGGTAGCCGAGCTTCCCTAACTCCACCCGCATCTCGTCGATGAACCGCCGCCGGTCCATCGTCACACCCGGTTTCCCGTCTGCCAGTTTCGAGCGCTCCAGATTCACCCGTTGGGTGATCCGCTTCTGAGCCTCTGCCAGGATTTTTTCGTTCTGCACCTGGGCGGAGAAGAACGCCGCGTCCCGGATCTCCAGCGGCAGGCGTTCCAGCTCGGCGGAGTTCAGCGCCGTGCCCATCGGCGTGCGCCGGGAGAGGCTGTCCACCGCTTCCTGCAGCGGCCGGGCCGTCGTGAAGTCAATCACGCCTCACCTCCCTTTTTCTTCCGCGCGGACGCGGCGGATTTCCGGTATTCGCGCGGCAGCTGCAGCACGGTGATCAGTGAGCTGTCAGCCCCGAAGATGAAGATGTGATCCGCATGCACGCGCGGATGGCTGCCCAGGTGCTCGATGGAAATCTTGTCCAGGTAGCGCCGGAGACTCCCGGTGGTGTCACGCGGTTTCAAACCGTCTGCAAGCGCCTTGCAAGCCGTCCGCTTGAGCGCCCCCGGAGCCAGCCCCGCACGTTCCTTCCCCCGCTTCCGACCATGTTCGGTCAGGCGGGGTTCGCGTGCAGGTGGGTTCTCCGGGTTCATCGCGGGGGATCCATTCACTCATTCATCTATCGGCCGGATCGTGATCGTCAGCCTGCCTTCCACCGTCACCACATACGCTTTCATTTTCGGCGGCAGCGCGGGGATGATCAGAGGCTCGGACCGTGGCCCTTCCCCACGGACGTTGAATGCGGCCACCGTCAGGCTGGTCGTCGCGTCCGGAATGGTGACCTCTGCCAGATTGGTATCCACCGTCCCGACCAGGTCATCCCCGGCATAGAGTCGGAACCCATCCACTCCAGGCATCGGATTCCAGGTGACTGGCAGTGTGGTGGCGGCGATGGCGAGCGTGGCGAATGCCAGCAGTGATGTTAGTATGGTTCTCATGGTGTGTTTTTGGTTCTTTTCTTTTGATCAACTCTCAAATTCTTCAGATGCCGTCCATTCTCTGGCGGCCCGTGCGGCTACCAGGTCCGCTCACCACTTCAACCCCTGCGGGGATGGCGGCAGGCACAGGGTTGACTTCCGCATCCGGAGCGGGGCGAGGGCGGATGCCTCCTTTAGCGACGGAGGTGAAAAACGCATCCGCCTTGTCATACTCATCCTTGCGGGCATCTCCCGGCTTGTAGTTCGGAATGCTCGTGAGCACCCGCCACCTGGCAATCGCCATGGCCTTGGCCACAAACTCGGAGGGGATCAGCACCGGATCCGCACTCAGCGTGTTTTGCCCGTGGCTTCCGATGTAACCGCGGATCTCGTTGACCAGGTCGGCGAGAATCGGAGTCACCCGGTCCGGCACGGAAACCTTCACCGAAACTTTGCCGAAGTCCTCTACCTCGCGATCCGTCATTGCGGAAAGCAGGTTGGTGACGGTCAGCGCGACCCATGGTTGGAGAGTGGACATTCTTGTAAATTGTAGCGGCGGTCTATGACCGTCGGTGATCGTCTAGCGATCCCCGGTAACGCGGCGGAGGGACGGTGCCATCCGCCGCGCGGACCGGAGTCCGTTAGCCCCTATGGGGTGATTCTTCAGTCGATCTCGATGATCTCTGGAAGCATGAAGCCGTTAGCCTCATCTTCCTTGCGTTGACGCGCCGTCACTTCGATGGCGGTTTCCAGTGGAAGCCCTGCCGCCACTTTCGCTTGGCGGAGTCCGTCATAGTAGTCGTCATCCGGCACCCGGCCTTTTGAGGTGGCGGTGCTGGTAAGCGTGACGCCCTTTTCCGCAGCCAGGGTCTTCAGCGCCTCCAAGGTCATGCTTTCGTTCGCTTCCGGGATTCCAGCCGCGTGCAGGGCGGCGATGATCTTTTTCTTGTTCATGGCTAAATTGAGGATGTGCCAGGAGGGATCGGACCTCCCTGCTTGGTGGTTCGTTAGCCGACTGTGACGGTGGTCTTGCGGATGCCGGTGCTCATCGGGATAAAGAGCTTGGACTCGTGCCACACGGTAATGTCCGTGTAGACCGCTTGCTCTTGGATCGCCACGGCCCATTCGCCGCCGCCGGTCACGGGTGACCAGGCACGCTTGACGTTGGACGGATCTTCCATGATCGGGCTATCCGTCACCGCGTAGGAGTAGTTCACCAGGCCGAGCGAATCGACCTTGGCCGCGCCCTTCGCGGTCTGCTTGATGCCGTCCTCAAGGATGACCTTGTTGACCATCAGGTAGCGGGCCAGATCCTCCAGCGAGTAGTCCGAGTGGTTCGCCACGCCGGTGTTGGCACGGGCCGCCGCCTCGTAGGCGTCGATCCGGCCCTGCCACGAGGCGTTGCCGATGACGAGCTGCACCCGCGCGAGATCGCCGATGGCCACGCGGGAGAGCTGCGTCTGCGCACGGAGCAAGCCGTCCGGATTGGTCGCCGCGCTGAAGGTCACTGCCGCGTTCGTCGCAGCCGCGTCCACCAGTGCCAGGCCACGCACCTTGTCGGCGCGGATCAAGCGGTTCTTGAGACTGGCGGCGTAGCGGTTTTCCCAACCGGGAACGATCACTCCGTTGACCTTTGGCAAGGTCTTGTGATCCACCCGCATGGTGAGACCCTTCTGTTGCGTGCCGTCGATGACGGTCGTGCCACGGTATTGCACGCGCTTGAAGCTCGCGCCGATGGCACGGATGTCGCTGTCATCGGCTTCCGTCAGATAAGCTTCGTCGTCCGCTTTCGCGAACTGGAAGAAGTCATTGGTCTGCATGCCAGGGAAGAGCTCTTCCAGGCGGATGGATTCCTCCGAGGATGGAAGTCCGGCCAGGTAGCCCTGCACATCCTGTGCGAGGCTGCCTGCGTAGTTCTGTGCTGCGTTACAGACGGTGATCTGACCCAGCACCGGAGTGTCGGAAATCAGCGTGGCCCCCGTGAGGGCGAGGAATTGTGGTAGATGTTTCATGGTGTCTTTAAAGGTTGGTTGGGTGGAGTGGGATTATGGATTCACCACCGGGCTGAGCGGCAGCACTTCGAATTCTGCGCCGTCTCCGGTGCAGGCGGTCCACGCCTCGCCGACGAGATAGGCCCCGGCCACCACGGCATCAGTCACCTTGCCTCCGGCCGTCGCGTAAACGCGGACTCCGGCGGCGATGGCCTTGGAGCCGATCATGAGCTTGGTCTTGCCGTCTAGCAGGGGCAGCATGCCTAGCGGCTTGCCGTCTGCCGTTTCGTCGTAGGCAGTGCCCAGCGGACGGGTGGCGGCGGTGCAGACCTTGAGCTGCGTGGCAGGCGCTGTCCCCCAAGTGAGCAGGAGGTGCTCGGCGATGGCACCCTCGGCGTTGCGGGTAAGCCCGCCGTCGTGAGCACCCTGGACATTGAGCGCATCCACTCCGGAGGGAGCGAAGCACTTGGCGAACGCCGCGAACGGCGCGATGATGAGCGCGGTGAGGAGCGCCAGCCCGTGTTTGGTTTTCATGTTTCTATCAGGTGAGTGGTTGGTAGCGGCGGTCTGTGACCGTCGCTGGTTTTTTCATGCCTTCGCGAAGAGTTCCGGCTTTGCGGCGCGGCATGCGTCGAAGGCTTTCGTCCAACCCGCTGCGGACGTAATGTCGATGCCCTTTTCCAGGGCAAAGGCGGTCACTCCATCGCGAATGGTGGTCGCGGCATTGGCAGCATCCGTCACCGTGAGATCGCGGCGGCCGATGTCCTTGATGCGGTTCTCGGTGTTGAGCACCGGCATCAGGGTCTTGAGCTTGGCGGCCTCGGTGGCGAACGAGCTGTTGAGCGCTGCCGTCCAGGCAGGCTTGTCCGCATCCGTGATGCGACCGCTATTGATCGCCTCGGTGATGACGGTGTCCACAGCGGTGCCCCGAACGAGGTTCAACTCGATTTCCACCAGGGAGAGGCGGGAGTTGACGGCGGCGGTTTCCCCCACGGCGGTCGCCTTGTCGGCTTCAGCGGTGGCCTTGTCGCTCAGCATCTTGACGATGGCGGCGGAGATTTCTTCGGTGCTCGGATCGGCATCGGGGGCGAATCCGAGGGCGGTAAGCGCCTCTGGTGTTAGTTTCATAGTCTCGTTGTCTTTGGTTTCGGGTTCGCCGGGATCGGCAATGGGAGAGGGATCATCGGCCACACCTTGCAGCGAGTTCAGGGCGATGGTGTTGGTCATGATGTTTGGATTGTTAGTCAGCGCCACCGACCACAGCAAGATGGGCCGGAAGCAGCCGGGGCGGCCGGAGATTTCCGAGAGCCGCCAGAAAGGAGACTGCCCGGTGTATTTTGGAGCGTCCCCACCTAGCAGATCCACACCGTCCGAGTTGAGCGCGGCCGTCACGTAGATCCCGTCATCGGCTGGCTCGATGGCCTTGATCCGGGCCACGGCGCTTGCCCGGTGTCCTGGATTCTTCGCAAGCCAGGCGGCATCGTCTGCGTGCCCCTCGAACATCGGGATCCCACGGAAGAAGTTCGCTAACTTGCCCACCACGCTGCCATAGTTCGCAGCCATGGTTTCGGCTGCTTTGCGGTCTACGACCTGGATGATGGACTTTCCATTCACGTCCTCGACCGGATACTCGCCATAAGCGGCGAGGCGGAAACGGAAGGTGTGCTCGCCGGTCTCCGGTAGAGCGAGTTCCTGGAAGACGCCGGAGGCTGCATTGATCGCCGAGGATGCCGCGTTCATCGCGGCGGTGAAAATATTGGAGCGTTTCGTTTTCATGAGTCTTTTGAGGTTATCTTCTTTGTCCGGATGGATTCTCGGACTCCTTGCAGGACGGCCGTCCCCATGGCCGCTTCCAGATCGGCGGCCAGAGACTCGGCATCCGCCGGGTCGAACAGTTCCGGGAAGGCCTCGGCGGCGTCCTCGACGAATTGCAACCACGCTGCATCGTCCATTCCGCCGTCTTGCAGCCCGGCGATGAGGTCGTCGATGGGGGATAGCACCTCGGACCGCACTCCCAGGGCATCGGCGAGCGAGGTGGTGAAAAGTTTCTGATAGTCGGCGGCGCTGTTGATCGCTGCGGTTCCTGGCTCGACCACGACGGTCTCTCCCAGAGCAGGTTCGCCTTGGTCGGCCTCAACCACTCCGAACTTGCCCAGGAACCACGGCTTGGAAACGCGCACTCCCATTTCCTTGGCCTTCACTGTGATCTCCATGTCCTTAGTCACATCATCGCGGGTCGCGGTGCGCAGCTTGATGCCCACGAGCACCGGAGCCTTGCGGCCGAATCTCCAAGCGATGGCGCGGCTGGTCAGGTTGCGGTTGATGGTCTCGGACACCCAGCATGCGTTGTCGGAGTCGAGTTCGTCCGTCGCCTCCTGCTGGGGATTGCTGCCCGTGCCGTTCTCACGGCTCATCGTGGAAAGATCGCCGCCGCGCCACAGCATCACTTGCGCACGATCCATGCGGTCGATGAGTTTCACATACGGCACCTCGCCCTGCCCGGTTAGGTTGAGCACGTCGATGACATCACCCGTGTTGACCACCGCGCCGAACTCAGCGCCGATGCCCGCCACGGCGGACGCCATGTCCTGCCAGGCCGGAGTGCCCTTGGCCGCCGTCGTCTTCCCAAGGAAGGCGGGCATGCCGTGACGGTCGCAGTAAGTCAGCCAGTCCTGGAGAGGCAGTTGCTTGAACATCCGGGCCAGCACACCGGCCAGCATCACGCCGCGTCCCTTCGATACCATCCACGCGTCACGCCCGCCGAGCGTCTCCAGATCCACACCGCGCTGCGCGTTGCTGCTAGGCAGGAATTTTAGCCTGCCTTCCGTCGCCTCGAAGAACCACGTCGGCACTTTCACGAGAGTGGCCTGAAGTTCCGTCCGGGACGGCCGCCAAACGATGTGGTGGGCACCGTAGCGCTTGCCATAGGCATCCATGATTTGCTGGAAAAGCAACCGCATCCCGCCGCCCTCTTCCAGTTCGACAGCGTCGGAAGTTTCCAGCGTTTGGAAAAACTGCTGCATTACGCCCTGCTGATCTTCCGCCATTCCCTTCATCTCCGGGGAGATCTCTTCCTTGAGCGGAACATCGTAGCCGTGGCGGGAAACCGCCGCTTTCGCTTTCGGCGCCACCACCTGGATGATGTCATCATGTGTTTCCAGCCACTCCATCACCCAGGCCAGTGCAGCGATTTCGCCCCTGGCGAATGACTCCAACTGGCGCACTAACACGTCTGGAGTCCACCCCCGCAACGGATTGAATCTCGTCTGCTTCTCCATCCGCACCCGCTCGGCGGAAACCGGGCGGCCGTAAGCGTCCAAAATGCCGGGATTCGGTTTCATGGCAGTTGCTCTCCTCCCGTCCCCATAGAACCCCGTTGCAAAACGCCGGAACCCCGTTGCAAAATGGCGATAATCTTATTTCCGCCCCATGGTAGGGTTTTGCCCCACCCCCCCCTAGAATCGCCTCCTAGGCGGCAATTTGAGATTCTCATAAATCCGCTCCTTTCCGCCGGAATTCCGGCCGCATGGTTTCGAGGGCCTGGTAGCCTCCGCGTGCCCCGCTGGTCTTGCTAGCATGCAGCATCAGCGCGAACGCCCAGAACCGGTCCGCGTGGGAGTCCGCCTCGTCGTCATCGTCGGTGGCCACGTAGCGCACATGGTCGCCCACGGTCTCCTTTTTGATCATCCGCAGGTCGCCGAGGAAAAGCTCGTCATCCGGAATCCGCGCGGCCCGATCTTCGAAGACGGTCCGCACCGGACCGGCTAACATCTGCTTGCTTCCCGGCGTGAAGTTGATGGCTTCCACCCGCCAGTCTCCGAACTTCTCACCACAGCGCTCCGCGAACTGGGTGCCGATGCCGGTGGCGTCGATGCAACTCCGGGCGAACAACGGCATCAACGGATAGATCTCATCTTCCTGGCGACTGAATGCCACCCGGTCGAACTCGATGACCGCGCGGACGAAGGTGAGCCCATCGCGCTTGTCACCCACACAGTCCACACTCAAGTCCTTGCGCCGGGCCACGTCCTTGCCGTGATAGAGCGATGTCTTCAGGTCCCGCAGGTAGGCTTGCAGCTTCGACGGCATCACACCGGGCGGCAGCAGGTAGCGGATGCGGCCCTTGATGCCACGGAAGTCCGTCGTCTCCTCAGTATGTTCCACCAGGTTGTCACCGGCGGTGTAGAACGAGCCCTCCAGCAGATCATAGGGAAGATAGGTGCTGGCCTCGTCTTCCGGATCGCACTCCAGTTCCTGCATCGCACGCTCCCGGCTGGAGTAGCCGTTGATCTCGTGGTTCCAATACTCCGCCTCGTCCATCGCCATGCGTGGATCGTCCTCGGCGAGCTTCGTCTGCAACTTCCACAGAAAGCCCTCCTCCAGCGCCTTGGTGAGAGTCACCCGGTGGATCGAGATGCCGCGATGCTTCCGCTTGTCCGGATCCCTCTCGTCCGTGATCAGCTTGTTGAAAAAGTTAGTAGCTCCGCGATGCGTCGAAATGATCGACCGCCGACCGCCCCACGCCGTCGTGGCCTTCGAGATGTCATAGACGTTGCGGGGATTGTACCGCAGCGCGAACTCATCCAGGCCCACGTCGCCGCCTTTGCCCGCGAACACATCCGGATTGCTGGAAATCGAGTTGACCTTGGTCTTGTTGGCAAAGCGCTGGATGGAGGCCGTGGCGCTTTGCCTGCCGTCCTCGCCAAATAGGATCTGAGCGTCATACACCGCCTTGGCAGCAGCGCCGATCACGCCCGCAAATTTCTGGCAGTAGACGATGAACTCCTTTGCCGTCAGATCATCGCGGGAGGAAAACCAAGTGTCGATTTTCCGGTTCTTCATCGAATGCTGCCTCACCACGTCATAAGCCGTCGCGTAGCTGATGCCGACGCGGCGGGATTTCTCCATCAGCCGGTTCAATGAACGGTCCTCGATCCATCGCGTCTGATAGGGAAGCATGAACGTGTCCCGCTCCGGGATGTTCTTCGCGGCCCCCTTGAAGGCCTTCGCATGATCTGGACGGCGCTTGGTCATCACAGGAGTTTGAGCCTCCGCTCGATGTCCGCCATTTCCTCGGCAGTGATTCCACCCTCGCCCGTCTCCGCCGACTTCTTCACCGCATCGTAGAACGCCGCCTTGGTCTCCAGTAGGGCCAGCTTCCGCTTGTCGAGTTCCACCACTTCTTTCTGCAAGCCCAGCTTGGCATCGTTCTGCTTCAACTTCACCCGACCCTGCCCGATCTTCATCATCGCCGAGAACAGCTTGCCGTCCTTCGTCTGAATGCCGCGCGTCGCCATCATCACCACTCCGGCCCGCTCGATGGCTTCCTCCGTGAATTCCGGATCCTCGCGCATCTGCTCTTTGATCTGGTAGATCACGTTGCGCGACTGTTGGAAATCCCTCCGCACCGCAAGCCACTTGTAGAAGGATGAGACCGTAGATAGCGACTTGATGGAGATACCGTGCTTTTTCTGCAACTCCACCATCACCTCCACGAGCGTAAGCTTCTGCCCGTCCTTCTCCGGATGCCGCAAGCGCCACATTTCGTCCGCGAAGTCTTGGTCCTTCTCCGCTTTGGATTGGAGGATGGCATCCGGTCTGGCGGTGTTCGGGAAGTCCATTCACTTGATTCTGTCGTGGTTGATTCCGGCCTTGGTGATCACCCAGCCATCGAGTTCCAGCTCGTCGATGCGCTCGCGGCGGACGAAGGCCTCGCTGTGGTTCCACTCGATGCCGTCGCGCAGCTGCGTGAGGTCCACGCCGCCGCCTACCAGCTCGTTCACCGCTTCCAGCAATGGAGCCTCGGCCAGTGGTTCACCGGACTGCATGCGCAGGACTTCCCGGATCTTCTGCCGCACGCGGCCGTTGGATACTCGTGGCTTCATGAGTTGGGATGCGTGGGTTGGATTTTTGTGGTGGGTGTGGAAATGGCCTGTGCCAGCTTGCCGATCTGATCCGCCACGTTGGAGTTGGTCTTGAGCGAGGCCACTTCCTCGCGCTGGTCATTCACCACCTCCCAGATCTTCTGCCGTCCGGCATGCGCCGCGCTCGCCACTTTGCCGATGTCCTCGGTCATCGCCTTGTGCTGGCGCTCGATCTTGTTGGTCAGAGTGGTGTTCTGAGAGGAGACCGCCGTCATCGTTTCGCGGAAGAGACTCTTCATCTCCACGGCGGTGGTGTTCATCATGCCTTTGATCTCGGCGATGTTTCCGGCCATGTTCGCTTCCAGCCGCTCGAACTCGCGCCTCGTCACGAACTCCTCCTTCATCCGCATTTCGAAAGGCTGGGGAAGTGACACCTTCACCTCGTTGCGGCCTTCTTCCTTGGATGTTGCCTTCGCGCTCTTCAGGTTCAGTGCGGCGACGATGGCCACGGCGAAGCTGGTCACCCAGCCAAGCACTGCGAGGACAGTCTTGAGCGTTTCATTGTCGGAGTTCCCCGCCACTTCTGCTAGTATCTGCGTCATCATGAAATTCATCCCATCACCTCCCGCGCCTTCTTCCGTTTCTTTTCTCGGTTCCGCGGTCGCTTGCCCTCGCGCAGCCGCCTCACGGATTCCTCCAGGCACATCCCCAACAGCTCGCCGGTGAATCCGTTCTCATCGCAGTCCTGGCCCAGGCAGCCGATCAGCTCCGCGAGTGCCGGGCCGCTCAGCGACCGCACCGTCATCTGGAATCGCACCCCACTCACAGCTTGCTCACCAGGGTTTGGAGTTCTGAAATCTTCCCTTCGAGCAACGTCTTGAGCGGGATCTCTTCATCCCCGATCTCCAATCTCTGATCCCCGATTCCGAAATGCTTCCGCACCCCCGCCGCCAGCGCCCGCGCACCGGCCATCTGGTTAGGTTGTGACCGCAGCCAGTTCTCCCCGGCCGTGGTGTGGATGAACTCCAGCTCGAACAACGCGGCCCGCATGTGCGTGAGCCGGATCACTGCGAACCCGGCCTCCTTGTCCGGATCACCGTCGCGCATGTCCACCCGCCGCGCCTTCGTCGGGAACTCCGCACCGAAGGCATCGAACAGATCCGTCGCGAAGCGGTCGGATGGCGTCTGGCCGATGGAGGTGAAAATCTCGAACCCGGATCCTTGCCCCGGAGGTCCCGAGTTGCAGTGGATCGAGAGGAAAGCATCCGCATCCCAGTCATTCGCGATCATCGCCCGGCGGTGCAGCTCGATGAACGTGTCATCCCGCCGCGTGTAGCTCACCTCGAAGTCGCCCACCAGTTGCGCCCCCAGCAACATCGCCACCGCCAGCGCCACGTCGCTTTCGCGCAGGCCGTTAGGCCCCATCGCCCCGGAGTCGTGCCCGCCGTGCCCGGCGTCGATCATGATTTTTGGCTTTTTCATAGTCCCTTCCTCCATTGCTCCATGAGTTCCTTCGTTTCATCCCGCCCCGGCCGCCGACGACGCATGCAGCAAAGCAGCGCGAGCGCTACCATTGCCATGAGTCCACACGTCGTCGGGTCCATCGGTCTGTTTTTCGGTTGTGATATTGATTAGATGGTGGAAAGCGGGAGAGGCCTTGGTGTGCCACTTGCGGATCTATCCATCGCCCCGGCTTCCCTTAAAAATTCTTCTCTGCGTTTCCTCCGCGTCCTTTGCGTCTCTGCGGTTCCCTCTTACTTGCCGCTCGCCACATCCACCGGGATCGTCGTCACCCCCAGCTTCTCCCCCGTCTCCGCGTCATAGACCGGCACAGTCACCGCCCCCTTGAGCCTCGCCTTCGGCGTGTAAGTCAGTCCCGCCTTCGCACCGGTGTTCGGATCCCGCCAGGTAAGCGAGGCAGTGACCGGATACTCGCCGTCGCTGGTAGCGCACGACGGCAGCGCCCCCATGAGTCCCGCCGCCGTGGCCATCAGGAACAGTGCCAGCGGAAGCTTCCCCCCGGAAGCCCCCGCATCACTGTCAGTTCCCTCTCCGGCACCCCGCCGGAAAATGTTGTTGAGAAACGGCATCGCCAGACGGGACACGATCACCGCCACGAATCCGGCGAGGATGACGAGCGGCTCGACGAGCGCGTTCGCCGCCTGAGTGGCAGACTCCAGGTCCGCCCCGGTCAGATAGATCGTCAACCAGGCGACGAGCATTCCGGTGAGGTAGGTGATGATGTGGCGGGTCAGGGTGGCGAGTGTTTTCATGGTGCGTTTTAAGTGAGCAGTGAGCAGTGATCAGTGATCAGAAGGAGAGGTGTCGTGAGTCTTTTCTGATCACTGATCACTGCTCACTCGGCACTGCCCGCTCCGATCTGCAACCACCATGCACGCCTCCCGCAAACCCTCCGCCACACCCGTTGCAGCGATTACATATTACCGCCCGGGAGGCGGGAAAAGTGGCAGGGACATCCTGTCCCCGCCCGCATCCTCACCCTTGCAAACCCCGCCATTCCCGCGCATCGCGCTCCCTCGCGGCCTTGTAGCGCAAAACACTCTCACTGCACAACCTCAGCTTTGCGTTGGAGGCCTTGCCATCCTTTCTCACGCGCCACCCGCCCGGCTTGTAGCCCACTAACTGCTTGTTCCGGAAAAGATCCGTGATGACCTGCTGCGAGCACCCCAGCACCTTCGCCGCTTGGCGACGGCTCATGTGGGACAGCGGTTTCCTTGCCGTAATCACCACCCGCCCGTCACCCGCCTGCGTCACCTCGGACTCCCAGACGAAGAGCTGCATCTGGCGCGGGGGAGCGGGGGATTCCTGGGCGTTCATGCCGGGATCCTACCACAGCGGCCCGGAAAATCCGGGGGAGTATGTTACGCTCCCGCCATGGACACACCAGATCCCATTAAAGAGATTCTAGCGCTTTTCACGGATCACTCCGCAAACCTGAAGCGCGACCACGCCGAGATCCGGGCCTTGCAGCTGGCGGTTGAGTCCCGCTTGGAGGCCCTGTCAGAGGATGTCGCTAAGGTGGCGAAGCCGCGCCACATCCTGCCGCCAGGCCAGTTCCACATCCGCATCTCTCCCGCCGGAGATCTCCACGCCACCCTCGACGCCATGCGCGCCGAGCTCGACCGGCTGGACACCCGGCTCCTCCCGCCTGCTCAGCCAGGGCAACCCAGCAGCGACAAGCCATCCTCGCCGCACTCTCCGCCTCATACAGCTTCAGGAACCGATACCGCTCCGCCGCCAGACGCTGATTCCATTCCTTGAGTTCCATCTGTGAAATTTCCGTGAATGATTAGATTGCGGGTGACTTCCAGCCCGTTTCCCCGGAAACAGCCAGACTAAATTTTTTTGATCAGGCCGGTCAGTGCGGCCTTCACCGCCTCCAGCTTCTGCTCGGCATGCTCTGCCTTTTGCCTCCAGAGCGCTTCGTTAACCGCTGGTTGCGGGGATGCCCCGCTTCCCGTTAGGAGGAATTCCATTGAGACCCCGAAGTGCTGCGCTATCCGCAGCAACTCTTCCGCTTTGGGCGTCCTGCCGTTTTTGTAGTTCACAATCGCGCTTTCAGTCACTCCCAGTTGAGCGGCTAAGGCTTTCTGATTTAGGGGGGATTCTCGGACGAGAATTTCGAAGCGGTGCGAAAAATTCATAAATGGGAATTTATTTGCTTGATCAATTCCCGTTTGGGAATTCATATCCGTGCATGTTTACGCGAAATCACCCCACCGACAAGCCTGAAAGCCTCAAGAAGGTTCCTCAGTCAGATACCGCCCGCCCATCCGCTTCGCCCACTCCAGCGGTGCGTTCGAGCGCCAGCCGTGAATCAAAACCAGATGCGCGTCTGCCGCAAAATCACCCGTTAAATCAAACTCCTTCCGCCACATCGCGCTCATCTCGTCGGACAGGTCCGTCGCAAACAGCATCCGGTGCATCACCTGCACCACGGTTGCTGGAGCGCACCGCTGCCATTTTTCATGTGCTGGAGTGTCTTCCGTCTCCGGACCGTAAAGCCATCGATCTAGCTGTGGCGGCTCTGAGCACAGCGATCTGGCAGCTTCGTCAGCCAGCCACAGCTCCTCCCACGTCAGCCGCCGCAGCCAGTCCTCCACCGTCACCGGAGCTTCGACGCGCCAGGGCGCTGCTGCGTGCAGCTCTGAGATCACTGGCTTGAGCCGGTTTCTCAACAGCGTCCACGGGTTCCTCTTTCGCATCCGCCCTCTCTAGCCGTCTCCCCGGAAACAATCAACCCCGCATTTCACCATCCATGTCCGCCGCCCTCCTCCATCCCATCAGCCGCGAGGTATCCCGCGCCCGCAAGCACCTGCTGTCCACCGGCTGGAGTTACCGCTCCGCCGCCGGGGAACTCGGCTGCTCCTTCACCCAGCTCGCCCACGTCCTCACCGGCCGCCGCCGCAGCCAGTCCCTCGTCTGCCGCATCCTCCAGCTCCCACCTCGCTAACACCCCATGAAAACCAGCGCCCGCTACCACTCGCTCATCCTCGCCGGTTACCGCCACGAGCACGCTACGGAAGTCGCCACCAGCTGGCGCTCCTGGCCGCTCCTCTCCCGCATCCTCACGGATGCCCGCAAGGACAACGCCGTGTCAGTCACGCCCTACCTGCCACCCCACATCAAACGCCACCACGCCGCCCAGGACGCCGGGCAATTCTCACCCTGGTTCAACCGCTGAGCCTCTTACTCTCAACTCTCAACTCTCAACCTCTCCCAACACCCCATGAAAACCACCGAACTTGAATCCACCCTCGCCGCCGCCAAGTCGCTCGGCCTCACCTCGTCCAACAAGATCCGCACCATGCTGCGCCTCATGGACCGCCACCAGTGCCCCATGACCTCCATCGCGAGTTATCTCGGAGTCTCCACCGCCAGCATCACCGGCATCGTGGATGACCTGGAAAAACTCGGCTACGTCCGCCGCGAATACGGCGTCCGCGACCGCCGCCAGATCCTCATCTCCATCACCCTCACCGGCCGCGTCCAGTGCGAGCGCTTCCTTAACCCCGAACTCGCCCCCGCCTGATTCCTCCTCTTCGCCATCAACTATCAACCCTCAACTCTCAACATCTTCCCCATGACCGCTCCCTGCCAGCTCGCCATCCGCTCCCTGCTCGACTGCGCCCGGCTCAACGCCGTCCGCGCCCGCGCCGCCACCAGCGCCCGCCTCGCGGACTACTACCGCGAGGTCTCCGCCTCCTGCGCCAGGGACGCCCGCCTCCTCCGCCTCACCGCCCGCCCGCCATTCCCCATCCTCTGATCACTGCTCACTGATCACTGCTCACTAACACCCCATGCCCGAAGCCGACGATCTGACAGACGAAGAAATCACCGACCGCGTGGCCAGCGAGGTCGCGGAGCGCATCCGCGCCCGCCACCCCGACGCCTCGCCGGAGCATCTGAAATCACTCGTCCGTGCTTACACCCGCGCGGCCGTCGGCAAGAACCTCACCCTGGCTGATGTCGGAGCCATCACCAGCCAGTCCAGCCAGCGCGTCCATGAGATCGAAAAAGCCGCCCGCCAGCGCATGAAGCACGCGTTACTGAGCCACCTCCAGTCGGAGCGCGGCCTTTAGTCCGCCTCTTTCTATCAACCATCAACTCTCAACCCTCAACTTTCTTGGAGCCCACCCCACTGCTAGAGCGCATCGACTGTGGCCACTTCTACCCCTACGGCATCTGCCCGAAGTGCGGCCGTGGCCACGGTTGGAAAATCCATCTCCTCCCCGGCGGCGAAGGAAAATTCATCCCCGCCCCGGTGACACAGGCATTCCTGCCTGTTCTTCGAATCCCAAAAAAAACACCCCACACCCCATGAGCGCCCGCATCCCACATCTCCTCACCCACCTCCTCAGCTCCGCCGATCTCGACGCGCTGGAAACCACCATGCTCGACAAAGCGGAAGCCACCATCGGCACGCCAGCATCCACCACTTGGTGCGATGCTGTCCAAATGATCCGCGATGCCCGCAGCGCATCCTTCCAACGCCGTGCCAAGCTCACCCCTTCCGCCCGCCGCAAAACCCTCGGCCTCCGCTACACCCGCTAAACCCATGGATCCTGAAACCACCGCCCCCGCCGCCTGGATCGTCGCCTCCGTGATCATAGGCGCGCTCATCGGCTACGCAGCCCACGCCCTCAAGAGCGCCGGCCGCAATCGCCGCATCACTCGGGAGAGCTGGAACCAGGCCCGGATCTTCTACACCCGCCGCGACACCTGAACTCTTCCCTAACCACCCATGTCCCAAACCTACACCGAAGCCCAGAAGTTCGAAGTCGTCAGCTTCATCAACGAATACAACGCCGCGCACGGCAAAGGCGGGCAAGCCAAGGCCGCGATGCGCTACAAGGTCTCGCCGCTCACCATCAGCGCATGGCTCAAAGCCGCCGCCTCTTCCTCTTCCCAATCTCTAATCTCCAATCCCCGATCCCCCATCTCTTCCGAAGTCGAGATCGTCACCGCCTCCCAGGTGGACGCCGCCGAGCTCGCTGGCCTCGCCGAGTCCATCTCCCGCAGCCGGGAAATCATCCACAAGCACGAGCAGGCCTGCCACGAAACCACCCTCGAACACTACCTCGAAGCCGGGCAGCAACTCGCCAGGGCACAGGAGATTTTCACGCTGTCCCACAGCCAACTTAGTCGTCTCGGAGGGAAGGCGTCAGGAACCGTGTCCACGGTGGACACGGTTGATCAAACCTCCCCCGAAATCCTCGCGATCCGCGGATTCAGCGCCTGGCTTACCGATGCGCTGCCGGATCTCAAGCGTCCCACGGCCATCCGCTACGCCACCGCCTACCGCTCGCTCGGCCTCCCCCTCGCCGCCAAGCCGGCCGAGATCCGGGCCAAGCTCAAAACCCTCCGCCACCAGGCAGGCAAGGCAAACCTGCCCATGCCCACCCTCGCCGCCCTGGTCAAGGCCGCACCCAAGCCGCCGAAGGCCGCGCTCATGAATTTGGTGCCGGTCACCATGTCTCCCGAGCAGCTCGCCCTGGAAGACGCCCGCGAAGCCTTCCACCTCTGGCGTGAAGCTTTCGAGAAGCTTCTGCGCCAAGGCTCCCTTGAGGATCTGGATAAACCCGGCCTGCTAGAGCTTAAGGAATTCGCCGCCACCGTCCGCGACCGCGTGAACGCGAGGCTCAAATAACACCCGTCAGTTCATCGAATTCCCCATCTCATCCCTAGCACCTGTTTTTCCGTATGAATCCAAAAACTCCAGACAACGGTGCTCCCACACGGCGAACACCATCGCATGAATCGCCGTCACTCGCTCCGTCAGTGTCACCGGTGCTGGCACCCCCTCTTCCATCAGCTCAAGCAGGATCGACCACGCGAAGCTCAAGCGCACATACACCATCTCCTCCGCGTCCGGAGGCATCTGCCGCCATTCCTGGAAGCTCAACCACCACAGGAGTTCGTCCGCCGCCCGCTCATGCACATCCGGCTCTAGCGATGCGAGCCATGCCGGAAAATGCGGACCTGGCCTTCGCCTCCGGATGGATCGCGTCTGCTCTCGGAACCAATCGAGGAATTCGAGTGCTGGAGATTGGGGAGTATCCATCCGGGGATTTCACCACCGCCGCCACACCGGATCAAGCCCTCTGATTTTCCATCACCTCAAAAACCATGTCCTGCTTTCTAGCCATCGACTATTCATCCCCTGAGTGGGAGCGCTTGCCCGGAGACGTGCGCAAGGAAGTGCGCACTCTCATGGAAATCTTCCGGGATGTGCCCGTCAAGGGCATCACCAAATGGTTCGAGGATCAGGCCGCCGAGCTCGGCACCTCCTACGGAACCCTTCGCCGCAAGTATGACACCTTGGTGAACAACGGCGGCGACCCGATGCTTCTGGTGGACAAACGCAAGGTCCCGGCCTTGAAGGCCACCACCGCAATGGCTCGCCAGCTCTGCTTCATCGCGGAGCTGTGCAAGATCGTGGAGGAATACCAACGCAATAACCCAGCCGCCTTCAGCGCCCTACGCCTCCGCTGGAAAGCCCGCAAGGAGCCCATCCCTGGATACGAGGGATTTCCCGGCTGGCCGAAGATCCCGGCAGGATGGGGGAACCGGAACCTGTCCCGCATCGTGGAGGCAAACATCGAGCTGGCCCGCCTCCGCTCCATCCGCGTCGGGGCCTCTAGCAAGACCAACCTCTATCTACCGACGGTTAAGACAACCCGCGTCGGCCATCATCACGGATCCGTGATCCAGCTCGACGACGTGTGGCATGACAACATGGTCACCCACGGACGGGGCCGGGACCGCAAGATCGTCCGAGTGATCGAGCTGGGGGCACTGGATCTCTACTCCGGATGCCGGTTCCACTGGGGTGCGATGCCGCGTCGCAAGCGCGAAGACGGCACCTGGAAAACCCTCTCCGGGGCGGACATGCGCATGTTTCTCGCCGGGATGTTCCATCGCTTCGGCTACTCGCCGCAGGGCACCATGCTCATGAGCGAGCACCAGACCGCCAAGGTCTCCGAGGACATCGCCCGCATCCTCTATGATGCGACCGGCGGACTCATCCGGGTGGACTATCAGCCAATCGAGCGCATGTCCGCGCTGAATGGCTACTACCCCGGAACCGAGGGCGGAAATTTCCACGCCAAGGCCTGCCTTGAGTCCATCCACAATCTCATTCACAACTACCTCGGCCATCTCGCCCTGCAAACCGGCTCGCCATCGTCAGGCCTCCTGGGACCGGTGACCACGGACCGCGCTATCGCCCATTTCGAGAAGATCTTCGCGGACGTGATGAAGGTGGCACCCCACCACCTGGACAACCTCATCGCCCCGACGCTGGATTTCCACGCGCACTTCATCCCGTTCCTAACCGACTACTACGAGCACGGCCTGAACGGGCGGACGGATCATCACCTGGAAGGCTGGCACGAACTCAAACACGTCGTCACTGAATACACCCCTCTGCCGGACAGCGATCTCTGGTTGCCTGAAGACCGTGTCAGGAAACTTCCGGTTAAAACCCAGCAGATCATCCACTCCGGCGCACAAGAGCAACCGGCCGAGTGGACGCGCCGCCGCAACCTCAGTCCCGGTGAGGTATGGAACCGGCGCGGCGAATGGCCGAAGATTCCGCCAGTCGTCCTCTGCGACATCCTCACGGACGACCTCGCACGCGAAGTCACCGCCCGCCGCGGCTTCCTTGAATTCTCCGACCAGGACATCGCTCCGGATCCACTCATCTATCAAGCGCGGTTTATCTCCGGCCCACGCACCGGCCGGGAGATTCCGCACGGTGAGAAGATCAAGATGTTCGCTCTGCCCTTCAATGACAAGCTGGCCATCGTCGTGGATGCCAGGGACCGGTTTCTTGGGGAGGTCCCCCTTTACAGGAAAGTCTGCTCCATCGAACCAGGCGCTTTCGGCTCGGACGCGCCGTTCGAACAGCGGCCGGACATCCGCAGCCAGGCACTCAAGGAAGCCGCTGGAGAAAAGCATGCCCGCATCGCCGACATCCTCGAACCGTCCCGCATCATCCACACCGACAAGGTGCGGGACGCCCAAGACCTCCGCGAGCACAACCGCAAGGTCCGCGACGGCGAGCCGATCACCCCGGATGAAGTCCACCAGGCCCGCGTTGCAGCCGGTCAGCAAGCCCACCGCACCGCCGCTGCAAACCGCCTGCAGGAACACGGCCAGGTCATCGATTACGACCTCATCCCCGTCGCCGAAGAGACCTGGCAAGACCCATTCGCCTCCCTTCCCGAAGACAACCATTTCCCCGACTCCATCTGATCAACCCCATGAAATCATTCTTCGTCGCCTTTACATGGAAGCTCCGCTCTCCCGCCAAATACTTCAATTCCGGCGGAACCGTCATCGCTGTTGACGCAGTGAATGAGCAGGCGGCGAAGCAGGAAGCCCGCCACCGATTCCCTGACAAGGTCCCGCGCTTCACCTGCGTGAAGGAATTCGAAACCTCTTCACTGATCACTGATCACTGCTAACTGATCACTTCTCCCACTTTCCCCAACCCACCCCATGCCCACCGCCCTCACAGCCCCCGAGCCAGACGACGAAAACAACCTTCGTCCCGCTACCACCACCACCAACTATAACATCTCACCCGCCGAGTTCGAGAAGGTCATTTCCAAGCTTCCGGATCAGCAGCAGGAAGTCCTTCGTTGGTGCTACTTCCTCGGCAAAGACCGGGGTTGGACGCTCAACCAACTCGCCAAGGCCGTGGGTTCCAGCACGACCACGCTGAGCCGCGTCTTCCGTGGCGAATACGGGGCGGAGCTGACGAACCTTTGCGCTTCCCTGACCAAAGCCCGCGCCAGCATTCATGAGTCCGTGGATAATCCCGAGTTCATCATGACCTCGCTCGGCAAGGAGATGTTCGCCATCTGCGACCACGTGCGCGCCCTCCGCACCGTGGCCATCCTGTGGGGTGCCATGGGCATCGGCAAGACCGCCGTCCTGGAAGAATACAAGCGCCTCAACAACCACGGGAAAACGATCTATTTCCGCTGTGAGCCTGGCATGACGCTCGTGCAATTCATCACCGCCTTGGCAGGCGCGTGCGGCATCGGCTACAAGTCCAAGCAAACCCAACTCCGCACCCGCGAGAAGCTTTACACCCTGCTCGCCGCCGGGCAGCGCCTCGTCATCATCGACGAGCTCCATCAACTTTTCCTCCGCCGCCCCGGCAACGATCTGACAGCCGTCCTGCAATGCGAGTTCCTCCGCACCATCTATGACAAGGCCGGTTGCGGCCTCGTCCTCGTCGGCACCAAGGCCCTGGAGAAATACATGACCGACCAGAAGGAAGCGCTCGGCCAGCTCCTCGACCGTGGTACGCTGCAGATCAATCTGCCGGACAAGCCCACCGCCGAGGACGCGAGGGCCTTTGTGAAATCATTCGGTCTGCCACCGCTAACCGCCAGCGAGCCGGAGGCTGCGGAGATCATCAAGGACATCCTCTCCAGCTCGGGTCTGCGCAAGCTCACCCTGCATTTGCGGGCCGGTGCGGCCGCCGCCGCCAAGCGCCGGGAAAAATACACCTGGAACCATTTCGTGACCGCCTTCGAGCATCACCAATCCCTCGGCAAGCGCCGAAAGTAGCCGGAGCGCGGAATTCATTCCGGCCTTCATTCATTCATTCCTCTCCTAACCACCCCACCAAGCCCATGTCCATCGTCCATCACTCACTCCGGGCAAAGACCTGCCTCGCGGATAGCACGCTGCATCAAACCGCTGTTGCCACCTCACTCCACATCTGGGAGATGCATGTCGGCACCGTGCAACTCTTCATCGTCGGCCCAGGCCATGACGCCTGGCTTGCATGTTCCGAGCCTTGCTACTCCGGCCAGATCGGCACCGATGAAGAGCGGCGAATCGCTCGCTACGCCGTGATCCTACTCAACAACGAACGACTCCAGGACAAGGACGCTGGACCGGACGAAATCAAGGACGCGCTGCAACGTGCCCACCGCGCCTATCAACTTGTCGACGCCCCAACCCCATCATGATGAGTCCCGAGGAAATCATCGGCGAGGTGTCGACCATCACCGGCATTCCCGCGCCCGCCATCACCGGCCGCCGCCGGACGGTGCGGGTGACTCGTGCCCGTTTTCTCTCCATCGCCGCCATCCAGTCCGCCCACAAGGACTGGTCGCTAGAGGCGGTCGGCGCACTCTTCAATCGGGGCTACAGCACCATGTCTAAAGCACAGATCCGGCACTGCCAGCTACTCAGGGCGGATCGAAACTATCAATCCCTGGCTAAACAAGTCTGCCGCTCAATTTTCTACGGCCCCGCCACCCTCCGATGACCGCCCGCGACAAGATCCTCCGCGACCTCCTCACCAGTCCGTCCACCGCCTCCGCGATCACGGATCACACCGACATTCCCACCGACCAGGTCACCGCCATTCTCCGCGCCGAGGCACGCGTCGGCATCGTCGAGAGCCGCCCGCTCCAAATGCTCACGGTCTGGTCACTCACCGCCGAGGGCCACGACATCGCCAAGCTCCTTCCGCCCACCCCAAAACAATACTGATCCCCATGTCACAAACCGCCGACATCACCCCGCTCCTCTCCCTCCCACGCGAGACCTATCTCCGCCAGCACGAAGCCCGCATCCGCTCCGCTGCAGCAAGCGTCCTGGCAGCCGGGCCGGACACCTCCATCCGCTCCGCGCTCGATGCCGTCATCTACGCCGAGGACCTCTTCGACATCCATGACGTGGCCGCCACTCACTACCGCAATCGCGATGGCCAGCAACACCGCGCCACCACCCACGCCCGCCACGCCGCCGCCGCCATGCAGCTCAAGCTCCGCGCCCTGGATCAACTCGCCCATCTCGTCGTCTAACTCTCTCACCGAAACCACCACCAACATGCCCGCCAAAGCCACATCACCCGAAGCAGCGCAAAGGAAACTTTGGGCCGCTGAAATCAAGACCCACGAAAAGGCCGCCCGCAAGGTGAAGGCCGATTTCCGCAACGAGCAAAAGCGACTCATCGCCGAGTCCCTGGCCGCGCATAAAGCCGTCGAAAAATTCATGGCACGCGCCGAGAAGCAGATGCCCAAACAGCTCGGCTCCATTGAAAGCCGCATCGCCATCCTCAAGGGCCGTCTCGGCATCTAACCCACCTCCATCCCCACCACCATCATGACGCCCCAACAAATCGCCGCCGACATCGAGCGCGGCAAGGAAATCAAAGCCGAGATCGCCAAGCTCACCGCCGAACTCAAAGAGATCAACGCCCGCCTACAGGCCGCCGGTGAAGCCGCCGAACACGTCCCGCTCGCCGATGCCGACCGTGAGGGCAAGCAGGCGATTCTACGCGGATCCCGTCACTCGCTGCCTATCATTTTCGAGAGCGATTTACTCATCGCATCGTTCAAACCGGACTCGCCCAAGCACACGGAAATCAAGGCAATCCTCGGCGAAAATCTGCCGAAGTTTTTCCGCGACACCCGCGTCTTCGAGCGCATCCAGGATGACGGCAAAGCCTTCCGGAAATTCGCCCGCGAGAACCTCCCTGCAGAGACCTTTGCAAAGCTCGTGCAAGCCTGCACGGACCGCAAAAAAGACGGCATCGCCAAGAGCCGCGTCGTCGTCGACTGGGACGCCGCAAAACCCCTCGACCCCGTCGCCACCGCATAGCCCTCTCGGCCCGCAGGGACCGGCGCGGTTTCGCCTCCGCATCCTCATTTCGCCGGTCCCTCAACTCCTCTCCTAACCAACCCCAAATCCCCATGTTCAACGAACCCCAAATGACAGAAATCCCGGCCGAGAAGCAGGCCGCAAAAGCCATCGCCCACACCCTCCGCAACATCTCCGAACGCCCCGGCGTCGCGTGGTATCTCGGCCACGGGACGCAGACCTACGCCCTCCTCACCGAAGCCCACGCAACGCTGCACGGAATCACCATGGCAGAAGCCCAGGAAAACTGGCCTCCAGCCGACCAACCGAAGTTCGAAGGTGAGTCTCTCAACCAGTGCCCGTTTTGCGGATCTCATGCCATGGAGCGGCAGACTGAAGGTGATGTCCATCACGTTGAATGTCTCGACTGCCATGCCACCGGCCCACGTGTTGGCGAGTTCTATTACGACACCAAAGAGGAAGCCATGGACTCCGCCGCTGAGAAGTGGAACGAGCGCCAAATTCCTCGGTGACATCCCACCCTCTAACCCCACATCCCCATGTCCGAAGATACCGAAAATCTATTCCCCCCCGATGGTCCCACGTGGGCCGTCATCACCTGCCACAGGCGCCAGACCAAGCTGGAAATTGCCCGCAAGGAACCGAAGGAAATCACCCATCACGAGCTGCTCTACGGCGGCAAGGTGATCTCGAAAATGACCGGCGATGCCGGGCTGGAAAAACTCCGCTTCCTGGCGAAACACAGCAACCGCCACAAGCTCATCCCGCGCCCGGCTGTCGAGTGCCTGGCAGACGATTCCGGCAGCATCGAAGCCAGGCTGAAAAAGCAGAACCACAGGGACAAAACCCTCTGATCCCATGACCCCGATCATCGAACGAATCAAGAAGCTACTGCGGCTCGGCAAGGATGGCGCTGCCACCCCATCCGAGGCCGCTGTCGCCCTCGCCAAGGCACTCAAACTCGCGGCCGAACATGGCCTCAGATTGGAGGACATTCCCGCCGATTCTGACAGTGGGATTCTCAGCCATGAGACGATCAAATCCCAGGCCGGACCGGCGCACCGGCTGGCCTCCGGAATCGTGAAACGGCACTTCGGCGTCGCCACCCTTTTCCACTCGATGGAGGACGGTGGAAAAATCCATTTCATTGGCTTCCCGGAGCAAACGGCGCTGGCCTCCTACGTCTACGATTACCTCGTCAGGACCATGCGCCGCGCCTGGCGCACACGCGCCAACAAACGGCTGCGGGACAGGGACGCGTTCCTCAGTGGATTCGCTGCCGCAATCAACAGCCTCATGCCCGACACCTTCCACCGTCCCGGCCTGATCCTGTGCGCCGACAAATACATTGCCGAAGTGATTCTCGCTGGATCCAGAGCCAAGCTCACCACCCTCAAAGGCCCGGCAATGAAGTCCACCAAGGCGTTTCTCAACGGCCACAAAGCGGGCCTCAATGCCGGGATCCGCAACGCGCTGCGCGGCAGCGACACCCTCAACCTGGAAGGATGAAAGTGAACTGGTTTGATCGCGGGCGGGACGCAATGACGGAAGGCCGTCCCTGCGTCATAACCGACGCCCGGATCTCCAGTCCCGACCGCCAAGCCTGGTATGCTGGATGACGTCACCTCGCTGAAAATTGCCATCACCCCACCCCGCAAATCCAGACTATGAACACGTTCCTTTTTGGCTGGATCCTGCTGATTGTCGCCGCCTTCGGCTGGGACATGGGAGCACGGGCCACCCCCCTTGTCGCCGCCCTCATGGGTATTCTTAACATCATTGCTGCCATCACTCCAAAGCCATGAAAGCCACCAAGCCCACCACCCGCAAACCCGCCAAGAAAAAGCCCGGCAAGGTTCGAGGCAACATTTCCCCCGAGGAGATTCAGCCGCTCATCATGGCCGCCCGCGAAGCCTACGCCGTCCAGGATCCCGGCATCACCTTCGACGAGTGGCGGGCGGAAGAAGTCATGGCCGCTGTCGGCCGCCCAGGCCTCACCGCCTGCGATCACGGCCATTTCTGCGACCTGATGGCTCACTTCAAAATTGCCGCAGGCAAAGAGGATGAGGCGCTGCACTGGATTCTCAAGGGCGGCAAAAACACCGAGCGCCAGATCGCCTGGTCAATCGCCGAAACCCTCGCCGCGCACGTCGCCCTGGCACACGCGACCGTCGAGCAGATCGCTGCTTCCACTCCACCTCGCCAGCTCAAACGTCGCCTGGAGCGACACGCCGCGCTTCTCGACCATCCCGAAGGACCGCTCTCATTCGATTACCTCGTCTCCCTCGTTCGCGACAAAACCCGCCGCCCGGATCTCACCCTCAGCGCCGATCTCAAGACCAGCCTCGCCGAGCGCTGCACTGCAGGCCAGCTCGCCCAGATCCGATTCACCCTGGTCAACCGCATCGCCGAGCGCGAGGGCAGAGGCAACACCTGCGACCGCAATAGATCCCAGAACTCGGACGCCGCAAAAGCCCGCCGCTCGCCGCACGAGATGGCTCCAAGAGAGCAATATTGACAAACCCAGCGAACTCGATACCATGCCCGCACTACAACGAATAGCGGTGGCCGTCCCGAGCGACGGTCTTTGTGTGTCCAGTTCCTAGCGACCTTTCCAAGTCGGGTGAAGAATCGGAAATACAAGACCGCGCAAGCGGAAATACCGGTCGCCGCCTATTCGCGGTAGTTGACACCCGGCCCCTCCCTACTCCGGAGGGGCCGTTTAACACCAACTAAACGAATAGAAAATGAAACGCACCGCAACCCGCCGCGCACCGCGCCGCATCCGCCCCCTTGACTGGGGAACCCTCATCGCGCTGGAAGATTCCATCTACCGAGCCAACGCCCTAACTGACCTCGTCGTCAGCAAATACGCCGCCTCCCTCGACGAGGATTCGCCGTCTGACTCCCGGATTCTCGCCGGGATCATCACCCTCGAACACGAGATCTTCGCCGATCTGGCGGAGAATTTCGACCAAGTCACCTCCTACGCCCGCCAGCTCAAGCAAGGATAAATCAACCCGGAAGGGTGTCCACTTCATGGACACCCTTCCTTTCCACCATCAAACCATGAAGAAGATTCGTTTCGAACATTGCCCTGATTCCCATTGGCCCAAAGGCACCATGGCGGATGTGCCTATGGATGACATCGTCCGCAGCGTCGTAAGCCCGCAAAACATCTCCTACATCAACAACAGCCTGACTCTCACCGCGGATGGCTTGCGTCAACTCGCCGCGGCTGTCATCGACGGCCGCATTTCCGGAGACCAGGAAGCCGCCCGTCACCTCCTCTCCGAACTCAAGGATCAATTCCCGAAAGCATGAACTCTCTCATTCATTTTAAAGGATCCTCGATCCGCCTGAGAGGAACTCGGGAAGACCCGCTAATAGGTGGCGCGGATGCCTGCAAACTGCTTGGACTTCGGAATAGCCGACAGGCCCTGTCCCGTCTTCCACGCGAAGACATTCATGTCATTACTGTGGACACGAATAAAGGGCCTCGAAAGATGACTTTCGTCACTGAATCGGGGTTTTACGACTTGGTTTTCCAGAGCCGGAAACCCGAGGCCGTCGCCTTTAGGCGGTGGGTATGCAAGCGGGTTCTCCCCGCGATCCGCAAGCACGGCGAGTTCGTTGCGGCTCGTGACGATGTTCCTCCCGATCTTCCACCCGAGCTTCTCGCCCTCCCATCCGAGCGCCGCGAACACATCCGACTTTGGATCGACATCATGCAGGAGATAGCTGCCGAGAAGATGCCTCATCAGAAAATCCATGAGATCGTCGCCCGCCATCCGAACACCCGCAGCTTTTCCGTGCCATCACTCTACCGCAGATTCAACAACTGGAAGGATTCCAACCGGGATTGGAAGAGTCAGCGCCCCTACCGCACACCCTGACCACCGGGACAATTTCATCTTCCTGGATCCACCCTACGGCGTCTCGAACATCCGCAACTACGACGGCTGGACCGACGAGCAGCTCACCGGCTTCCGGGATCGGGTGATCACCCTGAAAAGTCGCTGGATCGTCACCCTGGATGACTCGCCCCTGAACCGCACCCTCTGGAAAGGCCACGACGTCGACCACATCACGACCAGGAACGGATCCGGAAATCAGGCCCTCTCACCGGACCGGCGTTTCGGAGAACTGATCATCCATTCGCCCGGCTTGCGCAACTGATGCACCGCCGTTGCAACGCCGCTTCCGCCCTGTCGGTTTTTTCTCAAATGCATGTCCATTCGGCCTTTTCGGGGCGTTTTTTCTCAACTACCGCCTCGGCCGTCTTTGTTGCCGCAGATCCCTGATTTACGGGCTTTTTCGGGCTATTCCGCAATCCTTCGGCTTTCTCAGATCCCATGTCCCTTTGCTCTTTACTTTCTCATCTCATTGGCTGGCGGACAGGAATGTCCACCCTCCTTATGGCTGGCGGGAAGGGCCGTCTCACTTACCGCTTGGAATTCCACCCATTCCGCTGTTGCTTGGCTGCGCGACAATGCGCTGCTTTTATTCACAGGAACTGGAACTTCAACTGCCCTCGGGACACCCGTTTCCGATGGAGAAGTTCCGGGTTTCCAAGGACATGCTTCTCGACGGCGGCATCCTTCGGCCCGAGGAAATCATCGAAGTCCGTGCGGCGGATGTCCACCTGCTCCAGCGTGTCCACGAGTTGGATTACATTCATAAAATCGAGTCCGGCCTGCTTGGGCGGAAAGAGCAACTGCTTCTCGGTCTGCCGGTAACGCCCAAGCTCTATCAGCGCAGCGTGACCGAGGTGGAGGCCACTCGCCTCGCCTGCCACGCGGCTTTGGCCGAAGGCGTCGGCGTTTGTCTGGCGGGCGGCACCCACCACGCGTTCCGCGAGCACGGCGAGGGATATTGCGTTTTCAACGACGTCGCCATCGCCATCCGCGACCTGCAGGACAAGCAGCCGAACATCAAGATCATGGTCGTGGACACCGACGCCCACCAGGGCAACGGCACTGCCGCGCTGCTCGGCGATGATCCGCGGGTTTTCACCTACTCGATCCACGTCGGTCGGAATTATCCGACGAAAAAAGTCACCGGCACCCTCGACATCGAGACGGTGCGCTACGTCGAGGGCGACATGTATTTGAAGCAGCTCTTCGTCAGCCTGGCCGGCGCGCTCGATGCTTTCGCGCCGGATCTGGTCATCTGGATTTCCGGCGCGGACAACCACCGCAACGACCGCTTCGGGCAAATGCACCTCTCGCTCAAGGATATCCAGCGCCGCGACGAGGTTTTGCTCAGCGCCTTCATTAAGAACCGCATCCCGGTAGCCGTGCTTTACGGCGGCGGCTACAACCGGCAGCCGGAGTTCACCGCGAAACTCCACCGCAACACCATCGCCACCGCCAAGAAACTCGCCAGCGAGTTCCGGGGGCTGTGAAGCCATTTCCTGCGACTTTCGTCTCGCGCCATAAAGCGCCGCCGGATTAAAAGGAGATCGCATGAAACTGAAGGTGATCGTTCCTCCCCTAACCGCGCTTTTCGTCGCTGGGGGCTTGCTGATCTTTCAATCCCGCGCTCTTTCATCCGTCCGATCCCGCACCGAAGTATTGACGCGGGAAATGGCCGGAAAGGCCATTCCTTCATCCCATGCCTTGCAGCGGCCATCCGGAAAACCTCGGTTAGCTGGCGGAGACTTGGCGATCTAATCGCCGGACAACGGACCCCGGGAATTTTCGCCAGACAGGAACTCCTGCGCGCCGACGCTGGAATTCGGTCGATGACGCCGGCCCAGCTGCTCGCCGCTCTTGCGGAAGTCTCCGCTCTTGATCTGGACATCCACGCCCGAGGACAACTCGAGGCCAAACTCATTGCTGCGCTTGGGGAAGTCGATCCCGCCGCCGCACTCGCTTACCTGGCTGGCAAGAAGGATCACTCAGGTTTGCCATACTGCCCGGAAACCGGCATCCTGGCGGGCTGGGCGAAGACCGACCTACCCGGCGCCACCCGTTGGCTTGATGCGGAGATCGCCTCCGGAGCTCTGAACGACAAATCCCTCGAAGGCCGGAACTTCCGCCGTTTCCGCATGGAAGCCGGATTGCTTTCCTCCCTCGTCGAGTCCGACCCCGCCGCCGCATCTGCTCGCCTCTCTGCCTTTCAAGAAAAACATCGCGCCGACGTGCTCTCGGAATTGGTCCACTGCCTGGGACGGGAGAGCAAACCGCCCGGCGACCGCGCGCTGCACGGCTACGGCTCGCTGGTCCGCGAAATGTTGCCACCCTCTGCTCAGCCTCGTGCCATCGCCGCACCAGTCTCCACGCTGGCAATGCAGGATGGCTACCAGCAGATCGACCGCTATTTCGAGAACATTACCGCAACTCCCGCCGAACGCGCCGCTGGTGTGGCGGAAGCAATGGCTGCCAAATTCGAAGTGCTCGTCTGGCAAAACCAAATCAACCCGACTGAAATCGACGCGGTCCGCCAATGGGGCCGCATCCACTCGCCCGAGACTGTGGACGAGGCCACGGCAAGGGCCCTCAGATCCATTTCCATCAACGGTGCGGATGGATTCAACCGCGCTGCGGACCTCGCCCTCCACTACCATGAAACTACTGGCAATGACGTAATTCTGACTGGATTTATCCAGCACGGAATTGATTCCCGCGACAAACCACGGGCTCGCTTACTCGCAGAAAAAATAAGCGATCCCACCCAGCGCGCCAAAGCTCAGGATCGAATCAAATAGCTGGACCCCGCTTTATGAAAATCTCGCTCACGATCACCTTCGCGATTGTCGTCCTCGCAAGCGCCGTCGGACTGCGGAATCACCGGGCAATAGCGGCCGCCGAAAGCGTTCTGCGGGAAACTCTCAACCAAGCGCGCTCTCGAGGCATCTTACTCGACTCCTCCGGTGGTCCAATGCCCCGCTCTCGGCACCACCAGCGGAACCTACCCACTACGGACGTCAAGTCGCTGGCGACCGGATTGATCGAGCTTGCCCGGGACTCGATGGTCGCGCCAGAAGGCGTTCCGGCCGCAGACATCGAACAACGTGTCTTCGATCAGCAACGCCAGCTCCTCACGCTCGATGCCAGCCGGATCAAGGAACTGATCGCCGAAATCAACCTCGCCGCCGGGATCGAAGATGGAACCCGCCAGGAACTGATCATTCTCGTGTTTGAGGCCTTCGTCGAAAGCCACCCGCGCGCCGCTCTCGATTTCCTCGCTGAAACTCCGGACATCCTCAAAAATTTCCGCGCCCGTGCCGACATTGCGGTTACCGGGCTGGTCCGCTGCATGGAATCCGATCCGGATACCGCCATCCGTTGGTATCAGGACCACCGCAGCCTGTTTGCTGGCAGTGATGGCGACAGAGTGATCAGCGGCCTTTTGAGCGGCGTCGCCCTCCTCGATCCGAAGATTGCCTTCGCCCTTATCAACACGCTGGGCCTCTCGAATATCGAGCACGCCGTAGGCACCATCGTCAATCGCGCCAGAACTCCCGCGCAGCGAGACGCCGCTTTGGCCGCCTTTCGCGACTATCTCAAAATTCTACCTGCATCCGCAGACCGGGGAGCTATCGCCTTCGAGGGCAACTCCTGCATTCTCCGTAACTCGTTCTATGATGGATTCGAAAATGCCACCCGCTGGATCGATAGCGCCGGTTTCTCCCATCAGGAGCTCGAAATCTTTGCCAATCGCGTTTACTTCATTTCATCCGGAGAATGTGGCAGGTATCTCGACTGGCTCATCCGCACCGTTCCAACCGAAAAAATCACGTCCGAAGCCGTTCCCCAACAATTCTTCGACTGGATACAGGCCGACTACCAAGCCGCAGGCCGGTGGCTCGAGGCCGCTCCCGAAGGCCCCGCGAAAACCGCCGCCGCCGCTACCTTTGCCCAAGCGCTTTCACCTTACCATCCTGAGATCGCCGCCCAGTGGGCAATCACTCTTCCGCCCGGCAAAGCCCGCGACCATACCCTGCGGGAGATCCACCAGAACTGGCAGAAAGCCGACCCTGCGCGAGCATCGGCTTTTGCGAAAACCCACGGCGTTCACTAAGGCTGGGGGAGAGGCATGCCCGTGGGGCCATTTCCTGTCGGATTCGGCATCCCCATTGCTGTGAAGGATCCCATGTCAAAAGGTCTAGCCATACTCACCTCCGGCGGCGATTCCGCTGGGATGAACCCTGCTGTCAAATGCGCCGTCGATTACGCGAACCAGAAAGGCTACGAAACGCACCTGATTTATGACGGCCTGCGCGGATTGATCGCGGATAACATCGTGCCCGCCACCCGCGAGCTGGTTTCCGGCATGCTCCACCACGGCGGCACCCGCCTGCGCTCATCGCGTTCGCCTGAGTTCTACGACATCGAAGTCCGCCGAAAAGCTTACGAAAACCTCAAGCGCCGCGGCATCGGCAATCTAATCGTCATCGGCGGTGACGGCTCATTCCGCGCGCTCAACCAGTTTTACGCCGACTTCGGCGTGCCCTTCGCCGGCATCCCGGCCACCATCGACAACGACATCGCCGGCACCGACTACTGCCTCGGCGTGGACACCGCGCTCAACGTCATTCGCGAGGCGGTGGATTCGATCCGGGACACCGCGAGGTCGTTTTCCCGCGCGTTCGTAGTCGAGGTGATGGGCCGTCACTGCGGCTATCTCGCCCTCACCAGCGCCCTCGCCTGTGGAGCGGAAATCTGCCTGGTGCCGGAACTGCCCTACAACCTCGACACCATCGGCGCGCGGCTGAAATACGACATTGCGAATGGCCGCCGCTACGTCATCGCCGTGGTGGCGGAAGGGACGAAAATGGGCGACTACCTCACCCGCTGGATCAACGATTCCATTGGGATGGAGGCCCGGCTCACCGTGCTCGGCCACATCCAGCGCGGTGGTTCGCCCACCGTGCTCGACCGGGTCATGGCCTTCAAGTTCGCCGTCGCCGCGGTGGATGCGCTGGAGGCCGGCCAGACCAATTCCATCATGGTCTATCGCGACGGCACTTACGGCCACCTGCCGATCCAAGCGGTCGCCGATGCGAAATACAAACTCGACCCGGCGCTGCTGAAGTTGGCGGCTCCGTTGGCGAATTAGACCGTTTGCCCATTGGCGTCAATTTAAGGGCCGGAATCGATAGCCTTGCTGTTTCAGGGACTTCCGCTTTCGTTTACAACGGTGGAGCTGTCTCGGATCGTACGGCAGCTCCGACCAGAGGGTCTGGAGCATCCTCAGACGGATGGATAGCCAACCGAACAGTTTTTCGACGCTTGTTTGGATCCGTGGCTGTTGCTTCACGATGAGTCCCTTGATCCGAACCTCCACGGCTGAAAAGATCATCGCGGCGAGGATCAGCGCATGAAGATGGGTTCGGTTAGTGATCCGGTGAAGCGCCTTGTGCATGTGCAGCGATTGCTTCCAGGCGCGAAAATGGATTTCGATTTCCCAACGTTGGCGATAGAGCCTGACCCATTCGTCAGCGGAACATTTCTCCACGGGAATGTTGGTCACCAGAATGTTCCAGTCTTCACGGGCCAATGCCTGTTTGCTCGGCTGGGTGCCGTTGCGTTTGCGTTTTTCCTTCTTTGTCTGACGCCGGCGCGACGCAACCTCGGGGCTGGCCCGGACGGCAATGAGCCGCGCCGGATGTCCCCGCTGGGTCAACGTGACTTTCAATTCGAGCGCATCGGCTTTCGTCGTCGCCAACTGGTTTTCAAGAGCGCTGCCATCTTCCAATGCCACGCTGGCCTGGCCATGAGGGCGGCTGAGCCAGAACGCTTGTTTGGCTTCGATCGCGGCAAAGGCCGCGACGTCGAAATAGCCCATGTCTCGCAATACAAGATCCTCATTTTCAATCATCGGCAGCAAGCCCGGACCGAGAGTGCGATCCTGGACATGCCCCTCCGCCTCGCGCTGCATGAGAAGTTGTCCGCTGATGAGATCCATCACGACGTCCACCTTGGCACCGGCGGTGGCACCGATGTTGTTAGACACCGCCCGGAACAATTGATGGTTCTTCGGATGCATTCGGAACTGGGTCGCGTCTTCCAGCGGAATACGGCGGAAGGGAAGATTCCCGTCTTCTGCTGCTGTTCCAACGCCCGAGTCCATCACCCGTCGAAGGACAGATTGCAGGAAGGCGACAACAGGAGGTTGCATCCGTTGGTGAAGCGCCTGCCGGGAAAGAGAACAGGCTTCGCTCTGCCCGAGATAAGCCGCCATCTGGCCGAATGACGCATGTCCGGTTGAAACAGCCTTCAGGAGAGTTAGCAGGAATCCTTGTGCGGAGAACTTGCGGGTTTGACGGACGATCAGCCCGCTTTGGATTGCGAGGTGGTCGAGATCCGGGAGGATGCTTTCTAACGTGACGTTGGGTGATGCCGGGTTAACAGAGGCCTTGAACATGCCAAGCCTGCCGACGACTCTGCTATGTCAATCTTTATTTTACATTATCTGCTTAATATAAATCACTTGCGGCTTAAATTGACGCCAATGGACAATCGGCCTAACTGGCTGACAAGAGCGTCCGCCCTCCTGCGTCGCCATTCCGCGGCTCCGACCATTCAACGTTTACCGGCAAGGTCAAGGGCGGCGGGGGCGAGTCCCTCGACCGTGGCTGTGAGCTTGATTTCCCCCTGATCCGTCGCCCGCAGGATGGCAAGGGCGCGGCCCTGATAGGCCTTGCGCTCGTTGGCTTGGAATCGCTCGGTGCTCATGATGTTGCCGCTGTCCACGCCGATGATTTTTCCCGGGCCCGCTACGGTAAATTTGATGAGATCGGCGGCGGCGGGGACCAAGGTGCCGTTTTCATCGAGGAGCTGGACTTCGACATTGGCCACGTCGTCGAAGCTGGTGGTGAGGGATTTGCGGTCCGGGATCAGGACGATTTTCGCGGCCTTGCCAGCGGTGCGGACGAGTTCGGTGGCGACTTCCTTGCTGTTGCGCGTGGCGACCGCCTTGAGGGTGCCCGGCTGATAGAGCACCTGCCAGTTGAGTGCGCCACCATCCTCGCGGGTGGATTTTTTCCCGAGGGACTTGTCATTAAGGAAAAGCTCAACCTCTCCGGTGTTGCTGTAGATTTCCACGTTCTCCTCATGCGGCTCGGCGGAGGCGGGCGTCCAGTCGGGGAAAAGCACCTGGCGGCGGTTCCACTCGAGCGCCTCGTATCCGGGATCCGCCGGAGTGGCGGCGGTGTTGCCGATGCGGCGGAAGATGCGGACCATCGGCTTGTCGCTCCACCAACTCTGACGCTCGTAGCCGCGGGGGACGATGAAGCCGGCACGGTCGAGCAGGCCGCCGTTGAAGACGGTGAGCGGCCAGCTGCGGGACTCGCCGAGGTAGTCGATGCCGCACCACAGGAACTGGCCCGAGTGCTGGGGATTGTTCCGGCAGGCGAGCCAGATGGAGCGCTCGTGGCCCTGCTCGGTGCCCACGATCTTGCGGCCGGCTTTGTCCTTCCAGGCATCCAGCAGCTCCTTGTCGCGGTAGTTGGTGCCGATGACGTCGAGCATGTCGGCGAGGCCGTTTTTATAATCGCCGGAGACATTCGGGCGGAACAACGCCTGGGTGACCGGGCGGGAGGGATCGACCTCATGGCAGACGTCGACAAGGCCGCGGAGGATGGGCAGGGCGATCTCGGGCTTGGGCGTGTCGTGGATCTCATTTCCCACGCTGTAGAGGATGACGCTGGGGTGGTTCCGGTCGCGCAGGATGCCGTCGCGCAGGTCGGTGTGGGACCATTCCTTGAAATGGAGGTGATAGTCGTGTTTGTTTTTCCCCTTGGTCCAGCAGTCGAAAAATTCGTCCATGACGAGGAAGCCCATCTTGTCGCAGAGATCGAGAAACTCGGGGGCGGTGGGATTGTGGGCGGTGCGGATGGCATTCACGCCGAGTTCCTGGAGAATCTTGAGGCGGCGCTCCCAGACGGCGAGCGGCACGGCGGCTCCGACGGCTCCGCCATCGTGGTGGAGGCAGACGCCCTTGAGCTTGAGGTTTTTCCCGTTGAGCCAGAAGCCGGTGTCCGACCGGAACTCAGCGGTGCGGATGCCGAAAGGAGTGGTGACTGCATCGAGCATGGCGTCCCCGGCGGTGATGCGGGTGACGAGCGTGTGGAGCTGCGGGAATTCGAGACTCCAGAGCGCTGGGCGGGGGACTTTGATCTCTTGGTCGACCGTGGCTTCCCTGCCGGGGGTGAGGGTGACCTCGGAGTCGGTGGTGGCGAGGCTTTTTCCATTCGGTGAAATGACGGCGGTGCTCAGGGTGATTTTTCGGGATGTTTCCGAAGAGTTCTTCAGGGTGGTCTGGATTTTCACCGTGCCGGAAGCCTCGCCGGCCTCCGGAGTCGTGACGTAGATGCCCCACGGCGCGACGTGCACCGGGTGCGTGGTGACGAGGCGGACGTGCCGGTAGATTCCCGCGCCGGAATACCAGCGCGACGCTGGCTGCGCGGAGGTGTCCGCCTTGACGACGAGGAGATTCGTCTCACCGGGCTTGAGGTGGTCGGTGAGGTCATAGCGGAAGCTGACGTAGCCGTTAGGCCGACGGCCGAGGTGGTGGGCGTTGATCCAGACGTCGCTGTTGGCCATGACGCCGTCGAACTCGACCCACACGCGCTTGCCCTTGGCATCGGCGGGCATGGTGATTTTCTTGCGATACCAGGCGACTCCGGAAGGTAGCCAGCCGCCGGAGCCGGTGGTGGGCGCGTCCTGGCTGAAATCTCCCTCGATGCTCCAGTCGTGCGGCACGTCGAGCTTGCGCCAGGCAGCGGCATCGAATCCAGGTTTCTCGGCACCGTTGGCATCGCCTTGAAAAAACGCCCAGTCGCGGTCGAGCGACTCGATGGTGCGGGCGGTGGCGGGAAGCAGCGAGGCGATGAGACTCGCGGTGAGGAAAGCGATTCCAGAGAGTGTTGGGTTCATGGTCACAAGGAATTTAATCAGGGTCCGGCAGGGAATGCTTTAACCGGAATGGGTTACTTCGACTTCCCAAAATACGGATGGTGGGCGGCTAAAAGCACACTTTCCATGGAGGTGCGCGTGGTTTATCAAGACGCATGTCCGAGAATCCCATCGCCCCCGTTACAACCGCTCGTGGCAGCTCGTTGTGGGTGAAGGTCTTGATCGGGCTCATCGCCGTTCTTCTCATTCTCGCCGGGCTGTGGTGGTGGCAGAACCGCCCGATCCGGCCGATTGTGCTCAGCGTGGAGGAAAAGGCCGCCGTGGAGGCCAAGGTCGAGGCGATTCAAAAACCCGCCGAGCCGAATTATGAAAAAGGCTCCAAAGAAATCATCCTCACCGAGCGCGAGCTCAACGGCCTGCTCAACGAAAACACCGATTTAGGAAAAACCGTGAGCTTCCAACTCGCCACCAACGCTATCCACGCCCGGGTCGAAACCGATCTCGATCCCGATCTCCCCGTCGTCGGAGGCCGCCATCTCAAAGCCCGCGCCCGCTTCCTTGTCAGCGACGTGCCCGGTAAGGTGAGTTTCATACTCGACGATCTGACCGTCTGGGGCATCTCCCTGCCTAACGACTGGCTCGCCGGCTTCAAGGGGCGAAACTTGTTAGCGGAGGTTCTCGGCGGCGGGAACAACGGCAAGGTTCCCGGCGTGGAGGAATTCAAGGTCGAGCCCGGGCGGTTGATCATCCGCCTCGCGGAGTAAGGTCACCCCTCCATCACCCCATCCAGCCAATCGATCATCTTCCGCCGATAGGCCCCGCCATCGTCGGATAGAGCGGTGCCGTGGCGGCCGGTTTTCACTTCGAACAACGTCTTCGGCTCGCTTGCTGCCTCAAAAAGCTGTCGTCCTTGGGAAACCGGCACCACCTCGTCGCGGGTCCCATGGACGACCAACAGCGGCACGGGTGTTAGCTTTTTCACAAAGTCCTTCGGCGCGAGTTCGTCGGTGACCAAGCTGGCTCCGAGCTGGCCGCCGATGATGCGGGCCATCGCCTGATAGGATGCGAAGGCACCGTCGATGACGATGGCGCGAAGACCCTTCACCGGCGTCTCGCCGAGGGCGGTGACGGATTGCGCGCCGCCCAGGCTGTGGCCGTAGGAAACGATGCGCGTGGTGTCGATGTCGGGGCGCCTGAGCGCGTAAGCGAAGGCGGCCTTCACATCGTCGATCATGCCGCGCCGGTCCACCGTCCCGCCGGATTTTCCGAAGCCGCGGTAGTCGTAGATGATGACGTTATAGCTGGCTTCCGCGAGCCAGGTGCAGAAACCGAGATGATAGCTGATCGAGCCCGCATTGCCGTGCGAGAAGACGACGGTGCCCTTCGCGGACTTCGCTGTTTTTCCCTTCGCCGGGATGAACCAGCCGTGCAGCGGCGTGCCGTCGCCGGATTTGAAGTCGATGCGCTCGAACTTCAGCCCCCACGCCGCCGGGGTGGACGGCTCGTCGCGGGTGGGGAAGTAGAAAAGCTGGTTGCCGCCGTTTTTGCCGACCA
>JANPKJ010000091.1:0-2346 GCA_031425955.1 Akkermansiaceae bacterium | reverse complement strand
GGGTGGTTTGAAATTTAACGCCTCCGGTGCCGTGGTTCCCAATCCGGATCTTGCATTCCGTTGTTTTGGGAAACACAACCGCACCACCCGTGGTGCCAAAATCGACCTCCGTGGCTCGGCGACCGTGACCGCTGCCGACATTCAGTGGCGCATCAATAGCGGCTTTTGGCGCACCGTCCCCATCGGATACGCCGGCAAATGGCAGTTCGACGTAAAGGCGGGCCTTCTCCCTTTCGGATCAAACGAAATTCAGCTCCGCGCCCGTGATTCGCACGGCAAGCAGACAGCCATCCGGCGGGTGAACGTCCAGCACTTACGTTGAGCCGAATCGGCATCGACTCGTTCTTTTCCTTGCTGACAAACCGGTTCCGCATTTCTTAACGACCAAGATGATTCGTTACCGACTCCCTCACATGCTCCTATCGGCGGCCACTGCGATTGCCCTGGCGGGAAGCCCATCCTGCAGCGGTCAGTCGAAGCCAGGCTCGGGTCCGCCCCGCCTTTCGGCCGCGAGGAGTTTACCAGGGTCGGCGGCGAAATACGAAAACTCCACGGTCCGCCGGTCCTCGGCGAGCCGACCGGACCCGCGCTATCGGCCTGCCACGGACTTCTCCGAACTCCGTGCCGTCGCAGGTGAAGTGGCAAAAACCACGGGCCGAAAAATTGGCTGGACGCTGGTCCGTGGAGAAAATCCCGGTCCACTCGTGAGTATTCGTGGCAGCGTAAATCAGTGCACCATTTTCATTCATCCGGTCGCTGCGCGCCAGGTGCCGCCCAATACCTGGGCATTTCTTTTTGGTCATGAGTTCGCCCACCTCGTGGAAGATCTGGGAAAACCTTCCGACACCACTCCTCAAAAAGAACTGAAGGCCGATATCGCCGGCGCGCGATACGCGATGGCCGCGGGTTATCGCCTTGATGCGTTTCTCGGTTGGGTCCTTACCGAACCGGAGCAGACCTCGACGTCCCACGGATCCCTCCGCAAACGGGTAGACGCCATTGCCGGCCGGTATGGGATTTCCCAATCGGCGATTCAGGCACAAGCACGCCGGTACCCAACTCGCCGGACGACCCGTTAGTTCCCGTTTTTCTCTTATTGCACTACTCCCCACGCAAATTGCACAGGGAGAAAGTGACGGGTGGCTGGGAAACCCTGATTCCATGGGAGTTTCAGCCTTGGCATTTGTCTTGCGATGAGGAGGTGCTGCCCTCCCGCCGTTGCGGTCCGGCCTGCATCAAACCAAAACCAATTGCTGTCATGAAATCCATCGTTAAAACCTGCTGTCTCGCCACTTTGGGAAGCATCCTTCCCCTCGTCGCCCAAGTAAGCCAAACCACCGAAACCACCGAGAGCTCAAGATCCGCTGGTGGGGTCACAGACACTACCACCACCACGACGACCTCGTTCAATCCTGAGGTCCGCACCAAGGTCGTTACCTATTTCGATGGTTACAAAGCCAATCCACATGGGCTTCCTCCGGGCTACGCTACGAAAATCCAAGTGAAGCAGATTCCGTCCGGATGGCGGACTTCGCGGATCGCCCCAGGAGTGGTCGTCACTGAGGCCCAGCGTTCCTATCTGGTGGATGTACCTCCGGATTTGGTCGGAGTTCTTCCCGCCCCGACTGCTGGAATTCGTTACTACGTCGCGGGGAGCAACGTCGTCGCCGTCGATGCATCCTACAGAATCGTGGACTCGGTCCAGATCCCCTCGATCAAATACTCGGAAGACGAAGATAAGGTCGAGATTGAGGAGAAAAATGGCAACACCACCACCAAAACTGAAATCGACAAGGACGACGGCGAAGTCGAAGTCGAAGTTGAGAAAAAGGAGTGACCGTTTTCCTTTGAAAAAACCATGCATGATCAGACCGGAATTCGTTCCGGCCTGATCTTCCGTTTTTTGTATCCAAGGATCAGGAGGTAGCTCGAACGGGCGGGAGACGAGAGGTGCCGGAGGTGGCAATAAGCTTTCAGCAGTAGGGCGAGTGTAAGATTTTTTGGGTAAGCGCTTTCTGTTGATGTGCCCATCACCAATACCTACACATCAGAATCAAACCACCAAATACCGACGCCCTCCTCGACGAGCTTCTCAAAGATTACAGCCAGCCCGGAGATCTGCTTGGGCCCGTCGGCCTGCATACCGAGCTCAAAAAGCGCCTGATCAACCGGGTTCTTGACTAAAAGCACTAACGCCCGCCTGAAGTAAGCGAAGTCTGAAGCACCGTGCGGATGGGTTTGCTGCGGCGGTAGCATAGCAGTCATAGTTCCCGGTTCTCTCTGAGCTATGCAATCAGGCTGCGGCGCGACTGGCTTTGCCGCTGCGGGCTTTGAGCCAGGTGCCGG
>JANPKJ010000090.1:0-67025 GCA_031425955.1 Akkermansiaceae bacterium | reverse complement strand
GTGAAACGAAGACCGAAGCCGCACCAGCTACTGAATGTTCCCCGACATCAAATGATCGAGATCAGCCATCGCTCCCGCTACAAGAAACCCGCAGATGAAATCGTCCCAAACAACCCTTAAGTTAGCGCCATTCGGGTCAGTCCTCGGGGTCAGTCCCAAATAACAGACATTCGTAGTGCACTTGCTCCGCGCGACGGGCTTCCGCGCTGTCACCGGCGCGCCTGCGGGATGTAGGAGCATTCTGGAGGAGAGATGGATTGATGAAGGGAAGGATGGATTGATGAATGACGATTTTTGATTTTTGATTTTTGATTGGAAGAGGAAGAAGCCCGGCGGTGGGGGTTCGCGGAGCCTCTCACAGGCTCTTGATCCGCCGTTCGAGGTCCTGGCGGGGAATGAGATCGACGACGTGGATGGCGTCGGTTTCGAGCCGGAAGAGCAGGCGGTGGTCGATGCCGATGCGGGCGCGCAGGGTGTCGGGGCGTTGTTTGAGGCGGACGACGCCTTGGAAGGCGTCGGGCTCACCGGCGGCGAGGCGGCCGAGAAGCGTCATGGTGCCACGGGCGATCTGTTTGGGGAAGCGGCCGAGGGTGTGATGGAATTTTTTGGGGAACTCGATGAGCCGGACGGGCTGGATTCCCTCGATGGCACCGGGCAGGACGAGGTGGGCTTCGTTCTCCGCGTGGTCGGCGGGGCCGCCGTGGGCGTGGTTCTGGTTTTCGCGGAGGGTTTCCACTTCGTTGAGGGTGGTGTTCAACTCGCGGCGGAGGACGGCGCGCTCCTCGTGGCGTTCCTTGAGTTCGCTCTTGAGGGTGGATACTTTCTCGCGCAGATCGCGCAGGACTTCCAGATCGACGGGGGCGGCGGGGGCGGGTGTGGGTTTCGCGGCGTTTTCGGCGGCCTTTTGCTCGCGGCGCTGGATTTCGGCATGGAGTTTTTCCATGTCGGTTTTCATCCGTTGGACCTCGCCGGCCTTGGCCTGGAGTTTCTGCCGGGCCTCGCGGAGTTTTTCCGTTTCCCTGGCTCCTTTGGCGGTCACCTCGTCGGAGAAACGTTGGTCGAGGATGTCGCTAAACGGCTCGTCGGGCGAAAAATTGAGTTTTTCGCGGGTTTCCAAGATCTGGTCGAGCAAGAACACGGCGGACTTTTTCGACACGAGCGGGATGGCGGCACGAGAGACCAGGATGCCGGTTCCTTTCATGGCGGTCCCCAGCAGGCCGCACGCCATCCCGGTGAGGTCGTCACCGTCGTTCGCCTCGATGATTTTGAGAGCCACGGCCTCGAGAGTGCGCATGAACGCGGCGGGATCGTCGCGAGCGAGAAGGAATTGTCCGCATGCCTCCACCTCCTCCAGGGCGGGCGGATCATCCGCGCGCATGCGCATGAGCCGCTCCGCGATGTCCTTGCGATCCAAGCGCGAGGCGGTCCACATCGCGAAATTCCACACGGCTTCAAACTCCTCGAAGACATCCATCGTCTCCAACTTTTCCACGGCCTCATCCAACATCAGGAAGAGGCAGAGGCGTTCGAAAAACGGTTGCAGCAGGTCCGCATCGAGCTTGGTCGGATCGATCCGGGCAAGGTCGTGGCCGCGCAGTTTTTCGAGTCGCTCCGCAGTCATGTGCTCTTCGGGAGCCGCCATGATTTCGGCACGGGTCTTGCCGGCCACTTCGGTTGACATTTGCAGCCGCTGCTGGTCCTTTCCGAAACAGCAGCGCTTGTACTTGCTGCCACTGCCGCAGGGACACGGATCGTTGCGGCCAATGTGATCCACGGACCTGCGCACGGTGATGCCGCTGATTTCGGTACTGGGGGTCGCCGGGACCAGGTTAAAGATGGGCCCGCGGGCCTGCTCCATGAGTTCGCGGCCCATGGATTCGCCCGCCTTGATCGCTGCCCGCCATTTCGGGCTGTCTTCTGGAAGCCGGGGGAAAAGATTCTTCAGGATACGCGGGTCATCGTAGCGGCGGGCCAGCGAGATCAGCATGGCTTTGGCGAGGGGTTTCAAATTCTCCGCACGGGCGAGCACACGTGCATCGGTGAGCAAGTCCGGAGGCAGCACGCCCTCGCGGTGTTCCGAGCACCACTCGCCAGCCACAAACAGCGCCGCCGCATGAAGTTCATGCCCGACAATCGACCTGCGCGCCCCGGCTAACAATTGCTCGGGAATATCCGTTCCCTCGACATTCCAAGTCACGTTGGCGAGGGCATGAAGGTGGGGCAGCATGGAAAACCCGGCTCCGAGGTGCTTGGAATCCACCCGCTTCCCCTGATGAACCGCCGCAGCAATGAGAAAGACGAATCCATTCTCGTCGTGCGAGTGGATCGCCTCGCCGAGCCATCGATCCAATTCCGAGTCGTCATCCGGCAGCAAGCGGGCGATTTCCGTCACCGCAATGTGACTGAATTTGGAGTTATCGATGATTTCGCGGATGAGGGGGAGCATGAGTGAGCGCTGACGGGCGCATCATTAACAACTCCGGACACCCTGCCAACCACAGGATTGATCTCCGGCATCGAACCTAGTCGTGCTCCTTCCCGAGCTGCGATGAATTTTGGAAATCCGCGTGAATAGGGTCAGGTCTCACATTTCAACATCAATGGCACCAGACCCACATAACAGATATTTGCGTCGGGGTCCCGGCTGACAATCATGGAATGAACGCACCGGTCCGAGCCAGTCCTTGGATTTCATTGTTTGGGATTGAAATCGACCGTGGATTGGGTTCGCAGGAGGCCTAGTGTCCGTGGTGATGCCGGGTGCTGCTGGTAAAGCGCGGCGGTTATAGACACGCCGCTGGATTTCGACCCAGGGCGATCCTCTGTCATCGCTTCAGGATGAAGATCCGTGGCTGGATGGTTTTTGAACCGCTAGAGCCGTTGGGTTTTGGCCGGAAAGCATTGGGAGAATCGGTGCCTTGTGGAAGATGGACCCGCCGGCTGGAGGCAGCGCTCCGTTGGATGAGACAAAGCGTGGAAGATCGGGATCCGCGCTTGTATGGCGGCAGGGGGGCTGCGAAACAAGTGCACTGTGGAAGTCATCGGAACACGCTTTCTAACCTGGGCATCGGATTCCTCGCGCACGCTGGAAGAGCGCTATGGCATCTTGCGCCTCATCGAGTTCGTCTATGACCGCTGTTACAGAGCACCGGAAAAGGCGCAGAAAAACTATGAGGCGGATCGCTTGAGGAGCGAGGATCGCCGCTACAATCCCGGCTACGTTCCCGTGCTCGATCCCGCGCTGCTGGAAATCGCCGCCGGATTGCTGCCCGGATTGACATGCCTGGAACTCGACTGCTTCGGCGACGAACGACCGATCCGCGACCTCGGGATTCTGGAATTCCTGCCCGATCTGGAGAAACTCAAGCTCAAGGACGTGGAGATCGACCGCCTCACGGCGCTGCGTTTCCTGCCGAAGCTGCGGGATTTCCACATCCGGACGGATGGCGTGGAGGACTACAGCGATCTGGCGAGCTGCCGGGAGCTGCGTAAGATCGGCATCCAGACCTGGCACCCGTGGCCGGTGCTCGCCGGTATCGAAACCCTGCCGCACCTCGAGTCCTTCGATTGGCTCAGCAACGGCCGCTCGCTGGCTGGAGTGCCGGCGCTGCCGGCCTGCAGGCATTTCCGGCTCGATTGGCCAGGCCATCACTCGAATTTCTGCAACTCGTTGCGGGATTTCCACTCGCTGCCGGAGATGCCGGATCTCGAAACCTTCTGGGGCGGGTCGTTTTACCGGCTGGATGGGATCGAGCGCTATCCGAAGCTGCGCATCGTCTGCGTGAAGGGTTGGTTCAAATCGCTCGCCCCGCTTGCCGGGTTGCAACAAGTCACCCACCTGCGGGTGGTGAGCCCGCGCCTCACGGAAGTCGAGAGCGCCGGGCAGATCCGCTCGCTGTTCCAGTTCGCCGTGCAGAGCATCCGCCCGCAGGACTGGTGCAGTTTGTTCGAGACGGCCACCTTCCGGGAGGTCCATCAATTCCAATGCGAGGGACCCCAGCCGGACCTCGGCACCCTGCGCATGCTGCTGCCACCGGTGGCGGAATACTTCGCCGCCCCTGTGCGCCGCAAGCTCGCCCCCTTGCGCCTCCGCGTGCGTCCCAGCAAGGACAAGGATGGAAAATACATCGATGAATGTCCGGAAAGCAGCGCCTTCCCGGAGGGGCCCGAGGGGTGGGACGGCTGCCCGGCCATGCGCCAGTCCGAGCGCTGGTGGGTGGAGGATCAATGCCGCCGCGCGCTGCGCAAATCCGGCCTGCTCGCGCTCCAAGGACTGCGTTTCGACCGCGACAAGCTCAACGACTACCACATGTTCGACAGCGAGCCGCCCGCCCACGGGCACCGCTCGCTTTCTATCCGCCTGCTGCGCGCCGAGGCCGTCGGCCGGCTACGGGAGGTGGTGGAGTGCCTGCGAGGGACTCTCTCACGCGCCCGCTACCGGTGGCATGTCAGCATCATCGTGGAGGTCGAGGCGGATGCCGAGGAGTGGGACGAATCATGGCGGAATGAGCGGACCAGCGAGCAACTCGTGCAGGAGATGATCGAAGAGGAACTCGAGGCCGAGCGCAACCGCAAGCGCTACCGCCAGTTCCTACAGGACGAACACCGCCTGCACCTGCTCCGGGAGCTTGGCAACGAGCCCGCCCCCGGCGAATTCCAGCCCACCCCGCCGCCGCCCGAGGTGGATGCGCCGCGTGTCGTCCCCGCCAAGCTCAAGCCGGGGAAGGATAAGCCCGGTAAATCCGAGGCCGATTCTGACAACGACATCAGCGTAGGCGGCCTCGCCGATGCCGATGATGATGAAGCGAGGGACGAAACCTGGCTCCCTCCAGTGGAAATCAGCGATCCCAACCACGAGTGGCACAATCTCTTTTTCATGACCACCCTCACCGAGGACGCCATCTGGTGCCACCCCCGCAACCACCTCGACGCACTTTCCTACCTTCTCGGCATCGAGCCCGAATACCCGGCCGGCACGGGCCCGGAAGACTTCGAGAAAGACGGCGTTTGAATAAGCTCACACCTCCTGTGCGGCAGTGCCGAGTGAATGGGTCGGATTCAGGAGCCGCCGCTGGCTTGGCGGCAGATCTCAGAAAATCGCGGAACGAGTGGTGCGGTGAAAAGAGAGGGTGGAAAATTGTTCTCAATCACCCCGGAACCGAACGATCCGACAACCCACCGCCTGCCCGGGAAGCGTCGCCGTTCCTTGCTCTGCCTCGCTTGATCGCTCTCCCGGATGGCAGCTCTTGCGGTGGCAGGTGGAATGGCTATAAAACGCCGCAGCACGATGAATTTCCGCCGCTTTTACCCGTTGAATGGATTCCCGCAGCAGCGGCAGCTCTGGTCCTGGATCTCGTTCGACGTGGCGAACCAGTCGTTCACGCTCATCATCAACACGCTGCTGTTCTCGATCTTTTTTTCGCAGGTGGTGATCCGGAACGACGCGATCGACGACCGGATCTGGGCGCTGACTTACGGCGGCAGCATGTTGCTCACCGCGCTGGTGTCCCCGCTGGCGGGAGCGGCGGCGGACGAACGCGGTTGGAAAAAGCGCTTCCTGATCGGCTCCGGGCTGATGTGCGGGATCTTCACCTGCGCTTTGGGGCTCATCCAGCCGGGGCAGATGTGGCTTGCAATCCTGCTCTACGTGCCGGCGAATTTCGCGTTTTCGATCGGTGAGAATTTCCTCGCGAGTTTTCTGCCAGGACTGGCGAAACAGGATGAAGTCGGCCGGGTGAGCGGATTTTCCTGGGCCTGCGCCTACGCTGCGGCCCTGCTGCTGCTGATTGTGACGGCCGGGGCAATGGTGGTGTTGAAAATGGAATCCGCCGATTGCTGGCGGCCGTTTTTCGTCTTTGCCGGGCTGTGGTTCCTAGCATTCACGATTCCCACGATGCTGTGGCTGCATGAACCGCAGGTGGCGCGCGTCATCCATCCGGGGCGCAACCTGCTCACCGCCGGATTCGTCCGCCTGGCGGAAACGCTGCGCGACACGGCCCGCTACAAGGACCTTGCGATTTTGTTAGTCGCATCGCTGTTCTACGGCACCGGGATGAGCGTGGTCGTCTTCTTCGCCAGCAAGCTCGCGGTGGAGTATGGATTCCAGCAAGTGGATCTCGTTGTCTTCGTGGCGGTGATCACCGTCTCGGGCATCATCGGCACGATCGTCCCCACGCTCTATCAGGACAAGCTCGGCCACCGGCGATCGGTCCTGATCTTCCTGGTGATCTGGCTGGCGACTGCGTTGGGATTTGCCTACTACGCGCACCTTTACGAGGCCCATGCGCAGAGCGGCATGACGGACAAGTATCCGACCTGGCCGCTATGGCTGGTCGGGAACCTGCTCGGCTTCGGCCTCGGCTCGCTGGGATCGGCGAACCGGGCGTTCGTGAGCTATCTCGCCCCGCCGAACCGCGAGGCAGAGGTCTTCGGACTCTGGGGACTGATGTGGAAATTGTCCGCCATCATGACCTTTCCCTTCGCCTGGGTGAAGGACACCGTGGGGACTTCGGAAGCCTTGTTGGTGCTCGCCGGATTCCTGCTCGCCGGGCTGATTCTCACACTTTTCATCAACGAGCGCCGCGGCCATGCGGCGGCGATGGAACTTTGATCCCGGAATTTTCCTAAGAAAACCGGTGTTTGGGCGTCGTTCTTTTAGAAGACACAAAGCCCATGAACTCGAATTCCGACCCACAAACCCAGCCGCACCCGGCGCCCTCCACTCCGAAGCAGTCTTTCTGGCAAAAACTCGGTGCGGGCTCCCTGACGATCTCGTTGATGATTCATGTCGCCCTTTTGGCCATCGGGGTCATCTGGGTCATCCAGGTCGTGACTCCTGATGAAAAAGTGGTGGATTTCATCCCAAAATCGGGCGGTGGTGGATCTCCGGCATCCGATGTGAAGATGCAAAAACAGCGCTCCCAAATGACCCGGCCCGACCTGTCACGCACCGTCGCCCTCGGCGCGATCACAGGCCTGACGCTTCCCGAACCGGATCAACTCAACCAAATGACGTCGCTCGGCGGGCTCAGTTCGGAAGCGCTTTCCGCGGGACTGGGTGGTCCCGGCGACGGTGGCGGCAAGGGAGACACGTTTGGCAAGGGATTCGGCAGCGGTCTCATCCCCGGCATGAGCGACGGGACCGGAACCAAAAACCCGTTTGGCATCCAGGAAGCGAATTCTTACGGACTTGCAGGAACCCTCTACGACCTCAAGCAGACCGATGACCTCAAGCCATCGGAAATGACGGTGGCCGAAATGCGCGAAAAATTGAAGGACATCGCCAAACGCGGATTCAAACCCCGCGATTTTTCGAAGTACTACAAGGCCCCCACCACGCTCTATCAGACCAAGTTCCTGATCCCGTCGATGCCCGCGGACAAGGCGCCCGCCGCGTTCTCGGTGGAGCAATACGTGCAGCCGAAACAGTGGTTCGTCGTCTACCGCGGCAACGTGCAGGCACCAAAAAGCGGGCGCTTTCGTTTCGTCGGTGCGGGTGACGACGTGCTGATGGTGAGGTTCAACAACCGACTCGTCTTCGACTACGGCTACACGATGGCCGCCACCGGTGGCGGAGGTGGTGTCGTCTCCCAGGAGAATTACAACAAGGACAAGAACTCCGACGCGATCCGGAATTTCAAACGCCTCAGCCCGATGCCCGTTCCCAGCGTGACCTACCAATACTCCACGAACGGCAGGATCAACAAGGACATCGGCGGCCTGGCTGTCGGACCGGAATTCCAAGTCACCGCGGGCAGCACCTATCCGATTGAAATCCTCATCAGTGAAATTCCCGGTGGGATCTTTTCGACCTCGCTGCTCATCCAGGAAGAGGGCGTCACCTACCAGAAAGATGCCGCCAGCCTGCCGGTCCTGCCGTTGTTCCGCCTGGATCATTCGCTGCCCGACCCCGAAATGAAGGGCGAGGCACCGCCCTACGACCCGAACAGCCCGTTGTGGAAACTCGTTCCCGGGGGTGTCAAGGAGGACATCTAACTCACATCAGTCCTCCGGCTTTCCCAGTGCGATCAGCACGATGGAAGGCACCGGCAGCGGCTTCCCCAGCAACAGATCCTCCAACAGATTCTGCAGCCACGGTCGCGACGCTGTCACGCTCTCCACGACCACGGCATACTCACCACCCGTGCCGGTGACCCGATAACGTTCGATCTGGATGCCCACGGGGATCTCCTCCCCTTCCAAGGTCAGCTCGGCGGTAATGGATTTCTCGCGACTCCGGATCCGCAGGTCGGTGAGTTTTCCGTAGCGGTCGAGCCGGGACGCGAGTAAGGATTTCGCCGCGGTGGACGAGAGACTGTCTTTAAGAGAGGTGAACATGACTGGCAGATCATCGGCCCGCGCGTGAGCCGTTTCAACCCGCTTTTCCGCATCCCGTCCATGCCAGCGCACTTGCAGATATTCCGTGTCGCCGGCCCCACCATGAGTTTTGACCATCTCGCGCCGTTTTACCGGGCGATGGAGTTTCCCGCCACCGCCGGGTCACCCGCGAGTGGGGTCTGCTGAAAAGCGAGTGGTGGCGGCGCTTGGGCTGAAGAACCGGCAAGAATGCCCGTATCACTTGCGGGCGACCCTCATCGGGTCTATGTCTCCGCCCGGATGCCATTTCGACTTGAGAGTGACTACCAGCCTGAGGGGGACCAGGCGCAGGCGATTGCCAAGCTGACGAAGTCGCTGGCGGCGGGGAACCACCACCAGACCCTGCTCGGCGTGACCGGCTCCGGAAAGACCTTCACCATGGCGAACCTGATCCGCAACCACGGCAGGCCGACGCTGATCATGAGCCACAACAAGACGCTCGCCGCCCAGCTTTACTCGGAGTTCAAAAACTTCTTCCCGCACAATGCGGTGGAATATTTCGTCTCCTACTTCGACTACTATCAGCCGGAGGCCTACATCCCCCGGAGCGACACCTACATTGAAAAGGATTCGTCCATCAACGACGAGATCGAGCGGCTGCGGCTCAGCACAATGGGCTCGCTGCTGACGCGGCAGGATACAATCGTGGTGGCATCCGTTTCCTGCATCTATGGCTTGGGCTCACCGGACGACTATCAGAACATGATGGTGCCGGTGTGGGTTGGCCAGAAGCTGACGCGGGAGGAGTTTCTCAGCTCGCTGGTGGGCATGCTTTTCGAGCGTAACGACATCGCCTTCGGTCGCGGGAAATTCCGCGTGCGCGGCGACGTGGTGGAAGTGCATCCGGCGTATCTCGACGAGACGGCGATCCGCATCGAGTTCTTCGATGACGAGGTGGAGCGGATCACCAGCATCCACACGCTCACCGGCCACTCGATCGACCGATTAGAGAACCACACGTTTTTCCCGGCGAAGCAGTTCGTCACGCCGGGCGACAAGATGAAACGGGCGATGGTCTCCATCCGCGAGGAGGCGAACGGACAGGTGGCGATGTTCGAGAAGGAGGGAAAACTCATCGAAGCCCAGAGGCTACGGATGCGGACGGAATACGATCTCGAAATGATGGCGGAAATGGGTTTCTGCCAGGGCATCGAAAACTACTCGCGCCACATCACGGGCCGCGAGAAGGGCGCGCGGCCATACACGCTTCTGGACTTTTTCCCGCGGGACTTTCTTTTGTTAGTGGATGAGAGCCACGCCACCATCCCACAGGTCGGCGGGATGTATGAGGGCGACAAAAGCCGCAAAACGGTGCTGGTGGACCATGGATTCCGGCTGCCGAGCGCGTTGGACAACCGCCCGCTGCGCTTCGAGGAATTCATGCAAATGACCGGCCAGCGAGTGTATGTTTCGGCGACACCGGGTGCCTTCGAGGTCATCAACTCGCGGCCGGAGAACAAAGGTTTCATCGAGGTGAAGGGCAGGGACGAGGGTGGTAAGCGCATATCTCTGTTCGACCTCAAGAAGGCCCGCATCAAGCCTAGCGGAAACGACGAGCCGGTGGAAAATTTCAATCCCTCCAAACGCGGCACGCCACTGGTGGTGGAGCAGATCATCCGGCCCACCGGATTGCTCGATCCGGTGCTAATCCTGCGACCGCTCAAGGGACAGATCGACGAAACCATCGAGCTGTGCCGCCAGCGCGTCGAGCGGCACGAGCGGGTGCTGGTGACGACTCTCACCAAAAGGACCGCGGAGGATCTCGCTGAATATCTGACAGGGACCGGACTGAAGTGCCGCTACCTCCACTCCGACATCGATGCGGTGGAGCGGGTGGAAATCCTGCGCCAGCTCCGCGCGGCGACGTTTGATATTCTCATCGGCATCAACCTGCTGCGGGAAGGGCTGGATTTACCGGAAGTTTCACTCGTCTGCATCCTCGATGCGGACAAGGAGGGATTTCTCCGCAACGAGACGTCCATGATCCAGACCGCCGGCCGCGCGGCCCGCCACATCGGCGGCGAGTGCGTGCTTTTCTGCGACAAGATCACCGACTCGATCCAGGCGCTCATCGACGTGACCGCCTATCGCCGCGACCGGCAGCAGACGCACAACGAGAAACACGGAATCACCCCGCAGAGCGTGAAGCGCGCGCTGCAACACAGCCTGCACACCCACGAAAATGCCAAGGAACACGCCGACAAGCTGAACAGCTCGATCGTGTCCGATGACGTAGGCACCTACGACAAGCTGCGGGTGATTTCCGAGCTGGAGGAGGAAATGCGCGAGGCGTCTTCGCGACTGGAATTCGAGCGGGCGGCCCACCTGCGGGACCAGATAGCCTCTTTGAAAAGTGACTCCCCCGCCCCACCGATGAAGCCGGTGAAATATCCATCCGGAAAACGCGGCCGCGCCAGGAAATAGCGTCGGTGGACTGAAATCTTGACCTGAGCTGGCGATTTGGCCATAGCTCACTACGTGCCAAACTCGAAAATTGAGCGCCCCTACTTCGACGCATGGCTGCGCCGGACAGGCCGGCAGTTCGCCATCAGCGGCCGCCTCACCCAGACCGCCGGCGCGCTTGCCGCGGAACAGGGGGGCACGGTCGACGAGTGGAGGGCGCGGCTGAGATCCCTGCTGGCAGGTGGCGAGATTCCGTCATTGGAACTGCTCACGCGGATCGACGCGCTGCTAGTGGGGCCGTCGAAGTCACGGCGCGAGGATAACGCGCAGGGCCTTCTGTTTTAGCCCGTTAGGGCCGATTGGGTGAACGGGCTGGGGTATGGAAAAATCGGCCCGGCCGACGAGGGCCTGTTTTTGGCACGTTATTTGCAATATGTGGTTGCGGATTCCGATCAATTAGGGAATCTAACCCATTCGACAGGCTTCCCCCCTGTTTGTATTTTTCAGTAGATGCATCGCTTCCCTTCCAAATCCGTCATCGCCCGCTTCAAGTTCGCGGCGTTTCTGCTTTGTTTTGGATTTCTGATGGTCCCGGTGGTGGCGGGCACACTCGCCTACTCGATCATGACGGACGACCCCGGTCTGACGAAAATCGCCATCGCCCTGTTGGCCCTGACGGTTCTAGTCGGGATCCTGCAGTGCCTGGTCGCAGCGCGGACCCGCTGCCCTTTGTGCATGACGCCGGTCCTCGCCTCGAAAAGGTGCTCGAAACATCGCCACGCCCGGACCCTTCTCGGCAGCCACCGGATACGCGTGGCGGTCGCGATTCTCTTCAGAAACGGCTTCAAGTGCCCCTACTGCCACGAGAGTGCAGAGATGGAGGTGCGCACCCACCGGAATGAAAACGAGTCCCGGCGGTATTGAATTTTCACCCGATTCGCGGGGTTGACAGCCCAGCCGGATCCGTCGAGCCTTGCGCGGATGAATTTCATTACGAAATCCCTGCGAGCCATGATTCCGACCGCGGCCGGGCTGGCACTTGCCCTTTCAACCACCGTCCGCGCCGAAACCGTCATGCCTGAAACTCCGTCCGATGTAGCCGCCCCTCCTGCCGATGCCGCAAAAACCGCATCCGGCCTTGCTTCGAAAGTCCTGCAATCGGGCAAGGGCGAAACCCATCCCGCCGCCGCGGACACCGTCACGGTGCACTATTCCGGGTGGACCACCGATGGCAAACTCTTCGACAGCTCGGTGAAACGTGGCCAACCTACGAGTTTCCCGCTCAACGGCGTGATCAAAGGCTGGACTGAAGGCGTGCAACTCATGGTGGAGGGAGAAAAACGCCGCTTCTGGATCCCCGCCGGTCTCGCCTACGGAGAAAACCCAGGTGGCGGCCGTCCAGGCGGATTGCTCGTGTTCGACATCGAACTTCTCGGCATCAAACAGGCACCCAAGCCACCCGCCGTCCCCGAAGACGTCGCCGCCGCTCCGGAAAACGCTGAAAAAACCACTTCCGGCATCGCGTCCAAGGTTCTCACCAAGGGCACCGGCACCGTCCATCCGAAAGCTACCGACCAAGTCAAAGTCCACTACTCCGGCTGGACAACCGACGGCAAACTCTTCGACAGCTCGATCATGCGCAACGAGCCCATCGTTTTCCCACTCAACCAAGTTATCCCCGGCTGGACCGAAGGCGTGCAACTGATGGTCGAGGGCGAAAAACGCCGCCTTTGGATCCCGGCCAAGCTCGCTTACGGGGAAAATCCACCACCGGGCGCTCCTGCCGGCACGCTGGTTTTCGACGTCGAGCTGCTGCAAATCGTCAAATGACCGGCCGTTGGTCCACGATTCTCACCGTTGCCTCGGCAGTCGGTCTGATGTCCTGTGCGAATCCAGCCCCTCAAGAACCGGTGACGCCACCCTCGGCGCCGGCCTTGAAGGAACAGCCCGCGCCCGAGACACCGGATCCTCCTCGCGGCCGGATCACCTCCATCTCGATGGAGGAACTCTACCTTCTGCACCAGAACGGCCAGTTACTGCTGCTCGACGCGCGGCCCAGCTTTTTCTATTCGCTCGGCCACATCCAAGGCGCCATCAGCATGCCGAAAGGCGGTAGCGCGAACCACATCAAGCTGCGCGAGGCGGAAATCAAAACCGCCCTCGCGGCCAAGAAGACCATCGTCACCTACTGCACCAACGCCTCTTGCCCGGACGCCCGCTCGGTCGCTGCAAATCTATCCGAGGCCGGATATCCCTGCTCCATTCTCGTCGGCGGCTACGAATCCTGGAAGGAAAGCGGCCTGCCGACGGAGTAAAGAATCGAGCAGTGAGCAGTGACCAGAAAAGTCCCTCGCGAATCAAACTTCTTCCTCTGCACACTGATCACTGCTCACTCGGCACTTCTTCCCCCTTTAAAACTGAATACTGAAAACCAGCAAACTCCACCATCCATGTCCTCATTCCCTAACGTCACCGTCGATGCCAAAGCCAACGTCTACTTCGATGGCAGCGTCGTCTCCCACACCGTGCATTTCGCCGATGGCACCAAGAAAACCCTCGGACTGATCTATCCGGGAAAATTCCATTTCGGCACCGCCGCTCCCGAGCGGATGGAAATCATTGCCGGCTCGTGCGAGGTCACTCTCGACGGAACTTCCGAGGTGCTCGTCGTCGAAGCGGGCTCCGCCTTCGATGTCGCCGGTAACAGCGGCTTCACCATCAAGGTGATCGACGGGATTTGCGAATACATCTGTTCGTTCCTGCCCGCCTGATGCCACGCCTCCGGCTCATCGGAACTGCCGCCGGGATGCTTGCGGTTTGCCTGTCGGTGTCCTGTGGGATTCGCCTGCCGGACACGCCCGAGCGGGCCCACCACACCCCGGTTTCCTATCAGGCAGCGGCCAGCGATCAGACCGACCCCGACGTTCTCGTCTGGCTCATCGCCGACAAGATCCACACCGGCATGGTCTTTCCCTACGACTGGCTGATCGAATCCGGATTCATCCCGCCGGACGGATTTGGCACGCCCAAATACGTCACTCTCAGCTGGGGCGACCGGACGGCGTACATGGAAAAAGGCCTGCACAGCCCATGGAAATTTTTCCGCGCGCTGTTCACCCCGACTCCCTCGGTGATGGAGCTCATCCCGGCGAACTGGAATGTCGTCGAAGTCTGCCCACACCAGCGGGTCTGGCGGAAACTCGTCTCACGCGACCGCGGCAGGGATCTGGCAGCGTTTCTCAACGACTGCAGCCGCAAAGGGCCCGGTGGAAAACCCATAGTCTGCGGCACCTCCAGCTGGGGCGGCGGCGTCCTGCTGGAGTCACGTCACATCTATTTCGTTCCCAGAACCTGCAATGTCTGGACAGTCCAAGCCATCGACACACTCGGCGGAAATATCGAACCCTGGACCGCCATGACCGCCGGTGGCCTGATCCGCCAAGCGGAAAAGCCGCCCAATAACTTCGAAATGGTCTGGCCCGGCGGCGGCGTCCCGCCTAGCGCTCCACCCACAGACGGCCTTCCCGCCGACGCAGATTCCCGCCCCCTGGAAGATTGATCACTGCCGGATTCTTCACATCCGACAAAGCCAGTCCCCGGTCGATCAAATCGCGATCCAGCGAGCGGACTCCTTGATCCTGAAGATACCGCCAAAGCGCGATCCGCTGAAGCGCCACCGGCAGCATCCGCAGCACGGGAAGATGCAGCCGTCCTTGCGGATCCATCACCTTCGCCTGCTCCAACGCCCAGTTTTCGAGGACCTCCGTGTCCTCGCTATCCGCCGCTCCCCGCACGAACGCGGACACCACATCCCGGTGGGTGACTTCTGCTAACAAAGGGAAAATTTCATTCCTCAACCGGTTGCGCACGGCGACAGGCTCCGCATTGCTGGCGTCCTCGCGCCACGGGAGCCCATGCGACTCAAGCCAGCCGACCAATTCCGCCCGGCGGACCCCCAGCAAGGGCCGGATTAATTCCAGCTTCACTCCGGATTCCGTCGTCATTTCTTGCTCCGCACGCATCCCTTTGAGTCCCTTCGAACCGCGCAGCAGATTCCACAAAACCGTCTCCGCCTGATCATCCGCGTGGTGGGCGAGGATGATGCGTCGACATGAGAATTTGCAGGCGCACCCTGCAAAAAACTCATGCCTCGCCACCCGCGCCTCGGTTTCCATCGACTGGTGGGAAACTCTTTTCCGGGCGGCGACATCCGCCGCGCCGATCTCGCATGGGAGACCGAGCGAGCCCGCCGACCGTCGGACGAATTTCGCATCCTCCGTTGACGCCCGCCCACGGAGGCGGTGGTCGAGATGACAGACCACCAGATTGCGAAACCCCTCCGCCACCAACAAATGCAGCAGCGCCACGGAATCCGCCCCACCCGACACGCCAACCAACCACCGCTTCCGGCGGGATGCGCTGGCGAACCACGGGGTTTTTCCAACAAACGTCACCCCGTGAGAATGAACGTCGTCCGACCATCCCGCAACACCGATCCCCTGATTCCGTGCTTGGCACCACCCGGGATTCCCTCAAAACTTCGCACATGCAGACCGCTTCATTTCTTAAAGACCTCTTCGACCTTTCCGGAAAAACCGCCGTCATCATCGGTGGCACCGGCGAACTCTGCGGCACCATGGCCGTCGGCCTTGCCCGTGCCGGAGCGGAAGTCGTGCTCGGCGGCCGTATCCCGGAAAAAGCCGAAAAACGTCTCGCCGAAGTGGAGTCCTACGGCGGAAAAGGCTATTTCGTCCCGGTCGACGTGACCTCCCGCGAATCCCTACACTCCCTCCTCGAAACCGTCCTCGACCGCTCCGGCCAGGTGGACATCCTCATCAACGGCGCGGGAACCAACTCCCCCACCCCGTTCCTCGACATCACCGAGGAGGAATACCAGCGCATCATCGACACCAATCTCTCCGCGGTCTTCCGCGCCTGCCAGGTCTTCGGCCAGTATTTCATGGATGAGGCGCGCCCGGCGTCGATCATCAACCTGGGCTCCATTTCAGGACTCAACCCGCTTTCCCGCGTCTTCACCTACTCGGCTTCGAAGGCAGCAGTGCACAACCTCACCCGCAATCTCGCCCGCGAGTGGGCGGACAAGGACATCCGCGTGAACACGCTGGTCCCCGGCTTCTTCCCCGCAGAGCAGAACCGCAAGGTGCTCGACGAGTCGCGCGTGCTCGACATCCTCCGCCAGACTCCCGCCTCGCGCTTCGGAAATGCCGAGGAGCTCATCGGCGCGACCTTGTTGTTAGCCTCCGCCAAGGCAGGATCCTTCATCACCGGCATGGAAATGATCGTGGATGGCGGATTCCAGGCAATGTCGATCTGATCCCTAGCTACCTGCGAGGCTCGAACTCCGATGAAAGCCCGCAAAAAAACCCCCAGCCTGCTCCGGCACTATCTTGGAATCCTGCGATTTCTGCCAGTCATCGCCGCGGTCCCGCTGCTTTTACTAGCAGGCTGCCAGTCGCAGTTCATCTATTTCCCGCGCCCCTATGCAGCAGGGATCACCGCGGATTGGCAGCAACGGACCGCCGGAAAGAAGATCGATTTCACGACCTCACAAGGCAAGCAACGGGCGTTCCTGCAAGGCAACCTGAAGTCTCCCCGCAACCTGTGGATCTTCTGCGGCGGCAACGGCACGGTCGCCCTCGACTGGTCGGAGTGGATCGCTGAAAACGCGCCGCAGGGTGACGCCTGGCTGCTGGTGGATTTCCCGGGATATGGCGATTGCGAAGGGTCGCCAAATCCCACCCGGATTCGAGAATCCCTCAAAACAGTCGTGCCGCTCGCCGCTAGCGAATTGGGCTGGAGCGAACCGCCGGACCCGGAGCGCCTGCGGTTTTTCGGGCACAGCCTGGGCAGCGCCGCCTGCCTGATCGCCGCCACCGAGTTCGGGGTGCAGCGGGGGGTGTTAGTCTCGCCGTTCACGAGCACCATGGAGATGAGCGGCGTGCTCACCGGCCTACCGTTAGGGTTTCTCGTCTGGCATCGCTTCGACAACCCCGCCCGCCTCGCGGAACTCGCGGCCCGCGGTCCCGGCAAGGTGGTCATCCTGCACGGCACCGACGACGAAGCGATCCCGGTCTGGATGAGCCGAAAACTCGCCGCGGAACAAAAATCCGCCGTCACCCTCCGGGAAATCCCCGGCGGACGACACAACACGATCCCGGAAACACATCGGGCGGAACTTGCCAACGCGATTCGTGAAACCGGCGGCGACCGCTGAGCGCCCGGGATTCATGATGCCAAACGGCGAAACGAATCGGTTGCCAGCATGGCGGAACTGGGTATGCTCCGCGCCCCGGCAAAAAACGCCGGCCTATTGAAAATGAATCATCCCCATGTAGCGATCGTTGGTGCGACGGGTGCCGTCGGCGTCGAAATGCTCCTCTGCCTCGAGCAGCGGAATTTCCCACTCAGCAAGTTGAAGCTGCTCGCTTCGGCTCGGTCCGCCGGGAAAAAGATGACTTTTCGCGGCGAGGAAATCGTGGTGGAGGAACTCACTCACGACTCGTTCGCCGGCGTCGACATCGCGCTCTTCAGCGCGGGCGGCGGAATTTCCTTGGAATTCGGCCCTTCCGCCGCGGCGGCCGGCGCCGTGGTGATCGACAATTCCTCCGCCTTCCGGATGGATGCCGACGTGCCGTTGGTGGTGCCGGAAATCAACCCGGAAGCCGTGAATAACCGACCGCGCGGGATCATCGCGAACCCGAATTGCACAACGATCATCTCGCTGATGGCACTCAAGCCGCTGCACGACGTTTTCGGGCTGCGCTCGATCATCGCATCGACCTATCAGGCGGTTTCCGGATCCGGGGCGCAGGGCATCGTCGAGTTGGAGGAGCAGATGAAGTCGATCCACTCGGGTGAGCCGGTGACCTTGAAAGTCTATCCGCGCCAGATCGCCTTCAACGTGATTCCGCAGGTGGATGCGTTCACGGACAACGGCTACACCAAGGAGGAAATGAAGATGCTCAACGAGGGCCGGAAGATCATGAACCTGCCGGAACTGCGGGTGTCCTGCACCTGCGTGCGGGTGCCGGTCTATCGGTCGCACTCGGTGTCGATTACCGCTCAGTTCGAGCGTCCGGTGGATGCCGACGCGGCGCGCGCCGCGTATGCGGGCAAGGCGGGAGTGCAGGTGGTGGACGACATCGCGAACCGCGTCTTCCCGGTGCCGCTCGACACCACCGGCAAGGACGACTGCCTCGTCGGCCGCATCCGCAAGAACCTGGTGTTCGACAACGCGCTCGATCTGTGGGTCGTCGGCGACCAGGTGCGCAAGGGCGCCGCGCTGAATGCGGTGCAGATCGCGGAGATACTTTGAAGAAGTTGAGAGTGGATGGTTGAGAGTTGAGAGTCAGAAAATGAAATCGGCTGCCTCTGAATTCTTTTTAACTATCAACACTCAACCTTCAACTCTCAACTGCTCTCCATGGACTTGAAAACCTACCTCGCCACCCGCGCCGCTGAAGTGGATGCGGCTTTGGATGCGTTCCTTCCGAAGGGGAAGGAACGCCCGGCGACGATCCATGCGGCGATGCGTTACAGCGTTTTCGCCGGTGGAAAACGCCTGCGCCCGGTGCTTTGCCTGGCGGCTGCGGAGGCGTGTGGCGGGGAAATTTTCGACGCACTGGCTCCGGCGTGTGCGGTGGAATTGATGCACACCTACTCGCTGGTCCACGACGATTTGCCGGCGATGGACGACGACGACCTGCGCCGCGGGCGGCCGACCTGCCATAAGGTTTACGGCGAGGGGATGGCGGTTCTTTGCGGCGACGCGCTACTCACCGAATCGTTCATCGTGCTCGCCAAAACTCCGGCGAGCAAACGCTACGGAGCCCGCGAGTACATCGCGGAACTCGCGGAAACCGGCGGCAGTCGCAAACTCATCGGCGGGCAGGTGATGGACCTCGAAGGCGAAGGGAAAAACCTCACCCAGCGCGATCTCGTCCGCATCCACGAGGCGAAGACGGCCGCGCTGCTTACCACCTCGCTGCGGCTCGGCGGAATGACGGCGAATGCGTCGCCCGCGAAACTGGAGGCGCTGACGAAGTTCGGCCACGCGCTCGGGTTGGCGTTTCAGGTGATCGACGACATTCTGGATGTCACGCAAAGCACCGAGGTGTTAGGCAAGACAGCGGGCAAGGATGAGGCGGTTGAGAAATCGACCTATCCGGCAATTCTAGGGCTGGACGCATCGCGCAAGGAAGCCGCGCGACTGACGAAGGCGGCGATGGATTCGCTGGAGCCGTTCAGGAAAAAGGGATTGCACCTGCGGGAGATCGCGGCGCACTTGTTGCAGCGGGAGTATTGAGGTGTAGCGGCGATCACCGGTCACCGCGAGCGAAGAAGAACGAGGCTTGGCGACCGGTGATCGCCACGACAAGGAACTTGGCACGTTTCGTGGTTTCTCCAACCCTGCAAACCCATGGGAATCAAGAACCGCCTAATCGTCATGAGCTTCCTCCAGTTCTTCGTCTGGGGGGCGTGGTTGATCACGGTCAGCAATTACTGGTTCATCACGAAGAAGTGGGGCGGTGCCGAGTTTGGCGCGATTTTTTCCACTTTGGGTTTCGCCTCGCTCATCATGCCGCCGCTGACCGGCAGCATCGCGGACCGCTGGGTGAATGCGGAGCGGCTCTACGGCATCCTCCACATCCTCGGCGGAATTGCTCTCGCGTGCGTCCCGATGGTCAATAACCCCGGCACGTTCTTCTGGGTCATCTTCGCGGCGATGCTCTGCTACATGCCCACGCTTTCGCTCTCGAATTCGGTCGCCTATCACATTCTCGTGTCGAACCGGATGGACGTGATCAAGGTTTTCCCTCCGATTCGCGTGTGGGGGACGATCGGGTTCATCGCCGCGATGTGGTTGACGAATCTGACGGGAAACAAGGCGTCGGCGAACCAGTTCTACATCGCGGCGGCAGTCGCGGTGGCGCTCGGTGTTTACTCGTTCACCCTGCCCAAGTGCCCGCCGCTGAAAGCGACCGTGAGGGGTGCGCCGATGGTCGAGCTGCTAGGGTTGAGCGCTTTCAAACTGTTCGGAAATTACAAGATCGCACTGTTCTTTGTCTTCTCGATGTTCCTCGGCGGCGCGCTTCAGCTGACTAACATGTATGGCGATGTGTTCCTCTCGGAATTCGCGGCGAACCCCGAATACAGCGACTCGCTAGTGGTGAAATACTCGACGATCATCATGTCGATCTCGCAGGTTTCCGAAACCTTGTTCATTCTCGCCATTCCGTTTTTTCTGAAACGCTTCGGCATCAAGACGGTGATGTTGATCAGCATGTTCGCCTGGGTTTTGAGGTTCGCGTTTTTCGCCTATGGCGATCCTGGTGCCGGGTTGTGGATGATCGTGCTCTCCTGCGTCGTTTATGGGATGGCGTTTGATTTCTTCAATATTTCCGGCTCGTTGTTCATCGAGTCCACCACCGACGCCCGGATTCGTTCCAGCGCACAGGGGTTGTTCATGATGATGACCAACGGCTTCGGAGCGATCTTCGGGAGTCTGGTGAGCGGATTCGTCATCGACCGGTATTTCACGACCGGCGGGGTCAAGGACTGGCATGGGATCTGGCTGGCATTCGCGATTTACGCGCTGGTCATCGCCGTCGCCTTTTCACTGTTGTTCAAGCATGAGCACGCCCCCGAGGCAGTGGAAAAGCACCGGTAATGAGGGTTTCCCCGGCAGCCGTTATTCGGTCTCCGGCGGCATCACTGCGCCCCACGGGGCGTCCCCCATCTTGGCGACGACCACGGCTTTGGGCCACTTGTCACTGGCGAAATCCAGATTTTGCCAGCCTTCCACCGGGTCCGTGACGCAGCGCCAGTTGGAATCCGAGACGATGTGGAGGTTTTTTCCGTCCTTGAGCTTGGCGCGGAACCGCAGGGCGAGACCGGCGTTTCCACGCTCGTTCCGCCCTTCCACGGCGATGAGGTTGCGCCCTCCTGGTTTGAGATGGGCCATCACATCGTAAATGTGAGGGTTGTTCCATCCATTACCGCCACCGAGTTTTTCGCCGTTCACATAAAGCAGGTGCGCGTCATCGCAGATCATCGTGACGGAGGCGCTGGCGATGTTCGGAGGAAGCTGGAACTCGCGCCGGAAATAGACTTTTTCCTTCTCCTCCGGCGTCGCGTTTTTCCAGATCCAGACGGCGGCCGGCGTGCCACCGGATTCCGATTTCTGGCCGCATTGGATCCGCAGGTCCTTGAACTCCGCCTTCATCGCGGGGCCGGCATGCAGTTGCAGGGCGATGACTCCCTTGGCCGCACGTTTTTCCGGCTGCATGTCCTTGATTTCCGCAGCCAGCCTGCCGTTGACGAAATGCCGGAGCACGAAGCCCTGTGCCACAATCCGATAGGAGTTCCACACCGCGAGATCCACCTCGGCCACTTCCAGAGTGCCCGTCACGTTCGGCCTATCCTCGAGTTTCACCCGCTGGCCCCGCTCGCAGACGATCCCGCGTCCCTGCTCCTCATACAACATTCCAAGATTGGAGGGCTTGGGATGCAGGTCCATCTGGTATCCGCCGACGGTCCACCGGCCGGCATCGAGAACCTTGCTGCGGTATTGCACACCGGAATTGTTTCCGCCAGTGACACGGGCTTGGAATTCGAGCTCGAAATCCCCCACCTCGCCCCCTTGCCAAATGAGGAAGGAATTATCCCCCACCCTCCTGTCCGCATCATCGGATTCCCCGACGATCACGCCATCCTCCACCCGCCACAAGCGGGGATCCCCCGACCAACCGTCCAGATCCTTGCCGTCGAGCATCGATTGCCAACCGGCCTGCGCGGGCACCATGGCCAGCAGCAGGAAAATCAGCGTCAAAATTCGGTTCATCTGGCGTCGGATACGGATCCGGCATCCGCGAATTATCAGGAAACGTGAAACCCTTGGACCTACCAGCCGACCCGACCACAACCCTCACTCCACCAGTAGTTTGCGAAAGTAACTAATCGTCGGTTCGAGACCTTGCTCCAAGGAAATCGTCGGTTCCCAGCCAAGCTCTTTGCGTGCCAAGGTGATGTCGGGCTTACGCTGCTTCGGGTCGTCTCCCGGGAGCGGCAGGTGAGTGATCTTCGAAGGTCCACCGACTTTCTTGAGAACCATCTCCGCCAGCTGGAGCATGGTGAATTCGCCGGGATTTCCAATATTCACCGGACCGGTAAGCGTCGGATGGTTCATCAGGCGGATGAAGCCCTCGATCAAATCGTCCACGTAGCAAAACGAACGTGTCTGACTGCCGTCACCATAAATTGTAAGGTCTTCCCCTTGAATCGCTTGCACGATGAAATTGGAGACCACGCGACCGTCGTTCGGCAGCATCCTCGGGCCATACGTGTTGAAAATCCGGACCACCCGGATGTCCACCTGGTTCTGGCGGTGATAGTCGAAAAACAAGGTTTCCGCGCAGCGTTTTCCCTCGTCATAACAGGCCCGGATGCCGATCGGGTTCACATTGCCATGGTAGGATTCCGGCTGCGGATGCACGTCGGGATCACCATATACTTCGGACGTGGACGCTTGAAATACCCGGGCCCCGGTGCGCTTGGCCAGGCCCAGGCAGTGGATCGCGCCCATCACCGAGGTCTTGGTCGTCTTGATCGGGTTGTGCTGGTAGTGCGGCGGCGAGGCGGGGCAGGCCAGATTATAAATCTGATCGACTTCGTATTTGAAGGGTTCAGTGACATCATGGCGGACGAGCTCGAAATACGGATTGTCCATCAGGTGTGCGATGTTCCGCTTTCTTCCGGTGAAAAAGTTATCCAGACAGATAATCTCGTTGCCCTCGCCAAGTAGGCGTTCACACAAATGGGAACCCAAAAAACCCGCTCCGCCGGTGATCAGTATGCGCATGCGGCGAAGAACAATCAGGAATTCGCCGAAGGATCAAGGAGGATCCGAGCTGCAAGATTCCGACCAGAGAGAAAGCTGTCCGGACCATCGGGTTTTGCAACCGTTCAATTTAGATTGAACAAACCACAAACGCTACCTACTGTCCGGCCCATGAACGATCTGCTGGATGGCGATCAACACGAACTGGACCCCGTGGAACGCCAGGTGGTGGACATGTTCGTCGATGGCGTGCGCGTTCTCGGCCTGCCTCGTTCCATCGGAGAAATTTACGGCCTACTGTTTGTTTCGCAGACGGGTCTGTCCTTGGACGACTTTGTCAGGCGGCTCCACATCAGCAAGGGCTCGGCCAGTCAGGGATTGAGAATGCTCAAAAATCTGGGTGCCGTCCGCGAGACGGATGGTGGAGCCGAGCGCCGCACCTATTACGAACCGGCCATCGAGCTCAAGCGACTGGCCGGTGGATTCATCCGCGAACAGGTCCGCCCCCACTTGGAGAGCGGAAAAACCAAAATCGGCCACCTTGCGGAAAAGGCCCGGGACATCGATGATCCCGAACGCAGGAAATTTCTCAGTGAGCGCGTCGAGCGACTCGACACTTGGATGCGCAGCGGCGGCAGGGTGCTGCCCGTGCTCCAAAAACTTCTCGGTCAATGACTTCCCCTTCCACCCATGTTCCCGAATGGTTTTGCGTTCGTTGCCAGACGAAACGTGAGCACATCGCCGCCAGCCACCTCCGTGAACTTGAAGGAGTCGAGGTTTTTTGCCCCCGACTCCGCTATCGCAAAGCCACCCGCCGGGGCAAGATCTGGTGGGTGGAGCCGATGTTCCCGGGCTACGTTCTCGCGAAGTTCTGCATGTCGGAAATGGAGCGGGCCGTCACGTTCTGCCAGGGCGTCCGCGGATTGGTGCGCTTCGGCCCGGAAATCCCGCCGGTCCCCGAGTCTTTCGTGGAAGCGATGAAACGGGAAATCCTCAGCCGCAAGGGAGCCGAGGTGGAGGAACTGGTCACCCTCACCCCGGTCATCGAGATTGGCGATGAAGTGGAGGTCGCTTTTGGGCCGTTCCAGGGCATGCAGGGCACCGTCATCGCAGTTCCGAGTGCTACGGAGCGGGTGAAAATCCTGATTGAGTTCCTCGGAAACCCCCAAGCGGTCGACATGGACCTCTTTTCCATTCTCCTGCCCCGGCGGCCAACTCCTTGAAATCCGGCGATTTCCCACGTGATTGCGTTACTCCTACTGTTGGCCTTTCGATAAATACTTGCCGCGGCCATCAGCGCGGTTTTGCTGCTCGCACGATGTCCATGTCCCCTTTTAATCCCCCATCCGTGGTTTCCCTCCCTTTCGGAGCGATCGACCAAGGGCGGCAGCGTGGCGGCCACACCGTTAGAACCCACGCTCCTTGGTAGCCGACCACACCACCGACTTCCTGATCGTCGGCGCGGGATTCTCCGGGCTGGTCATCGCCGAGCGGTTGTCCGCCGCCGGTTGGAAGTGCGTGGTCGTCGACCGCCGCAGCCACTTCGGTGGAAATGCCCATGACGGCGTCGATGCCTCAGGAGTGCTCGTCCACCACTACGGCCCCCATTATTTCCGCACCAATTCGCCGCGGATCGTCGATTATCTGTCCGCATTCACCGACTGGCACGAGGTGGCTTATACCATCAAGAGCCACACCCGAGGGCGCTATTGGAGCTTCCCGATCAATCTCAATACCTTTGAGGAATACCTCGGTCGCGCATCCAGCACCGCCGAGTTCTCCGCATGGCTGGAGCGGACCCGCATCCCGGTTTCTGAGCCGGCAAACTCGGAGGAAGTCATCATCTCCAAGGTCGGCCGCGAACTTTACGAGCTGTTTTTCGAAGGCTACACGCGCAAGCAGTGGAACCGCCACCCGCGCGAACTCGACGCCTCCGTCTGCGGCCGCATCCCCGTCCGCACCGACCGCGACGACCGCTACCTATCCGAATCGTTCCAGGCGCTGCCGAAGCGCGGCTATACGGCGCTTTTTGAAACCATGCTCAACGCCTCTCCCGGCGTGGAACTCCATCTGGGGGTCGATTTGAAGGAAGCCCGCGCCCGCTGGAGCCACAAGCACCTCGTCTTCACCGGCGCGATCGACGAGTTCTACGACCGTAGCTTCGGAGCCCTGCCCTACCGCTCGTTGCGCTTCGAACCCGAATCGTTTTCCGCCGAGCAACTGACGTCCCGCGAGGCGGTATCCGGCAAACGCGGATTCTGGCAGCCCGCGATGCAGGTGAACCATCCGGATCCGGAAATCCCGTTCACTCGCATCGTCGAGATCAAGCACGCGACCGGCCAGCAGGTGGCCGCAACCACCATCGTCCGCGAGTTCCCCAAGGACTGGACACCGGATGACGAGCCGTTTTACCCGGTGCCCGCGCCGGAAGCCAGCGCTGCCTATCAACTTTACTCCGGCCTCGCCGCCTGCGAAACCCACACCAGCTTCATCGGCCGCCTCGCCAGGTACCGCTACTACAACATGGACCAAGTCACCGCCATGGCACTGACTGAAGCCGATAAACTCATTTCCCGATACGGATCCAACTCATGAAGAAACTCTACATCGCCGGGCACCGCGGCATGGTCGGCAGCGCCCTCGTGCGCGAAGCGAAGCAACTCGGCGGCTATCAAATCGTCACCACCACCCGGGATCAACTTGACCTGCTTGACCAGAGCGCCGTCTTCGATTTCCTCGCCGACGAAAAACCCGATATCGTCATCATCGCCGCCGCCAAGGTCGGTGGCATCCACGCGAACTCGACCTATCCGGCGGACTTCATCTACGAGAACCTCATGATCGCCACGAACCTCGTGGAGGGCAGCCGTCGCGCCGAGGTGCCGCGTGTGCTTTTCCTCGGGTCTTCCTGCATCTATCCGAAGTTGGCTCCCCAGCCGATGACCGAGGACTGCCTCCTGACAGGACCGCTGGAGTGCACCAACGAGGCCTACGCGATCGCCAAGATCGCCGGCCTCAAACTCTGCCAGCACTACCGCGCCCAGCACGGGCTGATGTATCACAGCGCGATGCCCACCAACCTTTACGGCCCTGGCGACAACTATCACCCGGAGAACTCCCACGTCATCCCGGCGCTGATCCGCCGCTTCCACGAGGCGAAAGAACGCGGCGACACCTCCGTCACCATCTGGGGCACCGGCACCCCGCGCCGCGAGTTCCTCCACGTCCACGACCTGGCCACCGCCTGTTTCCATCTGCTCTCGCTGGATTCACCGCCCGACTGGGTGAATGTCGGCGTCGGCGACGACGTGACGATCCTCGAGCTCGCCTCCCTCGTCGCCAGGACTGTCGGCTACACCGGAGAAATCCTGACCGACCCCTCCAAGCCGGACGGCACGCCGCGCAAGCTGATGGACATTTCACGGATCAAAGCCACCGGCTGGACCCCGGGAATGCCCTTCGAAACCGGCCTCGCCACGGCCTACCAGGATTTTCTCTCGACGCTTGCAACGGGAGCCGCCCGTCTGTAGACCACCCACCTTACTCATTATGAAACGCGCCCTCATCACCGGCATCACCGGACAAGACGGATCCTACCTCGCGGAGTTCCTCCTCGAAAAAGGCTACGAAGTTCACGGCATCAAACGCCGCGCCTCCCTTTTCAACACCCAGCGGATCGACCACATCTACGAGGATCCGCACGTCGAGAACTCGCGCTTCCGCCTGCATTACGGCGATCTCACGGATTCCTCCAACCTCACCCGCATCCTCAGCGAGGTGAAGCCGGACGAGGTCTACAACCTGGGCGCGCAGTCCCACGTCGCCGTTTCATTCGAAGCGCCCGAATACACGGCGGATGTCGACGCCATCGGCACGCTGCGCCTGTTGGAAGCCATCCGCTTTCTGGGCATGGAAAAAACCTGCCGTTTCTATCAGGCATCCACTTCCGAGCTCTATGGTCTCGTCCAGGAAATCCCGCAGAAGGAAACCACGCCGTTCCACCCGCGTTCGCCGTACGCCGTCGCGAAAATGTATGCCTACTGGATCACGGTGAATTACCGCGAAGCTTACGGCATGTATGCCTGCAACGGCATTCTCTTCAACCACGAGTCCCCGCGCCGCGGCGAGACTTTCGTCACCCGCAAGATCACTCGCGCCATCGCAAACATCGCCCAGGGCCTCTCGTCCTGCCTGTTTCTCGGCAATATGGACTCCCTTCGCGACTGGGGCCACGCCAAGGACTACGTCCGCATGCAGTGGATGATGCTCCAACAGGAATCCGCCGAGGACTTCGTCATCGCCACCGGCAAGCAGATTTCGGTGCGCGAGTTCGTCAAGCTATCGGCGATTGAAGCCGGCATCGAACTGGCATTCTCCGGCGTGGGCGAGCAGGAAATCGCCACCGTCACCAAGGTCGTCGACCCGGCCAAAGCCCCGGCAGTCTCCGTGGGCGATGTGATCGTGAAGGTCGATCCGCGCTATTTCCGCCCCGCGGAGGTGGAAACGCTTCTCGGAGACCCTACCAAAGCGAAGGAAAAACTGGGCTGGGTTCCGGAAATCACCGTTGAGGAAATGTGCGCCGAGATGGTCGCCCACGACCTCGATGTCGCCCGCCGCCACTCGCTGCTCAAGGCCCACGGCCATCGCGTGTCGGTTTCCGAGGAGTGATTTTCCCAGATTTGAAATCCATCCCCATCATCGGTCTGCCCGTCGCGGCGACCACCTATGCCCGAGCGGTGGAATGGATCCTCGCCCATGCCCGGCTCGCCGACCGCGCCTACGCGGTGGAAGCGGCTAATACCCACGTCGCCGCGCTCGCCCGCACCGACGAGGACTTCGGCGAGGCGATGCGCCGCTTCGATTTGATCTGCCCGGACGGCATGCCGCTCGTTTGGGCGCTCAACTCGAGACTCACGGCGGACGAAAAACTAACCGCTCGCGTCTACGGACCGACCTTGATGCTGGAAACACTCAAAGCCACCGACGGCAGGCAGGCGGATTTCAAACACTTCCTTCTCGGTGGCAAACAAAGCACGCTGAACAAACTCACGGGAACCTTCGCTGACCGGTTTCCCGGTGTCGTCATCGCCGGAACCCATTCGCCGCCGTTCGACGAGTGGCCGGAGAGTGAATTCGACCTCATTGCGCAGAAGATCCGCACTTCGGGGGCCAATCTGATCTGGGTGGGGCTTGGTTGTCCCAAGCAGGAATTGTGGATCGCCCGCAACAAGGACCGCCTGCCACCGGGCGTCTATTTCGGCATCGGCGCGGCGTTTGCCTTTCACGCCGGGGAAGTCCGCCAGGCTCCGCCGATGATCCAAAAACTCGGCCTCGAGTGGGCCTATCGCGTCTCCATGGAACCGCGCCGGCTTTTCAAACGCTACTTCACCTACAACTCGCTTTTCCTCTATCATCTCCTCCGGGACAATCCCCGAGGGTGAACCATTCTCACCTCCCCCCAACCACACACCAGCCAGAAAACATGTCTATTAAATCTATCTGCTGCCTCGGCGCCGGCTATGTCGGCGGTCCTACCATGGCCATGATCGCCGCAAAGTGCCCTGACATCCAGGTCACCGTGGCGGACATGAACGAAGCCCGCATCGCCGCCTGGAATTCGGATACCCTCCCGGTCTACGAGCCCGGCCTCAGCGAGGTCGTCGCCTCCGCCATCGGCCGGAACCTGCATTTCACCACCGACATCCGCTCCGCCATCGCCGGCGCGGATTTGATCTTCGTCTCGGTCGGCACCCCCACGAAATCCTACGGCATCGGCGCCGGCCGCGCGGCGGACCTGCGTTATATCGAATCCGCCGCCCGCCTGATCGCCGAGGTTTCCGAAGGCCATAAAATCATCGTCGAAAAAAGCACGATCCCGGTGAAGACCGCGATCGCGATCAAATCCATTCTGGCAGCGAATTCGCCACATGGCGCGACGTTCCAGGTTCTATCCAATCCCGAGTTCCTCGCGGAAGGCACCGCCGTCGCCGACCTCGAGTGTCCGGACCGGATCCTCATCGGCGGCGAAACCACGACCGAAGGGATTGCTGCGGTCGAGGCGCTTGCCTCGGTCTATGCCAAGTGGATTCCCCGCGAGCGAATCCTCACCACCAACCTCTGGTCGTCCGAGCTTTCCAAGCTTGTGGCCAACGCCTTCCTCGCCCAGCGGATTTCCTCGATCAATTCGATTTCCGCCCTCTGCGAAGCCACCGGGGCCGACGTCGACGAAGTCAGCCGCGCCATCGGCATGGACTCGCGCATCGGCCCGAAGTTCCTGAAAGCCTCCGTCGGCTTCGGCGGCTCGTGTTTCCAGAAGGACATCCTCAATCTCGTTTACCTTTGCGATTCCTTCAACCTGCCCCACGCCGCCGAATATTGGCGCCAAGTGGTGCATCTCAACGACTGGCAGAAAAGCCGCTTCGTCGAGAAAATCGTCCGCACTCTTTATAACACAGTCAACGGCAAGCGCATCGGTATCCTCGGGTTCGCCTTCAAGAAGGACACCAACGACACCCGCGAGTCCGCCGCCATCCAAGTCTGTCGCGACCTCCTCCATGAGCGAGCCCATCTGGCGATCTACGATCCTCAGGTCAGCGCGAAATCGATCCAGCAGGACCTCGTCGACGCCGGTGTGTCGCCGGATCTGATCGTTACCAACGTTGAAATCTGCGCCGACCCCTATGCCGCCGTGACCGGAGCCCACGCCTTCGCCACGCTCACCGAGTGGGACGAATTCCGCACGCTCGACCTGCCGCGGATTTACGATCTAATGCTCAAGCCCGCTTTCGTCTTCGACGGCCGCGCCATCCTGCCCGCCGACAAACTTGTCGCCCACGGGTTCGATGCGTTTGTGATTGGAAAAGGGCTGTGAGGAAAAAACTGATATGCTGAAATGCTGAAATTCTTTCGGCTTTTTCCTTTTCCCGCGCCGATCTTTGTCCGACGCTCTCTTCCTTCAGCATTTCATTTTTCCGCATTTCAGCATCTACCCCATGAACATCCATCCTGAGTTCCACCGCTTCCTTCATCGCCAGGATAAAGAAAACCTCCTCGGCCAGCGGGGTTTGGTCGTCTGGCTTTGCGGTTTGTCCGGTTCCGGGAAATCCACCATCGCCAATGCGGCCGAGCGCGTCCTGCACCAGCAAGGTCGTTTCACGACCATCCTCGACGGCGACAACTTGCGCACCGGCCTCAATTCCAACCTCGGATTCACCGATCAGGACCGCCTCGAGAACATCCGCCGCGTCGCGGAGGTCGCCAGGGTGTTCGTCTCCCAAGGCATCATCACCTTCGTCTCCGCAATCACCCCGCGCGGCGAACTGCGGGATCTCGCCCGCGGACTACTCGGCAAGGACCTCTTCGAAGTCTATGTGAAGGCGAGTTACGAAGAGTGTGAGAAACGCGACGTCAAAGGACTCTACGCCAAAGCCGCCCGCGGCGAAATCGCCCATTTCACCGGCAAGGACGGCTCATTCGAGCCGCCCCATGACCCGGATCTCACGCTTGATACGGAATCGACGACCATCGAGGACGCAGCTTTCGAGCTGCTGGAAGCGATCCGCGAGAGGATCACCGCGCATCGACCACTCTGATGAGAACCGGGCGGTTTCCCTTAGGTGAAAACAAGCTGAAGTCTTTGGGCTTCGGCTTTTTTATTTTCCCCGAGACCTGCCAATTCGCCGGAACCAATTGAAAATCAGAATACGTCCAAAAACATTACCATCCCACCCAAGATGATAATTAATTCTTGACCCAGCTAGTCCACAGACCTATCCCCTCCCCGCCTCCCCCACCCTTTCAGCTTTCCGCTTTCTAAATTTCCGCTCTACCCACCATGCCCAGCTACCAACTCAGCCAACTCGACCAGCTCGAAGCCGAAGCCATCTTCATTCTCCGCGAAACCGCGGCGCAGTTTGAGAACCCCGCGCTGCTTTTTTCCGGCGGTAAGGACTCGATCGTCATGGCCTGGCTCGCCCGCAAGGCGTTCTGGCCGGCGCGCATGCCGTTTCCGCTCGTCCACATCGACACCGGACACAATTTCGAGGAAACCATGACCTATCGCGACGAGTTTGTGGAACTCATCCGCGCGTCCCTCGTTGTCGGCTCCGTGCAGGAATCCATCGATACCGGCCGCGTCGTCGAGGAAAAGGGCCCGACCGCTTCCCGCAACAAACTCCAGACCGTCACCCTGCTCGATACCATCGAGAAGAACCAATACGACGCCTGCCTCGGCGGTGGCCGTCGCGACGAGGAAAAAGCCCGCGCCAAAGAGCGCTTCTTTTCCCACCGCGACGACTTCGGCCAATGGGATCCGAAAAACCAACGCCCTGAACTCTGGAACCTCTTCAACGGCCGCAAGAATCCCGGCGAACACTTCCGCGTCTTCCCGCTGTCCAACTTCACCGAGATGGACATCTGGATGTATATCAAGCGCGAGAAAATCCCGCTGCCATCGATTTACTTCTCCCACGAACGCGACGTCTTCGAGCGCAGCGGTTCGCTGCTCGCCGTGACCAAGTTCCTCAAGCCGCAGGATCACGAACCGGTCGAACGCAAGATCGTCCGCTTCCGCACCATCGGCGATGCCACCTGCACCGGTGCCGTCGAATCGACCGCCTCGGATCTGGACGAAGTCATCGCCGAAGTCGCCGCCGCCCGCCAGACAGAACGCGGCACCCGCTCCGACGACAAACGCTCGGAAACCGCCATGGAAGACAGGAAGAAAGAAGGATACTTTTGAAGAAAAGCTGAAAACTGAAATGCGGAAACGCTGAGATTTCACTCAGTCCTTGGCATCTTCTCTCAGCTTTTCAGCATTTCAGAATCTCAGCATTTACCTCCATGTCTCCACCCAAACCAAACGCGACTCAAAAACTCCGCGTGGCATCGATGCTCTACGCAACGGCCCGCAAGGTAAAACTCGCGGCCTTGAAGCGGGTCCACCCGGACTGGACGGAGGCTAGGTTGGTCCACGAACTGAACCGTCGCTTTTTCCTCCTGCATGATTGAGCTGATCGATACATTCATCCGCCCACTCAACGAGCATGGCATCCGGTATTTCATCACCGGCTCCGTGGCGTCCATGGTCTATGGTGAACCGCGACTCACCAACGACGTCGATGTCGTATTGGAAATCACGTCCGGCGAGATTCCCAAACTGGTGGACGCATTTCCCGAAGCGGATTTCTATCTGCCTCCCGTCGAAGTGATTGAAACCGAACTGCTGCGCGGCAGCCGGGGACACTTCAACATCATCAGCCAGTCGACCATGCTCAAAGCGGATATCTATCTGGTCGGTGCCGACCCCCTTCAGAAGTGGGGAATGAAAGAGGCGCGCTTCCTCGACATTGACGGACAGCAAGTGTCATTCGCTTCTCCTGAATACGTCATCATCCGTAAACTTGAATTCTACCGCGAGGGAAATTCGTCGAAACACCTGCGGGATATCGCTTCCATGCTCATCGAATCCCCGTCCGAAATCGATCAAGTCACACTCTCCGCACACATTGCCCGACGTCATCTCGAAACCGAATGGCAGGCCGCCCTCGCCCTAACCACTCCCTGATCTCCCGTTTCAGTTTTCAGCTTTCAACTTTCAGCTTTACCCACATGGACCTACTCCGCTTCACCACCGCCGGCTCCGTCGATGACGGCAAATCGACCCTCATCGGCCGCCTTCTTTATGATTCCAAATCCATCTTCGAGGACCAGCTCGAGGCCATGGAGGAATCATCCCGCCGCCGCGGCGATGAAAACGTCAACCTCGCGCTGCTAACCGACGGACTGAAGGCCGAGAGAGAGCAAGGCATCACCATCGACGTCGCCTACCGTTATTTCGCCACGCCCAAACGGAAATTCATCATCGCCGACACTCCCGGCCACACCCAGTACACCCGTAACATGGTGACCGGGGCCTCCACCGCGAACCTCGCCATCATTCTCATCGACGCACGAAAGGGAGTCATCGAGCAGACCAAGCGCCACAGCTTCATCGCGAACCTGCTGCGCATCCAGCACCTCGTCATCGCCGTCAACAAGATGGACCTCGTGGATTACTCCGAGGAGGTCTATAACAAGATCATCCAGGACTACCGCGATTTCGCCTCGCGCCTCGACAACATCGTGGAAATCACCGACATCCCGATCTCCGCGCTCAATGGCGACAACGTGGTCGACAAGTCCGAGAACATGCCCTGGTACCAGGGGCCGACCTTTCTCTATCACCTCGAGCACGTCTACGTCGGCGGCGAGGAGAATCACGTCGACGCGCGTTTCCCGGTGCAGTGGGTGATCCGCCCGATGAGCGACGAGTGGCACGACTTCCGCGGCTACGCCGGACGCGTCGCCGGCGGAGTTTTTAAACCCGGCGACGAAGTGACCGTGCTTTCCTCCGGATTCAAGACCCGCGTCAAGGCGATCCACAGTCCGGATGGAGAGTTGGAGGAAGCGTTTGCCCCACAGTCCGTCTGCATCACACTCACCGAAGAGATCGACATCTCGCGCGGCGACACCCTGGTGAAGTCGAACAATCCACCCCTCGTCTCACAGGACATCGAGGCAATGATCTGCTGGTTTTCCAACAAACCGATGCCACCCAAGGCGAAGTTGGTCATCCGCCACACCACCCAGGAGACCAAGGCCATCATCCAGGACGTGAAGTACCACGTGGACATCAACACCCTTCACAAGATCGAGGGCGTCACCGGATTTTCCATGAACGACATCGGCCGCATTACCCTGCGCACCGCGGTTCCGCTGATCCACGACTCCTACCGCCGCAACCGGATCACGGGTTCCTTCATCCTCATCGATCCCGGTACGAACGAAACCGTCGCCGCGGGGATGATCGTGTGAGGTGAAAGCTGAAATGCTGAAAAACTGAAATCCGAGCTTTTGCCGCGCGTTGTTTCAGCTTTTCAGCTCCCGGTTTTTCAGCGTTTATTCTGCTTATGGAACTCCGCAGTGTCGAAGCAATCGCCCGCGCATTGAACGATGCTAAAGTCCAGTACATCGTCGTTGGCGGATTGGCGGTGAATGCCCACGGCTACGAACGCTTCACCCACGATGTCGACCTCGTAATTGGACTGGAGCCGGAAAACATCACCCGAGCTCTCAATGCCCTCATTGCAGTGGGGTATACACCCGCGATACCGATCAGTCCCGAAGATTTTGCCAAAGCTGAAAACAGAGAGATTTGGAGGAGCGAAAAGTCGATGTTGGTTCTAAAACTTTGGAGTGACGAACACCGGCGGACACCACTTGATGTGTTTGTTTACGAGCCGTTCGACTTCACGACGGAATGGGCAAGAACTGTCCGGTTTTCGATTGGCGCATCGGTTGAGATCCCAGTCCTTTGTTATGAATCACTGATCCAAATGAAGATCGATGCAGGAAGGGAAAAAGACCTGTTGGATGTGAGCGCATTGCGCAAAATTGAACCCTTCAGACCCTGATGCAACCTTCTCTCCAAGATCATCCAGGTTGGCAATGGTGCACGGCAGAGGGAGCCGAGTTGCACACACTGCTGATTGGACTGCATTCCACATTCCGCGAAAAGCTCCAGTGGCTGGAAGAAGCCGAGAACCTCACCCTGGCCTTCCAAGCCGACCGAGAAAAACGCAAAGCGGAGCAGGCCGCAGCCGCTGACAGCTAGCGCGCTTTTGATAAAAGCGCATGCCAATGAAATGAGAAAGATCAGGTAGCGCCCTCTCGCCGAGAGGGCAGCCAATGAGGTGCGAAAGAGGTGTCCAAGCGAATGCCGTTCCGCTCCTCTTGGACTAATCTTTCACCTCTCATTGGCTGCTGCCTTATCAAGGCAGCGCTACCCACGGATCGCGGACTTCCGCCTTCCTCTCCCATTCGATGTTCGATGTTCGCCTCCCCCTCAGACTTGCGGCTCTTCAAGCTCCTTGACCACCAGCCGCTTTTTTTTCTTCGCCAGCCAGCCGCGGACCAGCTGGGTGAGCACCACGCCGAGCGCGATCATGGAAATCCCCCAGATCGCCCACTTCAGATTCCCATCCCCCACGCCCACGCCACTCAGGATCAAACCCGTGCCGACGATCCCGTTACAAAGGATGGAAACTGGCAGATAGAGCATGAACGGAGCACGCAGGAACCCCAACAGATAGTTCTGGAAGAAGAATGGAATCCCGGGAGTCAGCTTGAGCACCAGGATCAGTCTCAAATGATCTCCCCGCGGCAGATCCGGAATCTGAATTGCAGTGGCGGCCAGCATTTTCTCGACCAGACGCCGGCCCGGGCCTGCTGACAGCCAGTAAGTCCAGGTCAGATTGAGCGTGATTGCCAACATCGACAATGACACCGCCATCACCGGATCATGGCGCCAGACCACACCGGCGGTAAAAAGCAGGGCGCTCGTCGGAATGGGCAAACCCGGGAGGAAGACCAAAGCGAGGAACAGGGCTCCCGGATGCCTCACCAGGTAGTCGTTCAACTTCGTCCAAGCCTCCTTCAGGCTCGCCAGATCGACACCCGTTTTCCACGCCACCCAGCCACCGACCAGTCCCGCCACCAAGAGAAGAACCAATCCGATCCGCACGTTCCGGTGTGCCAATGTCTTGCGTAGGATTTCCATTCGGCAGGGAAGCTCGCCTTTTTCCCCAGCTTTGGCAAGGCCGCACACCCCCGAGTGCTCGCGCGATCACACGCCATCCACCTCGTGGAACGACGTCTCTATCTTTGTTCATTTTTTCTTGAACAATAGGGCAGCTAAACCAGACTTATCCCAAGGGAGTTGCCTCGCTCCCGGTATGAAATCCAATGCTTTGCGGGAAGGTCAGCGTCTCTCCAGACCTACGACCAAGGGCGGCAGCGTCTCGACGAGTCACTTAGACGGACCGCGGACATTCTGTCCGCATGCCAATGAGCGGCGAATGAACCGCCTTAAGACGCACTTCTGATAAAGCGCACGCCAATGAGGCGCGAATGACCAGGTAGCGCCCTCTCGCCGAGAGGGCAGCCAATGAGGTGCGAAAGAACCGACCAAGCGAATTCCGTTCCGCTCCCCTTGGGCTCACCTTTCACCTCCCATTGGCTGCTGCCTTATCAAGGCAGCGCCACCCACGGAGCGCGGCCTTCAGTCCGCCAGCCAATGAGGTGCGAAAGAAGTGCCCAAGCGAATTCCGTTCCGCTCACATTGGGCTCCCCTTTCGCCCCCCATTGGCTGCTGCCCCTGCGGTGCAGCGCTACCTTTTACATCCACCATTCCCCCGCCGCCCACTTCATGAAACGCGCCATTATTTCCGGCATCACCGGCCAGGACGGATCCTATCTCGCGGAATTCCTGTTGGACAAGGGATACGCGGTCCACGGCCTCGTCCGTCGGTCCAGCCAGTTCAACCGCACCCGCATCGAACACCTGCGGCGTGAGGGCAAGCCCCTGGAACTTCACTACGCCGACCTTGGCGACCAAACCACCCTCCGCCGCATCATCTCCAAGATCCGTCCGCACGAGTTCTATCACCTCGCCGGCCAGTCCCACGTCGGGCTCAGCTTTGAGATCCCCGAGTCCACCGTCTCCGAGACCGCCGTCGCCACGCTCTCGCTGTTGGAAATCTGTCGGGACTTGGAAAACCCACCCCGTTTTTTCCACGCCGCCTCTTCCGAGCTCTTCGGTGTTCCGGAACTTTTCCCCCAGACCGAGGAAACCCCATTCCGTCCGGTCAACCCTTATGGCTGCGCCAAGGCCTTCGCGACGAACCTGTGCAGTGTCTATCGTGCGGCCCACGGCATGTTCGTGGTGAACGGCATCCTCTACAACCACGAGTCACCCCGCCGCGGTGAGAGTTTTGTTACCCGCAAGATCGCCTCCACCGTCGCCCGGATCCAGGCTGGCAGCGGGGAAATTCTGGAACTCGGCAACCTCGATTCCGAGCGCGACTGGGGATACGCCCCCGAATTTGTCGAGGCAATGTGGCTCACCCTCCAACATTCCGTGGCGGACGACTTCGTATTCGCTACCGGCACTTCCACGACCGTCCGGGATTTCGCGGCTGCCGCATTTCTCGAAGCCGGAATCACCCTGAACTTCCACGGTGCCGGGGAAGACGAAACCGCCACCGACTCAGCCACCGGAAAAACCTTGATGCGGGTGAATCCCAAATTCTTCCGCCGCGTCGACAGCCACCGCCTCGTCGGCGATCCCGCCAAGGCCCATCACGTGCTCGGCTGGAAACCCTTCACCACCGGAGCCCTCGTCGCCCAACTGCTCACCCGCGCGGAAATGGAAATGCTGAAAGTTGAAAGTTGAAAGTTCTTCACGGACCGCGGCCTTCAGTCCGCCAGCCAATGAGCCGAGAAAGCCCCGCCCAATCAAATTCCGTTCCACTAATCTTGGACTCACCTTTCTCCCCACATTGACTGCTGCCCCGGCGGTGCAGCGCTACCATTTACACTCCTCTTGGGCTCACCTTTCTCTCGGCGGTGGCGCGCTACCTTCAGCTCACCATTCGCCTCACACGGTCTGCTGCCTTATCAAACCAGCGCTACCGTGCTGACCGCTGACCACCCGCCTCCCGACAATGCGTCCACCCCTCCACCTTGAAAAACTGGAATCCCTCATGGTTGCGATGGGGCACCGAGTGAAAGGCGCTGGGAACATCTATCTCACAGGCGGTGCCACCGCACTCCTTCACGGTTGGCGGCCCATGACCGTGGATGTCGACTTGAAGGCCGACCCCGAACCAAGCGGATTCTTTGAGGCGATTGCCGTCCTGAAGGACGAACTCGCCGTAAACATCGAACTGGCCTGCCCCTCTGATTTCATCCCCGAGCTTCCAAACTGGCGAGGAAGAAGCCTGTTCATCGCCCGCCATGGCCTGATCGATTTCTACCATTACGATCCCTTCAGCCAGGCACTCTCAAAACTGGAACGAGGCCACACCCGCGATCTCACCGATGTTGATGCCATGCTCCATACGGGCCTCATCACACGCGACCTCCTGTGGCAACAATTCGTGCGGATCGAGCCGCAATTGATCCGTTACCCCGCCCTCGACCCCGGATCATTCCGCTCCGTGGTTGAAGCCTTTTGTCAAACTTCCCATTCATGATCCCGAACCCGTCAGAACTGCTTGCAGGCTTACCCGGTGCGGATCGAATCCTTCAAGGTTTGCAGGATTTCCAACAGGGCCGCCCGAGCGTCCCGGCCTGCCTTGTCCGAATCGCCAGACCACGTCTCAGCCGAGCGGGCCTACTCCCTTCGTGTGTTCCGCTCGATGACGGGGCCGAACTTGATCTCTACCGGCAACTCTCCCCCGAAAGTCCGGGCGCTCATAGCCGCTACAACGCACTCATTCGCGAACTCATCAGCTTCGAGCACGCCTTGGATCATCGCTTGAGACACTCGGTGGCGCGCTTTTGATAAAAGCGCACGCCAATGAGGTGAGAAAGAGATGTCCAATTAAATTCCGTTCCGCTTCTCTTGGACTCAACTTTCTCCACCCATTGACTGCTGCCTTATCAAGGCAGCGCTACCCACGGACCGCGGACATTCTGTCCGCACGCCAATGAGGTGCGAAAGCCCTGCTCAAGCAAAAGCCGTTCCGCTCCCCTTGGACTTCCCTTTCTCCCCCCATTGGCTGCTGCCCCGGCGGTGCAGCGCTACCTTTTCGGACTCCCCTTTCTCTCACCATTGACCCGACGCTCACAGAGCGACGCTACAAAGGCTCTCCCCACTGCTAGGAAAAGCACGCAGACTAGGACTTCGCTGACTCGCGTATGCCATGATTCTGCTTCCTGTCTTGCAAATCCGGAGACTGCCACCATGCTCGCACGCGAAATGGAACAAGCTGATATTTCACCGGAATGGCTGGATTGGTATTCCATGACTCCCGAGCAACGCTGGCAGGAGTCCGGCCGCCTTTGGTCCACATTCCTCTTACTTGGAGGCACCCTTGAACCCGAACCCGACACAGACAGTCCTTTTTTCGATGCAGCGTCATGGTGTCCGCTGCCTGCTGATGGGCGGCCAGGCTTGCGTATTTTACGGAGCTGCGGAATTTAGCCGTGACGTTGACTTGGCCATTCTGGCCGAACCGGAAAATCTGCTCCGCCTTCAGGCCGCTCTCGACGACCTTAATGCCACGCTGATTGCGGTTCCCTCATTCGAGGCCCGCCACCTGCATCAAGGACTCGCCGTTCATTTCCGCTGCCAGGCTCCCGGAGTGGAAGGCATGCGCATCGATGTCATGACCGTGATGCGCGGCGTCGATCCCTTTCCCCTCCTCTGGGAAAGACGCACGGTGATCGCCATCGAAGGAGGGGAGGTCAACTTGCTCTCCCTTCCGGATCTCGTCCGGGCGAAAAAAACCCAGCGCGCTAAGGACTGGCCGATGGTCCAACGCCTGATCGAGGCCCATTGGTTTGAAAATCTCTCCAGACCCACACCCGAAAGGATTCGTTTCTGGCTGAGCGAGTGCCGTAGCCCGGAAATCCTCCTTGCCATGGCGACCCGCTTCTCAGGGGAAGCGAGCGAACTGACACCCGTGCGCCCCCTCCTTGCCGCCGCCCACCGCCAGGATCTTGAAGCCGTCGAACTTCTCCTCGAACAGGAGCGTCAAATCGAAATCGCCGCAGACAAAGCCTATTGGGCTCCCCTCCGCCAGGAACTCGAACGCCTCCGCCATTCCGAAAATGGCTAGTCTCACTTCGCTCCGCGCCCCTTGGACTCACCTTTCTCCCCCCATTGGCTGCTGCCCCGGCGGTGCAGCGCTACCTTTTTGGACTCCCCTTTCTCTCACCATTGTCCCGACGCTCACAGAGCGACGCTACAAAACCTTCCCCTTCAACGACTTGTCCCAGCGAAGCCGACAGGCGACTACAGATCGATGCCCATTTCCCTCCCCCATTCGATCTTCGATGTGCAACTCTCTCCCCTTTTTCCAAGGGTAAAACCCGTTTCACTCTTGGGAAATCCCATTTCACCATTGGTGAAATCCAATCTTCCAATGGTGAAACGCAATTCACTCTTGGTGAAATCGATTCTTCTAATGGTGAAACGCGTTCTTCTAAGAGTGAAATCCATTTTACCATTAGTGAAATCGATTCTTCCAATGGTGAAACGCGTTCTTCCAAGAGTGAAATCCATTTCACCGTTGGTGAATTCCATTCCACCCACCGAAAAACGGCTCCTTTGCACCCCACAATGGCGGCTTCCCACGGAGCGCGGCCTTCAGTCCGCCCGCCAATGAGCTGCGAAAGATCAGGTAGCGCGCTTTTGATAAAAGCGCATGCCAATGCGCCGAGAAAGAACCGCCCAATCAAATTCCGTTCCGCTCCTCTTGGACTCACCGTTCTCCCACATTGACTGCTGCCCCGGCCCAGGCTTCGAAGAACTACGCCGGGCAAGCTGGTGCAGCGCTACCGTTTTCGTCCCTCTCAGACTCCCCTTTCTCTCCCACATTGACCCGACGCTCACAGAGCGACGCAAGAGCTTTTCGCTCGATATTCGATGTTGGGCATTCGACGTCTGCGCCTCCTCGCCCACGGTGGCGCGCTTCCCTTCCGCTTTTCGCCCTACTCAAATGAAGCCTCAGGCAAAGCATCATGTCCCGGTCGCACCGGAATCGGCAACACTTGCTGGACGGCTTGGTACCACGACACACATCTCCCCATTGCTCATGAAGGCTCGACGCATGGGATTGAAACAACCGGACGATTTCGAAAAACTAGCGGTCAGCCGCGGATTGCGCTATTACGACTCCCTCGGTGGTTCCTCCAAGCCTCTCCCTACTTTATCCGGAAGTCCAGAAGGGACAAACGAGTGCGCTTTGACCAATGAGGAACTCGCAATCGCCCTCTTGTCTCCCGTATCACCCTATTCATTGCAGCGTCTCCGGATGGGGGCGGCAATGCTGGCAGCCGAGGGAAACCGTCCGGAGCGCATCGCCCGACTGGCACGTCGTGAACGGTCCGAGTCCGTGGTCCGTCATATCGGTCAATGCGGAATGGAAACGGAACCCGACAACCCGTTCTGGAGCACCCTTCTCGACCTGCTTCCCATCACACCACCTCCCCAACCGGACAAGCTTCCGCATTTCACCCGCTTCGTTGCGATGACAGGCCTCCTCCGCTCCGGCAGAGGATTTTCCATGCAATGGATTAGACCCACACGGATGCCTCACTCATGAAATCCGTGCGCGACAATCCTTCGGAGGTCCTTCTCGCACTTGACGAGGAATTGGACCATGAGGTGACCTTGGTTCTTTACGGTCGTGCCGCGCTGTGTCTGGGGTTCGCGGAACCCGAGGACGCGTTCGCCACCACTCAGGACGTCGATGGCATTATCCGTCTTTCCCAACTCCCAGGCCTGATGGCGGATGATGGGTTTTGGGAGGCCCTTGAGAGAGCGAACCAAGCACTGGACCCCAAAGGCCTCTACATCACCCACTTATTCAGCGAGGACCAGGTCTTCTTGCGGCCGGATTGGGAGAAACACCTCGTTTCGGTGAATCGCCCGCAGACTCGTTGGCTTCGATTGCTTCGTCCTCACCCGGTGGATTTGATTTTGACAAAAATGATGCGGGGAAACGATCCCCAAGACATGGAAGACATTTCATTTATCGTCCGTCAGGGAGGAGTTACGCTCACCGAAATGGAAACCGCATTTGCCAGCGTTCGCATGCCGGACATCCAAGAGCTGCGAGACGCGTTCGAGCGGGCGCTGCCAGTGGTTCGAGAAATCCTGTCCAATCACCGTGGGTAGCGCCACTTTCTCCACCCATTGGCTGCTGCCTTAGCCTCATCAAGGCAGCGTCACCCACGGAGCGCGGACTTCAGTCCGCCCGCCAATGCGCCGAGAAAGAACCGCCCACTCAAATTCCGTTCAGCTACCCTTGGACACCCCTTTCACCCCGCATTGTCTGCGGCCTTATCAAGGCCGCGCCACCCACGGAGCGCGGCCTTCAGTCCGCCTGCCAATGAGGTGCGAAAGCCCCGCCCAATCAAATTCCGTTCCTCTACCCTTGGGCTCACCTTTCACCCCGCATTGGCTGCTGCCTTATCAAGGCAGCGCTACCTAGCCGCCACCTCCGACAACCGACAACCGACTTCCTCTTCCCCTCGACGTTCGATATTGAGCGTTCGATGTTCGATGTTCAGTTCCCCAACCCACTCCCACCATGGCAGTTGATTCCAAATCCATTCTCACCGGCGCAGCCATCTTAGGCACGATCCTGGTCGGCATCGTCATGGCAGTGTTCGTTACCACGAACGCCGCCGGCGGTATTGCCGCTCTCGTTCCGTTGATTACCGTGATCCTGACCCTGCTCGCCCTGATCAATCCGCGGGCGGGCATTTTCGGCCTCGCGGCGCTGGTCATCTGGGTCGATGAGTTCAAACGGCTCGCCGTTTACTTCGGTGGAGCCTACTCGATGACCGTCATGCAGACGCTGGCAATGCCCTTCATCGTGCTGGCCGCGCTCAATGCGGGATTTCTTCTCAACATCATGTTCGGGAAGGTCAAAATCGACCGTCTCGGAATCATGATCTACCTTGTTGGAGGAATCATCGGTGTGGTCATTCTTAAGACCATGGCCGGAGGCCTCGCCGATCGCGGCCAACGGGCCGCCAATATCGCCGGCTATCTGACTTTGATTCCCATCGCTTGCACCTACCTCAAAACTTTCGATGAGTGGCGGAAGTTCTTCGCGTTTCAAGTGATTGTGGCGCTGCCCGCCGCCGCGTGGGCCATCAAGCAATACTACTTCGGCTTCGACCAGATCGAATGGGAATACGCTCGGTCCGGTCTTTCAAAGGTTCACTACAGCCAGATGTTTGGTTTTGCGAACCCCCGTGTCTTCGGCTTCTTCGGGTCTGCCTCTGCGTTGGGTTGCGCCGCCATCTACTGTGCCTTTGCATGGTGGCACGGGTTCCGCTTCCGGGAAAGATGGCTTTTCTGGCTTCTCTCTGCTTCCATTCTCAGCTGGGTTCTTGTTCTCTCGACTCAGCGCACCGCTTTGCTCTACCCGCTGATCGTACTCGTCTGTGCCCTGTTTTTCAGGACGAAACTTCGGACGCTTGCTTTCTATTCCACAGGTTTCCTCATCTTCGTACTTGGCATCTTCAATGCCAAATTTCTCATCGATCAAGGATTGGACAACATCAACCGTTTCCTCGCCCGTTTGAGCGGTGGCGATTGGGCGGAACAGGTGCTCAGGGTCGGCACCTTTTCGGACCGCCTTCGGGGATGGGAACGGCTGGGCCGTGCGGAATCATGGTCATTGTTCGGGACTGGGAAGCAGACTTTCTCTTCGGTCACGTTAGGCTTCGATGTCAACAGCAGTGACTATAGCCATGACATTATCAATAAGATCCTCATCAACTATGGGATCATCGGTCTCCTTTGCGTTGCGATTCCGGGCGCAATTGTACTCATCGCCCTGCACTCCACCGTCTTCGTGCAGAACCAGAAGCAGGACCGCAACGACACTGCCTTCGCCATGGCTCTATCACTTCCCATGATCTTTCTCTCCTTTGTGGGGGGAGACAATTTCAACGCCAATCCGATCAACATCCAGATCTGGACGGCTTTCGTCGGGGTTTTAATCGTCCGCCAGTTTCACCTGCGCAATAAAGCTGCGGAGCGGCTGGAAAAACGTGAGAAGGCTGCCCTATCCAGCCCCATGGGTACACCAGCGTCACAAGCTCGTTGACCTGATCAGAACAATAGGCCACTTTGATAAGTGGGCATGCAAATGAGAAGGAAGGTATCAGCCGCCTATCATTTTCCGGTAAAAACTTTTCCTGCCTTTCGTCGGTGACTGATCTCAAAAACCATTGCAAATCTAATAAAAAGTTAGGATCTCATAAGATAAACTTGATCTCGAAAGTCCAGAAACTCATGAGGGGAGCCACCACGAAGGAGGCTATTTGGATGATCGCGGAGCAAGCATTGTCGCTCGGACTCGCGTTCGTAGTTGGCATCACAGTCATAAGACATCTTGGACCCGAGGCAAGTGGAGCTCTTAACTACGCCAGCACATGGGGGATGCTACTTGCTCCTCTTGCGACACTCGGGCTTGAGTCGATCGTCATACGCGAATTAGCAAATAAAAACGCATCTGATGTCTCAATTTGGAATACTGCACGCAAGTTGTTGTGGTGGATAACGTTAATCAACGCAGCAATTTTAGGATGTCTTGCATTGGCTCAACCCGGGCACAGTCTTCAGCAAATCGCGCTATGGGCTACCATTCTGTCAGGCTTCTCGAATCTCGGAACTATCTATTCATGGACTTTTCGAGCAGCATCTCGCTATCGGGAAATCGCGAGAATTCGATTGTTTCAAATGGTTGCAATTCAACTCGTAAGATTTGCTCTGGTCTACTTCAACGCACCATTTATTGCGTTTGCAGCCATACTGGCAATCGACCCGTTGATCATGGCGATTACCATGGAACGCCTCGCAAAGTCTCGACTTGCTACTTATGTCGATCACACTCAGACATCACTCGCATTGGCGAAAAGACTTTTACAAGAGTCATGGCCATTGATTATGGCTGGTTTTGCAGTGACCGTCTTTACTCGGATCGACGTTGTTATGCTGGAACGACTTGCCGGAATCAAAGATGTGGGTGTTTATTCGGCGGCTACCAAGCTCAGCGAACTCATGAATATTATTCCAACCACACTAATGAGAGCTGCTTTCCCCAGACTTTCCACGCTGGCGAAAAACGAGCCTCACAGATATCGATCGATTCACCTTCGTCTTTTATATCTTTTCATTGGCATTGCTTTTATATTGGCGATCGCAACACAATTTTCCGCAGACTGGGTGATCACGACTCTCTACGGACTAGAATTTTCCGAATCTGCCGATCCATTGAGAGTCCACATTTGGTCATCGATTCCACTCTTTTGCATGTTTCTTTTTGGCACAAGCTACCAAATGTTTGGCGTCAACAAACCCCTCATGTGGGGTTGTCTGGCTGGGAGCATTTCTAACGTATTTCTAAATATTCTTTGGATTCCCAACTACGGAGCGACGGGTGCCTCTGCAGCAACTTTGGTTTCGTATTGCCTAAGTCTCGCAACACCCTTGATTGGCAGTAGCAAGTGCCGAAAGATTGCATTGGGCTTATCACCATGGAACGAGAAAGCCAAGAAGTCCTGAGTTGACGTAGGTCTATTCAAATTCATAATCTAATTAGTTAAGACATGCATGCAAAATCGCAGCCTCCTAACAATCGTGAAATTTAAAATCCAACTGAAAAACTTTCTGAGGTCACTTCCACTCGGACACTCGTTCATCAACAAATCAAATGAAGATCTGAAGTTAATGATCGGGTCTTTGCACTCAAGAATCGTGAGTGAAGTCAAAAAAGTAAAGTCGATTCAGGACGTGGAATTTAAGGTGTTCTCCCAGTATGGTGACGATGGGATCATTCAATGGCTCACAAAAAAACTAAACCTGAAAAGTGAAATATTTGTTGAGTTTGGAATTCAAGACTATACGGAGTCAAACACACGTTTTTTACTTATAAACAACGGATGGAGCGGTTTGGTGATCGATGGATCTGAAGAATCCATACACTATGTCAAGGATCAAGATTACCATTGGCAAAACAACTTGACTGCGATCGCCGCATTCATAACACGTGAGAATATCGATGGACTGATCACTTCTGCCGGCATCAGCGGTGAAATTGGACTCCTTCATATCGACCTCGACGGAAATGACTACTGGATATGGGAAGCAATCAAGTCGATTAATCCAATTATCATGATCGCTGAATACAATAGTGTTTTTGGTCATGAAAGACCCATCACGGTTCCTTATGACAAGGATTTTGTCCGTACGGAGAAACACTACAGCAACCTCTACTTCGGTGCGTCATTACCGGCACTCTGCCATCTGGCTACCAAAAAAGGCTATACCCTAATCGGATCGAACAGCGCTGGAAACAACGCATATTTTATAAGGAATGATTATCTCACAGATGATCTACCGACGCCATCAATTGAAGAAGCGTATGTGTTTTCAAAATTTCGTGAATCGAGAAACAGATACGGTGCGTTGACATTCACCAGCGGACCAGACAGAGCCCAAATCATCGCGGATCTCCCCGTTTGGAACGTAATCGAAAATCGTGAGGAGAGATTCTAGCTCACCTTGACCGGAGGAACAAACAAGCTCCTAGAACATCATGCGAATTGCCTTTGACCATGAAATTTTTACAAATCAGCGTTTTGGTGGAATTTCCAGATATTATGTCAACCTTGCGGCGGAGCTTCAAAGGAACGGACAATCACCTCGTATCTTTGCGGGATTTCATATCAATGAGTATCTAAGGACACTGGATAGGTCGATTCTCAGCGGAGCCTTCTTACCAATTCCAACGAAAAAGGGTCAGCGTCTTCGTTATCGAATCAATCGTAATCTGAACCGTCTCCAGATCCCTGCCTGGCGCCCGGATTTAATTCACGGTACATTCTTCAACCAGTCACAATTTCCCAGACGGATTCCCCGGGTAGTAACAGTATACGATATGATCGACGAATTATACTTGTTTGACGGTAATCTCGACAATCCATCCACTCAGGCAAAAAAAACCGCTGTGGACAGTGCAGATCATGTGATTTGCATCTCTGAGAACACCCGCAACGATTTGATTCGCCTCTTCCGAACAGACCCGGAAAAGCTATCAGTGATTTACCTCGGAATTGACAAGGTCGGAGACGGGGAGGAAAGCCCCACCGGGCCGGCCAAGCCTTACCTGCTTTATGTGGGACATCGTCCCGGATACAAAAACTTCGAGAGGTTCCTTGAGGCTTATGCGGCGTCCAAGCTGATTCCTGAATTTGACATTGTGGCTTTCGGTGGAGGTCCTTTACAGAAGTCCGAGGTTGATAGAATGACAGCTCTGGGGATACCGGCGCGTTCCATCAGCCATATTTCAGGAGATGATCTGTTACTCGCCAAACTTTACCGCTGCGCAGCGGCGTTGTTTTATCCCTCGCTCTATGAGGGTTTTGGTCTGCCTCCACTGGAAGCCATGGCCCATGGCTGTCCTGTTGCATCGAGTAACGCGAGTTCCCTGCCCGAAGTGGTTGGCAATGCAGCGATCTGTTTCGATCCGAACGATACCGAAGAAATGGCCGTCGCACTGACCCGTATTACATTGGATGAGTCGCTCCGAAAGACGTTAATCGCTGCGGGTCACGAGCGGGTAAAACAGTTTTCATGGGTCAAAACTGCGGAAGAGACCGCTGAAGTCTATCATAGAGTTCTGAACAGTCGATAACAACCTTCGGCTCCCTGGAGCAACTCGACTCCAAGATAAATCGTCCACCAAGATCTCACGAACCGGTGCCTTCAAACCTCTACATTGTGATTCCGGTTCATAATCGGAAGAATGTCACCCTCAAAAACCTGAGACAACTTCGCCAGCTGGGTATATTGGGGCAGTATTCTGTGATCATCGTGGACGATGGCTCGTCGGATGGCACTTCGGAAGCAGTGGCCGGTGAATTTCCCGAGGTAACTCTGTTGAGTTGCGACGGAAGTCTCTTCTGGACCGGAGCGATGGAAATGGGCATGCGCCACGCGATCCAACAAGGTGCCGAATGTTGCGTCTGGCTCAACGACGACCTCAGCCTCGGAGAGGGTGCGATCAAACAGGTCACCGAGCTGGCCTTGGAACGACAATCCATCGTCACCGGCCAGGGAGTGATCGATCTCGAGAATGGCAACCAGTGGTTTTTCCCTCTGATTTACCGGGGAAAACTGGGTTTGCGAGCTTTGGAAGTGGACGTGGATCATGCAGAACCGATCGCCGTGGACGCATGTCGCGGCAACCTGGTGGCGATTCCGAGGAGCGTGGTGCAAAAAATCGGCTACCCCGACGGAAAGAACATCCCCCATGTGGGAGGCGATTCAGACTATACCTTGCGGGCCACTGCGGCGGGCATCTCCTGCCTGACACTCTGTCAGGCTCGTTTTTATGAAAAGGAGACCGTCCGGAACGACAATCGTTCGTGGCTACTGGGCAAACAACCTTTGGGCACAATCTGGAGCCGGGCGCTGGCGCGGCGGGGCAATCTCTATCCACGCATGTTGCTTGTCTACAATCTCCGCCACTGGGGTGCCTGGGGATTGATTAATTTCTCCCGTTCTTATGCCCACCTGTTAGGAGTCACAATTCTCCGGATAATCGTTCCCGCACCTCTGCTACACCGCATCTTCGCAAGGAAGTCGCACGCCTTTTTGGCCTACGAGGGCCGCCCAGACGAATCATCATAAGGCAGGCACTCCCTTTCGCGGGAGCACTCATCTTCTTTACCAAACAGCATTTCTTCACATGAATACCGAATCAGAGCACCGGTTGGCCGGGTATGCAAAAAACGTCCATTCCCAGTTCGGGGAAGATGGCATCATCGCCAAGATTCTGGAAATGCTGCCCGCGCGGGACAAGTGGTGTGTGGAATTCGGAGCCTGGGACGGCCGCTTTCTCTCAAATACCTGCCGGCTGATCGAAGAGGATACGTATTCGGCGGTATTGATCGAAGGTGATGTCGAAAAATGGAAAGAGCTGAAGAGCAACTTCGCGAAATTCCCCGATGTCATACCGATTCAAAGGTTCGTGGGCTTCGACCATGACCGGCTGGACGATATTTTGGAGGCCACTCCCATTCCAAAGGACTTCGACTTTCTCTCCATCGACATCGACGGTTGTGACTACCACATCTGGGAGAGCTTGAAAAGCCATCGCCCGAAGGTGGTCTGCATCGAGTTCAACCCGACCATTCCGAATGGCTTGAGATTCGTCCAGGCCAGGGATTTCTCTGTCGCCCAGGGAGCCAGCTTGGATTCTCTGGTCGATCTCGGGCTCTCAAAAGGTTATGAACTGATCACCACCACGCGGAACAATGGAATCTTCGTCACGAAGGAGCTTTATCCCTTGTTTGGCATCACCGACAACAGTGTCCCCGTTCTCAGGGAGGACACCACATGGGTCAGTCAGGTTTTCTTCGCCTACGATGGCGAGTTGATGGTTGCGGGAGCAAACCGCAGTCCTTGGAACGGCATCCAGTTGGACCGAATGATACGCCAACTCCCCGGAGTGCTGCGGGGATTCCCTGCCAACATGAGTTTTCTCCGCTGCAAGATGCTCGGGCTTTGGAAAAAAATCTTCCGGCTAACGCATCCTAACTGATTCACATGAAGAAAAGGAACACGCGAGTTTTAATGGTCGCTCCATCGGGAGGTAGCCACGGGGGAATCGAGGTGTTCACCGCTGCGATCGCAAGAGAGGTGCTGGACAGCGGCGGCTGCGATGTCCGGGTGGTTTACCGGATCGGGATGAGAGTCCCGTTGGAGGACACGATGGGCAAGGCGCTGGCGAAGTTCGGGGTGCCGTGGAGAGTCATCCGGATGTTGGATTTCGAGTATCTGCGGAACTTGATTTGGGCGGATGTGATCCACTGCCATTTCCCTCTGGTTTACGCCACCTATCCGGCCCGGTTGTTGGGAAAGAAGCTGGTCATCACGATCGAAGCGAAACGGCATGCGACCGCACACGGTCGTAGATTCGCCTTTGGACTGAAGCTTGCGCACGGGCAGTGGTATATTTCCAAGTTCGTCGCCGGCACCTGGGGGAGAACCCATTTCGATCAAAACTGCCGGATTGTGCCTGCCATCTCGGACCTGCCCACGGCCTACGTGGCACCGTCGTCACGGAAGGGGTTCTTCTTCATTGCGCGTTGGGTCCCCTTGAAAGGCATCGAACAACTGGTGGAAGCCTACGCGACCGCAGACATCGACCGCAGCAAGCACCCTCTCTATCTCTACGGGGACGGGCCGCTGCGGAATGACATCGAGAGCCTGGTGGACCGCTGGCAGGTTCGTGAATTCATCGACATGCCGGGGTTCGTGCTTCCGGCGGAGAAGGAGGCGAAAATGTCGTCAGCCCGCTGGAACGTGGCACCCGTGGCCTTTGCGGAGGACCTGGGACTTACGCCGATCGAGGCGAGGTGCTGCGAAGTGCCGTCCATTGTGAGTCGTGCTGGAGGCGTGCCGGAAGCCGCCGGTGATCAGGCGATTTTCTGTGAGCCGGGAGACGTGCCTTCGCTCAGGCAGGCGCTCGAGCAGGCGGTGGCGATGAGCGAGGAGGAGTATGAACGCCGTTGCAAAGCCTGCCACGCCAGTCTGGCAACCTATCTCCCCCAGCCGGGTTTTTACAATCAGGAGTATCAGCGACTGCTTTCCTGACATCCATTTTCAAACATTTATCCCATGAGCAGCCTGAGATCGATCGCGCGCAGCATCTACGTCACGACCAATACTTACCGTTATCAAACGGAGTTCCCCATCCTTTTGAACGCAGCCCGGATGATTCCAGGCGGCCTCGGCACACTGCTAGACGCGGGCGCGGGCAGCGGATATTACATGAGGAAACTGCTGGCGGCGGGACTCTGTTCGCGGATTGTCGGAGTGGAGCCGTTTGCCGATAACTTCAAAATCCTGGAAGCGGAGTGCGCGCCTCTCAAGGACAAGGGCCGGGTGATCAACCGCCCGATTGAAGACACCGGATTGCCTGCGGAGAGCATCGATACGATCATGAGCACGCAAGTGATCGAACACATTGAAGACGACCACGCCGTCGCGCGGGAGTTCTACCGCCTGCTCAAACCGGGCGGGCACCTGATCATCACCGTTCCCCAGCCGCCGGAACCCTTCGAGCAGCCGGGACATGTGCGGGAGGGCTACTATCAGAAGGATCTTGAGAATCTCCTCGTTCCGGTAGGTTTCACCCCGGTCCACTTCGATTGGGCGATCACGAGAACCACTATCAAGCGCTACATGGCCATCAGTCGTCTGCCCAAGCTCCTGAGATTCCTCCCTCCGGCGATGTGGGCCAGTGAATCGCACCGCACGCTTGAGGATCGGCGGGACGACCAACCGTACTGCATCCTCGGCTTGTTCAGGAAATAACCGACCCACAGCCGGGCAGGTTTGTCATCCAGTTCCCATCCAACCATGCATCGTCTGATTCTCGGGACCGCAGCGACCGGCCGCTTGAACGACGGCAAGGCGGTTTCAAGGCTGCTGGACGGGTGCCTCCAGGAGGGTGCAACCGCTTTCGATACAGCACCGCTTTATGGCTCGGGTGCCATGGAAGCATTTCTCGGGCAGGTGCTCCGAGACGCACGGGCGGGTGACGGGGTCAACGTGAATACGAAATTCGGCCTGTCACCCCTGGTTCCCTTCAAGTATCCGGAACGCCATTATTTCCTGAGCAAACTCGCCCAGGCGGTGGGGCGGCGGCTGGGTAAAAAGGCAAAAAAAACTATTTCGGAAGAAACGATCGGTGAGTTCGCAAGGGCCAGCTTGGAGCGCAGCGTGCGTCTGCTCGGAGCCGGACGCATCGACGTTTTTTTCGCGCACGAGGTTCCGGTGGATCTCTTGATGACACCGCGCTTTCTGGATTTCATCCGGCTGGCAAAAGCGCAGGGACTTTTCCGCCGGTTCGGCTTGGGGGGCTACCGCTCTCACTATCCGGGTCGGGCGAGTCGCGAACTCATGGCCGAGGTTGACGTGATCCAGGTCGAGTCGGTTCCAGGCCTCCGTCCTGCGGTGCCGGATGAATGGTCGGGCGAGATTTTTCTCCACGGCGTCCTCGCTCCCTTGCGCGGGGCTGCCAAAGATGGCCAGCGATTGACGAGCCCGGAGCAGTATTTCGCGGAAGCCCTGAAGGTTCAGGGAGCCAGCAGTCTGGTGCTCGGCATCTCCCGGATTCCCAATTTCCGGAAAGCGGCGGAAGCGATGCAAGGCTGCCTGATCCCATGAACGGCACCCGAAAGCACCGACCGCATGATTGTTGAAAATCACCGGGAAGCCGCAGCGGTCCGCTATGATCACTGTGTGATCGGCAGCGGAGCCATGGGATTGGCCCTCGCGCTGCGCCTATCACAGGCCGGCAAGAAGGTCCTTCTGTTGGAAGCCGGCGGGGACGAGATCACAGCGAGCAGCCAGGACTACTACCGGTGCGAAGCGGGCAGCCGCGAACATGGCGGCTCTAACGACGGACGCTTCCGCGTGTTCGGTGGATCCACGGAACGATGGGGAGGCCAGGCGATGCGCTTTGACCGGGCCGACCTTGCGCCCCGTCCGGGGATCCATGGCCGCGGGTGGCCAATCGGGTTTGAAGAGCTTGATTCCCACTACGCGGAGGCGGAAGAATTCATGGGAGTGGGAAGCGCCCCCTACGGACAGTTTGAAGATGATTTCAACCGGGCATTGGCAAACCCGGGTGGTGGCGGCAAGCCATCGGTCGAGCACTTCAGCGATTTCAAGATCCATTACAGCGCCTTCTCCCACCAACCCCGCCTGAGGGAGGTTTACCGCGAAAGGATCATCGCAAGTCCCCATCTGTTTCTGTGGAAGAACGCGATGGCAACTGCGGTGGAGACCGATGGATGCGGGCAGGTCGGATCTTTGGCCGTTCGCACGGACGGGGAAACCTTCCGGATCACTGCCGGACATTTCGTTCTGGCGGCTGGAGGGATCGAAAACGCGCGGTTTTTACTCGTCCAACGGGACATCATCCATATCAGGGAACTTGCCGGACTGGATGCGATCGGAAGATTTTTCCAGGACCATCCGGGTGCCCACGTAGCGGAACTGAGAGGTAAAGGTGCGGCTCTGATGCAGGATCTTTTCCGGCTGAAAAAAACGCCTGCGATGAACCTCAAAGGCAGGATCTCCTGGGCGGAGAAGAAGCGCCTCGATTCCAGCCTGCTTGCCGTTTCCGGCACCTTCCTGATGATGCGCAATCGTTCCGAATGTGACCTTGAACCTACCGCCGCCACCCGCCGGACCGGAACGTTCTCCGACTGGACCCTGGCAGCATCTTCGGCCGCACGGGGCAGGATTTATTCTCCGCTCCACCACACCTATCTGGCAGTCTCAGCGGAAGACAGGCGGAATCCGGAGAGCAAGATTGTGCTTTCACAGGAACTGACCGACGCATCCGGAACGCCGAGGGCGAAAATCGAATGGCAGGTGGACCACAAGGTCGCGGAATCCATCCGGGAGTATGTGGACGCCATCGATGCAAGCTTCATCAAGCAAGGTTGGGGCCGCTTGCGACGCTTCCCTTTCATGGATGATCTCGATCAACTGACCGCCGTGCTGAAAGACAATTCCCATCATATCGGATCCACGGGCATGGGGGTCTCTCCGGAGGCCGCGGTGGTGGATCCAGACCTTCGCGTTTTCGGATTCTCGAATTTTTGGGTCGTCGGGACATCGGTGCTGCCCACCGGCTCTCACGCGAATCCGACGCTCACGGCCTTCGCGCTGGCCTTCAGGCTCGCGGACCGGCTTGCCACCGTTTCCTAATCCTCTTTTTTCAACAACCGATCCATGAACAGCGCCGCGGAAGAACAACAACGCTACTATGAGCAGACCGCTAGTGACTATGATGTGAATCATCTCCGCGAGCCCGAGCATGAGTTCGCACTGGCACAACTGTTAGGGATCATGCGCTATCATGGATTCAAAACCCTGCTGGATGTCGGCACCGGCACGGGAAGGGTTTTACGTCATGCCAAGCATCACCTGGAAGGAGTCACCTTGTGTGGAATCGAACCGGTCGCCGCCTTGCGCGAGGTGGGGCATGCACATGGCCTCACCCGCAGTGAGTTGCGGGATGGCAATGCGCTTGATCTCGAGTTTGAGGACAACTCGTGGGACGTCGTCTGCGCGTTTGGCATCCTGCACCACATCAAGGATCCGGACGCGGCGATCCTGGAAATGTGCCGCGTGGCGCGTCACGGCGTTTTCTTTTCGGACATGAACAACTACGGCTGCGGCTCGCTGCCACAGCGCGGGCTTGCCCAGCTGCTGAGAGCGGTCGGTCTGTGGAAACCATTCCAATACGTCAAGAACGGCTTCAAATACGAAAAGTCTTCGCCGGGAGACGGCATTTTCTATTCCTATTCGCTCTTCGACAGCTTTCCGGCGATCCGCCGGAAATTCCCGCAAACCCACATTGCTAACACCCGGGCGAGTTGCGACCATTTGCTGATGGGCTCATCCCATCTGTCAGTGTTCGCGGCGAAGAGTCTGGATACCCTGCTCGATTTGAGTTCCACTGCCAATCAATCGGACGGACCGGCCAAACCCGGTTTCTCCTCCGCGGAATGAAACTGATCGTCATTGATCCTCACGTCACGGCGAAGAGCCCGTCGACGCGGGCCTGGGTGGGTGCGTTTCCGGGCATCCGCGATCTTTTTGAAACGGTGGAGGTCTGGGCGAGCGAATGCGATCTGCCGGAAGGCGATGGAGTGGTCTGGAAACGACTCCCGCAAAGGCTGCCCACCTGGACGCTCCACGCCAGGGACTATCAGCGCCGGGTGCTTGCGATGGCACGCAAGGTTCCGCCCGGTGGCAGGCATCTGGTCCAAGTGACCGGCTGCGTGGTGCCCGCCGCGGACATCCGCTACATTCACTACTGGAACAGCGCGCTGCTCGAAGAACATGCGGCCCGCCGTGAGACGTTTCCACTGCCGATCACCAAAAAGCTACCGGCACTTCTCGCGGCACGGGACGAAAGGGCCGCCATCAAGAGCGCCAAAGCAGCGGACAGCTGGTGGGTGGTGAGTCGGTCGCTCGCGGAAAAAATCAAGTCGGGCGGGGCGTCAGGTCATTTCGACGTGCTGCCGAATCAATACGATCCGGTGAGATTCAACCCGGCGGTGCGGGCGGAATGGCGCGACCGGATGCGGGGGGATTACGGTTTTCAGCCCACGGAGAGCGTCCTCGCCTTTTCGGCCTTCGGGCACTTCGAGCGGAAGGGATTGCGCCAGGCGGTCGAGACGGTCGGATTGCTGCGGCGGAAAGGCCATGCGGTCCGGCTGCTGGTTTTGGGCGGGACTCCCGCAACGGTGGAACGTTTCCGCGGGTCGCTCACTCCGGAGCAACGGGACGGATGTGTGTTCGCCGGGCTGGTGGATTCCATCGAACGTCATCTCGTCACCGCCGACGGACTGCTTTTTCCCTCGCATTTCGAGGCGTTTTCCCTGGCGGAAATCGAGGCGGCGGCACTCGGCCTGCGTCTCTATCTGACTCCCCACTACGGCAGCGAGATGATCCTGCGCGAGCCTGACAACGGCCGGCTGCTGCCATGGGACGCTGCCGGGATGGCGGAGGTGATCGCGAAGGACATCACCGACGGCATCCTGGGAGAAACCCACCGGATCCTGGCCGAGGCACTCACCCCTGAGGCATACGGCCAAACCCTGCGGGCTCTCTATCAGCAGGCAATCCGGCGGAAGTCGGATTGATCCGGCAGCGGTGGACAATCATCTAACCGGAGTGGATTACCCTGCGCCCGTTGCCTGCAAGCATTCTTGCGAAACAGAAAACTAGAGTTCACCGATTCACTGAAGAATGCCCTCCGTCCGCTTCATTGATCCGTTTTTCACGCGGGGAAATCCATCGACCAACGGCTTGGTGGACGTGGCGGAAGAACTGGCGGCCCGCGGCTGGGAGGTCGAGGTCTTTTCCCACGCACTGGAGCCCAAGCTGGTCGGCCGGGTGACCCACCGGAAGCTGCGCGAAGTGCGTCTTCCGTTCGGACTCTCGGCATGGGTCTATTTCGTCATCTATCATTGGCATGGCCTGTTGGACCTGCGGCGGCGGCGGCCCCAGGCGGAAACCACCGTTTCCACTGGCTTCATGTATCTGCCCGCCGATCTGGCGACCGTGCACTTCTCCCATTTCAATTTTTACAAATCGCTCTGGCTGCACGGCAGAAAAACCCAGGGACTCACCCGAGCGGCGATCCTCTCCGCCCCCGGCATTCTGAGCGAATTGCTGTTTTTATGGAATCCATGGAAAACCCGGCTGCTGCCGGTTTCATCCGCCGTGGTCGATGACATGGAAAGTTACGCCGCGCCCTGGAAGCACGTCTCACTGCTGCCGAATCAAGCGATTCACGAACGATTTTTCCCGGCTTACCGCGAAGAAAACCGCTCTAACGCCAGAAAGGAGCATGGCTTCATGGAGAACGAAACGGTTCTCCTGTTTGCCAGTGCCGGCCACCATTTCCGGAAAGGCTTTCTGCATGCCGTGGATACCGCTTCGCTGTTACGGAAGCGGGGTCTGCCCGTCCGCATGCTGGTCATCGGCGGCGGGGAGGCGACGTTGAAGAGAGTCCAGGGACAGATCCGCCGGAGCCACCCGGATTTCGAGAATTGGATGGTCTTCACGGGAGCTCTTGCAAATCCGGAGTTCCACTTCGCCGCCGCGGACGCCCTGTTTTTCCCGTCGCTGTCCGAGGCATTCTCATTGGTGGAAATCGAAGCGGCCGCGTTGGGACTACCGCTGTATCTCACTGCTCATCACGGCTCGGAAATGATCTTGCGGGATGGCAAGAACGGCAGGTTGCTCCCATGGGATGTTGTCGGGATGGCGGATGTCCTGGAAGATGAAATCCGAAGTGGCGGGATGCGTTTCACCGACGGCTGCACCGGACGCGCCTTGAGCAAGGATGAGTATTTCCAGGAATGGATGAAGCAACTGGTACCCGACACCCGCCAAGAGACAACCGCCGCACCCTCCGAAAAGCCGAAATTGATGTTGATCGGCCACACCTACATGGTCAGCGTCAACCGCGAGAAGGCACTCCACCTTGCAACGCATTTTGAGGTCAGGGTGTGCACCTGTGATTCCAAGGGTTGGATGGTCCTCGGCACGGAGGTCGTCGATTCCAACCCGCCGGACCACGAGGCCGCCTACCAACTGCGGCGGCTCACGCGCTGGCCCCGCTGGCAGGATTACACGAAAATCGCCTTCAAGGGCTTGCAGGCGGAGATGGCGGATTTCCGCCCGGATATCGTGCTGGTGGAAAACGAACCCTGGTCCTTGCTCCGCTGGCAGGCGCGCTTGGCGTCATGGCTCGCCGCTCCACAGGCCCGATTCGCGGAGTTCACCTGGGAGAACGTCGAGCGACCGGGATTCAAGGGCCGCCTTTTGAACCTCTTCTATCTTGCCGCGGCAGTCACCGGTGATCGATTGATCTGTGGAAACGCCAATGCCCGCAACATCTGCATCGCGGCCGGATTTCCTGCGGACAAGACGATCGTGGCCGCGCAGTTGGGAATCAGTCTGGAAGATCATCCGCCGGCCAGCCCGGTGGAACGGGAAGCGTGGAGGACGAGTCTCGGATGGCCGGGCAACAGCAAGGTCCTTGGTTTCTGCGGGCGACTCGTCGAGGAAAAGGGGCTGATCGAACTCGCGGAAGCGACGATGAGTCTGCGAGAGACCTACCCGGAACTGCGGCTGGCCATTGTCGGAGAAGGCGTTCTCCGCCCACGCCTCGAGGCCATGGATCCTCGCGGAGACTGGCTGCAAGTCCTCCCTGCGGTGCGACATCACGAGGTGCCGGCTTTTCTCAACAAGCTGGACGTTTTCATCCTCCCCAGCAAACCGCTGGTGGGGGGCGACGGGCAGGTCTGGGAGGAACAATTCGGGCACGTCCTGATCGAGGCGATGGCCTCCGGCGTGCTCACCCTGGGCAGTGACAGCGGAGCCATTCCCGAAGTGCTGGACGATCCGACCGTCACCTTCCACCACAGTGATGCATCCGCCCTAACATCGATCCTCGGGTTTTGGCTGTCCCGCGAAGAAGAGCGCAAAAGCAAAGTCATCCAGCAACTTGAGCAATGCGCGATTCGGTGGAACCACGAGGCGGTGGCAAGAACCTACGCCGAATTTCTCAATTCTAGCAAATAACAGGAACCCCTTCTCAAACTTCTGGCTCAAACATACAAACATATGATCCGAAAAATCGCCAAAACTGTCGTCCCGACATCCATATGGAACCACCTTGGAGGTATCCGTCGTAGCTGGGTCACCCGGGACGACGACCAACTTACGACACGCGAAGTGTTTTCCCGGATTTACGAGAAGAGAATCTGGACCGGAGACGAGGAGCTTTCATCAGGAACTGGATCACGCTTTTCAGATTTGGTGGATCCTTACATTGACTCAGTGACTCGGTGGGCAGAAGCGCACGATGGGCAGAACCTCACCGCCCTGGATTTGGGTTGCGGTGATTTCCATTTGGGCAAGAGGATCTTCCCCCATTTTGGAAAATACATCGCCGCAGATATCGTCCCCATTTTGATCGAAAACCATCGCAGGAACCACATCGCAGCCAATCTCGAATTCCGCTGTGTGGATGGAATCGATGAGGATCTGCCCCAAGCCGACGTGGTCTTCATTCGCCAGGTTCTTCAACATCTCTCGAATGCTCAGATTTTAAAGATCCTTCCAAAACTCCTGCAATTCAAGCACGCCATCATTTCCGAGCACATTCCCTCTCCGGCAAAGCTAAAGGTAAAAAACCTCGACAAGGTCCACGGCGGCGGCATCCGGCTTGCACAGGGTTCGGGGATCTATCTTGAAGATCCGCCGTTCAGCCTTAAGGCGCTAGATTCCTCAGTCCTACTGGAATTGACACATGGACCGGACGCTGGCCGTGAGGGGGTGATCGTCACCACCCACTATCGACTGCAATGAAACGTTCAAGCCTTGGTTCATGATCAGCGTCTCCTGGATCCCCGCGCATCCGGTTTATGGCAGCGTTTCGATGCTGCGCTACTGGAAGCTGCTCGAGGCGGCAAAGCGGGCGGATGACGGGTTTTCCTGTTCACCGATTCTAACCGCCACGGCGGACGACTTGGCCTATCAGGGTGGGAAGGTGAGCAAGCTTTTGACCCGGCAGGTATGCTATCCGGCACGGGTGAAGTTGCTGGCGCGGGGGGAAATCGTCCACATTCTCGATCACAGTTGGGCGGATTTACTGCCGTTTGTGCCGAAGCGGGCGCTCAAGGTGGTGACGGTGCATGATTTGATACCGCTGCGGTTCCCGGCTGAGCTGAGCGCGGCCCAGGCCGGGCGGTTTGCCAAGTGGGTGGGCCATTTGAAGCAGGCGGACGCGATCATCGCCGTTTCAGATTATACGAAGCGGGAGGTGGGTGACTTACTGGGCATCGATGCCCGGAAAATCCATGTGGTTTTCAACGGAGTGGAAATGCCGGTTGATTCCCCTTCTCCTGCAAATGCACCGCGCGACCCGGCACGACCGTTCCGCATCGGCAGCATTGGCAGCACGCTGGAGCGGAAAAATCTCGCGATCCTGCCGGAGGCGCTGGCGCGCTTGCAGGCGGCGGTCCAACGGAAGGTCGTGCTCGTGCGGGTCGGCGCGGCACTGCCCGCGACTCTGGCGGCGGCGCTGCGGCATGCGCTGGGGGAGGACGGCCTGGTGGAACTGGGTCGGCTGCCGGATGAGGCGCTCGCAGACTATTATGCCGGGCTCGATGTGGTCGTGGTGCCTTCGCTTTACGAAGGATTCGGCCTGCCGGTGATCGAGGGCATGGCGGCGCGGGTGCCGGTGGTATCCAGCCGCAGCACCAGTCTTCCCGAGGTGGGGGGGGATGTGGCGTTTTACTTCGATCCACAATCTCCCGAAGAGCTGGCGGTGGTCCTGGCGGGAATCGCCATCGACGGAGTTCCCCAGCAGCGGATCGACGAGGGGCATGCGCGGGCGAAGCGTCTGTCATGGAGGAAATGCCTCGAAGGAGTCTTTGGGGTGTATGCGGGATTGCTAGAGGAGAGGGCGGGGAATGATCGTTAGATCGCGATGTGATCTTGCGGAATGAAGTTCCGCGCTCCAATTCATGCGGACTAAAGGCCGCGCTCCAATTTGACGACCATGGCCCGACTCAAAATCCTGCAACTCTTCAGCCGCTACCTGCAATATGGAGGGGAGGAAGACTGTGTCTATCGAATTGGCAATGCGTTGAACGAACGTTTCCACGCAGAGAATTTTCTTGCCTCCTCGGAAGAAATGATTCAGCAGGGGAGACTGTTGCTACCCGCACTGACCTATCGCAATCTGCCGGTGCTTGGACGGCTCGCGAAGCATCAGGCTACCGGCCGCTTTGATTTCTGGCAGATTCACAATGTGTTTCCGGCCATATCGCCGGGTGCCTACACGTTGGCGCAAAAGCTCGGCGTGCCAATCATTCACTATCTGCACAATTACCGGATGGGCTGCGTGAACGGCTTTGGGTTCACAAAGGGCCAGGATTGCCAAAAATGCACTCAGGGAAATTTTATCCACGGTGTGACCGGAAAATGTTGGCGTGGTAGTTTGCCCCAGAGTGCGGTAATGGCCATTCTACTGGCGGATGTGCGGCGGCGGGGATTATTCGATCAAGTGCGACGGTGGGTGGCGATCAGTCACTCGCAGAAAGAAGCTCATGTGCGAATGGGCATCCCCGAGGACAGGATCGATGTGGTACATCATTTTTTGGATTGTGACACCGGGGCCGAAATCCCAGCGTTTCCCCTCGAAGGATACGGGTTATTTATTGGGCGGTTGTCTCCGGAAAAAGGTGTGGACCGCCTGCTCGAAGCGTGGTCCAAGCTCGGCAACAATCGGCGTTTGGTGATCGCCGGTGATGGCCCGGACATGCAATCCCTGCAGGCTCAAGCTGCAAGCCTCAATTTGGGCAACGTAACTTTCCTGGGATTTGTCGAACGGGCAGCCCAGAAAGAGTTATGGTCTGGGGCTGCATTCTCCATCGTTCCTTCCGTCTGGCAGGAGCCGTTCGGGCTGGTGGTGCTCGAAGCTTGGGCACGTGGCAGACCGGTGGTGGCGCATCGGATTGGGGCGCTTCCAGAAATCATTACAGATGGATCCAATGGGTTCCTTGCGGATCCCAATGATCCCGATGATCTGGCGTCGGTGATCGAATCAACCTTTCTCGCTGGACGAACCCTTCAGGCTGCAGGACGAAACGGGTTGGAAGTTCTCATGTCTCGTTTCAACAAATCTCGATGGCTGGATGCTATCGATCATGTCTATCGTAATGCAGGATTACTCTGATACCAGTTCTCCGAATGATTGAGACGGATCAAACCGCCAACGGAGTCGCCGCGGTTTTCGTGACGATGAATCGGTGCGATGTGGCCGCGACCTGTCTGGAAAAGCTCAAGGCGCAGACAATGCGGCCGGACAAGGTCATCGTCATCAACAATGCCTCCGCTGACAGCACCCGGGCGATGCTTCAAAAGGCAGGCGAGGATAGCGCCGACTGGATCGAGGAAATGAGTCTGGAGGAAAACCTCGGCAACGCGGGGGGGATTCAAATCGCGATGGACGTCGCCTTTTCCAGGGGCTTCAAAGCCGTGTGGATCCTGGACGATGATTCATGGCCGGAACCGGAAGCTCTCGCCCGACTCTTGGGCTGCGATCTGCCTGAAGGCGCGGTCCGCTCATGCAGGGTGGTGGATCTGGCGACCGGAGCATTGAGCTGGCCGTTGCAGGTCCCCGACCGGAACGGCTGGCGGCTTTTGGAAGGAAATGATCCCATTCCGGAGGGTGAAGCCATCCGAATCCGTCGATCGTGGCTCGGAGCACTTATCCCCCTTGGGGTTTACGAAGCCGTGGGACCTGTCGAGGGAAAACTGTTCCTGCGGGGCGAGGATGAGGATTATCCACGACGCATCGAACAGGCTGGCTTCCCCGTCTTCATGGTCACAAACTCGGTGTTGCATCACCCGCCGGCCGGTCGGATGAATCACTGGGACATAGCCGGTCGTTCAGTGACTCTGGAAAGTGGGCTGTCCGGAGACAAACTGTATTACAGACTTCGCAACGCATGGTGGATGCTCCGCAGGGACAGGGGGATCGTTGAAGCGGGACTGGTGGCGGCCTTCCATTGGCTGGCACTCTGGCGCTGGGAATCATCGGTCAATTGGATGCCCGTGTGGTGGGAGGCGGCCCGGGATGCGTTCGCGGGTCGCCTCGGCAAGCGGGGAAGGTAGCAGCCTCTTGATAAAAGGGCATGCCAATGAGGTGGGAAAGAGGTGACGGGTAGCGCCCTCTTGATAAGAGGGCAGCTAATGAGGTGAGAAAGCGGTGTCCAATCAAATGCCGTTCCGCGGTTTTTGGGCTTCTCTTTCGCCACACATTGGATGCGCCCCCGGCGGTGGCGCGCTACCTTTTGGGCTTTCCCATTCACGACGATGTCACACTTTGATCGTTCACGGCTGCCGCACGAGGTGCCGGAGTGGATCGACCCGACCCAGGAGGCCTTTTTCATCACCATCAACTGTCTGCCCCGAAGTAAGAACCAACTCGCCAACCTTGAAACGTGGATGGCGATTCTGGCAACCCTCGAGTTCCGGGAAAAGCGGGGTGATTGGAAATGGCGAATCGTCCTGGCCATGCCGGACCACTTGCACGGGATCATGGTGTTTCCGCAGAGGTTTTTCATGAAGAAGTGCGTGGCAGATTGGAAACGGTGGCTTGCGGTTAAACATTCCATCGTGTGGCAAGATGGTTTTTTCGATCATCGGCTGCGGAGTGAGGAGAGTGCTGCGGAAAAGGCGAACTACATTCGGATGAATCCCGTGCGTGCCGGTCTGGTCGAACAGGCAAGTGATTGGCCCTACGTGCGGGATTGGAGAACGGATGGATAAGTATGGTGGCGCGCTTTTGATAAAAGCGCATGCCAATGAGGTGAGAAAGAGGTGACCAAGTAAATGCCGTTCCGCGGTTCTTGGGCTTCTCTTTCTCCACGCATTGGCTGCGCCCCCGGCGGTGGCGCGCTACCTTTTGGCGGTTCCTCCTCCGCGCATTCAGTACCCAGGTAGCGCGCTTTTGATAAAAGCGCAGACAATGAGGTGAGAAAGAGGTGACCAAGCGAATGCCGTTCCGCGGTTCTTGGGCTTCACTTTCGCCTCGCATTGGCTGCGCCCCCGGCGGTGGCGCGCTACCTTTTGGGCTTCTCTTTCACCACCCATTGGCTGCTGCCCCGGCGGTGCAGCGCTACCGTTCGACTCACCTTTCACCACCCATTGGCTGCGGCCTTATCAAGGCCGCGCTACCTGTTGAGGCCCGTTCCTGCGCGTGTTGAAATCAAGCCCTAACGCCCATTCTCTTTGATTGCGAAGTCTGGCGTTTCACCCATTCTCGGCGCAGCCCCTACGCTTCCGTCCCACCACCCATGGCCATCAGCCGTAAAGATTCTTTCACCCTCCAAGTGCTCCAGTTGACGGATGCGCTGCTGGTTTGGTTCGCATTCTGGTTCGGCGGCGTGGTCCGCGTATGGCTGGGGATCGGATCCAAGGAAGAGGAGTTGTGGGCGAGCATGAACTGGGTGCTCTACATCGCAGTGCCGTTCACGCCGCTGATTCTCGAGCGGTTCGGCTTCTACGACCATCTGCGGCACAAAAGCACGAGCACGGCGATCTGGCAGATCCTGCGCTCGCTGGTGGTGGTGGTGCTCATTCTCGGGATCTTCGCGGTGTTCGCGAAACAGGTGGACGCCCGGCGACTGGTGCTCGGTCTCGGGCTGATTTTCATTTTCGCGGTGCTGATCCTGCGCGACCGGATCACGCATTTCTGGTTGAAGCGGCGCACCGAGAGCGATGCGAACCGGGAACGCATCGTGATCGCCGGCTCGGGCGAGGAGATGCAGGAATTACTGGATGAACTCGGTCCAGAAATTACCTCGAGCTGGAAGGTCGTCGATCGCTTCGATCTGAGCGTGCGGGAGGTCAACGAGCTGTTCGCGCTGCTGAAGGAGCAGTCGGTGAGCCGGGTGGTTTTCGCGGCGCGGAATACGGAGTTTGAAAAAGTCGCCCGTGCGGTGGAGGCTTGCGAGTTGCAAGGGGTGGAGGCTTGGATCGCCGCGTCATTCATCCGCTCCCAGATCGCGCGACCGGTGTTCGACGTGATCGGCAACAAGCCGATGCTGGTGCTGCGATCCACGCCGGAGCTTTCATGGGAACTGCTGGCCAAGGAGTTTTTCGACCGGATCTCGGCGGTCATCATGATTGTCGCCACCCTGCCGTTTTGGATCATCGCGGCCTTAGGGATCATGATCAAGAGCCCGGGGGCGCCGGTCCTTTTCTCGCAGATGCGGGCCGGCCGCTACGGCCAGCCGTTCCGGATGTTGAAGTTCCGGACGATGGTGGCGGACGCGGAGCACATGCTCGATCAGATCAAAGAGGATCATGGAAACCAAATGGAGGGCCCGGTTTTCAAGCTTCACAACGACCCGCGGATCTTCCCGTTCGGAGCGTGGTTGCGGCGGTTCAGCATCGACGAGCTGCCCCAGCTGCTCAACGTGGTCACGGGCGAGATGAGTCTGGTAGGCCCGCGACCGCTGCCGATTTACGAGGTGGAGGCGTTCTGTGAGATCTCCCACCGCCGCCGCTTGAGCGTGAAACCGGGCATCACTTGCGAGTGGCAGGCCGGCGGACGCAACACCATCAGCAGCTTCGAGGAATGGGTGGCGATGGATTTGAAATACATTGATAACTGGTCGCTGTGGCTGGACATCAAGATCCTGCTGCGGACCATCCCGGCGGTGTTGTTCGGCAAGGGAGCGACGTAGCTGGATAAAAGCTGAAATGCTGAAAATTGAAATGGAGACGAGGGTGGCCAGTGAGGTGAGAAAGAATGGTAGCGCCCTCTCGACGAGAGGGCAGCCAATGAGGTGAGAAAGAAGTGACCATGTGGAAGACGTTCCGCTCCTCTTGGGCTTCTCTTTCACCGCACATTGGCTGCTGCCTTATCAAGGCAGCGCTACCTTTGTACCGCGGACCTTTAAATGAGATGGGAAAGGAGGGACCAAACGAATGCCGTTCCGCTCTTCTTGGACTCACCTTTCGCCTCGCAATGGCTGCTGCCTTATCAAGGCAGCGCTACCCTTCCGCTCAGCTTTCACTCCAAGTTGGCCAATATCTCTCCAATCCCTGATCTCTTGTCTCTTGTCTCTGGATTCTTGCCTCTTAACTCCCCCCATGCCCGTCCTTTCCAGCATCTTCCTCGTCATTTCGCTCACCCTGGCGGTGCTCATCGGTTCGCAGTTGCGGGACTGGACTTGGGGGCCCGCGCTGTTGGCGCTCGGCGTGGCGGTTCTGGCCGCCATTCCTTCGCTCTGGAAGTCCAAGGGATCGCCCGTGAATCTCGGGCTGGTGACACTTGGAATCATCACGGCAGGGTGGTTCGCCGTTCGTGCATGGATTTCACCCGTGGTGGAATTGAATCATGCGGACCTGCTCTTGCTGACATCCGCGGTGGGGGCGTTCCTCTGCGTGCGGGCCATGGAAGGGAGTCCGGCGGCGGGGCGTATCCTGATCTGGGGAATCGCTCTGCTGCTGCTCGCCAGCCTGTGGGTGGCGGGCGTGCAGTTGCTTCATCCGGACTTCTCGCCGATTTTCCCCACCCGCATCGTTCCGTTTCCCACGGGTTTCTACGCCCATTACAACGAGGGGGCGAACTTCGTGATCGGCGCGTCGCTGCTGGTAGCCGGTGCGGCAATATTCGGCCGGCATTCGCTGGCGACCCGGATTTTCTTCGGGCTGCTGGTGGTAGCCGGGATGGCGGAGGTGCATTTCTCGCGCTCGCGGGGGGGGATTTTCGGGGCAGCCGTGGGCTGCGCGGTTTTCGCCGGGATGGCACTGGTCATCGCGCACCGGCGGAATTCCCGGTGGTTCGCTCCGGCATTGATCGCGCTACCCCTGATGGGACTGGCCGTGGCGGCACTGCTTTACATGGGCTGGCAGGGAGCGATGGAGACGCGGGAAGGCACCGATCAGGTCGCAAAGCTGTTGGACAACAGTGTCCGGTTCTATCTGGCAGGCATCGCCGTTTCATCGATCGGTCTGCACCCGTGGGTCGGTGGAGGCAGCCGGAGTTATAGCTGGGAATGTTATCGATTCTGGGACACATCGACCCAGGGCTGGGGCGGCACCCGACCGGATCTGGTTCACAACGAACTGCTGCAAGCCGCCACTGATTATGGGATCATCGGAGCGGGAGTGCTCATCCTCCTGCTCGGTTTCATCACGATCGATGCAATCCTGAACGCGGGAACCTCAAAGCCAGCGGAGGACCGCCACACCAGCGCCTGGCAAATCGGGGGAATCGCCGGATTCGCCGGCATGTTCGTGCAATCGAACTTCAGCTTCGTGTTCCACCTGGTTCCGCAGACGATTCTGTTGGGCATCTGCCTGGGATGTGCGGCGCACTCTGCGAACCAAGAACCGGCGAAACGTGCTTGCAGGGTGGTTTCCAAGGCCTTGCTGACGGTGACCGCCTTGCTGTGCGTCGCAGCTTTTTTCCCATTTGGCATCAAGGGAACGAAGGTGACGCAAGCTCTGTGGCCGACGATGTTCAGCAAACAACCCCTCACCTCTCCGGATGCACGGATCAACGCGCTGACGACCGCCATCGAGATCTGGCCGCAGTCCGGGTTCCACCGGGACCGGGCCATGGTCTATCAGGATCTGGCGAGGGAGTCCGGTGACACGTGGATCAACAGCCCGGCGATTGAAAAGTCCCTCGCTGACTATCAGTCCGCGCGCCGGCTGCATCCCTACGATCCGATTCTCGCGATCAACCATTCGAATCTGCTGAGCGCGATGGGTCGCGACTCCGCGGCGGAAGAGGTCTATCCGGTCGCAATCCAGCTGCAGGGAGGTATGGAAAACGGGTTTTTCGCCAATTTTCATTTTGCGAACCACTATCACCGCAAAGGGCTGCGCCAATATCTGGCCGGGCAGTCGGCCGAAGCAATCGCAACCCTGGAAGCAGCAGCAGTGCAAGTCGAACGATCCAACGAACTCTTGCCAACGCAGGGATATGAGCTGCGGGTCGCGGTCCATGAAAGCCTCGGCACGGCCAGGGAACAGGCCAAGGACTACCGGGGGGCGCTGGAGATTTACGATAAAACCTGCACGATGATCTTCGGCGATACCGCCCACTACCGCGCCGGGGTGCTGCTTGGCAGGATGGCGGTGGAGGCTTGGTCGGACCGGAAATCGTCCGACGCCCTCGCATTGTTCCTCGAAGCGAAAAAGCGCGCGACCACCTCGGGCAATATCCCGAAGGATGTCACCCCCGAACAACGCGCGGAATATCTGGCCTACCTGGACCGGACGATCAAATTCCTGGAAGGTGCGAAGGTCGTGCCTTCTTCGGATCCGATTCGATAGAAAGATAAGCCTGAAGGTAGCGCAGCCAATGCTAGTGTCCTGTAAAATTCAGATTGTGGGATAGAGTGATTTGAGTTTGATGCGGGCTTTTTCGTTGGTGAACTGCCAGTTGATCGATTTGGATTCCTCATTCTTCCGGGCGAGATAGGCTTTCACTTCGTTTGCGAATTCCCCGACCGAGCCGATCCTTCGATCCAGACAGGTTCGCCCCAGAAGTCCTATCTCGATCTCGGCCATGTTTAACCAACTGCCGTGTTTGGGCGTCCAGTGCATCTCGAAGCGTTCACACAAGGCACGTGCCTTTTCGGGCGGGAAGGCTTCATAGAGCGAGGCTTC
>JANPKJ010000089.1:0-34094 GCA_031425955.1 Akkermansiaceae bacterium | reverse complement strand
CGCGATGTCCTTGCCGAATGCGATCAGTCCGGCGGTAAGCCGCGCATCAAATTCCGCGAGCTCCTCGAGACGCGCCTCGGAGCCCTTATCCAGTTTCTCGACCGCCTGGCTGATCTCGAGCAACTGCGGCGTGCCGTAGTCATCTGGATCGAACCCGTGCTGCCGCGCGGTGTTCAGCACCTGGATGGCCTCGGCGGCGTTGCCAGTGGGCCGGCGGTGATTGACCCACGCGGGCGTGTGCTCGCGCTGTGTGTAGAACGCGCGCACATCTGACCAGAGCGCCGCCTCAACCTTGGGAAGCGGCGAACCGCCGATCAGGGTCTGCAGCGCCGGCGTGACCTCTTGCGGGTTCGCAGGGCTGCTGCAGGCGGAGATTGCCAGGATAACGGTGAGCGTCAGGACACCAATGAGGGCTCGCACGTTGGCCTAATAGCAACGGGCATGCCACTTTATTAGTTCAGTGTGAACTCCAGCGTGAGGCCGCTCACTTCGATCAGGTCGCCGCTCGCCAGCTCGCGGCGTCCGATGATCTTCTCGCCGTTGACGATTACCTTGCCGCCCATCGGCGTGATCGCGAAGGCATCGCTCTTGCGCGCGATCGCGGCCGCGACCTTCGGCTTGAACCAACCGCGCAACTTGATCTGCGCGTTGTCGGCCTTGCCGATCATTGTCGTCACCGCCGCGAGCACGAACTCGGGCTGCGTGGTGTTGCCGGCGATCACCTTCACGGTGCCGATGCGTGAATGCGCGGTGGGGAGTGCGGTCTTGGGAACCACGGCGTCGTAGACCTGCGACGGGCGTCCCTGGTCGAGACCCGAGAGCAGGTGCTTCTGCTTCATGGGATCGGGCATAGCGGCGGCCTGCTCGCCGCCCTGTTGCGTGAACGACAGCGTGTGCTTGCCGACCAGGACCACGTCGCCTTCGAGCAGGGTGTGGCGCGCGATCGGCTTGTCGTTCACGAACGTGCCGTTGGTGCTCTTCAAATCCTCGAGCACGTAATGATCGCCCTCGCGGTAGACGCGCGCGTGGCGGCCTGACACGGCGGGGTTGTCGATGACGACGTGGTTGTCGGGGAGCCGGCCGATCGACACCGGATGGGCGCCGACCGCGCACTGTTGCAGCTCGCGATCCTCGAACTTCAAAATCAGCCTGGGCATGGGGTCCTTCCAACGGGCGAAGCGTTCGGACATCCTGGTCGCCGCCCAACCTTGAGCCGCATTGGAGGTATTCTCTCCGGATGAACTGGCTCGTCAAGGAAGAACCTGAAAATTATTCGTACGGGCAGTTCTCGGCGGATCGCACTACCGTGTGGGCCGGCGTGAAGAACCCGGTGGCGCAGCGCCACCTCCGGACGATGGAAAAAGGCGATCGGGTGTTCTTCTACCACACCGGAAAAGAGAAGGCGATCGTCGGCACCGCCACCGTCTCGAAGACCGCCTATCCGGATCCCAAGGACAAAGCCGCCAGCCTGGTGGTGGTGGAACTCGCCGCCGGCAAGGCGTTGAAGCGGCCGGTCACCTTGAAGGAAATCAAGGCCGACAAGCGGTTCGCGACGATGCCGTTGGTTCGTATCGCGCGGTTGTCGGTTCAACCGGTGACGGACGAGGAGTGGGATCTCATCGAAGAGGCGAGCAAGCGAACCGAACCTGCCGGGAAGTGATGCTTCTCGGGAAGAGCGAACGGCTTCTCGGGAAGCAACGCTCGTCGGGAGGCAATCCTTGTCGGGGAGTCGACGGTTGGCAGTCTATTTCGCCATAGAGTCCAGAGCGTCCCAGCGTTCGATCGCGACGACTAGTTCCTGATCGATTTCTGCCAGGCGATCAACGGCGCCTTGGATGATCGCTCCGGCTTGCTGGTAAAAACCAGGATCCGCCAGCTTTACCTGTAGATCTTTCTGCTCCGCCTCGAGGGCCGCGATCCGATCGGACATTTCGGTGTATTCGCGCTCCTCTTTAAACGATCGCTTCTTCTTGCCTTTTCCAGACGCCCTTGCATTTCCCGACGAGTCTTTTACGCTTCCCGACACGCCTTTTGTATTTCCCGACATGTTCTTGGTACTACCCGACTTGCCCTCCGCACTCCCCGTCCCCCGCTGGCGTACGTAGTCTTCGTACCCTCCAACGTAATCGCCGACCACTCCGCCTCCCTCGAACGCCAGCGTACTGGTCACCACGTTATCCAGAAACCTGCGATCGTGGCTGACGATCAACAGCGTACCCGGCCAATCGACCAGTTGTTGCTCGAGTAGTTCGAGCGTCTCGAGATCGAGATCGTTGGTCGGCTCGTCGAGCACGATGACATTGCCGCCGTTTTTCAGGACCTTGGCCAACATCAGCCGCGCGCGCTCGCCGCCGGATAGAAGGTCGACGCGCTCGTTGATGCGCTTGTCGTCGAAGAGGAAACGCCGGAGATAGTTGCGCGCACCGAGCGGCTGGTTGCCGAACATCAGCTTTTCATTTCCATCGGAAATCTCATCGAGCAGCGAGCCGGTGCCGTCGAGCGCCATGCGCGTCTGGTCGATGTAGTTGACCTTCACCCGCTTGCCGGTGACGGCGGTGCCCTCGGACGGTTCGAGCTGGCCCAGGCAGAGCTTGAGCAAAGTCGTCTTGCCCACGCCATTGCGCCCGACGATGCCGGTGCACTGGCCGGGGCGCAGGCTGAGAGTTAGATTCCGGAACAACCAGCGCGGCGATTTCTCCGAACCCACATTCACGCCCGCGCCTTCGAGCTCGACGACGATGTTTCCGAGATCCGGCGCGGGTGGGATGAGCAGATCCATTTCGCGCTCTTCGGGCGGCGCTTCGAGGCCTTCGATTTCGTAATACTTGTCGAGCCGGGTGCGCTGCTTGGTGCCGCGCGCCTTGACGCCGGACCTAACCCATTCGAGCTCCTCGCGCAGGAACCGCTGCCGCCGCCGCTCGGTCTGGCTGGCGATTTGCTGGCGGATCGCCTTGGATTCGAGGAACGCGGTGTAATTCCCCGGATGGGAAAATGCGCGGCCCTGGTCGATTTCGATGATGCGCGTGGCGATGACGTCGAGGAAGTAGCGGTCGTGCGTTACGAAGATCACAGCACCGGGGAAACCCTTGAGATATTCTTCCAGCCAGCGGATGGACTCGGCGTCGAGATGGTTTGTCGGCTCGTCGAGCAGCAGCAGATCCGGCTGGCAGGCGAGCGCGCGGCAGAGTGCGACCCGCCGTTTTTCTCCGCCTGATAGCGGGCCGACAATCGCATCTAGCGACGGCGTGCCAAGCGCGGTGGAAGCGGCCTTGATGCGGGCGTCGAGGTTCCAGCCATCGGCGTGGTCGATGAGATGGAGTAAATCGTTCAGCTCGGCATCGCTGCCCTCGCCATTCTCGTAGCGGCGGATGGCTTCGACGATGTCAGCGGCGCCCGAGGCGATGTTTTCCTGCACGGTGAGTTCCCCATCGAGCTCGAACTCCTGCGGCAGGTAACCGACACGCAGCGCCCTGCGTAGGGAAATCTCCCCGGAGTCGGCCATTTGCTGGCCGGTGAGGATTTTCAACAGCGAGGTCTTCCCACAGCCGTTGCGGCCGACCATGCCGGTTTTCTCCCCGGCGGACACGGCGAGAGTGACGCCGTCGAGCAGCGTTTGGTAACCGTAAGTCAGGCGGATTTCGTTGGCAGAGAGGAGAGCGGACATGAAGGGGCGCGCTTGTTGCCTATCGCGGACCAAACGTCCATCGCGGATGCGATTTTCCGGATCAGGCTTGGAAATCGACTATCCGGACAGTGGCCGGGAGTTGGCGGGAATCGCAGTTCAGGCCGAGGGAATCGAGCTCCGAGTAGATTTTGCGCAGCCAGACTTTGACCCGCTGGCGGTCGAGCATTCCGAGGAGTTGAGTGCCGTCTTCGGACGCATTGATCGCCGCCCAGAAGCTGGAATTCGAGTGATCCACCTGGCGCATCGAGCCTTCGTGGAGCTTGGGAAGTTCGAGGAACTTCGCTCCGAGTTCCTGCGCCCGGAGTTTTTGTGGCGAGGCGTGGAAGGCGTCGAAACGTGCGCCACGGCCGTGATTCAGGACAATCACATAGCGGACCTCGGTTTTAAAATCGTCGAGTAGGCGGCCGAGCATTTCCAGGGAATCGCGCCCGTCGTCGAGGATGTGCCAGCAGTTCACCATCACCCCGGCTTCGCGGAAAAGTTCGAGGACGCCGGTGTCATCCATCCAACCGCGCAGCGAAGTGCTGCTCTGGGCGGCGAGGTCCACCACCACCTGCACGTTACGACCTTGCAGGGCGGCTTCCGCGAGGCGGTCGAGGCTTTGGAAATCCTCCAGACCCACGTGCTCCGCGAAATCCTCGTAAAAGCGCATGAACGAGCCGTGCGAGCGATCCGAGTCGAAGCCCTTGAGCGGAATGTTCCGGTCGATGCAGTATTGGGCGAACACCCGCGACATCACGGATTTACCCACTCCGCCTTTTTCTCCGCCGATCAAATGCACTTGGTTCATCGGCGCGGGGCTTAACACGTTCGCCCCCGCTGTCAAAGCGCGATGTGTGGCAATCAATAGTCCGCGACCGGGCTGTTCGCAGGACCGGTTTCGATTTCAGGAACTTCCGCGTCGAGCGCAGCGATCTGGTCGCAGGTTTTCCTCCATTTTTCCTCGGACCAGACAAGCGGCCCGTGAAGTTTCTTCCGGCGGAACCTGTCCAACCGCTCGCGTGCCTCATCGGTCATCCAGTGCGGGAGCTCCGCGATGGCCCGCGCGGCGACCTCCGCGGTGTCGGTGCGGTGGCAAATCAATGCGAGGTCGTTGCCCGCCTCGATGGCGAGTTTCACATCCTGCCCGCGGCCGTAGCGATTCGTGATCGCGCCCATGTCGAGATCGTCGGTCAGCACGAGATGGCGGTCGAAACCCAGCTGGTCCCGCAGAAACCGCCGGATGATGCGCGGCGAGAGCGAGGCGGGGAAATCCGGATCAATGTTAGGAAATTCCACGTGAGCCAGCATGATCGCATCCAGCTCCGGCATCAGCGCGGTGTAGGGAATCACGTCCTCGCGCAGGAGCTCATCCAACGTGGCGGGCGACGACGGCAGGTCGTAGTGCGGGTCGGACTGCGCCCGGCCACAGGCGGGAAAATGTTTTGCACAACTCGCGACCGAGCGCTTTCTTAGCCAGCGGTTCCACTGCCCGGCATAGTCGATCACCCGCTGCGGATCACGCCCCCAACACCGGCCGCGCAGGGCGTTCTGGCTCTCCGGGAAATGATCGAGATCCAGCACCGGGGCGAAATTCAGATTGCACCCTAGCAGCCGCAGCAAATCCCCGGTGAACGCCCCCGCTTCCGCGATTTTTACCATGTCCTTGTGGGCCGCGAGCGCCGGAGCCGAGGGCGCGACCGGCGCGATCTCTTTGGTCCGAGTGACCCGCCCGCCTTCCTGGTCGATCGCGATGATCGGCGTGTCAGACGACAAATCGCGGAGGTCGTCCGTCAGCATCCGCGTCTGCACGGCGGAAACGATGTTCCGCGTGAAAAGAATGTAACCCGCCGGCTGGAGCTTGCGGAAAAGCGACGCCTCTTCCGGAGCAAGTTCCGGACCGGCGATCCCAAGCACGAGTAGCGAACCATCCATCATCAAGGTGAAAAAAGCACCCTGAGCGGGCTTTGTCGAATGAGTTCCGACTGTCTCAGTCGGATTCCGTTGCCATGCCCCAGTCCCATGCTTGCGCAAGTGAATGCCACCTGACAGATTCCCCGTATTGGAAACGGCTTGGAAAAACGATCTACCCGAGGGCTTCGACCCGATGACGGTCAAAGAACTCCGGCAGAGCCTGCGCCGCAGTAGTTTTGTCTATCCGTTTCTGGCCATCCAGTTGTTCGCGGTGGTGGCCATGGCCGTGGAGTTCAACCTCGGTCACGCGACAGAGAGCAACGAGTACACCGGAATGCTCAATATCTGGCTGCTAGGAACATCCGGCCCGTTCTGGATGGTGGTCTCCGCAATCTGCCTCGTCCTCATGCCTCTGGGCGGTCTGATCCTGATGGGCCAGGAACTTGAAGAAGGAAACCATGAACTGCTCCTGCTCACCAAGCTGGACCGGTGGAAAGTCGTCTTCGGGAAATTCATCACGCTGTGGGGGTTGTGCACGCTCACTTTCGTTTCCCTGCTGCCCTATGTGGTTGTGCGCTACCTGGTCGGCGGCATCGAGTGGTGGCACGAGGCGGCCTGCGCGGCGACCGTACTCGGTGGGTCCGCCATGATTTGCGCCGGAGCGATCGGAGCCTCGGCATTCAAGCGGACGGCGGCGAGGATCGGCATTCTGGCACTTTATTTGGCCTCAATGACACTCGGATGTGCCGCTCCTCTTTTTGGAATCGGCGCGCAGTCCGGCGGCTGCGGATGGCTCTATCACATTACGGCGCTCGCCGCAGTGGTTGCCTTCACCTTGGTCGGTCTCGCGCTGGCCCGCTCGCGCTTGCGACTGGCGGTCATGGCCTACGAAATGAATCCGAGTGCGATGATCATCGGCCTGATGGTATTCGCCCCATTTGTCATCGGGCTTACCACCGCAGTGACCATCGCCTGGGGTGGCGGTCTCGGCCTGATTGGCCTGGCAATTGTGGCGGTGCGGATGGACGTCACGCCCAGGGCATCCAACAAGAAACCACCTCCACTGCCCGAAACCCCGCCCGTGGAATCCTAAGAAAGCGCCCGTCTCGGCCTGTTGCTGTCCTTCGCTTCCAACTTTTTCCGCATCGGCAGAAACGGCGTCACCAGCGACGCCTCGAAGTCGAACACCTCGGAGAAATCCTCTTTTTTATCCGAGTCCTGTTTGCCGAATACCTGCTCTTCGATGAGATGGAACACCATGTCGCCGACATCCTGACATTTCCGGATGCTCCACTCGGTCATCAGCGTGGAAGCCATCGGCCCGAATTGTTCGAGCGCGAAATCCCGGCACCCGGCGAGCAGTTCCGGCCCACTCACGTGACGGGCCTGGCCGCCGTTCGATTCAGCGATCCGCTTCAGGGTGAAATCCAAGGCATCCTTGAGGAAAAAATACGCGTGCGGATCAAAACGTTTGTCCCTCTTGAGAATGGAGACGACGGATTGTTCGAATTGCACGGCTTGCATGAGCGGAAATATGCAAAAACGGCGCGATGTGTCAAAGCGCTTTAAAAATTCGTTCTCCACCCATGAAAGACAAATGCCGGTCCCCGACCGTATAGCCGGGCTAGTTTCCACCCTACTCCATCCAGATTCACCATGCTTTCAGCGCACTTTACCCGTCTCGTTTTCCTTCTCACCGTCGGCACGGCCGCGGCGCAGGAGCCCGCGATGAACGGTGAGGCGATTTACAGGAAACACTGCGCCGAGTGCCATGGCGACAACGGCCAAGGCGTGCCCGATGAATACGAAGACCCGCTCCATGGCGACCGCTCGCTCACGTCCCTCACTCGCTACATCGACCGCTACATGCCCGAAGAGGATCCCGATTTGCTTTCCACCGAGGAATCCAAACAGGTCGCCGAATACATCATGGGCGCGTTTTATTCACAACAGGCGCGGGCGCAAACCGAGCCGCCTCAAAAACGCGCCTTCGCCCGCTTGACCAACCGCCAGTTCCGGGAATCGGTCGCGGATCTCATCGGCAGCTTTGGCGACACAATCCCGCCCGGACAAGGCACCGGGCTGAAAGCGAGATATTACCAGTCCGACGGAATGGATAAAAAGGCGAAACTCGCGTTCGAGCGGGAAGACACCCAACTGGATTTCAATTTCGAATCGAACTCACCGGGCGATGGCATCACGCCGGATCAATTTTCAATCGCCTGGGACGGCTCCCTGCTCGCCCCTGCGACCGGGTGGTACGAATTCCGAATCAGCACGCCGAACGGAGCCCGCCTCTATCTTAACGGCGAGCTCCGCAACGGCGACTCCAACTCCCGCGACGACTCCGGCGGCAGACGCCAGCCCGCCTTCATCGATGCGTGGGTGAGTTCCGGCGACGAGGTACGTCAGACCGCCGCGCGTATGTTTCTGCTAGGCGGCCGGAGCTATCCAATCCGCTTCGACTATTTCAAGTTCAAGGAAACGCGCGGAATAGTACGCCTCGAGTGGAAACAACCCCGCGGCCAATGGCAGGTGCTGGCGGCACCTTTCATTTCGCCGGCACCCGCGGCACACGTGGCGGTGGTTTCCACGACCTTCCCACCGGATGACGCCAGCGAGGGCTACGAGCGCGGCACCGGCGTCTCGAAGGATTGGCATGAAGCCATCACCGCCGCGGCGATCGACGCGTCGAACCAAGTCGTTGCCCGCCTGCCAAGGCTCAGCCGAGCGAAGAAAGACGAGCCTAACCGACTTGATAAGATGAAGAATTTCGTCGCGGACCTCGCAAGCCGCGCCTTCCGGCGTCCGCTCGATGCGGTGATGCGCCGCCGGTATGTGGACTCCGTTTTCACCCCCGGCATCGAGCCCGAGCAGGCGGTCAAGCGCGCCGTCATCCTGATTCTCCAATCGCCGCGTTTTCTCTATCCGGAATTTGCCGGCAAACCGGATGCCCACACCGTCGCCACCCGCCTTGCCCTCGGCGCGTGGGATTCCCTTCCCGACAAACCACTGCGGGAAGCCGCCGCCGCAGGGAAACTGAACACCGAGCAGGAAGTCGCGGAACAATCCCGCCGCATGATGGCAGATCCCCGGGCGAAGGCGAAACTCGCCGGTTTCTTCGAGCGCTGGCTGAAACTCGACGTGGAAGCGGACCTGCAAAAAGACGCCGCCCGCTTCCCCGGCTTCGACGAAGCTCTCGTCGCCGATCTGCGGCGCTCGCTTGAGCTCTTCGTCGAGAACGTCGTGTGGAGCGACACCTCCGACTACCGCAAGCTGATGGAGGCGGACTATCTGTTATTCAACGCACGGCTCGCGAAGTTTTACAACACCCCGTTGCCCGACGGCGAAGGCTTCCGGGAGGTCAAACTCGATTCCGCCCAGCGCGCCGGCGTGGTCACCCATCCCTATCTGCTCGCGCGGCTCGCCCACCACCACGAAACCTCGCCCATCCTCCGCGGTGTGTTCATCACACGAAACGTGTTAGGCGGCATTCTCAAGCCGCCGCCCGAGGCGATCGCGTTTCTGGACGGACACTTCGAAAAAGAAATGACCACCCGCGAAAAGGTTGTCCAGATGACAAAAAACACCTCGTGCATGACCTGCCACGAGACGATCAATCCGCTCGGGTTCTCGCTGGAGCACTTCGACGCCGTCGGCCGATTCCGCCTGACTGACAACTCGCTGCCGGTCAACCCGGAGTCGGATTTCGAGAACTTCGACGGCGGCACCGTCCGCCTGCGTGGCCCGCGGGACCTGGCGACCCAGGCGGTCGACTCCGTAAGCGCCCGGCGTGGATTTGTGCGGCAGATGTTCCAGGCGATCATCAAACAGAACCCGCGCGCCTACGGTCCGGGCACGCTACTCAAGCTTGAGAAAAAGTTCACCGCCTCCGGCTATCACATCCGCAATCTGCTCGTCGAAATCAACACACTCGCCGCACTCGAAGGCGTCATCCCATCCGATCCATGAACCTCAGCACCCGCCGCCAGTTTCTCCGCCGGTTAGGCCTGTCCGCCGCCGCGCTGCCATTTCTCCCCGTGCTGCCCTCGCTGGCGCAGGGCGCTTCGAATGGAAAGCTGCAGCGGATCATTTTCATGTTCACGCCTAACGGCACCATCCCGGCGGAATTTTGGCCGGACCAGACCGGGCCCGACTTCCAACTCAAGCGCATCCTCGCGCCGTTGGAGCCGTTCAAGAACCGCCTGATGACCCTCAACGGCATCTGCAACAAGATCCGTGGCGACGGCGACGGCCACATGCGCGGCATGAGCTGCCTGCTCACCGCCGATGAGCTTCTCCCGGGGAATATCCAGGGTGGCAGCGACAAACCCGCCGGCTGGGCGCGCCACATTTCCATCGACCAGGAAATCCGCAATTTCCTCCAGGCCCGGCCGGAAACCGCAACCCGCTTCGGCTCGCTCGAACTCGGCGTGGCCGTCCCTAACCGCGCCGATCCATGGACGCGCGAATCCTACGCCGGAGCCAACCAACCGCTCGCCCCGTCGAGCGATCCCTACGCGTCGTTCGAGAAACTCTACGGCCAGATGAAGGACCGTGAGAACGTCGGCAGCGTGCTCGACGAGGTCCGCGAGGATTTGCGCACCATCGCAGCCCATGTCGACCGCGAGGAAAAAGACCTGCTCGACCAGCACGCCACCTTCGTCCGCGAGATGGAGAAGAGCCTGCAAAGCGCGGAGACCACCAATCTGATTTTCCCTCCTCCACAGTTCGAGGCCGGCGTCGCGCTGGACAACGACGGCATTCCGAAAATCAGCACGATGCAGGCAGATTTGTTAGTGAGTGCCTTTGCCAACGGCATGGCCCGCGTCGCCACGCTGCAATACACCAACAGCGTCGGCCAAGCTCGGATGCGCTGGCTCGATATCCACGAGGATCATCATGGACTTTCGCACGAACCCGACAACAACGCGGATGCCCAGGAAAAGCTCGTGAAGATCAACGTCTGGCTTTGCGAACAGCTCGCCTACCTTGCCCGCAAATTGGATTCCATTCCCGAGCCGGGCGGCCAGGGCACGCTGATGGACAACACCACCATCGTCTGGACTAACGAACTCGGAAAAGGCAACAGCCACTCGCTCGACAACATCCCCTTCGTGCTCGTCGGCGGCGGACTCGGATTCAACACCGGCCAGTCGCTGAAATTCGACAACGTCACCCACAACCGACTCTGGCTTTCCATCGCCCACGCCTTCGGCCACCACATCCCGACCTTCGGCCACAAGGGCTTCAGCGAAGGCGGGGCGCTGGTGTTAGCTTGATCAAGGTGGAAAGGAACCCTAGACGTGAATGTCCGAGGCTGACCCGATACAACGCCTCTCTGCACGAACTGGTCGAGGATCGAGAGGGAGCACGAGGGTGAAGCATGCGCCTTTCCCGGGACCTTCGCTGTGGACGGTGAGGTCGCCGCCCATTTCCCTCGCGGCAAGCACCGACCCGTGCAGGCCGAAGCCGTGGCCATCGGTTTTGGTGGTAAAGCCGAGGGAGAAAATCCGGGTCAGATTTTCAGGAGGAATTCCCACACCGTTGTCAGCTACGGCGATGTGGACGTTTCCATCGGAAGCGGTGGCGCGGAAAGTGATTTGTTTACCAACGGCTCCCGCTTCATTGCAGGCGGATTTGGCGTTGCTAATCAAGTTCACCAGGATTTGCAGCACTTTGGCCTTTTCCACGGCTGCGGGTGGCACTTCTTCGTATTCGCGCAGCACCTTGACCTGATGCCGGCTCAGAGCCTGCTCGCTCATGCGGAGGCTGACTTCAATCAGTTCGGCGATGTCGATGCTTTCAGTAAGGCCGGAGACCCGCCCGTAGTTTTGCTGCATGGCCACGATTTCCTTGATGTGGTCGATATTCGAGCTGAGCGATTGAAGCTCGGTGGAAATATCAGCTTGCTCTTCCGCGAGTCGCCCGGCGAGCTTGCCGAGATATTCCGGAAGCATCCGACCCGCCGGATGGGTGTCGAAAAACGCCGCCAGATTTCCCCTGTGGCTCTGGAGCAGTTCGGCGGTTTTTGCCACGCTCCCCATTCGAGATTTTCGCACCTTGTCCTCAATGACGGAGCACGAGACGTTCACGCTGTTGAGGACATTGCCGACGTTGTGCAACACGCTCGTCGCGACTTCCGCCATGCCCGCCAGGCGGGAGGTCTCGATCAACCGGTTGTTCAGGTTCGCCTTCTCGGCCTCCGCGGTTTTCCGCTCCGTGACATCGCGCTTGATGGCAAGGAAGTGGGTGATCTCATCGGCTGCGTTGCGCAGCGGTGTGACCCGCCACTCGTTGTTGAACTCCGTCCCGTCGGCGCGGTAATTGACCGTCTCCCCGACGAAATCCTCGCCGTTACCAAGATTTCTCCGCAGCCGATCCATGACGGTTCGGCAGGTTTTCGGGCCATGCAGGATGCGGGGCGTCCTGCCGAGAATTTGCTCCGGCTCGAAACCGGTCATACGGGTGAAGGCGGGATTCACGAACACCACGGTCGGTCCAGGCAGATCGAGGTTTGCATCCGTGATCAGGATCGCGTCCTTGGCCTGATCCACTGCGGCACCAAGGAGCCGCAACGACTCTACCGTCCGCCGATGCCCGGCGATTTCCGCACTCAGTTGTTCGGTCGCGAGTCTCAGTTCCATTTCATCCGTCACGATCGCCGCGAAATCGGCAAGCATCTCCGCTTGGGCCGCGGAGAAATCCCGCGGTACCGTGTCGATCAGACAGACGGTTCCGAGCTTGAATCCGTCCAGGGAGATCAGGGGCGCGCCGGCGTAGAATCGAATGTGGGGAGCACCAGTCACCAGAGGATTGTGGCGGAAGCGGTCGTCTTCCCGCGCATCGGGCACGATGAGCACCTCGTTTTTCAGAATGGCGTGGGCGCAAAACGCGACGTCGCGGCCGGTCTCACTGACATCGAGGCCGACGCAGGATTTGAACCATTGGCGCTCTTCGTCGACCAAGGTGACCGTGGCGATGGGCACCTGGAAAATTCCCGAGACCAGCTGTGTGATGCGGTCGAAGGCGGACTCCGGTGGCGTATCGAGGATGCCATAGCGACACAGCGCGGCGATGCGGTCCGTCTCGTCGGGCGGCAGGGGCGCGCCCCGGTGCCCGGACGGCGCGGCGGGATTGCCGGAGGGGTGATCTGGGGTGCTGCTCATTGCGTGGTGGTAAGGAAAGCTTCGATTTTTCCGGCAAGCCCGGGCTCGGATTCAAGCATCACGCGCCCCGCGGTTAGTGGAGCGGCGCTAGTCGCCCGGGGGCAGAGTTCGCAGGCAAGCTGACTGTCTCAAACCAGAATGCCTCGATTCGTCGGATAATATCGCAAAAGCTGCTGAAGTCCACCGGCTTCCGGATATAACAGTTCGCGTGGGCGGCATAGGCGCGCGAAATATCATCGTCCGCCTGGGAGGTGGTTAGAACCACCACGGGAATGCGCATCAGCAAGGGGTCCGACTTGATTTCCTGCAGCACTTCGTGGCCGTTCTTCCGTGGCATGTTCAGGTCCAGGAAGATGAGATGGGGGCGCGGCGCGGCTGAATATTCGCCGACCCGGCGCAGGAATTTCATGGCATCCTCGCCGTTGGCCACAGTGTGCACGTTGGCGGACAGCCGGGTGTCTAGCAATGCTTCCTGCATGATCATCAGATCCGCGGTATTGTCTTCCACGATCAAAATATCGACTGGCTCGCGGCCTTGTTCATAGGATGTGCTGGCTGTTGGATTCATGGTTGCTGTTGGATTCATGTTGGCTGTTGGATTCATGTTGGCTGTTGATTCGGGTTCGTGGGTTTGTTCCGGAATGCCTTCGGGATCATGGGATTGCTGGCAGGGTGAAGAAAAACGAAGTGCCACGGCCGGGCTGGGACTCCACCCAGATTCGCCCCCCATGGCGGGTGACGATCGTCTTGCAAATGGCCAGTCCTAGTCCGGTTCCGGGAAAGCGGTCCTCCGGGTGCAGCCGCTGAAACAACTGGAAAATCCGCTCGAAGTGCTCCGCATCGATCCCGATGCCCTGATCCGCCACCGAGAAGATCCAGTCACCGGCCTCGCGCATGGCACTCACATGCACCACCGCCGGGCTGTCGCCGCAGAACTTGAGCGCGTTGCCTATCAGGTTTTGAAACAGCTGCGCCAACAAGTGCGGTGAGGCTTTCACGCAAGGTAGTCCTTCATGGCTGAGATTTGCCCCGCTTTCCCGGATCGCATGGGCAATATCGTCCCGGACCTGGTCCACAAGCACCGCCGTGTCGATGATTTCCAAACTCTCGGGAGTGGCATTGACATGCGCCAAGGCTAAGATCGCGCCGATGCGGTCCCACATGCGTTGGCAACCCTGCACCGTGTGGTTGATGAGCTCATCCGAGCGTGCATCGATTGCGCCGGCGTAGCGTTTTTGAAGGATTTGGACGCAACTGCTGACCGTTCGCAGCGGTTCCTGCAGATCGTGTGATGCAACATGGGCGAATTGGCCCAACTCGGCATTGGAGCGGGAGAGTTCCTGATTGGTCGCCTCCAGCTGGGCGGTGCGGTTGCGAACGAGTTGTTCCAGTTCCGCGTTGAGCCTGCGCACTTCTCCCTCAGCCTGCTTGCGCTCGGCAAAGACGCCCGCCAGATAGAGGGTACAGACAATGGTCACCGCCAGAAACACATGCAGCGAGATGAGGGAATCCCGAATTGTCGATCGAACGAAGGGGCCGAAGCCAAGACCCGTGCTGAGGGTGGCGAGGGCGACAATCGTCAAACCGCAGGTGATGGCGCCCCACACGCCAAAACGCAAGGCGGCCCACATCAGGAGGGGCAGGAGTCCGTACTCCAAGGGTTCTTTGCAAAAGAAAACCAAAGCCCCAACCGTCAACACGGCGGCCTCCAGGACCGCCGCTTCCAGGCAGTACCCGAGCCGGACTTGCGGTGCGAAGGTTGGGAACCATCGCTCGCCTGCCTTCCGCAGCCGGGCGCCGAGTTTATCCGGATTCGGTTTGTCATCGGGTTCGCGAACGCTTCCCGCGCGAGGATATGTCGCGATCATCAGTTGGGTCCGGTGTGGCATTTGAGGAAGGTTGGGTTGATTTCTCCTCCGTAGCGGATGCTGGAAAGCGGTTGTTCCTCGGTGCCGACGGCAGTGGAAATTAGAAGTCCCTGGGTTTCCCTGGAAGATTGACTGGTGATGTTGATCAGTCCGTTGACTGCGTTCGCCCCCCACAGAGTGGCAACCGGTCCGCGGATTACTTCGATGCGCTCCACATCGTCCATGACCATGTCTTGTACTTTCCAGTTCACACCGCCATAAGACGGGGTGTAAACTCTGCTGCTATCCATGAGCACCATCAGTTTATTGGCAAAATCGCGATTGAATCCCCGCGAGCCGATCGCCCATTTGTTAGCGCCCACCCGCGCGACATCGAGCCCCGGAATCAACCTAAACGCTTCGGGGATGGTTGTGATTCCGAGTCGCCTGATGTCATCGGAGGTGATGACCGAAACCGCCGCCGCCGCATCGTAGAGGGTCGTTGGTTTTTTTGAAACGGGAGTCACCGATTCATTCATGAGCTGTTCCATGCTCAGGTCCGCCGAGGCGACGATGTATGCGCCCGGCGCCGAAGGCGACAGCAGGACCGCCAAAGCCAGGCACACCACTTGAGATTCCAGTCTTTTCACGAAATCACCGACACGGGCGAATAAGCGCCCGGATGATTTCGTTGCGACCTTGTTGTACATCAGATCTCCCATATGGAGCGCGCTGGGCCGAATAGCGAGAGATCTTTACGTTTCTGCAAATTATGCAGAAACGGTATATCAAACACTGTCGAGCTTCACCCATGGGCGATAACGAATGCCCATAAATGGGGGCATTGGTGTTAAGCCGATCAGTTGTTCCCCAGCCGCTTCACGAACTCGTCCAGCAGCGACTTGAGCCGCAGTTCAGGGGCGATGACGGCGGGCTTGTCGAAGCCTAGCCAAATCGCGGTCGCGCCGCTTGGGCCGAGACGCAGGGTCCATGCGTCTCGCTCGGATCCGGTGGCTCCGGTGAAATTGCGGGTGCCGCCGGAGCGCACGAGCACACTGGTGGCGTCCAGCGCCGCCGCCGGACTGAGGGCGGCGGCAAGCTGGGGTTTGGCGGTGTAGATGACCTCGCCGGTGGCGTCGCGAATTTCCTTGATGAGGTAGGGCTTGGCGCGTTTTCCCTGGTTGCCGAGCGTGGCGAGTCCGATGGACATTTCTAACGGCGTAGCGGCGACCGAGCCGCGGAACAGGTCTTCGGTTTGTAAAAACGGACCGGCGATGCCACAGCGTTTTGCGAGGCGTTCAACTTCCAGCGGACCGATCTGACGGCCGGTTTGCACGGGCTTGCCGGGGAGCACGAGCTTGCCGCGTTCGGCGGCGGCGGCGGCGACAAAAGGCTCGAAGGCGGACCCAAGATCGCGGCTGGAACGGGTGCGATCGAAGCGGGAGTCGGTGTAATTCCTGCCACCGATGAGGGCGAGCGTAGCTCCGGTTTTGGTCTCGGTCGTGACGGCGGCGTATTGGATATAAGACGGCTCGGTGCCGGAAACATGATTGGCCTCGGTGGGATGTTTCCAGGTCTTTTCACGCTCGAGATCCTCGACGGCACGGGTGAGTTCGATTTCCAGCCGGTTCTGCCAGCCGGCATCCAGAGTGGTGCGCACTTGCAGCCCGCCGGATTGGATGTCGTCGTCGGCAAGAACCCGGTCGAGTTCGCGGCGGACGGCTTGCAGGGCGTAAGAAGTCTGGGTTTCGCGGTGTTCCTCGTTGACGAGTTTGACCGGCTCGGCGGCGATGCAGTCTCGGCGGGTCTGGTCGATGAGTCCCATGGCGATGAGGCGGTTGAGAGTCTGGTTGCGTTGTGCGATGGCGGCGTCGAGATCGCGGAACGGCGAGAAAATGTGCGGCCCGCGGATGATGCCGACAATCATGGCGCACTCGCCGTCGCTGAGCTCACGGGTGGATTTCCCGAAATAGGTTTGCGCGGCCTGCTCGATGCCGTCCGCCCCGGAACCGAAGTAGATGCGGTTCAAATAGTGGGTGAGGATCTCGTCCTTGGTGTAACGTGCCTCGACACGCAGAGTGAGTGCGATTTCCAGGAACTTCCGATGCAGCGATTTCTGCTTCATTTTAAAGGAATTCCGGGCGAGTTGCATGCTCAGGGTAGAGGCTCCCTGGGTGAAGTCCCGGTCCTTCAAGTTTCTAACTGTCGCCCGTAACAGACCGCGGACATCGACGCCGTTATGCTCGAAAAACCGCGCATCTTCGCGGGCGCGCAGGGATTTCACCAGGAAGTCCGGGATGTCCTCGCGCTTGACGAGTTTGCGTCCCTGTCCGCCGGGGGCGGTGATTTCGACGCCTTGGCTGTCGTAAAACGTGGTGCCGGCGGGAAGCTTGGCGACTTCGCTCATGTCGAAGCGCATCGCTAACATGAAGTAGAAAAACACGAATCCTGATAGAAGGACGAAGCCGGTCAACGTGAGCATGAAAAGCAGTCGCACCGGCCCGTGCAACCACTCGGGAAGCCAGCGCTTCCAAAACGGCAGGGGCGGGATGGGACGCCAGGTGGACATGGGAAGGAGTTGATAGTTGGGAGTTGATGATTGATAGAAAGAGAAGATGGGAAAATGGTCTTCTTGACATCAACCAGCAACTCTCAACTGCTATTCGACAGGAATGGCTTTCAGCGGGATGTCTTCGTCCTGCTCGTCCTCCGCGACGGGCAGAGCTTTGAGTGGGGCGGATTCGGGGACGACCATGGCAACGGCGGGCTCGGCGGGAAGTGTCGACTCGTCGACGGCCTGCGCGCGGGCGGGGTGGAGCGGACAAAGGTCGTTTTCCGGCAGGGCGATGTCGGCCGGGACTTGATCGACGTAAGCGGATTTCGCCTCGCGGCAGCCAGCGGTGGCGCGTCGGCCGGAGTGGCGGCAGAGTTCGATTTCCACCAGGTTGACCTTGCTGTTGAGCTTGCCGGCCTTGTAGCCGAGTCGATCGGCGGTTTTCATGATGTCGACCCAGACGGGCAGCGAGAGGGTGGCGCCGTATCCGCCCTGGATGGTCTTTTTCGGCGTGTCGAAGCCGACCCAGACGGTGCAGGTGAGATTGGAGGTAAAGCCGGCAAACCAAGCGTCTTTGAAATCATTGGTGGTGCCGGTCTTGCCACCGCAAGGTTTGTCGAAGCCGAGACGGGTGACGGCGGCGGCGGTGCCGTGGGTGGCAACTTCATTGAGGATGCGGGACACGGACCACGCGGACCCGCCCTTGGCGGCGGGGTAGGAAAGCGGGAGAGTGGAATAGAGCACGTTGTTGTCACGGTCGCGGATTTCCGAAATCAGATAGGGGCGGAAGCGCTCGCCACCGTTAGGGAAAATGGTATAGGCGGAGGTAAGCTCCCACGGCGAGGCTTCCCACGAGCCGAGGAAGGATGAGGGATTTTCCGGCATGGGAGTGGTGAATCCGGCCATCCGCGTCACTTCCTTGACCTGCTGGAGTCCGGCGAAGTTGCCGACGCGCACGGACATGGTGTTCCGGGAGCGGATGAGGCCGTAGGAAACCGGCTGCATGCCGCCGAATTTTCCGTCCGAGTTCTGCGGCCGCCAGGTGCCGCCGCCTTTGATTTCGCCGCTCTGGATCGGCCCGTCGCTGATCGAGGTGTTCGGCCGCAGGCCCTTGTCGAAGGCGGCAAGATAGACGAAGGGTTTGAAAAGCGAGCCGATCTGGCGCTTCGCCTGGGTGGCGCGGTTGAAGCGGGATTCGTCCGCGTCACGGCCGCCGATGACGGCGAGCACGGCGCCGGTGCGGTTTTCGACGACCACGGCGGCCCCTTGGATGTATTCGGGTTCCTTGCGCTGGTCTTCCGGGATGGCGCGCCAGGCGGTGCGCGTCTGGTGTGGATAGCCGGAAAGCCGCTCGACTTCGCGCAGTTTTTTATCGAGCGCCTCCTCGCCCTTTTTTTGGATGCGGAGGTCGATGGTGGTGGTGATGTTGAGACCACCGAGCTCGATGTTTTCCTTTTCGAGAATCACTTCCAAATCGCGGCGGATGGCGTCCATGGCGTAGGATTCCTGGGCCTCACGCCGCCATTTCGGCCGGACTTCGATGGGCTCCGCCTTAGCCATCTCCGCTTCCGCCCGGCTGATCGCTCCGGCGTCCACCATCCGCTCGAGCGTGGTGCCGCGCTCGCGGGTGGCGGCTTCCATCGAGCTGAAGGGATTGAAGGAATCCGGCCCGCGGACGATGCCGGCGAGCAGGGCGGATTGCGAAAGCGTGAGCTCGGACGGGTGTTTTTCGAAATAGATCCGGGACGCCTCGCCGACGCCTTTGATTTGCCGGCCCCAGTTGATCTGGTTGATGTAGGCCTCGAGGATGGCGTCCTTTTCCATCGACGATTCGAGGCGGATGGAGATGGCGATTTCAAGCAGTTTGCGGTCGATCTGGCGGGCGAGATCACCGCGTTTTTCGCCTTGTTTGAGTTTGAAAATGTCGGATGCGAGCTGCTGGGTGATCGTGGAGGCTCCCTCGCGCTTGCCCTTCATGTTCTGCAAGCCGGCGCGGACGATGCCGATGGGATCGAACGCCCCGTGGCGGTAAAATCGCTCGTCCTCGCGGGCGATGATCGCTTTGCGAAAATTTTCGGCCACCTGATGAAGCGGGACGAGCGAGCGCTTTTCCCCGTGGATCCGCCCGATTTCCTCGCCGAGCCGGTCGTGAATGATCGTCCGCTCCGGCATGGCGTGGACCTTGGTAAGGTCGAAACGCTGGGAGCGGATGCCATAAACGACGGACAGGAAGGCGAGCACGTAGAGTCCGGCCACCACCGGATAGCCCGCCACACGGGTGAAAAATTTTAGCGGTTGGCCGATTCGGCGGGTGAACAGATTGAACAGATGAAACGGCCAGAACAGTAGCAGAGACAATGCTCCGGGCCCTCTCGAAGGCCGAATCTCAGGCTCATCATTTCGGCGGTGGTTGGATTCCGGCGGGTTGCGTTTTGGCATCTTCGTGCAAACGGTAAGCGATTCTCGTCCAACGATCCATCTTTGAAATCTGGAGAGACAAATTCGTGTTTCTAAACCGCTCTGGGACAAACCACCATGAAAGTGAATTCATTTTTTCCTCTCACCGCCGTTTTTCTGGGGATGGTCCCCGGCCAGCTTGCGGCTCGTGAACCGATTCGCGATTTGAACGACCTATCAAAACTTGAGGACAAGGTCGAGGCGGTATCCAGCAAGGTGATGCCCGCCACCGTCGCACTGCTCTCGGAGAAAACCCAGTCGTCCGGCTCCGGTGTCATCACCACCGCTGACGGCCTCATCCTCACCGCCGCCCACGTCATCCAAGGCGCGGAGGAAATCACCGTGGTTTTTCCCGATGGCGAGCAGGTTCAGGGAAAAGTCCTGGGTGCCAATTACTCCAAAGACATCGGCATGGTGCAAATCCAAGGCAAGGGGCCGTGGCCGTTTGCCCCGATGGGCGCATCCAAAACACTGGTCGCTGGCGACTGGGTCCTCGCGCTGGGGCACTCCGCCGGATTTGACGCCGCACGCACACCGCCGGTGCGTTTCGGCCGTGTCGTTTCGAAAGGACCGGGAAATTTTCTCACGACCGACTGCACCCTGATCGGCGGCGACTCGGGCGGCCCCTTGTTCGACCTCGAGGGAAAAATCGTCGGCATCAATTCCTCGATCGGAGTATCCCTGACGAACAACAACCACGCGGGAATCGATGGCTTCAAGGAAGACTGGGACCGAATCCGCGCCGGGGAGGCCTGGGGCAAGCTGTCGATGAATCCATTCGCCAATCCGGAAATGCCAGTACTCGGCATCGTCTTCGGCGAACGCCGCGCCACCAAAGGCGTGCCCGTGGAAGGAGTGGTCCCGAAATCCCCATCCGCGGCGGCCGGCGTCCGGGCGGGTGATGTGATCCAGTCCATCGACGGAAGCACCATCCGTGACGCAAACAAACTCCTCCAGGTGCTCGCCAAACGACAACCCGGAGACAAGGTGAAACTCGGCATCCTCAGAGACCGGAAAAACCTCGAAATCGACGTGGTGCTGGCACGTCGTGAAGCACTTTTTCAAGAACGATAAAAATGAAACCTATCCATTGTTTAGCGCTCGTCCTCGCCTTCCAAGCTCCGCTTTCCGCCCAGGACGATATTCCACTACTCCTGCCCGAAGAACGGCAGGCGGTCGATGAACAGGCGGATGAGTTCAACCAAGCCATCCAACCCACGCTCGAGGAGGTATCGAAGTCCACCGTCAGGGTGTGGTCAGGGTCCCGCCGGCTTGCTTACGGCACAGTCATCGGGGACGGCAATCGGATCCTCACCAAATGGAGCGAAATCGCCCGCGCCCGCGGCGAACTCCGGGTGGATGCCGCCGGCAATGAGAGCCGCGATGTCAAACTCTTCGGGGTTTACGAAGACGAGGATCTCGTCGTGCTGGAAATCATCGGGAAACCGCTTACTCCCGTGAGATGGTCGTTCGAAACTCCCAAGCTGGGAGGCTTCCTCGCAGCACCCCAACCGGATGGCAGGCTCGCAGCGTTCGGCGTTGTCAGCGTAACCAGTCGCAATCTGAGGGAAACCGATCTCGCCTATCTTGGAGTCACCGGCGAACCCGAGTTTTCCGGACAGGGAGTGAAGATCAAAGAAGTCGCGGATAGCTCCGGAGCACAAGCCGCCGGACTGGAGCCTGGAAACGTGATTCTCAAAGTCGGCGAACGTCCGATTTCCGGCCTACTTGAACTCAAGAACGCCCTCACGGGCACTGCCCCGGGCCAAAAGGTTTCGCTCTTGGTGGATGCCGGTGGCGCTGAAAAGAAAATCCAAGTCCTGCTAGGCAACCGCCCGAAAATGCCCCAATACTTCGGCGGACGCCTCGAGCAAATGGAACGCATGGGCGGCCCGATCAGCCAAGTGCGCGATTCCTTCACGCAGGTTATCCAGACGGACATGCGCCCCAAGCCGAATCAAGTCGGCGGGCCTGTGGCAGACCTAAAAGGACGTGTCGTCGGCATCACGATGGCCCGAGCTGATAGAACCCGATCGTTTGTGATGCCTGCCTCAGCCATCGTGGAACTCCTGAAAAAAGAAGCCGGAAATCCAGCGATCGCCCAGGTCCGGGGAGTCGATGAAGATGCCCCCTTGCCCACACGTGGCGCCGCTCCACCGAATATGGCTCCCCGCGGCCGTGCGATGCCCGGCAATGAAGAACGCATGCGCCGCCACCTCAGCGACATGGAACGCTTGATGGAGCACATGCGTTCGGAAATGGAGGCACTGGAGCAGCCGTGAGCAAAAAAAACCGGCTCCTTGCATGCTCAAGGCAGCCGGTCGCTCATTCCATGAACTGGATGGCGATGGCCGGTTAGGATCCCAAACCAGCAACGGCTTTACGGGCTTTCCTTATCCCTGGATTCCGGCTAACCGGAATCGTCATTTCCGATCGAGAATGTCGTAGCCAAGGCCGCCATTGGAAACCGGCGTTACATCCGAGCGCCCGAGTTCCGCGGCAGTGGGAAGCGTCTTGCGGTATTCATCCGTGCGCAGGCCGATGCGGTCGACCGGGATCGCTTCGAAGCCCGGCATGTCCTTGAGCAGCTTCGCATCCGGAGCCAGGCAGAAATCCAGCGCGCTGGAATCCTTGAAGCCGGGATGCCCCTGATAGACCATGTTCTTCCCCGTGGAGAAGTCCTGAGTGGCCACGATTTTCCCGTTCTTGATTTCGCTCCACTTGAACGGCGTCTGGCAGTCCACGGCCACGTTGTTTTCAATCTTCCCCTGGTGCGGCAGCAAGCTGACGAACTCATAGCCGAATTTGCAATCCACCGCGATGTTTCCAACACAGTCGAAGGGCTGCGTCTTGCCGTCCTTGGGCATGTCGCCCTGTTTGAAAAGATAACCCGTGCCACGGGTGCCGGTGCTGCCGAGCGCGACGATGTTGCCGATGACCTTCATGTCCGGATGATCGTGGTCGAAGTAAATGCCGTCGCCCAGCGGCGAGCTATGGATGAAATTGTGGCGGTAGGTGAGGTTGCCGAAATTGCGCTTCCCGTAGTCATAGGAATAGAATCCTCCCATATCGTTAGAAACGAGGCAGTAGCGGTAAACCTCGTTGTATTCGAAGACGCTGTCCATGCTGCCGCAGAGCACGCCGACGTGGGGCGTGTCGTGGATCACGTTGTGCGCCACATACATGCCGACCGCCGGATGGTGCCCTCCCCCACCGCCGCCGGTGAAGCCGCAGTTGATGCCGGCCGCATAGACCGGCTCGATCTGGCCGAAGTGGTGGATGTGGTTATTGACCGCCTGGTGCCCGGCCGGGATGCGCGGCCGCGCAGCTTCGTCGCCACCGCCGAGCCAGATGCCGCCAGCACCGAGGTGATGCAGGTCGTTGCTTTGCGCGGTGTGGTTTTTCCCGCCGTTGAGGACGATGGCGTAGTGGTTGACGTTTCTCACCGTGCAACCGGCGATCAGATTCCCCTCCCCTTCGCTGATCCGGATGCCGTCGCCGAAATTGAACTCCACGGTGAGACCACGCAGGGTGATGTGGGACGCGCCGTTGAGACTCACGACCGGAGCCTCCCGGTCCACGAGAATGATCTGCGATGAATCAAGTGGCGCGGGCGGATAGAAATAAACCATCTGATCCTTGAAATCGAGGCACCATTCACCGGGCTGGTCGACTTCCTCCAACAGGTTGATGAGCTGATAGGCCTCGCGACCGTTGCCCTTCGGCCGGTTGTACTTGTTGCCGATGCCGTTCTGGATCGGCTTGGCGAAGGTGGCGGTGCGGGCGGTGTCGTCGATGGCAAGCACGCGCAGGGCGGAATTTTCCCAAGCCACGCGCCAGTAGCCGCGGAACCACACGCCGCGGTCGAGTTGCTTTTTCCACAGCGCGTGTTTGTCATGGACCTCCTCGCGGTATTCGAAGATACCACCGGGCGAGCCAGGAGGGACTTTCTGGAAGGTCGCAGGATCGTTCCAGCCTTCTCCCTGCGGTCCGCCGGCGGTATGAATGACGGATTTGAAAGTCATCCAACCGTCGTTAGGAAACCGGGAGAGTGTCATGCGCTCGCCGTTGCAGAAAAGATCGACGATGCCGCCGGCATCGGTGAAAATATCCGGATAGGGTTGCGAGTGCGTGACTCCATGGGCCTTCAGATCGAGACTGAGGACTTTGCCTCGAGCGGGCCCGGCAATGCGGGCAAGAGTGGCAGCGTCGGTGACGGGCTGGAAAGAGGAGGACGTGAGTTGCTTGCCACCCAGCAAGCGCGGAGACTGGCCCTCCATCGCCCGATAGACGATGGGATGCTCAGCCGTGCCGGAGTCCTCCTTGCCGAGTTCGAAGGGCTTTTCGAAATGATAGTCACCACCGGCGAGCCAGACGGTCACCGGTTTCTCGGTCGCGGTGCGGGCGGCGGCTTTCGCGCGATCCAAGGTGGCGAAAGGATGGGACTTCGAGCCATCCGCCGAATCATCACCGGAGGGTGAGACATGGAGGTTCGTGCCTTTCTGGCAGCTACTCAGACTGATGACAGCAAAGGCAAGGCCGGCTAGGAGATTGCAAAGATTTTCGCGCATGTGAGCAAATGGTCGGTTGGAGATGAAGAGACCGGTCAATCAGTTTTTGACGCGTGCCCGGTAGAAGCCGCGGCTCTCCCCGGGCGCAGGCGTGACGGTGATTTCGATGCTGGTGCCGGAGGTGGTCAGATCATCAGCGACGAGGGTCCAGGTAACCGAAGCCGGATCAGCACCACGTTCCACTTGATAGACCTTGCCGGGAATGGCGGTGAAGCTGAGCTGGAAGCCACCGCTTGCGGGGGTGAGTCCGAGCATCTTGAAAACACTGCCGGAATCCGTCGGCACGGTGCCTGCTAGAAACTCATGCTGGTTGGTGCAACCATCTCCATCCGGGTCGTCATTTTGCCCGGAGACGCCCGGAAGGTCGGCGAGTCCGTCACCGAAATGCTGTAAGCGCCACGATGCGAACGTGCCATCACTGATTCCCGCCGACACGATGATTTCAGCCGTGGCGTAGTCGGACGAAACCGCGCTCCCGACGCACCGGACGCGGTAATCATAACCCGTGGACACCTGCACGGTTTCGTCAGTAAAGGTCGTGGTGTTCGCGGGAAGCGTGCTGGCGACACTCTGCCAGTTCTGTTTGCCTGCCAGAGTCCGTTCGACCACATAGGCACTTTCGCCGGTGGCGTTGTCGACCCAGGTGAGTTTGATTTGCGAGCCGGACAGCCTGGTGGCATTGAGCGAGGTGGGAGCTGCCGGTGGAACATCGAGGACTCCCGCGGGACCACGCACGGCGGTAGGTTCGATCTGGTTTCGATAGTCGAGCAGAGTGGTGCCGCCGCGGCTGAGTGTGAATTCGTTCATCGTCACGTTTTGTCCACCGACGTTGGCGCTGCGTGGAGCGAATGAGAAAGTGTCGTTCTGACTGCCGAGGGTGACAGTTAGCGTGTTTCCGATCAAATCCGAGGTCGGCAGGGCATCACCATTCCGGAACGGGAACAACAGGATGCGGAAATCCGGAGCGACGACGTTGGCACGCTCGATAACGAGGCGTTTCCAGCTCTCGCTCGTGGCGGTGTTGGAGACCGTTTGGGTGTAGGCGAACGCGCTTCCTTCCACAGGGTTGCTGAAATTAAGCACTTTGCCCGGGTTCGGGTTGATCGAATAGGCCGTGCCGAGGGCGGGAGTGCCGGAGGCGTTCAGGATCCGCACGAGCAGGCGGCGGTTGCCGGTGGCCGCGGGTTCCTGAAGGACCAAATCTGTGGCGGGATTCGCTCCGGCAGGAAGCGACGCCCCGCTAACAAGAATCAGGTCCTTTGGAATCGAGGCCACCCAGCGGTAGGAGTGCGTGGCGTCGTCCTTCCGCACATCGTCCACCACCAATGCGTAGGGTTTCGCGCCGCGGACCAGACCGATCGTCCGATAGACCTGCCGCATCGGGTTGTAGGGCTTCGCCTGGATGCCTTCAAACTGGCCCGGAGCCTCCCAATGCGGGAAGGAAACGAAGGGCGCGTCGCCAAAGGCTTCGGGGATCTTGTTACCGGCGCGGCGAAAGTGATTGTGCGAATTACGATCCACCACGAATCCGCTTTTGAGCGTGGTGCTTCCGGTGGTGTAGGCGTTCCACCACCATTCCTGGCTGTAAGCGTAGGTGGCATCCCCGGTGGCGAATGTCGCCATCCCGCCCAAGGGTGACCAAGCGGCGAGCTTTGACGGAATGCGCATTTTATCACCTTCCTTGTCGCTCACTTTCATACTCTTGCCGTCCACCTCGATGACGCTGTTCAGGCCGCCCTCCTCCGCACCGGAGCTTGAGCTTCCGCTGTTATAGTTGATGAAAAGACGCCCCAGCGCGGAGAGCGTGAAGGTGTTGCGATCCGCGAACGTGTGGCCTCCGAAATCCTGCCGCACGTGGAAGACAAGCGCCGTGGCGTCCGGATCGTATCCACTGCGGGCGGAGAGCGTGCCACCCTCGGCGTCCAGATAGTCGGGCGAGCCCTGCACTGCGGTGTTCTGTTGGGTCCATGTCGCCGTGGAAGCGACATCGGACGCGAAGATGGCCGCAGGGAGAAGCTGGTGACTGTAAACCGAGCGGAGACCGAATTTCCCGTCACGCAGATCGAGAAATGTCTGCCAGTTGCCGCCGGCATCCTTGTATTCCGTGCGGACGTAATTGCGCCACGCGAAGTCGGCGGCGTTGTCATCGGGAAACATCCACTTCAGCCCGGTGTAGTCGAGACTTTCGATGAATCCCCTGCCCCGTTCCACGTTCGGGCCGCTACCGCCCAGCAGATCGTACTCAAGGAACGAGTAGCCGAAGGGCTGCATGATCGCCGGAAGCCACTTCTCCTTGTATGCCTTCAAATGCGGATGCCCAAAGAAGTCGTAACCGCGCCGCGCATAGGGGATCATGTGCGCGCCGAAGAGATAGTTTTTCCCCATCCCCTCGAGCGGCGCGCCGCTGGCAAACCAGCCGTAGGTGAAAAACTTGTGATAGGCCCCCATCGCCCGGCGGAACCAGCCGTCGAGATCGGCGGCGGAGAATCCCGCGTCCGCCACAGTGACCTCACCTTCGATGGCACATGCGGTTAGAATCCGGAAGGAATTGATGGTGACATGATTGGTCGCCACCGCTTCGGGTGCCATGCCGACCCCGGTGTATTCGCTATCAGAGTTGTCGGTGGCGAAAAATCCGCTCATCAGCTCGGCGATGGCTTTGCGGACATTGTTGCGCTGCGCCGTGCTCATGGCCGGATGAATCATGTCATAGGTAAGCGCGTTGAGATGGCCGCCGAACCGGTCCTGGTTGAGCGAGCGGTTGTTGAATGTCGCGCCGGCGGGACCGGGGAAATCCGATAGTGTGAGCACCCACTGCGCCCAGGTATCAAGTGCGGCGGCTAGATTGGCGGCACGGGTGGCCACGCCCGGCTGGCCTTCATCGACGAGACATTCAAATGCCTCCAACGCCATCTCTCCCGCAAGGGCATAGCGGCCCGTGCTGGTGTCGTTGGCCACGCCGACCAGAGTCGTTCCGACCGTGCCCGTGACGGCCCCGGAAACGAGCAGGTTGTAGTTCACCGACTTGTCGTAGAGGCCCGGGTTGCTGAGGCGCCCCGTGCCATCCGGCATGGTTTTGAAACCGGACGGCTTGCTGTCGTAGGCAAGCGAGCGCCCCCGCCGCATCATGTCCGTGTAGAGGCGGATCATCGTCATGGCTTCGACGCCGACGGTGGTATTCGCCAGCCGGTTGCGGATATCAGGCAGCTGATCGGGGCTGAAATAGATGCGCGGATGCGCTCCAATAGGCGGCACCTGTGGGACTGCACGCACTCCGGTGAAGTCGTAACTGATGGGGCGCTCGCCCATCACTTCCGGACCAAACAGATTAACGGTGAGAATAGCCGGGCTGCTGGCAACGCTGCCCGCCGCCGTGGTCACCACCACGTCATAGGTTCCCGCATCCGCAAATGAGGCGGAGGAAAATGTCAGGGACAAACCTGTCTTCCCGCTCATGGGAATTCCATTCCTGCGCCACTGATAGTCCGGCTGGACGGAACTGGTGACAGCCACCGCGAAGGTGGCGGAAGATCCCACCGTCACGGACTGCGACGCCGGTTGTGAGGTGATCACCGGCGCGGTAAGCGGCTCATACTGGCCGAGCGTGACGCTGTTACCGACCTTGGAAACCAAATAGCATCCCACACCATTGGAGGTGGCCACGCGACTGCCGAAGGCGACATTGGTGAATCCTCCGGTCAAGGATCCGGCCGTCAGGATCGTGTGGCTGTCGCCATTCTGCGGCACATGGCCGCCGATCAGGTTGAGCGTCAGTTTTCCACCAAGTGTGGCCGTGCCGGAAGCGGTGACGAAATCATATTGACCGGTCTGAAACGCTGTCGCCTGGGTGCTTCCACCAAGATCCACGGCGAAGGTCCCGGCATTGACCGAGTAGCCGCCGGTGATGGTGGTTTTTCCCGCCGTTCCGACGCCGCCGGGCGCGAGGGTCCCGCCGTTGTTATAGAGCGTGCCGATACCCACCGAGTTGACCGTCGGGTCCGTATTCGGCGCGGCGCCGGGCAGGCCGGTGGATGAGGAATAGCCGAGATTCGTGGCGATGAAGGCTCCAACCGATAGATTTCCACCGTTGAAATTGAAGTTCCTGACGTTGCCGGTGCCTGAACTCACCACCGCATTCGGCGGGCTTCCTGAACTGCCGTTGGTGCCGGCACTGGCCGGTGTGGTCGCCTGGATGGCTCCCGCACTAAGCAGGGCGCCGTTGGTTAGAGTGTATGAGGCCAGGATATTGGAAGCCGCCGTGTAGGTCAGCGTGGCACCGCTGCCGGTGCTCGTCATGCCGCTGTGGCCAATGGTGAAAGTGGTGGCGGTGCCACCATTGGTGCCGCCACCGGGAGTGATGCCGTTGGAAAAGGTTCCACCGCTCTGGAGCACCTTCGTGCTGATCGCGGTGCCGATGGAGTTTCCGCCATTCGCCTGTGCCAGATCGACCTGGCCGCCGGTGACCGTCATTGTAGCCGTGCCGCTGCTACCGACAGATCCGAGGGAAAACTTGCCGCCGTTCGAGTAGATCGAACCGGTGTTGGTGATTTTCAAACTCCCGCCGCCCACTGTGATGCTGCCCGCGGCGAGATAGCGCGCTCCTTTGAAGGAGATTTCCCCTTCATTTACCTCCAATGAGCCGGAGAAATAGTCGCTTCCTCCGTTCTTCGCAAGATCGCCCAGATTCCACGTGCCGGAATTCACGCGCACCGCTCCACCGCCGGTGATGGCCATGGCTCCGTAGGTGCTGCCCGTGCTGTTGTTGACGATGGTGTTCACGCTCGCCGTCACCGGTGCGCTGACTCCATCACCACCTAACACCAGCAATCCGCCGCTGCGGACGATAAGGAAAAAGTTGCTGTTGCTGGCACCTGTCAGACTGACGTTGTTGCCCGCCGCCGGACTGAGAATCACATTCCCGAGATTGCCGGTGGAATTTACGGTGAGGGGAAAACCACCGATTCCCGTCACTGATCCGGTCACCAACAAAGTGCCACCTGTGCCAGCAACCCATGTCTGTGCCGCACCGATTGCTAGATTTGCGCTGAGGGAGTTGGTGCCGCTCGTCTGCCCGCTTGTGGAAATACCATTGCCTCCTAGCGTCAGCACGTTCGCCCCGGAACCGCTTCCGAGCGTCCAGCCACCGGTGGACGTGCTAATAAGCAGCCCGTTGATGTTACGGCTGATGGAGAGCTGCGGTTGATACGTCGTTAGAGCTCCGCTGAAGACACCGATGTCGGACGTCAGGTTGTTTGAGGGCAGAGCAGTCCAGTTTGCAGGAGCCTCGAAATCAATGTTGTCGCTGCCGTCCCAGGTCCGGTTTACGGCAAACGCCTGTCCGGGAATGAACTGAAGCAGAGCCAACGCCGAGAGGCTTCGCAAGGTCGGCTGCAGCCGCCTGAAGGAACATTTTGCGGGAGAACAAGTATTCATGGGTTTGAAATGGACGGGAGTCAGAACGAGGTCCTCGTGGACTGGGTGCCCTTTACCGTAGGAATGGAAACATAAGGTGTCCAACTGTCGAAAGGGGCGATTTTGCGGCGATCAAGGGTTGATTTGCAGCGTCCGGCGCATCATGGGCGGATCAATCTGACCCTAACGAAACGCCTGCCTCCGGCAACTGCGGGCAGGGTGGAGCGGATGCTTTCCCCGGTGGTCGAAAGCGACACCGGCGGATCGGTGAGGACGTTCACATCCGACCAATCACCGGCAAGACTGTCCGACCACACGACCTGATAGCTGGCCTCGCCGGGGGCCAACTTGCGGCGGGTGTAGGTGGTTTCAATAGTTCCCCCGTTGAGGGAAAATGTGGGGGTGAAAACGTCCGGCAGTTTTGGGTCGAGCAGCAGTGCCCATTCGAGCATGTTGATTCTACCATCTTGGTCGGGATCGGCATCGGGTCCGACGATTAGAGGATCGCTGGTGCCGGGCCAGACGAGTTTTTGCCAATCGGTGAAAACACCGGGATCCAGAGTCGGCGGTGAGGGATCGGATAGTATCGTGCCGTTGTTGACGAGGCCGGGCGGCAAGGTGCCGGACCATCCGCGGATGTCGAGCACGCCGTTATTGGTGAAAGTGCCGCCCACCGCGAGCAGGGCGGAACCGGTGACGAGCAGGGTGCCGTCGTTGGTGATGTTTCCGGTGACGGCGAGTGAGCCGAGGTTTTCAAACCTCGCGCCGCTCCCGATGGTAAGGGTGCTGGTGTTGCCGAGACTTCCGGTGAGCGTGAGCACGCCGCCGGTGACGCTGGTGGGGCCGGTGTAGGAACTGGCACCTGATAGAACCTGGGTGGTGGCTCCGGTTTTGGTGAGGCCGGTTTTCAAATTCGGATTACCGGCAGGAAACCGGGTGAGGTCGGTATCGACGATGCTGCCGGAAAAGTTGGAGGTGCTGGTCTTGAGGCCACCGTCGATGGTGAGCGTGTCGGTGCGCGCTGCGGTGCCACCGGAGTTGTTGAGCACTGTGCCGCCGCCCGCCAGTGAGAAGACCGAGTGCCCACGGCCCGAGCCACCGTCGGATAGAGAGAGGAGTCCTCCCGTTTCAAGGGTGACGGCGGGCCGTTGCGCCGCAGTCGAACCAAAGGGAGTGCTGGAAAAAGAAGGCGAAATGTAAACCCGCGGGCCGATGACAAGCCCGGCGTTGTCGGTGAAGCGGTTGCTGTTTCCGAAGGTGGCCACCACGAAATCCGTGGCGGTGACCGAGGTGGCGGCGGCGAGTCTCAAGGTTCCATTGGTGAAGGTGTTGGCCGCAATCCCACCGGTGACGGGGATGAAGCGGATCGAGTTGTTTCCCCCGGAAATCACCACGTTCGGCGCGGTGACGGGACGGGTGAGGCTGAGCGTCCGCACTCCCCCGCCGAGATCGAACGCGCCGCTGGTATCGACGCGGGTGGAACTGGTGGACCAGGTGAAATCACCCTGAATCGCGACGCTGGGATTGAAGAAAAACCGGTTTCCCGCGACCAGGGTGCCGCCTTGGATCGTCAGCGGGCCGGTGCCGAAGGGGCTGCTGGTTAGAATTCCGTCTATCGCGGCGAAGGCTGCTGCGGCGGAATAATCAAGGATCGCGCCGCTAACGAGCGTGAGGCCGCCGCTGAAGGTGTTTACGGCGGTGAGCGAGACGCCACGGCCAGCGGTTGCGGTGATTCCCAATGCTCCGAAACCCGAGATCACGCCACTGGCAGAGACTTGGGTGGAGCCTGCCAGGCCGGAGGTGCCAGTGGTCCATGTCTGTGCGGCGTCGAGCCGGACAGGAGCGGATAGTAAGAGGGTGCGAATGGAGGTGGCGGTATCGATCCCGGCGCTACCGAGTGCTAACAATCCCGCGGAACCGGGACTGATGGTGACGTTTCCGCCGGGATCGGTGATGGTGATTCCGGCGAGATTTTTACCTTTTCCGACGTTGGTCGTATTGGCTGCGGCGACGGTGGAATTCCAGGTGGCGATGCTGCCATCGATGAGCGGGCTGGTGCTCCAGCTGGACGATTGGTCGAGTGGGTCGATGTTGTTCGCCTTGATGATGGGAATGCTTTGTTCGAGGACGATGTGGGCCTTCGGCTGGATCGTTAGAACCTGGCTGTTCGTCAGGTAGGTGGAAACCAGCGGGCCGCTGGGGTCCGGCAGCCAGTCCGGGCGGTGGCGTGCGCCGCTTTGGTGGATGCGGACGGGACCGGTCCAACCGAGGGCGGGCGTGTAGGCCGTGGCCGCAGTGCCAGGGTTGTAAACGACGCGGTATTTCCGGCCGGTGGCGGGATTCGTCACGTCCAAGCCGATCAAGCCACCGGCTTCGGCGACCTCGGTGACGGTGACTTCCCCGCTGGTGGATGCGGGGCGGATCTCGGCGATGAATTTCCGGCGGGTGCCGGCGGTGTGGGCGACGGGCGTGATGTTGGTTTCACCATCGACCATGTCGCGAAGTGTGATCTCTGTGAATGGCGCGCTTGGGTTGCGGAAAGCATAGATTTCCGGAGAGACCTCAGCATAGTTATGGGAATGCAGTTTCACCCGCAGGTCGCCATAACTCCACGAGTCAGTCCCGGTGGAGACAAGCGTCTTGGGCGTGCTGAACGAGGTGCCGCCGAAGCCGAGGCGGATGACGCCCTGAACCTCAAAGGCGGTTAGATCGGCATTGGGTGCGATGTCCATCAGGCCGATGATGCGGTCCGGCAGATTGAGCCAAACCTGGCGGCCGGTCCAATCGTAAGTCGTCCCCTTCACCGAGCTCGCATCCTGATGCAGTCCGTAAGACGCCCCGATCGCGCTGAAATCACGGCTCACGGTGGAATCGCCGGTGAGGCCGGAGGTGATCCATGCGTGCCCGGCTTCGTTGAGTGTGCCATCGCCACTCCGCGCCGGGGCGGCGGTCACCCGGAGGCGTGGATAGATCCCCATCAGCGAGGCGTTGACGCGGAAATCCGGATCGGGATCGGCCACTTGCGCACCGATGAGCGTGGTGTGTCCGGACTCGGAAAAGTTGATATTGCGAAGCGAGGCGGAGTAGTTCCAGCGGCCATACCAGGCGCGCGGTCCCTGGGTGTTTCGGTCAAAAACGATGTAGTCCGGACGGTTGAGGGCCGAGGTCCCGGATTGAAACCACGCGAGATCAACCCGGGCGCGGCCATACCAGTTCGTCAGGCTGGCGGCACCGGCGATCCATGCGTCCAGCTCGGCACGGACGTAGGGGTTGTTTCCGGCGACGGCCTCACCGCCGGAAAAGCTACTGCGGATGTCGTTCCAAGCGTGTTTCCAGGCGGGGCATGTCCACCAATCGCCGATGCGGCCGTTGATCGCGCCATACCACTGCATTTTCTGGAGAATCAGGCCGGCGTTGGCGTTGGCGGTGGTCTCGAAGTATCGAGAGACGTATTCGGAAACGGTGGCCTGATAGTTGACGGTTTCGTTCTGGGTGCCAATGTAGCCGACCGCGCCGTCTTCGAACATGCGGTTCATGGTAAGAACGGAGTCGATGAAATACTGTGCCTTGGCGAGCAGCTCGGGACGGGCGGTCCAAGTGCCGAAATTGAAGAGTTCGCAGGCGATGGCGACGTCTGTATTGACCCACGAGGCGACGCGATTTTGATAGGCTGCCCACAGGTTTTGCGCGGCTGTTTCCATGGCGGTGTCCCACTCGGCGCCGGAGTTGGTGGGGACAAGCCCCGGATAGAGGCCGGGGAACTCGCGGAACACGCTCGATGCGGGAGCAATCGCAAAGTCGTCGTAGAAGCTGGCAAGCTGGCCGGCGGGAATCAGCGGGCCATGGACATTGATCGCATCCAGATAGGCATAACTCCTGCGGAGCAGGCGGCGCAGGACTTCATCGTTGTTTTTCAGCGGGCTGTCCGGATGGGCGAAGGCCCAGAACAGCGCGTCCATCTGTTGGCCGATGGTGCGGGCGAGGCTGAAATCCTCCAGCACGTTGGCTTGCGGCGTGTTTTTCTCCCATGCGGGATCGGTGGTCGCGAGGAACAGGTTCACACCGTCGGTGACGCGCTTCAGGTAGGGATTCGTGGCGGTGGTGGTTTGAAGCAGCGGGCGAAGGACGCGCATGTTGGGGAGCCCGGTGATCTGGGCGGCCATCGTGGCGGCGGAGACGGGCAGCTTTTCATCCGCATCGTCCATCAGCAGGCCGGCGTGGGCGAAGTCACCGATGTTGATGGAGGCTTGGGCGCGCTCGATGGCGATGTCGAGCACGGCGCGCTTGATGCGGTCCGCTGCGGTCGCGGAAGGAAGTGCCGCCACCGCCGTGCGCACCGCTCCGATGCGGGCGAGAATGGTGGATGCGGAGGCATCGTTGAAGAGCTGGACCTCCCACATCGAGACGCTTTTCCCGGAGAGCGAGGTCTGCGAGGTGACGCGGAAATAGCGGGCGCTGCGGGGCTGGAAATAGAGGTTGGTGCTCTGGAGCTGCGTGTTGACGTCG
>JANPKJ010000088.1:0-4851 GCA_031425955.1 Akkermansiaceae bacterium | reverse complement strand
GAAGCCGACATTCCAAGAGGTCCAGAACCAGCCCGGCCAAATCGAAGCCTTCGATCTGGCAAGCATCCTCGTGCCCAAATCCAGCCTTCAGAAAAAATCAAAAAAACACCTTGTTTCGATCTGATACTACTGACCCCATTTCCGCTGACCCCATTTCCGGCGCGATGGAATTCCGGGTGCGCTCGGAGACATGATAGGGATTGTTGATCGCCGGGCTCGCGACCGCCGGGGTGGGGATCGCGATTTCCACCGCCAGCTCGGACTCGCCCAAGGGTTTCCAATCCGTGAGCCCCTCCCGCCACACCAGAGCGGTGGCCGGATCCAGGCTGCCCGCATTCACAAGCGCCTTGATTTGTTGGGGATTCACGGGGCCTTCCTGCTGACCGTTTTTAGCAATATACCATTCTGCCATGATGAGCTCTTCTAGCTGAAGTGCCGTCGGGCGGACAAGGTATATCAGATAATCCGCCGGACGGGCCGCCGCCGGAAATTGATTTGAATCCCGCGCGACAAACGGGTTGTATAGCCACCATCATGAGAACGGAAAGAATGCCGATGATGACCCGGACCCTCCTGGTTCTCGCCGCGACGATGGCGGCGGCCGATGCCACCTTCTTCCTCAATTTCGGGGCTGTCTCGAATCCAGCTTTCGGCACCGCCGGAAACCTCATCCTGCAGTATCCCTCCGTAGCCACCGGCATCAACGCCACCCTCACCGCAGCTGCGCCCTTCACCTCATTCACCCCCACCAACAACGGCTCGGTCCTGGGCGATGCGCGGGTGAATGCCGCCAACCTCACCACCATCAATCTCGCCCTCGCCATCTGGGACGCCACCAGCGGCACCGGCTTCAACGTCCCCTACAATCCCGGCACCGCTTACGATTTTTCCTACGGCTTCTTCGACATTGATGGCGGTGCCGGCACCTACGACGTGGTCACCATTTACACCCCCGGCAGCTACACGCTTACCACCACCTCCACCCTCGTCGTCACCACCTCGCCCGGGCAGATCAGCTTCAGCGGCATCGCCTCGCCCGAGGTCCCCGGCCAGGGCGGCATCACCTTCCTCAGCAACGCCCAGGCCGACGTGGCCGCCATCTACCACGTCAGCAACCTCAATACCCTCCTCTTCGACTACACCATCGGCGTCTCCGGAACCCCCGTCGCCAACGGCCGGAACCTCCTGCTGGACGGTGACAACCTTTCCGAAGCCCTAGCGCCCTATGGCCCGGTGACGAACACCTTCGTCCCCGAGCCCGACACATCCTTCCTCATCCTTCTCACCGCAGGACTCACCGGCCTGCGCCGACGCAGATGATCACCTACAAAGGATCTCTCCGTTAGTCATGAAATCCCGCAATTTGCAACTACTGCGGAATCCACCTTTTTAAAAGATTGAAAATGACCATCATCTGACTACTTTTATGCCATGGACATCACGGTAACGGAATTCAAAGCCAATTGCCTGGGCGTTATCGACAAGGTGCAAAGGGAAAAATCCCGTGTCACCATCACCCGCCACGGCAAGCCCGCCGCGGAACTGATCCCGATTTCCGCCAGTGCGCCTGGAAAACTATTCGGTCGCGCCAAGGAAACCACCAATGTCCTCGGCGATCTCCTCATTACTGGAGAACCATGGGATGCTGAAAATTGAAAATCTCATCGCCGCGGTTTTCGACACCCACGTGTGGATCTGGTCGGCGGCCGGCGACCCGAAGGCCGGAAGATTGCGCGACTTCTCCGGCACCGCCGTCATTTCCGCGATCTCCCAATGGGAAGTCGCCATGCTGGTGATGAAAGGACGCCTGAATCTGAACCCGGACGAGGAATCCTGGTTTTCCGCCAATCTCGAATCGCCCGTCTCCCTCGCCCCGCTCACGGCGGAAATTTCCCTGGCAAGTTGCCGTCTGCCCGACTTCCACGGCGATCCCGCCGACCGCATCATCGTCGCCACCGCCATCACTCTCGGCATCCCGCTGATCACGGCAGACGAGAAAATCACCAAGTGGAACGAGGCTCAGCGGTTGGTCCAGCTCATCGCCTTGTGAGAATCCGGACTTATCACCAAGGGCACGAGGTGATCAATGGCCTTCCTCTTGGTGACCAGTATCTGATGTTAGGGATCGACCCCACCGATAACGTTTGATGTGCGCCCACCGGCGCGGTTGATGAGATGTTGAAATAAAACTGAGTTGCTTGTGCCGGTTGGCGCGCCACGACTTGCTAGCCTCCTTGTTTTCTCTTGTCACCTTCGAGTAACTCCAACGTTTTAAGAGGAGGTCGAATGAAGACCCAACGACTATTGACGAAGGCATATGTGGCGTATATTTCCGGCTTCAGATTGAGCTCTGCTTGCACATCCGCTCGAAAGACCAATCTCCCCTTGACGAGAACGGCGATTCGTCCGTGATACCAGCTCGGATCTCTCTCCAAAGAACTAACTAAAATCTTCGACGACTTGCCTCCATCTCTATAAAGCTCAACTAATTCGTTAAGGCTTGGTTCTGCCTTCCAAGCCCGCCATGCGTTTCCGGTCACCCCGAAAAGAATCTTGAACTCCTGCTCGGTTGGCAAAAGCTTACTGAAGTATTTCCTCTTCTCTTCCTGTGAAGTTGTTCCCAGAAATGTCCTCTCTGTTCTCACGTGCGCCTCAAGGCTCTTTGAGAGCGCTTCCACTGATTGACGCGCTTCTTCCGCGTTGCAATTTACCACTGCGATACAAAGTAGAGCCAGTATCGAGGCAAATATTTTCATGTCAAACGTTAAGAGTGAGTCGCGACCATGCTTGGCGCGGGCTGTGCGCAAGCACAGAACGTGACAAGCATGGTCGTTGGCTCTACTGCCTTGGTAGTATTATTTTTGTTTGATGTATTTTTCATAAACGAAATCACGCCAGTTAATTAGGTCCGGCATCAAACCGGAGTAATGCTTATATCCCATCTCATACAGGGAATTCGTGACAAAGTAGGAAGCGTCCGGATTCACTCCTATAGCAAGAAGTGGCGCTTTGGTTGTCTGGCGGATGGGCTCTAAGTCTTCTGCATGCTTCCAGCAATTTGCGGCGCTATTCAGGACAAGGGCAATGGGCTGGCCCTTCCGCTGAGGCCCTAACTGCAGAGCTTGCTCCCGCGGCGCGCTCGCAAAATTGCAAACAGAGGCGATGTATCTCTGAACCGCTACTGAACCTATGCCGGCAAGATGCTCCATAGGGTCAAAAAGGTCACACAGCTCCGGGTGACTCCAATCAATGTTCGAGTAGGCGGCCTCAAGCCGCTTCGTGATCAAGTCTAGGATGTCCTCAAGGTAGTCCTTCTCGAAGTCTACTGAGTCTAGGCTGATGATCATTGTCTTTTGAGACTAACGTTAGAGGAATGGCGGCGCCGGGGCAAAGCTCAAAATTGATCAGACGGCTTTCTCGGCGTCGCCATCTCCGGCTTGTTGTGCTTCTTCGGTTTCGAGGGCTCGGCAGACTACTACCAGAAAGACTCCAACCTCGTTGAAGCCGATCACTAGGTGCTTGAACGAGCCTGAATCATCACTCGGAATCTCACCGATCTCGATTAGCCTCGCGATCAGCGGAGAATCGATCACCTCGACGGCACCATCATATTGGTAAATCGTGCAGTCGAGTTCATCTTCGACGACCAACTCGAAATGCGAAACCTCGCAGAATCGGACGGTTCGAGCAATACTCTGGTAGTCCGTGAACGCTACGGTGAGAATCTGAGAGTCCCAATTCAGCGTCGGCCCTGCTTCGGTGTCAGCAACCGGGAACGGAAACGAATAGGGTTTGGTTCGTATGGCCATCTCGGTTTCTTGCACAACATTAGTATTGAACAGCACGCTGTATTTAGCCACAGTTGGGAAAAGAGTGGGTAATGCCTCTAACGCACCAGCTGGCCGGCCGGATTTCTTAAGCTCGCCCGCTCCTGCGCCAGCGCTGTCTTGCCAGGAAAGTTGTCCACAAGGTTCTGTCGCGAGAATGGGTCCGAAACTCGTCGGAGCGACGGGTTCTTGTGGACAACTTTCCGTTTGCCGGACTCCGGCCGGACACCGCTTTGGAGGCTGGCCGGACCAGGCCCGCCGTGTAAAATCCTCCCATGGCTGTTGAACATCTCTTCACTCAGGCGCTGGGCCTGGCATCTCCATGGAAAGTCATTACCTGCGACTTCGATCCCGTTGCCAAGACGCTGGAACTCGTCATCGATTTCGAGCGCGGGGCCCGCTTTGCCGATCCGGAAACCGGCGAGGCTTGTCCCGTCCACGACACCGTCCAGCGAAGCTGGGAGCACCTCAGGTTCTTCGAGCACAGGACCACGATCCGCGCCAGGGTTCCCCGCATCACCACCCCGTCGGGTGCGGTCAAGACCGTCGAAGTGCCATGGGCCAGACCCAATGGTGGATTCACCCTGCTGATGGAAGCCTATCTGCTGGCTCTGGCCAAGGTGCTGCCTGTCGCCGAGGTGTCGAGGCAAACTTCAGTCAGCGAGGACCGCATCTGGCACCTTATCCGCACGCGGATCGACGAGGCTTGGCTGCAAGGCGATTGGAGTTCTCTCGAACGGCTCGGCGTGGATGAGACCTCCACCCGCAAAGGCCACAAATACGGCACGGTATTCCTCGAAATCAGCGGCAAGGAGACAGCTCGTGGCCGGGGCAGGGCTACCTCATTTTGGTACAATCCACACTTGTACGAAACAACCGTTTAATTTAAGTGGGCCGGATGGCTTGCAAGAAGACCCGTAATGAAGAGTATGCCGGAGGGTTTCCTCTCGGCATGGAAGCATTTGAAAAGCTCACCGATCCCCGCAATGGCAGGGCCAAGCGCCACTACTTCGGCGAGATCCTT
>JANPKJ010000087.1:0-22997 GCA_031425955.1 Akkermansiaceae bacterium | reverse complement strand
ATGTGTGCTCTCCCCGGGCTGCGAGTTTGACGGCCAGTAGCCGGTTCTTGCGCCACCCGTCCTTTTCGGCGGCGTGTTTCTCGTCAATGATGGCGGCCACATCGGGCCTGCCAAGTCGAAGTGTGGTTTTTGCCATACCCGAAACTATCAGGTAATGACTGATATGTCATTTTATTTATGCGAAATGGTATAAGGCCCACGCGCCATTCTGCTTGCAGGCGATTATTGGCAGGAACCCGACGAGGGCTGGAGTCGGTCCCGCGGGCAACGAGGTCAGGGCTCCAAGTTTTCACAGCGCCCTCAGGGCGTGGCTGGCAGGTCGGACCATCACCCGATCCGGCAGGGCTAGCTGATAGAATCAGATCAGAAACCGGCGACCATGTCAGACGGGGCGCTTGAACGACGTAGCCCGTTGAACCCGCTCCGCCTAACAGCAGGAAGAACTTGCGCACCGGCGGATGCGCGGCGCGAGAGAGGCACCTCGAAGAATTCACGTTCCAGCCGAAGCGCATGATCCGCTCGGGGTCGCCACGAAGCTGCGGAATGGATCGAAACGACTATCAAACATCGATATACGGTGAGCGGATTTTCTTCACCGCTTGAGCGGCTGGGAGCGCAAGTTCCCACTTGCCATCTCCCACGCCACGTATGACGCCAACGCGGACCATAGCCCCAAGCGCCTCACGGCACGCATCGGTGGACAGGCGGCTGGTCTTGCGGACGATCCCCCGTGCGTCCAAGGGACCTCCCTCCAACTTGGCTACCAACTTGATCGCTAATTCCAGCACACGCGTGCCCTGTTCGGTCTGCACAAGGCGTTCGCGATATTGCACCTGTCGCCCGACAAGGAACTTGGCCAAATCAAGAACACTGGTGTCGCCCCATCTTGGTTGCTCCTCTTTCTGCTCCATCGACATCCTAAATAGTCCGTAGAACAAAGTGACAAACAGGGGTCGTGCGGCCGCTGTCAGGCCGGGACAGCGAGGTTCGAGGTTTCGAAGAAAGGCCACCCACTCATGCTGGCGTGGCTCCCAATCGTATCGAATCATCCGAGGCACTGTTCGCCTGTAGTCCAGTCGGTCCACCCACGCAGCACGTAGAAAACGCGGGTAGTTCGCCTGCGTCCTGTATGGTGATGGATCCTCTGATGCTCGCGCTGGTAGCGGGGGCAGACCACAGCCGTCATCGACCAGACAGAGCAAATTGCAAAGCAGACTCCCCTCACCTGCCTCGACCGCCTGAGCCAGTCGGGCCGGGGTGCAGGCCGCCGCCACATGGCCGCGAATATGGTTGGGCCCCGTCACTCCGGTAGGGAGGCTGGTCCCTCGGATCAAAGACAGAAGCACCTTCTCCAACTGTTCCGTCCCGCACCCGTCCGCCAAAACGGCGCGGACGAACGGGTGGCGGAGATGCGCCTGCGCCAGCTGTTTCATCAAATCCCCGGGGGAGTTGGCATCAAGAAACACGGCCGGCTTACTAACGAACTCGTTCACACCTTGGCTCCGGTCGGCACCAAGTAGGGAAGCGAAGCAGGAATCGTCGCGAGGATCCATCACCCCCCTGATGGCGGTTCTGAGATTTGCCAACTCCGGTGTGTTGGTCGGCTCGGCAGGGCGGATTCTGTCGCGCTCACAAGGTGGCAGAGCGGCGAGCTTGTTGGCCTCATGCGCGGCATCAGCGGCTAGGTGGTCGCCAAGGTTGTTCTGGGTGCGGGCGATCGGATCGAGAACCTTCTCACTCACCAACGATTCCGTGAAACCGCCGACCGCGGCAAAGCTCATGCCTACTAGAAGCCGATTTCCTTCCGCCGTAATCAAGCAGGTTCCCGGCGGATAAAGATTGGTTAGCGAAATGGCCTTCGCGGCCAGCACGTTGGCACCAGCACCTAGATCCCCTTCACCGAGCGAGGTCGCGTCGAAAACTCGGAGAAGGCTGAGGAGCGCGCTGGGAGTGGCGGTGGTGGTGGCGTTGGTCGTCATGTCCGGTATCTTCTCAACAAGCGGCAAATGACTCCTTTGCGCCGTATGCAGCGGCGATCCGGTTGTCGTTGCTTTATGAAAGAAGTATGGCACAAATCATTCGTCTGCACCATGAAAAAGGTAGGAAAAAATTCAAATCGAGGCGGCGCACGTCCAGGGGCAGGGAGACCCCCGGGGCAGACCAAGATCAAGACATCCGTGTCGATCGACGAGACGACATTGAGGGCAGCGCTCGCCAAGTGGGGTGGGAAATTGTCACCGCTCGTGGAGACCCTTCTGCGCGACTACTCCAACAGCACAGCGCCTTAAGTTTGCAGCACTGGCCGCCGGTGCCCCCAAAGTCTAAGTGAGAGAATGAACAAGGACGGGAGAATTCCTCGTACTACACCAGACAAACGGTCTATGCCTCACACTTGCTGGAGGGAAGCGTCGCAGCTCAGCATGGTCTTTGCCTCGCGCACTGGCCTGTTCGCTCATTCCTCCGGTGGCACGAGCCCCGGCATCTTCTCGATAGCCGCAGCGAGGGTTTTCACTTCGAAGTGGGTGTAGATCGCGTGAACTTCCGAGTCTGTGTGACCGGCGAGCTTCTTTCTGAGATCCTCGTCAACATCGCAGTTGGTCAGCATGGTGACGAACGCATGGCGGAGAGCGTGGAAGCCACGCTCGTGAGTGCTCCGGCCCGCTGACTCTTTTTTCACGATCCGAGACTTGCCACGAGACACTCCCGCCTTCGTCATGATTTCTACGAAGGTCATCGAAAGCCCCTTGTTGCCGTCGATTCTACGACTTGCGAGACTCGGGAAAATCGGTGCATCCGGATCATCGGCGATTGGGTGACTTTCGAGGAACTGGCGGGCCTCCGGGTGAAGCGGGATGCAAATCATTCGCTTCTTTTTCTTCGTCTTGGCTGGCATCAGTCGAAGCGTTCCTTCAGTGAAGTCCACCATCCCCCACTTGAGCTTGGCAATGTCACCAAGTCGCAAGCCGGTGTAGAGACCAAGGAGAACCATCCCCTTCCAGTCTGCCGATGGGGCGGCGGCGATCAGCTTGACCACCTCGGCGGCGACGAATGGTTTCCTATCGACCGAGTCAGTATATTCGAGGGGGTCGAGCCCACTGGCGGGGTTGTGAGTCAGCAATCCTTCACGGACGGCAGTTCTGAGTCCACTGCCGATGTCCCGAACGTAATGTTGCGCCGTCCGCGCCGTGCGACCCTCGGAGGTGAGGGTCTGTCGAAAATTCCGAACATCGGACACGGTAAGGATTTCCAGAGGCTTGTCGGCGCGCTCGCCTAGCCATGCCAAGAACGCCTTCACGCTGGCTGAGTATCTTGCCTGGGTCGCGGGAGCTGTCACATCGCATTTCCTCCGCTTCCATTCCTCCAGTCAAGTCCTGACCGTAAACGCCGGCATGTCCTCGCCGGTCGAGATCCGAACAATCTCCGCAAGAAGCACTCTTGCCCGTGCAGCGTTCAGCGTTTCTTTGATGGCCTCTTGTCCGGCCCGCTGGATGACTTCGAGAATCTTCCTCGCCTTCGCCTCCCCTCCCCCTGCCGCTTCTCGTCCCCGGCGTTCGATGTTGGCAGCTTCCGAGCGAGCTTCCCGTTCGTTGACCTTTCCTGTCGTCTCGCGCATCTGGACGGACAGCCCGGTTTCCGCGTTGGTGACGTAGTAGGCGCATTGCCAAATCTTGGAACCGGGTCGTTTGTAGATCGATGCCATGTCTGTTAGGTGTGCCTGATACTGTGCATTGTGTGTGTTATTCATGCAAGCACATATTGTCCGCCAGTTGTTGCAACTACGGCGATTCCTTACGGCTCTAGGAGCCTGAACCGAATCCTGGGTTCGAGTCCCAGTCCTCGTACTTCCCCACTTTCAATGAGTTGCAAACCGATTTGCTAGGTTTCCTCAGTGCGCCAGAAATCGTCTCTGGCAAGCTTCCGGCAGTTTTAAACCGGAAGCCTCTAGCGATTTGGGTGCCGCCTCAATTGAACGTCGTCACCGCTCCTTTGCGGGAACAGGGCTCTTGGGAACTCTCTGAATGGTCTTGAAATCCGGAAACGAGCCACTGGCCTCCCGTAGACGTGAACCGAATGCCTTGCGGGCTTCTGGTGGGCCCCTTGATCGAAGTAGGAATGTCGGGGCCGGAACAAAACCGGACAGAGACGGTTCAAAACCGGACTGGGAGACGGAACAAAACCGGATTTCTGCGTCTCGCCGTTGCAATTGACTGGTGGCCAGTGCTTTGAGATCAAGCATCCACCGTCGCCCGCAGGATACGGCTCTGCTGGAGAGCAACCGGAGCGGCGGGCCTCGCCAAAGGGGCTTTTGAGTCCGGACCGCGTGTTGGCGAAATTCTAGCACGCGGTCCGAATCCAGCAGTCATCTAGCCCCTTGGCTGCATGCGTCAAACTCCGGGGGTTTGGGGGCAGAGCCCTCCAAGGACACCGCCGGAAAGACTGGCGTGGGACAAGTGAACCAAGACGTGTTAGCGGCGTGAAAGGAAGCAACTGATCCATCGTCTGCCAGCCGAATTCGTCCGGAGTGTCCTCAGCGACTTCAATGCCGGGAGCCTCGATGCCTTAACTGCCGCCAGCGACCTTGGGCTAAGCCGGACGAGGCTCTACGAGCTGCGCACGGCGTTCCTGCGCAACAAGTCAGGCTATGGTCCCAAGTCAAGTGGAGGTGCCCATCGTGGCCTATGGCCTGCCGAAGTTGTCTCCTTCCTTGAAGGCTTTCTACCCTTGCAGAACCCGCCCAACTATCAGCTCGTTGCGGATGAAATGGAAAGCCTCTGCGGCTTCAGACGAACTCGGTCCAGCGTCGAGTACTACGTCAAATCCCACTTGCCTCATCTGGTGCCAGCCCCGCGGCACAAGCCGCGGACCTACCGTCGGTTCCGCCGGGCGAGGATCGGCGAGCGCACGCCAAAGCTCAAAGCTATGAGCATGCCGAAGAGATGCTCCAGATGGAAATCATCCGACAAAACCGCACCAAACAACGCAGCACCGGCCAGATACCACTAGAAGTGTGGGACCAAGCACTGTTGCAAAACAACGATCAGATCCGTCCGACTCCCGTTCCAAGTCTGCTGGATCGGCACTTCTCACTGCGCACCACGCGCAAGGTCAACAACGACCAAACCATCGATTTTGAGGGTCGGAACTACGAGATCGCCACGACCTCCCGCAAGTCGGTCACCATCGTATACCATCCAAACCTGAAATTCTGGGTAGTCGACCACCCACCAAAAGACATCTGCCCCCAATTTTAGGCGCTTTCGAGATCTAACGGACTGTCCGGTTTTATACCGGCGAGAAATCCGGTTTTGAACCGTCGCCGACATTTGGTTCTTTCCGGCTTGCCTCATATTGGCAATAACGATACGATTTCCCACGCAGAGGCGGTGGTGTTTGTTACTCATAGTCAGTTTATTGTAAAACCAGACTAAATGAATCCCCGCCTCTGCCAACCTAACATTTTGTGGCTAATAAACTGAAACCGCCTTGGATTAAAAACCATCAATGACCAGTCTACGCAGAGAATTACACATCCGGGTTGTGCTTGCCCCTTGATCAACGACATGATCGTTGATCAATTGTTAAATCGACACGTCATTGAATAAAACTGTCCGCCTAAAAAAATCATGGAAGACAAAGATTATCACGACCTGTTGCAACGCTACAGCCAAACTGGAACTTCGGAGTTAGAGCAAATTGTATTGCCCAACAGCGGATTCAGAGAAAAAGCGATCATGGCCGCCCATGAGGTTCTATTTTTGCGTAGATCTGGAGCGCCAGATCCAGATGAAGTGCGTCGCCGTGCTGCAATGGAAGAAATGAGAAAGTCTGCTCCAAAGGCTCCAACAACCGTATTAAAAATTTTACTTTCGTTTAGAGGAAGAATTTCACTGTCAACATTCTGGAAGTATCAATTACTTTTGTTGGTAGTTATGTTTATTGCTATGTCAGGCGGATCTTTTTTTAGCAGAAGTGGAGCAACGGAATTTTCTAATCAGGTTCAGGTTCAATATAGTGAGAATTCAAAATCAAAAATTTATGAAGCTAGGCATGAACTGAATAAAATGCAACAGGTAGGCAATTTTATCCTATTATTTGTTGGTTTACCTATATTTTTGATGACGTTATCGCTGTGGGTGAAACGATTGCACGATGTAGATATGTCAGGTTTTCGGGTATTATTTATGTGGGCAATACCCCTAAATTTACTATTCGGATTTTCACCATTTCCAGCATTATATAGAAAAGGAGAAAACTTATTAAATATTTACGGGTATGCACCACTACCCAAATAGGAGGCACTAATTCTGCGCGAGAAGTTCCCCCCTCGACCATCAATCTTCGCCCCCGACGTATTGCTGGATAAGCCCCACGAGTTTGACAGGGCTAAAGGGTTTTGCGAGGAATTCCACCGCGCCACTGCCGAGCGCGCGGGATCTCCGGGCTTCGCTACTTTCGGCAGTGAGCATGATGACCGGAACGGTCGCCAGCCGCGGATGTTTCTGCCAGAGATCCAAGACCGCAAAGCCATCGAGTTCCGGCATCATTCCGTCGAGCACCATGATGTCGGGCGAGTCAGCTTCAGCCATCTCCAGCGCGCGGCGGCCGTTAAACGCGGATCTAACCGCAAATCCAGCTTGCTCCATGATGAAGCCCAGAGCGCCCTGGATGACTCGGTCGTCATCTGCGACGATCACACGGATCGGGCCGGAGGCTCGTTTGATTAACGCCCGCGGCGGCAGCGGCGGCGGCTCGTTCGGAGATGGGGCCGAGGCGGGTGGCGATAGAAGCTTCCGCACCTCATTGACGAGCGACTGGGGCCCGTGATCGCCCTTGTTGAGGAAGTTCGTGGCCCCGGCTTTCCATGCGGCTTGGGCGAGACCGGAAAAGCAGCTGGAATTGGACAACACGATGACGGGCAGACCGCACAGCGACTCCTTGGAACGGATGAACCGGAGCACGCCGATACCGTCGATTTCCGGAAGCGCCAGGTCTAGCAGCACTACATCGGGAATTTCCTTTTCGAGGTGTTTGACGGCTTGTCTGCCATCATGGGCCACGTGGACTTCGAAGCCTTCCTGCTCAAACTGCTCGCGGCAGATTTTAGCGATGAATTGGTCATCTTCGGTGATAAGGATTCGTTTCATGACAGTGAGTTGCTTTGGGATTCCCGAAGATGCTCATCCAGAAATAGCCGGACCACCTGGAGATTCTGAAAGGCTTGTTGTTGGAGGTCATTCGCGAGAGGTGCCTGAAAAAAACCATTGCTCATGAGTTCAAGCCGGGCCAGCGGCTCGGCGATGGCGACGACACCGCAGGTAGAGCTGGAGCCTCCGAGTTTGTGGGCAAGGCGGCGGATTTTCGCTGGATCACGTCGTTCGATGGCATGGCTGATGAGAGCGAGGATTTCCTCCGCCTGTTCCAAATAGTCGGCGGCGATGCGACGGAACCGTGCAGGGTCCGAGCCGGTGATTCCGGTAAGGCGCACCAGGTCCACCGGAGGTATGGCCATCTGTTGCAGTGCGGCATGGATCCGGTCGATCTCGAGTTTGAGAAGAGCAAAGCTCCGGTCGCTGTTTTCGAAATTTTGCTCGAGGCCCTGGGCTTCGAGTTGGCGGGTCAAGTTGATGGCCTCATTTGCGCCGAAGACTCCCAACGAGCTCAGCAGGGAATGCGAGGAGCGGGCGAGATCCGTATCATTGCGGCAGGCTACCGCAACCCGGATGTCTTCGAGTAGGAGCGGGGTCTGCTCATGGAAGAGAACGATGACCTTTTGCATGATTTCATCGTCTTCGAAGTAGTCGAGAAGCTCTTCACGGGTTGAAATCGGCATGGGTGAATCGCCCTCCATTCGAAAGTTGTGTTTCGTATCAGAAGGAGTCAGTGCAGGGGCTGGAGTGATGCCCGCAACATTCATTGGATTGTTGGAAGAGGTTTCACTCACGAGTTCGAGCAGTGAAATTAAAGCGTCCTGCTGCAAGGGCTTGGATAGGTAATGGTCCATCCCTGCTGCCAGGCAGCGCTCCCGATCGCCGGCCATGGCGTGCGCAGTCATCGCGACAATGGGAATGTGCCTGTGGTTTGCAATTTCACTCTCGCGAATGTGGCGCGTCGCTTCGAAACCGTCCATTTCCGGCATTTGCACGTCCATGATGATGACATCAAACGACCCGTGCGCGGCAGCTTCCACCGCCTCATAGCCATTGGACGCGTGGGTCAGCACATGGCCGCGCTTCATCAGGATTCCTGAGATCACGGCGCGATTGATCAGGTTGTCTTCCGCAATCAGGATGCGCAGACCCTCGATTTCCCCAGTCTTGGCTTCATCTATCCGAAGCGGAATTACTGACGGAACCTCGCCTACCGAAGGCGAGTCAGTGTCTGAACGGGCACCGAGCGCGCGGAGGATCGCGTCCCAAAGTTCAGGCTGGCTCACCGGCTTGAGCAGGTAACTCGCCACTCCCAACTCACCACAGCGGGCGGCGGCACCCGTCGGCATGGCCGACGAAAGCATCATGACCGTAGCACCCGCGAGATCGGTATGTCCGCGGATTTTCTCTGCCACCATGAAGCCATCCATCTCGGGCATCATGCCGTCGAGGATGACGAGTGGGAAAGGCGTGCCTGCATGGGCGGCGGCGTGCATTTCGGTGAGAGCAGCCGCGCCGGATGCGACGACGACAGGTTGCATGCGCCAATGTGTGAGCATTTCCTGCAGGATGCGGCGATTGACCGGATGATCGTCGACCACCAAGACGCGCAATCCTTCCAACTGGCGCGCGTCCGCGTGGCGCACATCGGGTGCCGGCGTGTCCCGACTGGGAGCTGGACGTTAAAATGGAAGGTCGATCCGGCACCCTTGGTGCTTTCGACCCAGATCCGCCCGCTCATGTGCTGGACGATCTGTGAGACGATCGCCAGCCCAAGACCGGTGCCGCGGTAGTGGCGCGTCGTTGAGCCGTCGGCCTGCGCAAAGGCCTCGAAAATGGTGCTTTGTTTTTCCGGCGAGATGCCCACGCCGGAATCGCTCACCGTGAAATGCAGGCAGGTCGCGTCGTCGGTTCGCGACTCGACCGTGACACGCAGCCTGACATCGGCGCTGTCGGTGAACTTGATCGCGTTGTCGGTTAGATTGATGAGGATCTGACGCAGTCGCGTCGGGTCGCCGATGAGGTGATCCGGCACGTCTGCAGCGATGTCGGCAGTGAGTTCCAGCCCTTTTTTGGCGGCGCGGATTCCTAGCAGTTTGAGCATCGAACCGATGCACTCCCGCAGGCTGAAGCTCACTCTTTCCAGCTCCAATTTACCCGCTTCGATCTTGGAGAAATCCAGAATATCATTGATCAGGTGGAGCAGGGCGTGCGCGGAGGATTGCGCCATTCCGAGATACTCGCGCTGCTCGCGATCCAGCTCCGTGTCCAAGACGAGTTCGGTCATGCCGATGATGCCATTCATCGGCGTGCGGATTTCGTGGCTCATGTTCGCGAGGAACTGGCTCTTCGCGGCGTTCGCTCCCTCGGCTTCCACGCGCGCGGCCTTGGCTTCGTGTTCGGTCGCGACCAGGGCGGCCATCGTCTCCCGGAGGCGCGTCTCTTTTTCCCGGCTCTCGCTGATGTCGGTGGCGATGAGGCAGATTGCGGCGGCTGATTCCACCGGCAGTGGACTAAGTGCGAGTTGCAGTGGGACGGGGGTCTCATCCGCTGCGCAGAGCGTGACCTCTCCGGCGCTCATACCCGTGCGGCCCGTCTCCAGAAGAGCGGCGAAGGCCGCACGCTCGCTGGGTGCGACGAAGCCGTCGAAAGCGTAGCCGACGATGTTTTCCAGCGGCATCTTCAAGAGGTCTCCAAACCGGCGATTGCAATACAGGATCAAGCCGTCGGCGGAGAGCGTGACCGCTCCCTCATTCATCTCCTCGATGAGCACACGATAGGGATCGTCGGCGCCTTTGAGCGTGAAGAGCTGATCGCCCTGCGGACCGTCCGCGAGCACGGCATCGACTTCGCCCATCCGAATGGCGCGGAGGATTTCGCCATATTCGGCGACACGGGCGCGCAGCTCGGCGACTTCGTCCTTCAGTTGTTGATGGGATGGCACTTCTGAGTTTATGAGTGCTGGGGCGCGGGGACTAAATCGAGGGCCGCGAGGACGCGCTCGGTTTGCGACATATCGCCGACCAGCCGGCGCACCGGCAGCGGCGCCTGCCGAATGAGCATCGGGGCGACCATGAGTTCGTCGTCCTTGGCGCGCACCTGCTGCGAGTAGAGGTCCACGACGGTGAGGACGTAACGGTCTTTCAGATGCGTCTCGCAGATCGTCTTGAGATTCGTGATCGCCCGGCTGGATTTCGGCGTGCTGCCCGCGACGTATAGGCGCAGGACATACTCGGGATCTTGCGCCGCGAGCGAGCCGGAGGTGGGATCAGACATGGCCTGCTCCCATCCTGCTGGCGAAGGGATCCGCCTCGAGCGTCCGAATGTCGAGGGCGGCCAGAACCCGCGCTGTATCCGAGAGATTCCCGACGAGCTTGCGGACGGGCGTGGGGTCTTTCCGCACCAGCGTCGGCACGGCCAGAATCTGGTCGCGCTGCGCGAACTCCGGATTCTTCATCAGATCGATGATCTGGATCTGGTAACGGCCAGCGAGGTGCTCTTCGCAGAGCAGCTCGAGATTTCGAAAGGCGGCGACAGATTTGGGCGTCCCTCCCGCGACGTAGAGCCGCAGATCCCACTGCATGGGCGCGGCTTCGGTGGCTTTGGCACTCACTGATCGGACGGATGTTTTCATGAAAGATTGCCTCCATTGCGGCGCGTGCGCATGCCGTTGCTCTTCACCACGTCGTGCTGCCGGCTGCGGCCCATCGCGGCCTTGTCCAAAGCGACCGATGCCTCGCGGAGCCGATCCTGGCTGACGATGCGGGTGACGGTCGCTTCCTCGGCGGAAAACTCCGCGCGCAACGCGGCGATCTGACCTTCGAGCGCGGCGCGTTTGCATTCGAGCGCGAGCTGCTGTCGTTCGGCTTCTTCGTTCAAGGTCACGTGCGTGGCGCGCTCTCGCGCTTCCTGAGCCACGCGCGCCGATCCGGTGAGCATGCCGCTCGGCCCGATATAGACATCGGTGAGCTGGATGCCGTCGTTGGAGAGAATGAATTCGCGCACCTGATTCGAGTGGCTCATGCCGCGCGACTTGATGACGTGCAGCCCGCGGTTGCGCTCGCCGTTGCTTTCGAGATCGCGCAGGACCATCCAGGTATCGACAAGCGAGGAAATCGCCGAATCCGTGCTCTCGAGAGAGGTGCCGCCGACATTCAAATCGGTGAGCATCGCGGTGATACCTTTCTGTTTCAGAAAATCCATCAGGCGCATCATCGCGCCTTTGACTTCGAGGACCGTGCCGCTCGTGTCCAAGCCGGAGATCGGATCGATGACCACCACGGTCGGTGCGAATTCGGTGATCGCTTTGATCGTGCGAGCGAGGTGCATTTCGAGGCCGTAGTGGAAGGGCCGCACGGTTTCGAATTGCAGCAGCCCTTTTTTCACCCACTGCTGGAGATCGAGTCCGATCGTGCCCATGTTCCGCACGATCTGGCTGGGCGATTCCTCGAAGGAAAAATAGAGGCAGCGCTCGCCGCGCCGGCAGGTGGCGTCGGCGAAAGTCGCCGCCACACTCGTCTTGCCGGTGCCGGCCGTGCCGGAGAGAAGAATGCTGCTCCCGCGATAGAAACCTTTGCCGCCGAGCATGGTGTCGAGCCGCTCGATCCCGGTCGGGATGCGCTCGCCAGAAGCGTTGTGCTCAAGCTGCACGGACGTGATCGGCCAGATCGAAATACCGTCCTTTTCGATGAGAAACGGATACTCGTTCGTGCCGTGCGTCGTGCCTCGGTATTTTACCACGCGGATGCGGCGCGTCGTCACCTGATCGACCACGCGATGGTCGAGCGAGATCACGCAGTCGGACACATATTCCTCGAGACCGTAGCGCGTCAGCGTCCCGTCGCCGCGCTCGCCGGTCATGATCACCGTCACGCCTTTTTCTTTCAGCCAGCGAAAGAGCCGCCGCAGCTCGGCGCGGACGATCGCCTGGTTCGGCAGCGCTGCGAAAAGTCCCTCGATCGTGTCGAGCACCACGCGCTTGGCCTTGATCGAATCGATCGCGTGCCCGAGCCGGATGAAGAGCCCTTCGAGATCGTATTCGCCCGTCTCCTCGAACTCACTGCGATCCACGAAAACGTGATCGAGCAGCAGCTTTTTGCTGGCGACAAGCGCCTGCAAATCGAAGCCGAGCGAGGCCACATTTTCCGTCAGCTCCTCGCCCGTTTCCTCAAACGCCATGAAGACGCCCGGCTCGTTGTATTCCGTCGCCCCGCGGACCAGGAATTCCATCGCCAGCAGCGTCTTGCCGCAGCCCGCGCCACCGCAAACAAGTGTCGGCCGGCCAGCGGGAAAGCCTCCCTCGGTGATTTCATCCAACCCGCGAATGCCGGTGGGGGCTTTGGACAGAGTGGCAAGAGGGGGCGGTCGATTCTGAGTGGGGCTAGTCTTTGGTTTTTTCATGGTGCCGCTGTTAGGACAATGGTCTGCACACGTGAGACTTACCTAAGATGCGCAGCGGTCGCAGCCGGTGTGCCACAATTAGAACCGCTCCCAACGGCCTTATTATCAGTGATTCCCAGCCTTCTACTCCTCGCCACACCACTCTAATTTGCAAAATCAACTGCAATATTTTCAGTTGCTTGAAAATTGTGCGATGCGCCTTCTCAGAACCATGGAGGTACCTTTGTGTCCGGTTAACAGGGTGCCGCACGTTTGAAAAGCGTCCGCCGGTTTTTGCAACCACAGCGACTCACTAGGGCTATTGAACCGAACTTGGGTTCGAGTCCCAGTCCTCCTACTTCCTCTTAGACGAACTTCGTTTCAGGTCGTCACCCTTTTCTGACAGTGGAAGAGCTCTTTGTGAGTGACCAGGAAGCAGGTTTTGCACGCCGGTTCACTTTTTGGCGGGCACGTAAATCAGCCCGCCGCCGTTGATGCAGTAGCGCTGGTCCGTTGGAGTCTTGTAGCCTTCACCCGAGAAGACATGGCCGAGATGTCCACCGCATTTCGCACAATTCACTTCGGTGCGGGTCATGCCCATGGTGACGTCCTTCTTGAGGGTCACGTTTTCCGCCTTGGCGGGATCGTAGAACGAAGGCCAGCCACAGCCGGAGTCGAATTTCTCCTTGGACGAAAACAACAGAGCCTTGCAACCGGCGCAGTGGTAGGTCCCATCGCCCTGGTGCTTGAACTCTTTGTAAGTGTCACCGTTAGCCCGCTCGGTGCCGGATTCGCGGAGGATGTGGTATTGTTCCGGAGTAAGGAGTTTTTTCCACTCCGCATCGGTCTTGACGACCTTGCCGGCGGGATCGGCGGGGATTTCGGTGCGGGTTTCCATGATCGGTTTTGGTTTCTCCTCGGCGGAGCAGGAGGCAAGTGTGAGCGAAAAAACGAAGGCGGTGATGGAACGAATGGCAGGCATGGTCAGAATGATATGAACTCCTTAGTTGAGGATTCAAAGTCGTTCCTATTCCATTCTACGCAAGGCGCTTCACGCAAACTGCTCGGCCAGCACGGCGACGCCATAGTCACGGTTCATGCGGGCGATGTGCTCGACGCTGATCTCCTTCGGGCAAGCGGCTTCGCACTCATACTGGTTGGTGCAGTTTCCAAATCCTTCGGCATCCATCTGGCGAACCATCGCCAGCACACGCTTTTGACGCTCCGGTTGGCCTTGGGGAAGATGGCCGAGGTGGGAAACCTTGGCCGCGGCAAACAACATGGCCGAGGCGTTTTTACAGGAAGCCACGCAGGCCCCGCAACCGATGCAGGCGGCGGCGTCGAACGCGCTGTCCGCATCCTGCTTCGGGATTGGCAGAGTGTTTGCATCCACCGCAGACCCGGTGCGGACGTCGATGTAGCCGCCGGCGGCGATGATGCGATCGAAGGCGGAGCGGTCCACGATCAAGTCGCGAACCAGTGGGAAAGGATTGGCACGAAATGGTTCAATCCAGATTGTATCGCCATCCCTAAATTTTCTCATGTGAACCTGGCAGGTGGCCGTTGCACGCTCTTTGCTGTGTGGAATGCCATTGATGGTCAACGAGCAGGAGCCACAGATGCCCTCGCGGCAATCATGGTCGAAATGAATCGGCTCGGTGCCTTTGACAATCAGCCGCTCATTGACGATGTCGAGCATTTCGAGGAACGATGCTTCCGAGGGAATGTCCTTGGCATCATAGGTTTCGATTTTGCCCTGGGCCTTCGGACCGGACTGCCGCCAAACTTTGAGTGTGAGATTCATGGGAATATCGATACGGTTGAGAGGAAATCGCGGACGAGTGTGCGTTCATTTCCAACTGCGCGAGAGTAGAGGTGAATCCGCCACGAGCTAGGAGAAAAATGCAGATTCCCGGGCGATTTTTCCGATTTCCCACGCATCGATTGATGATCGCCAACGGGCCGATTCAGAACGGTATCCGGAGTTCGAAAAAATCACAAGATACCGGTTGACCCGAATCCGTGTGGGTGCTTATTTTCGCACGTCGCGACACGATATAGGCGGCCCGATTGAGTTTCCCTTAGGGTTTTGGGTTTTTCCCGGGGATTATCGATCGGGCCGCTTTTTTGTTGATGAGGCGCGGATTTATCCAGTTTGAGTTCTTTCCTCCAAGGCTTCTGCAGATCCGGATTCGCCGGCAATAGGTAGATCTCACGCCGCTTCCGTGCTGAAATTCCCCGCGCTGCTTTGCTGCCAGACGTGTTGATAGACCCGCCCGGCCAGCGCCACTTTCTCCGCATCATCGAAGGGAGGCGTCGGCAGGAGAGTGAAAACCTCCTGCAATATCAGTTCTTCCACTTCCGCTTTGGTCGGTTCCTTGGCGGTCCAGTCCTGGCGGGCGGCGATCACTGCCAGAACGGATTCCAAGAGTTGCTTACTGGCTCGCTTCACCGACTCTCGCTGCGGCTTCGAGAGGTTCTCCTTCTTCAGCAAATCGAAGATCGCGAGTTCGTCCTGGCTCAGTCCTTCTTCCACGGCCCGTCGCTCCTCGTCGTTGAGCCCGGCGAAAAGATCCACCAATCTCGAAAACGTTTCTTCGATGGTGACGCGGTCTTTCTCCCGGTTGTAGTCGGCGACGATCTCCGAATACTTTCGATAGAAATCCATCCGCTCCGGGTTTCTTGCCAGCATCTGCTCCAGCTTGCGTTCCACGATGGTGCGGATGTCCTCGATGGCGGTGGCCTTGTGCTTGATCCGTTTCGCGAACTCATCCCTCAACCGCTCCATGTCGATGGTGCTGAGATCGTAATGTTTGGCGTCTTCGTGATCGTCTGCCGGAGCTTGGGTGCGGATCGCTTCGTTGACGATGCGGTGAAGGTCCTTGAGCACGGCGGTCACGTCCGATAGATCGCGTTTCTCGATGAGTTTCTTGTAAATCGCCTCAAGGTTGTCGTGACGCTCGGCGAAGGGTTGGGCGGAATCCTCCATCAGCAGCGCCTTGAAGCGCAGAAAAACCTGGCGGGTCATGATCTCAAAACGTGCCTTGGTTTCTTGGCTCGTCAGGACCGCGTCCACGGCATCAGCGAGCGCCTGGATCTTGGGGAATCCTTTTAAGCCTGCTAGACGGGTGACGTCGTAGCCGAGTTTTGCAAGATACGCCTCGGTTTCGAGAATCGCGGATTCAAGGGCGTCCACCCGCTCGCTAATCGGAGCCACGATCTCATCGTCGCCGGTGTTGTCGTCGCCCAGCGCGTATTGCGCGAGGGCTTCGCGGAGGCTCCGCAGCATGCCGTTGTAATCGACGATCAATCCGAAGTCCTTGCCCTCGCAGCGGCGGTTTGCGCGGGCGATGGCCTGCATCAGGGTGTGCGCCTTCATCGGCTTGTCGATGTAGAGCGTGCTGAGACTCTCGACATCGAACCCCGTGAGCCACATCGCGCAGACGATGGCGATGCGGAACGGATGCTTCGGATCTTTGAAAGCATCCTCCACGCTCACGACTTTCTCGCCCACCTCGAAACCCTTTTTCATCCGCTCACGGTGCGGAATGATGTTCACTCCCCATTTCTTGAACTCCGCGACCTCTCCTTGCGCTTCGCTGATGACGATCTCGATCACGGTTTCCTCCATCCACGTCGCCTTGGCTTCCAGTTCGGCCCGCCGTTCGGGATCGCTCTCGCTTTCAGCGGCAGTCCTAATGGTGGCAGTTTTCGCCTGCCAGTGCGGTTTGATGAGATTGAACATCCGCCCGCAGGTGACCTTGTCGATGCACACCAGCATGCTTTTGCCCGCCTCCCAACGGGTGCCGCAATGCTCGACGAAATCCCGGGCAATTTTTTCCAACCGCTCGTCCGCCGTGATCACTTCGTAGTCCTTGCCGATCAGCTTCTGCAAATGCGCCTCCTCGTGGAGATCGAGGTTCGCCTTGTCGAGGACTTCGACGATCTTGTCGTTGAGATCAAGCTTGGCGATGCCGAGTTTCTCGCCGCGGTTGGCATAAACGAGGCGCACGGTGGAGCCATCCTCCACGGAACGCTTAAAGTCGTAGCGGGAAATGTAGGTGCCGAAGATTCGCTTCGTGAGATGATCGTGTTTGAAAAGCGGCGTGCCGGTGAATCCGAGAAACGAAGCGTTCGGCAGCGCGAGCCGCATCTTGCGGGCGAACTTGCCGGCCTGCGACCTGTGGGCCTCGTCTGAAATGACGATGATGTCATCCCGCATGCTGTAAGGTTCCTCGGGTTCCACGTCCTGGTTGAACTTTTGGACCAAGGTGAACACGTAACTGTGGCTCGCTTGCAGCAAGGTCCGCAGTTCCTTGCCACTGCCCGCGCGCGGCGTGGTTTTCGGGTTGATGACGCCGCAACCGCCGTAGGTCCGATAGATCTGGTCATCCAGGTCCTCGCGATCCGTCATGATCACGAAGGTGAAATTCCCCAGCACCTTGCGGCGGACTTTCTCCGTGAAAAACGCCATGCTGTAACTCTTGCCACTGCCCTGCGTCTGCCAGAATACACCGAGGCGGCCCAAGTCCGGATGGGCCCGCTGGACCAAGGGCGTTTCGCTTGGCGGGGTCTTGTCGTCGGAAACCAAGGCCAGCTCGCTCATCTCAGCCTTGCTAACACGCGAAGCGCCCGGCGGGATCGTCCGCAGTCCTTGGCGATAGGAAACCGTCTTGCGCTCCGGATATTCCAGTTTCAGCGCTTCCTGATAGCGGGTGGCATCCACAGCGAGGTTGACGCCGAGCACCTGGTGATTGCGGCCCACCACCTTGCGGGTGCTGCCCGGTCTGCTGGCGTCGAAGAGAATGAAGTTCTCCACGATGTCGAGCAGCCGGTCTTTGGCGAGCATGCCGTCTAGCAGGACCTGCGCTTCGAGACTTCCCTTGTCACGCTCGTCATTGCGTTTCCACTCCGCGAAATGTTCCCAGCCGCTGGTGATCGAGCCGTAGCGGGCGCGGTGGCCATTGCTGACAATGAGAAAGGCGTTGTGATGAAACGCATGGCCGATGACGCTCTCGTCCATGTAGTCCGCTAGATTCCCATCGAACCCAGCGCGGATGTTCCGATGGACCGCCTTCAGCTCGATGAACACCAGCGGCAGCCCGTTGACGAAACAAACGAGGTCCGCCCGCCGGTTGTATCCCGGCGAACGCAGCCCGCTGATCCACAACTCGCGCACGGCGAGAAACCGGTTGTTTTCCGGATAGTCGAAATCGATCACCCGCGCCCTGCCGGTGCGGTTTTTTCCTGCCTCGTCCTTGTAATCGACCGGTACACCGTCCCGGATGTAGCTGTAAAACTCCTGATTGTGCTGGAGCAGCGAGCGCGAGAAATCATGGCGCGTGAGTTTCCCCAGCGCCTCGTCAAGCGCCTTCGCCGGCAGGCCGGGATTCAGGCGGACCAGCGCGGCGAGCAGATCGCGCTTCAAGACCACTTCCCGCTTGTCCGTCCGGCCCAGTGTTCCGCCGGGGCCGAAGGTTTCCGTGTTGTAGGCATACACGCTCTCCCAGCCGAGGACCGATTCCAAATGCCCGGCGACCGTCGCCTGCACCAGAGTGTCCTCGTTGTTGATGTTGGTGTGAGCCATGGGTTTACCAAGTGAGCAGTATCAATCCTTCGACTTCCAAGAAATGGCCATCCCGGCTGAGGAGTGGCAGTCCGTGTTCGATGGCTTGGGAGGCAATCCAAAGGTCGTTCGCTGGAATCGGCCGGCCTTTCGACCGCAAATCGTCACGAATCCGCGCATAGATCCGGCTGGTCGTGCCGGTGATGGCGAGCGTTTCAAAGGTGGCTTCCATTTCCAGCAACGTTGCTTCCCGTTCCTTGCGCTTGGTCGAACGCAGCAGCCCGAAGCGGTGCTCGCCGAGAACGATGGGACTGAGGCGCAATGGCCCTTGGCGTTCCATCACGGCGATCAATGGCTCGGACCCATCCAGCAGGTCAGAAAGCGCGTTGGTATCCAGAATCATGGTTTGAATTTCCAACTCGCCTCCACCTCGGAGGCAGTCATTTGGTCTTCCGGCTCCAGCGTGCCGAAGGCGGCTTCGATCTCCGCTTCCACGATTTTCCGGTCCTCTTCCCAGCCCGGTCCCGACCACGCCCCAGCGAATTTCTTCCAAGCGGGCTCCGCTTTTAAATCCGCTGCTGGACCTTCCACCACCGTCCTGAGACCCGCTTCCACCAGTTCCGTCACCGTGCGCCCCTCCAACGCCGCCTTCGCTTTGACGCGCCGGTAAAGACTCTCATCGATGTCCAACGTCGTTCTCATGAGCGCAGAAAAGCAGATTTCTGCTATCCGGTCAATCCGCGCTTTCGCGACGATCAATCGGAACGCAAAATTCATTTCGCCACAAGGACCCACCCCTCCGCTACAGGCTGCAAGACGGTCCATGCAGGCTGTCACGACCCCGTTACAGGCTGCAAGGCGGTCCGTGCAGGCTGTCACGACCCCGGTTACAGGCTGCAAGACGGTCCATGCAGGCTGTCACGCCCCCCGTTACAGGCCGAACCGAGGGCCGTGCAAGTCGTAGCCAGGCCCGGACATGAGGTAAAACCGCTTGGGATTGCGCGAGTTGTCACCCTGCATGGGCAAAAACCCGGGACGGATCCCGCATCACTATTTCGGGGTCACCGTCGCCAACCACTTCTTCGCGGCGGGGTGGGCGTTAAATGCCGACTGCAGATCCGCGGCAAAACAGGCGGCCTCTTCCTTGCTGCCGGACGCGTAGCTATCCGGCAGATTCTTCGGAATCTTGCGATGGCCGAACACATAGGCTTTGGAAAAAGGATTCTGCTTTTGCGCGGCGGCCAGCGCCTGCAACGCATCTTCCGGTTCTCCGGAGAGAAACCGTTCCAACACCTTCGCCCAGGCAAAAACCGTGTTGAATTCGAACTCATCGGGATACCGGGCGAAAAGTGCTCGGGCATCGTCCAGCTTTGCGAGTGCCAGATGGCAGGCGAGCAGGCGATAGCGCAGACCTTGGTTGTCGCCCGGGTTCAATTCCAGCATGGCTTCCACTTCCGTGGCAGCGGACTCGATCCGCCCGGCTCGGTGCAGCGCGTCGGCGAGGGCGGCCCGAGTCCGCATGTAGGGCCGGGTTTCATGAAACCCCCAGAAATGCCCGGCATACTCCTTGAACGCCTTCTTGCCGAGGCGTTCTTCCGCATGGGCGACGATTTTGCGCAGCATCCCGATCTCCTCATCCGCAGACATCGCCGGGGCGTGGCCCAGTATCATCAACCACGCGTCCGTGTTTCCGGGATCAAGTTCCAGCGCCCGTGACAGAAGGCAAAGTTCCTTTTCTTCCGAACTTGCCTCCATTGCATCATAATAACACTCCTGCGACTCGCCCACCGCGCCCGGCGGAACCATGTCAAATGCGCGCTCCAATCGAAGCAACAGCGATTTCGGGTTGATTGGCGGCTTGCCGCTGGAGTCTGTATCCTGGGGTCTGATCACGGTGGTGCTTGGTTGGTTTTAGACTTCGATCTCCCCGCTCATCAGCTTCGGCAGCAGCAAGTCGCGGGCGGTGCGGAGTTTTTGGTTTTGGAGGGCGAGGGTTTCGCGTTGGAGGAAACTGCATTCAGCGATCTCGCCGAAGTGGGCGACGAGTTCCGGAGACGGCAGCGTGATCTCGAAGGTTGAAAGGGTCTCTTTCGTCAACGCTTCACGGGTGGAGCCCTTCTGCGCGTAGCTTAAGAGCTGGCGTTTTCTTTCCTCGCTGTTGATGGCGGCGTGGACGAAGCAGGGAGTTGCCTTCGATGGATCGACCCGGATGATCATGACGTGCTGGTTGACTCTCGCCGGGACGAAACGTTCCGGAGCCATGCAGCAGCGGGCAACAGAAGCACCGGTAATGTTGATGAGAATGTCACGAGATTGGACGGTGACGCTCGACATTCTCGCCGCTTGTTCGTCGCTGATGAATGCAAGGCCGTCGGCATCGAAATGGTCATCGTAAACGTTCATGCTCCGGATCAACGGCACGCCTTCTGTCAGATAGCTGGCATCACCACCACGCGGCGTCACACCGCTTCCGATCTTGGTAGTGAGCTCTCCGAGCGTCACTTTGCGCCATCCCACCGGCACGCCGTTGACGATGCGGGTGTGTTCGTGGCCGGGGAAGCGGAGGCGGACGAACCATTCGCGATACAACAGCCGCGCCGATTCCTCCAACAAGGCCATCCGCCGGCGGTTGTTCTCGATCAGGTCGTCGTAGGCGGTGAGGATTGAGGCGATTTCCTTCTGAGCTGATAGTGGTGGAAGTGGGATTTCGAAATCGCGAAGTATTCCGAGATTGATGTGAGGAACACCCGAGGTGATCCCGCGATTTTTCACATTTTGAACTGTTGCCGGATGTCTGAAAAAATAGAAAACAAACCGGGGATCTACGCGCTCTTGATCCACCGTGAGCTTCATCTGGCTCTGCGAAATGACATATCTTGGGAACCGGGAATCATCAGGAATCAGTCCTACCTGACCTAGTGTCCCTCGTTGTGTGAACACGACGTCCCCTGGAAATGCCAAGTTCGCAGACAGCTCATCTGCTTTGGATTCACTCACAAAAACAAATTCGTCATCGAGAAAGGTCCGGTCGTAGGGCAAGTTGCCTCCCCGGATAACCGGCACTCCGTCATCAACATAGTGGCGACTCGTCAGATCTGATCCGAAGGGACCTCCGACCAGCGATTTTTTTGAGAGCGCTTTGATTTCGCCAATTTTAGCTTTCGGCCACTTCATACCCCCAGCCCCTCCAAGTTCTTCTGAATCCGCATCGCCCGTTCGTCGTCGGCCATCGGCATTGCCTCTTCGTCGCGGAGCGACCGCATGATGGTAGCCGTGGGTTTCAACCCACAGATTGCGGCCCCCACGATAAACCGCGTCGCGGAGCGACGCATGAAACCGTGTGCCACGCCGCACGATGTCACCCCATCAACCGTCGCGCCGCGACGGAATGAAAATGTTTCGACGGTGACCGTGGGTTGAAACCCACGGCTACCATCGGTCGTAGCGCTGCGACAGGGGAAATATGAAACGCCGTGGTCCGGGCGTTGAAACTCCCGGCTACCGTCATTGGTCGCGCCGCGAACGGAATCCACCTCTTCGTCGCGGCGCGACCGCATGATGGTAGCCGTGGGTTTTAACCCACGGAACCCGTCACAAACGATATACCGCGTCGCGGAGCGACGCTTGAAACCGCGTGTCACGCCGCGTGATGCCACCCCATCAACCGTCGCGCCGCGACGGAATGAATATCTTCCGACCGTGACCGTGGGTTGAAACCCACGGCTACCGTCAATCATCGCTCCGCGATGGTGATCAGTCCCACAGATACCGGACATCGTATTGAATTTCGTGTTTTTTGAGGAGGGCGAGGTATTCGTCTTGAAAGGACTTGGTCCGGTGATGGTCACGCTGTCCACGGATGTAAGCGGCGACATCCGGAATGCTGGATTTGCTCACGGTGAAGGCTCCATATCCATCCTGCCACGCGAATGCCTTCATGTTCGCAAACGTATCATGAATCCATGCGGAAGAACCGCCCTTGATCAATTGAGCGATCTTGCTTGGAGCCATCGATGCCGGGGCGCCCAACAAGACATGAACGTGATCTTCGATTCCGCCGATCTGAACGGAATGTATTTTGTTTTCTTTGGCGATTCCACCGAGGTAGGCCCAGATCCGCTCTTCGACGTCCGGCGCGATCCATCGTTCGCGGTTCTTCGTGCTGAAGACCAAATGGTAATGCAGCGATGTGTAGGTGTTAGCCATGGGATGCGCGGGGGTGGGATAAAATCAATGCCGTGATTTGTTGCGCAATCCACACACATCAAGCGTCGCGACGCGACGCAATAAATACAACGCGTTAATTCCCGTGGGTTGAAACCCACGGCTACCGTCGGCAATCGCTCCGCGATAAAATCCGAATACACGAACTGTCGGCAAGTTGGAGTTCATACCCCCAGCCCCTCAAAATTCTTCTGAATCCGTTTCGCCAGTTCGGCGGCTTCCTGGTTGAGGTCCTTGATTTCGATGTGGATGTCGCCGAGGGCCTGTTCGAAGTCGAAATCGTCATCGACTTCCGCCGGGGCGACGCCGACGTAGCGGCCGGGCGTGAGGCTCCATTCGGCGGCGGCGATTTCCTTGAGGTCCACGAGTTTCACCAAACCGGGCACGTCCACCAGCTTGGCGTCGGGGAAGCGGGAAAGCAGCCAGTGGGCCTGGCGCTCGAAGTAGGCGGTGCCCTTGAGTTGTTCCACGATTTCCGCGCGGCGGGCGTCGAGGTCTTTTTCCAGTTTGGCGATCTCGCGGGTGTTCCAGGAATCGTCGTCCTTCGCGTCGGCATCCTTCTCGGCGGTGTCCACCACGCGCAGGGCGAGCTTGAAAACGAGGTCCACATCCTTGACGAGATCGCGGCAGGCGGCGGCGAGGGTTTCGAGGTCGCCGGAGAATTTTCGCTGGGCGGCGGG
>JANPKJ010000086.1:0-122464 GCA_031425955.1 Akkermansiaceae bacterium | reverse complement strand
GCGTTTCGAACGCTTCTGCCGACCACTTGCCTTCTGGCAGGAGTGGCTCGCACGGTAGTTGCCATCATGGGCCGATGCGTTTCTCTTGAGCTCCCTGTAGATCGTGCTGCGGTGCCTGCCGAGGCGCCTGGCAATCTCCGTAACCTTGATATACTGGCCCCTCATCGCGGCAATTGTATACCGCTCCTCTGTGTCGATGTGTTCGTAGTTCACGCTCGACATCCTGTCGCACTTTGAACTTGAATTCAAGCTGTTCAACAAGCCGGCTCATCCAACGGCGGGTAGCGTCTCAATTTGAATACGGGCTTCCATCCCCGCCGTGGATGGCCTAGACGTTCTACAGAAATATGAAGCGCAAAGAGATGAATGCAGCCGCTCGCTCGTTGTGCGAACATCTCATGTCGCGGAATAACGACATAGGCGGCTACTGGGGAATTGGTAAGCTTTGCTCGTTTGCTATTCGAGAGCGTCGTCACCGATTTAGCTTCAAGATTTATCCAGGCCGTCCGATTCTCATCTTCGGCAGCGAACTTGGCGGTTCGACTGAGATCACCACAGGTCTAGCTGAACATAATCTTGATTCCATCGAGGGTAGATTGTCATTCTTCCCAGACGGTCGATATCCCGACGGATCCAGTCGGTACATCTGTGGTATTGCGATTGCCTTGACCCAAGACCGAAGAACAGGCATGTTTTTGTCGCATGTATCTTGCTGGCCTCACGACCCATCCAAAGAACTCCGAAGCAGTCGATTCATTGATCACACCGTTCCCACTGAGCCGCTGACCGTCATCGATAAGCTTTTCCAGATAATAAATCGGAAGAAGTAGAACAAGCCGCGACATGACAACCACTACCAGCCGCCCTGTTTCGATGATTTTCCGTAATTACAACACTAACCCCGTGATCGACGCTCGCCGCCGCTGGTAGTGGTGCATGCGCTCATCGTTCGGCGAATAATAACTCAAGAGGACAGACAAATAATACACGAATTCGAAAGTTGAAATGAGTATCCGATTGACGAGATTCCGCCGCATTGTCCTTGTGATCACGGTAACGGCCTTGGTTCTAGGCCTTTGGCTTTTCACGGATTCACTCCGAGGGGGCGGCGGAAGTTGGCTCCAGGGCAAGCAAGGTAGTGCACATGCTGTGCAGCCGGATACGGCGGAATTGCGTCTTGGTCGGAAGCGGGAACGTCTGGCGGATTCGAGCGATTTGGCCCACATGAAAGAACGCTGGAAAGCCATGGCACCTTCCATGAGGCAGACGGGGCAGAAAAGCTACGAGGATATTCAGGGCGTGCCGTCATCGTGCGCTACAACAGAAACAAGAGAGAGAACAAGCCGTGAGATGCAACCGGCGATTACGTCCCTCGTTGAATTCAGGCTCGCCACCGCCGATGCATCCACTCTAACGTTATCGAAGAAAAAATGCGGTCACAATTATCAAAATGTCTTCTGTGGGGGGGTGTCTGCTCAACATGTTTAGCAATCATTCTATGTGTCTTTTACGCGTGGGTCAGGTTGTCGCCTTGGAATCGTGCTGCAGCAATGAGAAATGGGGTGAAGGATATCGATGTCGCTCAAGATTTCAATAGACTCTTTCCTGGAGCGGAACAGTTTATTTCATACTATCAGGGAAATTTGGGTATGGGATATGCGGAGCCGACTTGGACGTCTCACGTAGGACTCTATGGACGCTACACTTTTAAAGCTAAATTTGATATTGAACTTGATTGGACCAGAAGATTTCCGAGGCGAATGGGAGCGTCCAAGTTTTACTTGCAAGAGATTTCTAATATCACGCGACAACCTGACGGTGACATCGATACCATAAGTTATACCAATAGTCGCTCTTTTGGTGATCACGAGTGGAAGCTGCTCAAAGAAGCTAACGGTGACTTTAGCGCTATTGGTTACTCAATGAATCGGGACCAACCATTAAAAGGGTTCGATGAAGCTTGGAGTAAATGACAAGAAGCGATAACAAGATTCGTGCGTGGCAACCGGCGATAACGTCCCTCTTGGAATCGGTGCTTGATCCCGCCGGTGCCACCACTCTAACGTTGGGCGATAATATGACTATGCACCCCGCCAAATCCCAATCTGTAGCCGCCAAGAAGATTGCGATCACTGCGTGGGTTGTTGTTTTTGCATGCTTGTTGGTGCCATTCCTGTTCCTTGGCGAGAACTGGGGTATGGTGTGGTTCCTTGCCGCAGCACCCATTTCGATCATTCTCGAAGAGGTAATAGGTATCGGGTCCGACTCAATTCTGCTGATCGCATTAGCTTCTGCTGCCACAGCCTCGATGTGGGCGCTCGTCATCTACGGCCTCGTGCGCTGTTCTCACCCCCTGAACAAGAAGCCCAACCCCAAAAATAGGTTCGGGCGGTAGCCCCGAACCTATCGGTTGTTGGACAGGCCCGTCGGGTGCTACGGGCGAGGGTTAGACGCGGATTGCGCTTTGATTTCGTGATTCAGGATCAGCGACTTGCGGGCAGAGTTGAACGTCGATCGGCCTTTGCAGGCGCGGTGCGGGGGCTGTGAGGCGAACCGCACGGCGGTTCGCCTCACCGGCGGGCGCGGCGACGCTGGATTGAGGGCGGGTTCGCCAACCTCGCCTGGCAGGGCACTGACATGCAACCAAGTCTTGCGGGCGGCGATCGAGCGGAGCGAGATGGACAGGAACGAACGCGACGTGCCCCGAAGGGGTGCGACCGGCGGGGAGCATCAAAGCCGAGGTTGCCATAGTGACAGATGCGGGTGAGGCGTTTGGGTAGTTTCCTGGTGGAAGCCCTAACGCTCGCCAAGCGGCGCACCCTGCATTCAAGTCCCTGCCTCCCCTGACGGAGGTAGATTCCTGAATGCGGGGCGTTTCAAGTAGCCGGTCGTGGTCTTCAATGTCCGAGCATCCACGGCCGGGCCGAGGGTTTCTGGGAATTGAGGACACCAAGCTTGGTCTCCTTGGTCCGGGTGGGCCGGATCTTCGTGCCGGAGGTGCCGCATCCGCAACCGCTGCCACAGGAGTGGGCGTTGCTGATGCGCGGTTCGTGGCGGCTTTTTTCATTTACCGCGTGGGCCTTGCGTTTGACGGGGCTCATCAGCGCGAGGTTGGGCGCGAGGATGAGCCGCTGGCCGACGCGCGAACACTCGGGACACGGCGTGGGATCGTTCCGCTCGCCGATGGTCAGCAACGCACGGAAGTCGCCGCACTCGGGGCAGGAGAAGTCGTAGACGGGCATGGCGGTGACGGGTTAGAGCACTTTGGCGAGGTCGAATCCGGGCGTGACACTCTTCGTCGGGCCGTTCGCATTCGGCATGATGTCGAAGTCGAAGATTTCCGTCGGCAGCCAGAGCGTGGCGCAGGCGTTAGGAATGTCCACGATGCCGCTGATGTGGCCCTCGACCGGAGCAGTGCCGAGGATCGCGTAGGCCTGCTCGCCGGTGTAACCGAATTTCTTCATGTACTCGATGGCGTTGAGACAGGCCATCTTGTAGGAGACGAAGGGGTCGAGGTAATGCTGCTTGCCGGCTTCATCGACGGAGATGCCTTCGAAAATGATGTGGCGCTTGTATTCCGGAGTGAGTGGGCTCGGAATGAACAGCGGATTGCGGATGGCGTATTTCTCCATGCCGCCCTTGAGCACGCTGACGCGGATGTCGAGGTAGCCCGCCATTTCAATGGCGCCGCAGAAGGTGATTTCACCATCGCCCTGGCTGAAGTGGATGTCGCCCATGGAAAGGCCGCCGTCTTTAACATAGACGGGGAAATAGACCTTGGATCCCTTGGTGAGGTTCTTGATGTCGCAATTACCACCGTGTTCGCGTGGCGGCACGGTGCGGGCACCCTCCGCGGCGGCGGCGTCACGGGCGGCTCCGGTCATGCGGCCCATGTGGGCGGTGCCGGCGGAAGGCAGGGCGCAAAGCGGGGGAACGCGCTCGGGATCGGTGTCGAAGAGTTCCTTTTCCCGGGTGTTCCAGGTGTTGAGCATTTCCTTGGAGGGCAAACAACCGATGAGGCCCGGGTGCATGATGCCGGCGAACTCGACGTTAGGGATGTGGCGTGAGGAAGTATAGATGCCGTGGAAGTCCCAACAGGCCTTGCGGGCGTCCGGATAGTGATCCGTAAGGAATCCGCCGCCGTTGGTCTTGGCGAAAAGTCCGGTGAAACCCCACTGGTATTTGTCGAGTACGCCGACATCGAGGATGTCCACGACCAGCAGGTCGCCGGGCTCGGCACCGTGGACGCCGATGGGGCCGGAGAGGTAGTGAACCTTGGTGAGATCGACCACTTCGACGTCGGTGGCATCGTCGGTGTTCTTGATCTGGCCACCGGTCCAGTCGATGCACTCGACCCGGAACTCATCTCCGGGATTCACCATGGCGACCATCGGAATATCCGGATGCCAGCGGTTGTGAAGGTAGTCTTGGGATTCCGGTGTGGCGTCGAGGTCAACTTTGATCAGTGTCTTCATTTGGTTTGGTTAGGTTTGGGGTTGGGAAAGGGAATGGAGTTAAACGGCGAGCATGGCTTTGATTTGTTCGGCATCCACATCGGTCCGGCGGTCCTCGCGGATGAGTTTGCCTTTATCGATGACCATGATGTTGTCGCAGGTATCAAGCACGAAGCTGAGCACCTGTTCGCTGACGACGATGGTGAGTTTCCGCAAATCCCGGATCTCACGCAGGCTGCGGGAGATGTCCTTGATGATGGAGGGCTGGATGCCTTCGGTCGGCTCGTCAAGCAGGAGCACGCTGGGGTTGGTCATCAGCGCGCGGCCGATGGCGAGCTGCTGCTGCTGGCCGCCGGATAGATTGCCGCCCTTGCGCTTGCGCATTTCCTGGAGGACGGGGAAGAGCGCGTAGATTTCATTGACCGCGTCGAAGCTGACTTTCCCCGCGACGCCGGAGATGAGGTTTTCGTAAACTGTGAGGTAAGGAAAAATCATGCGGCCCTGGGGCACGAAAGCGACTCCCTGTGCGACCCGGCGGTGGGACGGTTGGTTGGTGATTTCCTTGCCGTTAAGGGTGATTTTCCCGGAGCGCGTGGGAATCATGCCGATGAGCGAGCGGAAGAGCGTGCTCTTGCCCATGCCGTTGCGCCCGATAATGCCGAGGATCTCCCCTTGCGGCGCGGTGAAGGTCATGTCGGGGATGACGACGCTTTGTCCGTAGCAGACTTGCAGGTTGTTAACTGAGATCATGATGTTAGTGTCCGATATAAACTTCGATGACTTTGGGGTCCTGGCTGACTTTCTCCATGGATCCCTCCGCGAGAATCTTTCCGAGGTGCATCACGGTGACGCGGTCGGCGATCTCGCGGACAAACTCCATGTCGTGTTCGATCACGATGACCGAGCGGTCCTTGGAAATCTTACGAATGAGAAGTGCGGTCTCGGTCCGCTCGCGCACGCTCATGCCGGCGACCGGTTCGTCGAGCATGATGACCTCCGGGCTTTGCATGAGGAGCATGCCGATTTCCAACCACTGCTTCTGGCCGTGGCTGAGGATGCCGGCTTCCGTATCCAGCCTGTCGGACAGGCCGATCTGTTCGGCCACGTCCTCGCACTGCTTCTGGATCTCCGGCGTGCGGCGGAACATCAGGCAGCCGATGACGCCGCGGCCGGTGGGGTGGGAGAGTTCTAGATTCTCGAAAACGGTGAGATTCTCGTAGATTGACGGGTTCTGGAACTTCCGGCCGATGCCGGCCCGGACGATTCGGTATTCCCTGACGCCGCGGAGTTCCTTTCCCTTGAACTTAATGCTCCCGCTGGTAGCGAGCGTCTTGCCGCAAATCAGGTCGAGCACGGTGGTCTTGCCGGCTCCGTTAGGACCGATGATGACGTGCACGTGGTTTTTCGAGAGATAGAAGTTGAAACCATCGACCGCTTTGAAGCCGTCGAACGAGACTCCGAGATCTTCTATTTCGAGGACGAATTCGGGATTAATGTTCATCGGATAGAGGGGTGGCTTTCGTGGTTACGACAGGGGTGGGCTTCTGGAAGCGGGCGAGAAGGGCGGCATACTTCGCCTTACTGGTCGGGATTTTTTCCAACAGGCCGGCAAGACCGTTCGGGAAGAACATGACGACGGCGATGAAGGTGCCGCCCATCAGGTAGAGCCATAGGTCGGGATAGGCTTCCGAGAAACTCGTCTTTCCAAAGTTGACGATCAGACAGCCCAGGATGGCTCCCAGCACCGAGAGGCGTCCTCCCACTGCGGTGAAGATTACCATTTCAATCGATGGTACGATGCCGACGATCGACGGGGACATGAAGCCTACCTGAAGCACGAACATGGCCCCTCCCAGGCCGCTGAGCATCGCGGCGAAGGCGAAGATGAAGGCCCGGATCATTGCCACGTCGTATCCCGAAAATCGGACCCGGTCCTCGCGGTCGCGGATGGCGACTAACACCCGGCCGAGGCGGGTGTTGATGATATATTTCGCTGCCATGGCCACGGTGAAGAGAAGGACCACACAGAGGAAGTAGAGGATATACTGGGCGTTCTCGCTGCGGATGTCCCAGCCGCAGAGGGTGCGCAGGTCGGTGATGCCGTTTCTACCTCCGGTGTATCCTTGGTTGCCGTCGATCCCGAGTGAAAAGATCAGCGCGATGGACTGCGTGATGATGGCGAAATAGACCCCGCCGACACGTCGTCTGAACAACGCCCACCCGATGATGAACGCGATCACCGCTGGCACCACGAAGATCGCGAAGATCGTGAATGGCAGGCTTTTGAACGGTTCCCAATACAAGGGGAGCTTGGTGATCTGGTTCCAGTCCATGAAGTCCGGAATCCCGGGCGTGGACTGAATCGCGGTGGTGACGGGGTCGGACGCTTCCAGCTTGAGGAACATCGCCATGCAGTAACCGCCGAGCCCGAAGAAGACGCCCTGGCCAAGGCTGAGGACGCCGCAGCGGCCCCAGAGAAGGACCAGACCGATAGCGACGAAGCCGAAACTCAGGTATTTCCCAACTAGATTGAGGCGGAAGACCGGAAGGGCCAGCGGAAGGACGACTAGCAGGAGAAGCAGGAAACCTACGAAGGCGATCGCCTCTCCGCGAGACTTGAACAGGGTGCGAAAGAAAAGTGGCATGACTTTGTGGGTGATAGTGGGTGGTCAGTGGCCGCGGACTTTGCTCGGGAAGAGTCCTTGCGGGCGGATCATGAGGGCGATGACGATCACCAGCAGGGTGGCGACCTTGCCCTTGGTGCCTTCCAGGAAGAACTCGAGGATCGACTGTGCCTGGGCGATTCCAAAGGCGGAGGCAAGGCAGCCCAACAGGCTGGCGGTTCCGCCGGAGACCACGACGAGGAATGCGTCTACAATGTAGCGGCTGCCGCTATCAGGACCGGTCGAGCCGATCGTGGTGAAGGCCGCACCGGCGATGCCGGCGATGCCGCAGCCGAGGGCGAAGGCGAGGCGGTCGACCTTGCCGGTATTGATTCCTACGGCGGCGCTCATTTTGCGGTTCTGCACGGTGGCCCGGAGTCGGAGACCGAATGCGGAGCGATACATGAAAGTCATCAACGCGATGGTCACCACGATCGAAAGGGCGAGCACGAACATGCCATTGATCGGGATGTCGAGACCCTCCTTGACGTTGTAGGAGCCCATGAGCCAATCAGGCAGTGTCGGAGTGACTTCCCGCGCGCCGAAGATGGAGCGGTAGGTTTGCTGGAGAATCAGACTGAGTCCCCAAGTCGCAAGCAGCGTGTCTAACGGGCGGTGGTAAAGATGTCGTATCATCAGGAACTCGACGAGAGCTCCCAACGCGGCGCAAACGAAGAACGCCAGTAGGATTGCAAAAACGAAATAATAGGGCCCGAACGTGGGGGCATAGCTGGAGGTGAGGTGGGAGCAGAAATAGACGGTGTAGGCGCCGAGGGCCATGAACTCGCCGTGAGCCATGTTGATCACTCCCATCTGACCGAAAATCAGTGCCAGGCCGAGGCCCATGAGGAGGAGGACGCTGAACAGGCTGAGGCCCGAGAAGCCCTGCATGATGAAAATGCTTTGTAATTCTTCGGTGGTGTATTCTCCCATAAAAATCAGGCGTTTCGAGGTTTTGAAAAGGTTCCCGGATTGGGGGAAAGGAGGGCCGGAACTACCCGGCCCTCCGGGTGATTTCTTGCACTGGCCGGGCGAGTTGAATACTCGCGGCCAAGTCGCATGATGTGATTACTGATAGCCTTTCGGGAATGGATCGGGCTCGATCAGGCCCGATTCGTAGAGAACCTTTGCCTGTCCGTCCTTCTGCCATTGGCCGATCCGGAGCTTACTCCAGAGGTGATGATTCGGGTGGACTTTCACATAACCTTCCGGCGCGTTGGTGAGTTCGAGACCAGGGGAGGCCGCGGCGATCTTGTCGATGTCGAAGCTCTGGGCCTTCTCAACCGCTGCCTTCCACAGCCATGGGCCGAGATAGCCGGCCTGGGTGACGTCGCCGATGACACTGTCAGGACCGTATTTGGCCTTGAACGCCTTGACGAACTCAACGTTGTTAGGATTATCCAGGCTTTGGAAATACTTCATCGCGGAGTAGAAGCCGGCGAGGTTTTCCCCGCCGATGCCGAGCACTTCGTCCTCGGTCACCGAGATGGTGAGGAGCGTTTGCTTGGCACCGGAGATCCCGGCGGCTGCCAATTGCTTGTAGAAGGAGACGTTGGATCCACCGACGACGGCGGCGTAGATGACGTCCGGCTTCTTGAGTTTGATCTTGTTGATCAGTGAGCCGAACTGGGTAGTGCCGAGTGCGTAGAACTCCTCGCCGACGACCGTGCCCTTGAGAACGTTCTCAATGTGCTTGCGGGCGATCTTCATCGAGGTGCGCGGCCAGATGTAGTCGGAGCCGACCAGATAGAACGTCTTCGCGCCCTTCTCCTTGGCGATCCAGTCGAGACCGGCGATGATCTGCTGGGTGGCCTCCTGGCCGGTGTAGATCACGTTCTTGGATTGTTCGAGACCCTCGTAGAAGGTCGGGTAGTAGAGCATCCCGTTTTCCTTTTCGAAAACCGGCAGCACCGCCTTGCGGGAAGCGGAGGTCCAGCAACCGAAGACGGTGCCGACCTTGTCGCTCACTAACAATTTTTTGGCCTTTTCCGCGAAGGTCGGCCAGTCGCTCGCGCCGTCCTCCTTGATGACTTTGATCTGTCGTCCGAGAACCCCGCCCATGGCGTTGATCTGATCGATGGCGAGTTGCTCGGCCTGGATGGATCCGGTTTCGCTGATCGCCATGGTCCCGGTTGCGGAGTGCAACTGGCCGACAGTCACGGTGTCGTCGGTGACGGCCAGTCCGGTGGTGTTGACCTGGGAGGTCGGTAGCTTGTCCTGGGCGGTTGCCGTGGCCGTCGCGAGAGCGAGGGCGGCAACCTTGAGGAAGTGGTGGCTTAATGATTTTAGTTTCATGGTTTGGAGTCGTTGTGTGGCGGTGGTCGCGGAGGTCGTTACTGATAGTTCCGCGACACGATCGATCATTGCACCGGATGTGCCATGTGGTTGGGAGTGGAGTTGAAATCCATTCACGATGTCGCGCGGGGGATGGCGTTCGGGATCCGCGGCTGGCCGGGGTTTGGCACACGCTTTGCTCTCCGGGTCGGCAGAGCATGCTGAATATGATTCACGATACCCCAGGCAGGTTGCGGGAGCCGCCGGTGATTGATCCCGGGATTGTCGATTCGAAGCGCTTGCAGATGTTTTATGTCTCCGTGAAGGAGGGCAGTTTCGCCGGCGCTGCGCAGATTTTGTCCGTAAGTCCCTCTGCCATCAGTCATGCGATGAAGTCGCTGGAAGAGGATTTGGGGTGTTCGTTGTTCCGGCGACTCGGGCCGCAGGTCAAGCCGACGGGAGCGGCGGTGCGCTTGTTGCCGATGGTGGAGGACCTGCTGGTGAAGATGTCCTCGATGAAGAGCGAGCTTGCGACGCTGGACGGGCGTTCCGAGAAGCTGGTTTTCCGCCTTCCGTCCTGCCTGCTAGGAATTCTGCAGACCGGCCCGTTGTCGACGTTTCACGAATGTTTCCCCGCGGCGGATTTTGAAATGGTGGTGACTGGAAACGGCAAGGATGAGCGGCCCGGGATCCAGGTGGACTTCGATGTGGACTTCATCGAACGGGTCCCGCCCGAGATGATCCGGCGCGACCTCGCGAGTGAGGACTATCACGCCTATGTGGCTCCCTTTCATCGGCTGGGTCAAAAGAGCCGGGTTTCGGTGGAGGAGCTGCGACAGAGTCTCCTTATTTTTCAAGACCGCTTCATTTTCAAAACGCTGGCCCAGCACCTCGGGCGGGGCAGGGAAGGGGATCTGAGAAAATGGATTCTACCCGATCCGCGGGTGACGCTCGATTTGGCGCGTCAGGGTCAGGGCATCGCATTCCTGCCAGAATGGACTGCCGTCGCGGCGGTCAAGGAAGGAAGTCTCGTGTGTCTGAAACTGCCCGGACTGACTCTTCGGCGGACCTGCTGCGCCTGGTGGGAACCGAGTCGTCCGCTGACTTGGGTGGCGGAGGTTTTCCTGAACCTGCTGTCGGAAACGGTCAGTCGCGACGCCGACCCCGGCTAGGCGGGCAGCAATAAACGCGCAGTCTGTTCGCTGGGAGCGATCTGGCTCGGAAGGACGGAAAAATCGTTGAGCGCCATCAGCTCGGCGACGAGTTTTTGCATGTCGGGGATCTCGTCGTTGTCCAACGACGAGAACGAATGAACGGTCGCGGCTTTTTCCAGGAAATCGCGCTGCACGAGGGGCCTTCCACAGCGTGACATGCGTTCGATGGATTTTGTGAAGGTCGCCGGATCCTTGAGTTGGGTTCGAGCACCGGCGATGTTTCGTGCCAGGGTCTGGCTCAGGTCGGGATGTTGTTCGAGGAACTCCCGGTGACAAACCATCACGAGACGCTGGGCGAATTTGCCCGGACTGAAGCGCGGGTCGCGTCGGCCAAGTCCCGTGGACTCCGCATGGATTCCCCAGGGCGAGGGCGCAATGATGGCATCGAGCGCTTCGGCCTTGAGCGCATGGATCATCATGTCCATCGGCAACATCCTGAAAACGAGCTCGGTGGATGATCCGTTTTTCCATTGGTTGAGCCATTCGCGCGATTGGCTTTTGGTGAGCGAATTCTGGCTCTCGATGCCCACCGTCAGGCGTTGCAGGAGTTTGGCGGGTGCGCCGCCTTGTGTCGGATAGAACGCCTTGTAAACGGACTCGCGCAGAACGAGTTCCGTCGGACAGGCGTGGAGAAAAATCGGAATTTTCCAGCGGGTGCGTTGGCCCGGCAGTGCCAAAACGTCGGCGATAAAGATCTCCCACGGGATAATTCCGCCCATGATTTTTCGGGTCAGCAGACAGCGGCTGATCTCTCCGTAGCTGGAATAAGCCTTGAGCTGGAAGGGGAAGTCGCGGCTAGCAGACCGTTCCGGCGAGTCACTTGCGAAGAATGGCAGCACTTCAAGAGAGGGCAGGATTCCCAGAAGTTCGGATGGAAGAATGGGCATTGGAAATGAATGAAATAGGAAGGGAAAGACGTGGTCTCTCCTATCGGGAATCTGTTGGGATTCAGCTTATGGCGAACCGTCTGCTAAGAAGCAGATCCCATACCATGGCGGGTGGTTGCTAGAATCCGTCACGCATGCCGTGACTCATTCCGGCGCATCCGTCGGTCGGCTCGGCGGGGAGTTGATCGGGCGGGGCAATGGTCCGGTGCCATCATCGCCGATGGCGGCCTGGGTCCGGATCGCGGAGGCGATTCCCGATGCGATTTTTTGGCGGTAAGCGGGCTCGCTGATCAGGCGGCTTTCGGCGGCGTTGCTGAGATAGCCGCCTTCCAGCAGGACGCAGGGGATTTCCGGATTCCGGGTGAGGCGGATCCGGCGGCGGACCAATCCCCGGTTGCCGGTTTCGGCGGGGCTTGCGGCTGCCATTGCTTTCTGGCAGCGGGTGGCGAGGCCGTGGCTGTCGACCCGCCAATAGTAGGTTTCCGGGCCGCGGATGAAGGACGGGCCGCTGTTATAGTGCATACTGACGAGGATGGCGTCGCCATTGCGGTTCGCACGCAGCACGCGGTCGTCGAGATCGATGAACTCGTCGTTGGAACGCATGAGAATGACTTTGAAATCGCCGCGGAGTTCGGCGGCGATGCGACTGGCGGTATCAAGCGCGAGATCCTTTTCCCTTTGGCGGGTGTGGGGACTGACGCCACCGCTGTCCTTGCCGCCGTGGCCGGCGTCGATGATGACTGTTTTGAATCCTTTGGGGCCCGGGCGGTGGCCGTAAACGTCGCGGCCTGACGAGGATCCGGTGGACGGGGCGGCGCAGGATGCGAAAAACGCTGTGAGGGACAGCCCGAGCGTGAATTTGAAGATCGATGTCATGGAGTTAGGTTAGAGAAGGGCGCTGGCGGATTGAAGCGTGTCGATGTCCTCTATGGACTTGTCCCGGCGGATGGACTTGATGCGCGGGAAGCGCATCGCGAGCCCGGAGTCGTGGCGTGGCGATCTGCGAATCGCGTCAAAGGCGATCTCCAGAATCAGGTTCGGCTCCACGTGGTGCTTGCGCCTTTCCTTGCGCAAAGTGTGGTTCTTGAAATGCTCGGTAAGGTCTTCGATCTCGTCATCGGTTAGGCCGGAGTAGGCCTTGCCGATGACGCGGAGTTGGCCGTTCGAATCGTCGCGGACAGCGAAGGTGTAATCGGACAAAACGTCCGAGCGCTTTCCGTGTCCCTGTTCCGCGATCACGACGACGCAATCGAGGGTCGGCATCACGCCCTTGAGTTTGATCCACGATTTCCCGCGCCGTCCCGGCGTGTATGAGCTCGCCGGATCCTTGGCGATCAGTCCCTCGTGGCCGTCCTGGAGCGATCTTTTGAATGCCGCTTCGATCTCCTCCACGTTGTCGGCACAATGGATGGAAATCGTCTCAAACGGAAGCTCCAGAGCCATCGACTCCAACCGGGCGCGGCGGTCGAGAAGCGGCGTGTCTAGCAGGTCATCGCCGTCATGGGAAAGGATGTCGAAGGCGATGAACCGGAGCGGCACCGAGCTGTCCTGGCGCTCGTCGGTTAGGAAGAGGTCGCCAGCGGACATACGTCGGCCGAGGCGTTTCTGGAGATCCGCGAAGCCGAGTTTGCGGCCTTCGGCAAAGGCGATGAGCTCGCCATCGAGGATGAAGTCGCCCTTCAGTGACAGGGCGGACACCAGCAGTTCCGGGAATTCCCCGTCGAGCGGGCGGAGGTCGCGGGAGAATAGTGAGACTTCCTCACCACGCTTGTGCAGTTGCGCACGAATGCCGTCGTATTTCGGCTCCAGCCAGAAAGGTGGGGTGAATGGGAGTTTCTCAAACAGCGGGCGGTTATCCTCCTCGTCGCGTTCGAGCGGTGCGGCGAGCATGCACTTCACCGGCACGAGTGGACGGAGAGTGGCCTCCTGGAGTTTTCCATGACGGGCGAGCAGGGCCGTTTCCCCGATGTCGCCGGTGAGCATGTGCGCGTGCCGGACTTCCGCCGGATCCGCCTTGAAGGCGGCGGCGATCGCATCCTCGACGAGGCCTTCCTTGAGTCCGATGCGGAGATCGCCGGTGAGCAGCTTGACGATGGTCTCGCCCTCGACCGGATGCAGGGTGGCAAGGCGGCTGGCAAGCCGTTCAATCCGGTCGAGAGAGCCGGAGTCGTTAGTCAGAGCCTGGAAGAACGCGGCAAGTCCGGATAGATCGAGAGGTTCCGGCTTCAGATGAATTTCCTGAAGTACCAGCCTTGCCGTCCGGGCGGAGTCGTTCTGGCTGAGTGAAATTTCCCGATAGCGCTCCTCGCGGACGTTGGGCAGCGATAGCAACGCGCGGCGAATGGTGGCGGATCCGACATGCAGTGAGGTGCGCCCCGCCTTTCTTGGCAGCGCTTCTCCGGTTAGCCAGACGGCGGCGAGGCGGAGATCTTCGTCCGCGGCCCGCCCGCGCAGATAGGTGGATAGGAACTCGGTTTTCGCCACCCGGCTGCTCGTCTCGCCGACCAACCGGCAAAGGTCGCCGAAGTCCGCCAGCGCGCAAATCGCCCGGCTGTGACGCGGGCCACCGGACGAGCCTTGGCGCGGAGCCGCCTGGTTGATCGGGAATTCCAGTTGGTCGCCACCCATCGCGCACCAGGCGTCCATGCCCTTGGCCCGCAACTCGGCGGCGAATTCCTTAGCGTAGCCGTGCACCGTTAGAATTTTTTTCGGTCGCACGCGCTTGAGGCATTCCAGCAGGCCCGGGTGGTCAGCATGGTCGGAAAGAGGGATCACCTCGTCGACCCGGTAACGGTATTTCGAGCCGGGTTGCAGCGCCCAGCCGGTCAGCATCGCGGTGCGTTTGGATTTCAATCCGCGCAGCAGCTTCGAGCGGATCGTGTTAGGCGGGGCGATGACGACGTGTCCGGGCGGCGCGTGGCCTTCGAATTCCACGGGTTCCGGCAAGGTTTCGACGCCCGCCTCGCGACAGGCGGCGGTCATCGCGGCGACCGCCGGATGGAGTAGTGCGGGAATGCCGTTTTCCGCTAGCAGCGCGAGGGCTTCTTGGGCTTTTCCCAGTGAATAACCCAGCAGCACCGGTGTCTCGCCGTCGGCGAACGCGTCGCTCACGAAGCGCAGGATGCTGGCCTCGATCTCCATCGGATTCGGGAATTCGAAGTTCGGCAGGCCGAACGTGGTCTCCAGGATCAGAATGTCCGCCGCGAGGAAATTTACCGCCTCGGCCGTGCGGCTGCGGCGGGTTTTGAAATCCCCGGTGTAAAGTAGGCTCGCGTTGTCCTTGATGCGGGTGACGTGAAGCATCGCCGAGCCGGTGATGTGCCCCGCCGGGAGCATTCGCAGCCGGAATCCGTCGCGTACCACCGGGACGTGGAACGAAACCGGCTCGATCCGGCTTTCCGCGAGGTGGAAGCGCTTGCGCACCAGCGTGGCGGTGACATCCGAGCACAACGCCGACTCGTGGCGGGCGAAGTGGTCGGCGTGGGCGTGGGAGACGAACGCACGTGGTTTCGCATCCCATGGGTCGAGCCACAGGTCGAGCTCCGGCAAGTGCAGGCCTCTTTGAAAACGAACTTCGATCACGCTGCCCGGAGGTCTATGAAACTTCCCAGCCACCGCCAAGGGAAACCGGGTGAGCGTTGAAATCGTTGCTTCCCTCCTTTGAGGTAGTTTGGAAGAATGAAGCATCTTGACGACCGACCAAGCTGAGGAATTTCGCCGAAATCTCGAACGGAACGTCCGTGCCGAGTCCAGACATGGCTGGGACCAGGCCCGTAGACAGTGGGCGAAACCCTTGCCGGAGCGGGTGTCCGCGTGCCGGGCCATCGGCGGGTTGCGGATCGCCGAGATCGAAACCGTGCGCAGCCGCAAGCTGGTGCATTTTCATCCCTCGGTGGAGGACGTGGCGCATTTTCGCGAAGGCGACCGGGTGCGGATGAGTTTGAATGATCCGGATGGCCCGGATTTCATTGGCGCGAGCTTTCTTGGTCTTACGGAAAAGGGCCTGAGCGTGGCAATTCCGCGCGAGGCTGAAATTCCCGCTCGCGAGGGATGGTGTCTGGATGAAGAGCACCTTGATTTGTCGGAATTCTACCTCAAGGCGCTTGAAGAAGTGGCGACCACCGCGCACGGACGTGACGTGGTGCTGCCTGCCCTGCTCGGCGGCGAGGGCGACGAGATCGATTTGGATGCCTGTGGGGAATTTTCCCAATTACTCAAAGACTCCGCGCTGGATGAATCCCAACAGGACGCGGTCGCCATGTGTCTTGCGGCCGAGCGGTTTCATCTCGTCCAGGGACCGCCGGGCACGGGCAAGACCCAGACGCTGGCGATGCTCGTGAAAGAGCTGGTAGGACAGGGGCAGCGGGTGCTGCTCACGTCGTTCACCCACCGGGCGATCCATCACGCGCTGAGAAAGGTCAGTTCGATGGTGAATTGTCCGGTTTACAAGGTATCCGATCCGTTTTTCCACGACGCGGAGGGCATCGAGTTCAGGGACACATTCGCGGACACCGGTTTGTTGGATGTCGACGGTCCTTATGTGATCGGGGCAACTCCGTTCGCGCTGTTTTCCTCGCGCGCCGGCGAGGCGAGGTTCGACGTGGCGGTGATTGACGAGACCAGCCAGATGCGGGTGGAAGCCGCGATCATGCCGATGTTGCGGGCGCAGCGGTGGTTCTTCTTCGGAGACCGGCAGCAACTTCCGCCGGTGGTGCAGCGCCCGGTCGCGGATGCGGCGGACGACTCGGTCTTTGCCAGCTTGGCGAGAAACGGCAGTCACACGATGTTGAAAACCACCTATCGGATGAACGGGCCGCTCACGCGATGGCCGTCGGAGAATTTCTATCAAGGCGAACTGGTCGCCGCCCGTGCCAATGCCGGCCACCGCTTTCACTTGAAATCGGCTCCTGCCCGACCGGGTTTGTTGGGTCCGGAACCTTCGATGGTCAGGGTGGAAATCGATCATGAGGGCAACCGCGTGTCATCGACGGAGGAAGCGCAGGAAGCCGCCGCACTGATCGAGGAGATGCTGGAGGGCGGGCTGTCACCCGCTGAAATCGGCGTGGTCGTGCCGTTCCGGGCGCAAGCCGCACGGGTGAGAAATTTGCTGCGCTTCGAGCGGTTTGCGAAGTGGCCGGACATCGGCAAACTCGCGGTGGACACCGTTGAGCGGTTCCAGGGGCAGGAACGGGAGGCTATGATCGTTTCCTTCGTGGTGTCCGATGAGAATTTCATGGATCAACTCGGAGTATTCCTCATCTATCCCCAGCGGCTCAACGTCGCGGTGACCCGTGCGCGGACCAAGGTGGTGCTGATTCATTCGCTGGGATTCCGCAGATGGCTTGAGCGGAATTCACCTCATGACGAAAACGCCGCGGTGGCTCTTTCGTTGCTAACGGTTGCCAACTTTCAAAGCTGATGGCGAAGATCATTCCATCCAAGCCACGGGGCAAACCGGACAAGGCGTTCTACGCGTTCTATCGGGTGCTTAAAACCCTGCCCGACGATTTCACCGCCTGGTTGTCGCTCGAGGAAAAGGCCGGTGTGCGGCCGCATGTGTTTCTTGTCTGGAGGGAGCGTCACGCCTTTCTCATTCAAGTGGCGTCGACCTCCCAACAGCTCGCTGAGACCGCGCTGCAAGCGGATTTCTTCGAACAGACCGAGTCGCTGAAGCCCGAAGACCTGGGACGACGGGAGAGTGACCTGTTGGAAGATTTCGTCGCGCGCTCCAGCAGGCTGCTAGGCCCGCTGGCTGGCGAGCTGCCGCTGAAGCGGTTGGTGATTTTCCCCAATGTCTGTGAGGGCACGGTGGACGAAGTGATGCTGCTACGGAGCGACGACTCGGAAACCTCGTATCTCGGTCTGCACCAGATCCATTCCGCGCATTTCACGCGGCGCTTGGAAGCACTGGCTTCCGCCGCGCTGCCGGAACCGGGATTATTCCATCTGCGGCGGGTTTACACCCCGGAGTCGGAAGTGCCGGAAGGATTCGTCGCCCGCACTGCGACGGGGCGGAATACCGCGGCGGATCTGCCGGCGTGTTTCCTCGATTTCGACCAGGAATGGTGCGTGAAGAACGATCTCGATCTGCTGTCGCGACATGAGCAGATCGTCGAGGAGGCTCCTGCCTCGGTGCGCCTCGTCACCGGCGTGGCGGGCAGCGGGAAATCGCTGGTGCTGCTCTATCGGGCACTGCTCTCCGCCCAGCTCCATCCGCAGGCGCGCGTGCTGGTGTTGACTCACAACCGGCCGCTGCGTTTCGAGCTGGAACGACGGTCAAGGCAGTTGGCCTGCATGCCGCGGAACCTATCATGCCGGACCTTTTTCCAATGGGCGGACAAATGCCTGGTTCGGATGGATGGAGAGCGATGGGCACCCGCGAGGATCGAGCGGTGTCTGGCACGGTTGAAGGAGGAAACGCCGGCGTTGGCCAACCTTTCAGCAGCATTTCTCGCAGATGAAATCGGCTGGATCAAGGATCAGCGGCTGCTCAGGAAGGATCTCTATCTGAATGCGGACCGGGCCGGGCGCGGCACGTCGCTGCGCGGAAGCCAGAGGGAGGAGATCTGGAATCTGTTTCACGCCTATCAGCACGTACTGAGGAGCGAGGGGGCGACGGACTGGCACAACATCGCGCTGCGCTTCCACGAAGCGGCGGTGGTGGAAAAGAGCCTGCGCTTTCCATGTTTCGACGCGGTCTTCATCGACGAGGCGCAGTTCTTCGCCAAGACATGGTTTGAAATCGTCAGTGCCGCGCTGAAGCCGGGCGGGCACCTGTTTCTAGCCGCGGACCCGACCCAGGGCTTTCTCCGCCGCCGCCAGTCATGGATCGCGGCGGGCGTCGAAGTCCGCGGACGGAGCACCAAGCTGACGCAGGCGTATCGGAACACGCGGGCGATTCTCGGGTTTGCCAGGGAGTTTTACGAAAGCCGGCGGGATCCCGATGAAAACGAGGGAGATTTGAATGTGCCGGATGATGCGCAGCTGGCGGCGATTTCCGAGGTGGGTGAGGATCCGATCGAGTTGTTTGTTCCCACCGTGCAGGAGGAAATCGCCCGTGCGACCAACGAGGTGTGCGCGCTCAAGGAGGCCGGTCTGCAGGCGGGAAAATTGCTCGTGCTTCACGCCGACAGCTCGCTTGAAAACGCGTTGAGGAGTTCCTTGGAGCAACGGCTCGGCAAGGGCCTGGTCCACGATGCGAAGTCCGGTCCGCTTCCGGACAATGCATTTTGTTCGGTGACTACGCTCGCCGCCGCCACAGGATTGGAGGCCGCATTCGTCATTCTTTTGGGCATGGATCGGTTGCTGGAAGCTGAAAAGGACACCCGGTTGGCTGAAGGCGAGCGCACCGACCTGCGCCGCGATCACACGCGCATGCTTTACATGGGATTCACCCGGGCGGGACAACGGCTAGTCGTGCTGAGGTCCGGCCTGCATCCTCCTGCCATCCGCCGGGCAAGCCTTCCGGAACAAATCTGACGCCCTCCTTGCCATGGGATTCCTCCGGCGTATGGTCGCGGCCGGGGAAATCATGACGCCGTTTTTGAGGAAAATCCTGGGAATGAATTGGGTGCTGGTGCTGGTGATGTACGGGCTCTTGATCTTCGGCGTGTTCATGATTGAGAGCGCGGCCCGGCATGTCTCGGTGACTAAGGACAATCTCGCCCAGTTCGGCAGCGCGGGCGCATATTTTTCGTCGAAGCAGAAGATGTTCATCCTGATCGGAAGCGTGGCGTATTTCGCCGCCGCCTTCGTCGACTACCGCTGGATCCGCTGGTTGGGAATCCCGTTCTACGTGGTGAGTCTCGGGCTGATGGTGGTGGCGATGGGGCAGGACGACGCGGTGCACCAGCTCAAATTCGGCGGCTTTTCCTTCCAGCCGGCGCAACTGGGCATCACCGCGGGGATCCTGTTGATTTCCTGGTTGTTACAGGATTTGCCCAAGCTGCATCGTTGGTTTGGAGCGCCATTCATCCGAATCGCAATCATCGGCGGGGTCGCCGTGGTCCCGTTCCTGATGGTGATGAAAATGGGCGACATGGGGTCCGCCCTCGTCTGGATTCCCGTGCTGGTCGTCGCCCTGTTGATCGGCGGGATTCCCTTCCGCTACCTGACGTGCATGACTTTTTTGGGAGCTGGGATCATTCCGCTGCTTTATTTCGTGGCGCTGCCGCTCGTATCAAAACGCGGTCCGGAGCGGATCGATGTGTGGCTGCGGATGGTGCAGGGCCGGGAGGTGGATATCAGCGGTGACGCCTACGCGCCCCACAATGTCTCGATGGCGGTCGGCAAGGCCGGGTGGAAGGGTGTCGGCTGGAAGGCCACAGTGGAAAAGGGATCCCTGCACGACAAGGGATTCATCCCCACGGACACTGCCCACAACGACTACATCTTTGCAGTCATCGCGGAGGAACTCGGCTTCCGGGGAAGTCTGCTGCTACTCACAGCATTCGCGCTGCTGCTCATTCAAGGGCTGTTCATTGCGTTCTACAGCCGGGATGTGTCCGGGCGCTTGCTGGCGTGCCTGATCGTCGCGCTGTTTTTCGCGCATATCTTCGAGAGCATCGGGATGTGCGTGCTGATCACGCCCATCACCGGGATTCCCATGCCGCTGGTCAGCTACTCTGGCACCTTCGTGGTGATCTGCATGTTCCTGCTAGGCCTCGTCCAGAGCGTCTGGATCCACCGGCATCGGAAGCCGGAACTGCAAGTCGCCAAAGCGGAGGCCTAGACGCCCGCCGGCAACCGACGTTTCGCGTTTCAATCTCCGGATTACCGGTTGCCTAAGCAAGTTCGCTCATCCCGACCCGCGTTACGCGCTACCGCGATCAAGCCAGGGAGAGCAGCAAAAATAGTTTGTAAATCATGATTTTTCGGACTTGGGCGATATATCTAGTGGTTGCAGTGTGCCCGAATGCGTTGCGATCCTAACAAATTCGACGGGTCCGGTGGCCTGCCCGCCCGCATCTCCTCATTCTCCGTCATCGAAGACCCACGCACCGGCGGCAACAAGCTGCATCATTTCGGTAAAGTGCTCTTCATGGCCGTTAGTGCGATGCTTTGCGGGATGAACTGCTTTTCCGACATCGAAGACTTCTGCGACCTTCAAAGCGACTGGTTGCGCAAATGGATCAAAGTGCCCAACGGCGTTCCCCGCGCATGTTGTTGCTGGTTTACAATCTGTGGAGCCTGTTTATGCGAGTGTTCGAAAATCAAGGAGGTCATACCGAGGCGCTCGAGCCATCCGGCAGCCATCTGTTGATGCGGTTGATGGCCAACATCAAAGTGACCCGCGAGCAGCAGCTCACCGACGGACGGTTCCTGGCTGGTGAACGTGAATGTGGGCGATCCCACCACCCGGCGTAAACTCGGAACCCTCGGGCTGCGTGAAATTCACGGTAACATTCATTACGCCGGAGGAGAAAAACCCATGACGATCCGCCTGTAGATCACCCTGCTCGACGACCTGGCAGCCAGCGCATTGATTCAGAAGCGCAAGCCGCGGAGAGGACTGGCCGAAAACCAGAACTCCCGGCTCGAAGAATCCAATGAAAACCATCATCGTAACGAATCCTTAAAGGCATTGGACTGAAGTCCTCGACTACTTTGGATCCGCCGCCTACATCACGCGCATGACCGTTCGCACCCGTTTCGCTCCCTCTCCCACCGGCTACCTCCACGTCGGCGGGGCCCGCACCGCTTTGTTCAACTGGCTCTTCGCCCGCAAACACGGCGGCGTTTTCGTGCTGCGCGTGGAGGACACCGACGAGGCGCGCAACACCGAGGAAGCCCGGCAGGCGATTTTCGACGGCATGAATTGGCTCGGCCTCGACTGGGACGAGGGCCCGGAAAAAGGCGGGAGCTACGGCCCTTATTACCAAAGCGAGCGGCGGGAAATCTACGACGCCTGGTTTGCAAAACTGGTGGCGGCGGACCATGTTTACGAAGACGGCGGTGCCTGGCGGTTCCGCTTCGAGCGCAAACCGATCACCATGCATGACCTTGTCTGCGGCGAGGTGACGATCGACTACCGCGACGAATCAAACACGCCGGACATGGTAGTGAAGCGCTCGGACGGCTCGTACGTGTTCCACTTCGTCAACGTGGTGGACGATCTGGAAATGGAAATCACCCACGTCATCCGCGGCGAGGACCACTTGATGAACACGCCCAAGCACCTCCAGCTCATTGAAGCCTTCGGTGGCAAGGCCCCGCAATACGCCCACATCCCGCTGATCCTGAATGCGGACGGTTCGAAGATGTCGAAGCGCGACGCCGGAGCCGCCGTCGGCGACTATCCACGGCAGGGATTTCTATCCACGGCGGTGGTGAATTTCATCGCGCTGCTCGGCTGGAATCCAAAAACCGAGCGGGAAATCTTCACCCTCGCCGAGTTGGTCGAATCGTTTTCGCTCGAAAACGTCAACCGCTCGCCCGGCCGCTTCGATCTGGAAAAGTGCAAGTGGGTGAACCAGCAGCATCTCCTCAACGTCGGCCTCGACGAGTTCGCCGCAGCTGCCCGACCCTTCGTGGAAGCGGCGGGCCTGCCGATCCCGGAAAACTACCTGGCGGTCATCGCCGCGGTGAAGGATAAAGTCCGCCTGTTCGGCGACGTGCCGGCAGCCGTGGATTTCCTGCTTGAAGATGATTTCGAAAACGATGAGGAAGCCGTCACCAAAGTCCGAGGAAATGCTGCCGCAGGCGGATTGTTAGCTTCGCTCGCCACCGCTTTCGAAACGATCCCGGAGTGGTCGGCGGATGCCGCGAAAGCAGCTCTCGCGGAAACCGCTACGGCGGCGGGTTCCAAGCCGGGGCAGCTCATGTTCCCGCTGCGCGTCGCCCTGTCCGGCCGCGCCCACGGTCCTGATCTGGGCGATGTGCTGAATCTGCTGGGGAAAGACCGCTGTGTGAAACGGGTGTGGAACTTCGCCGGGATGTTATAAATCGTTTCGCTTGGATTGAAATCCGCGCCCCAATTTGAACCCATGAAACAATTCTACACCCTCCAAGACCTCACCTCCCGCGACCAGCTCGACGCCGGTGCTTCCAAACCCGCACGGCTCGCCGTGATCGGCCATCCGGTCGCCCATTCCGCCTCGCCCGAGATGCACCAACCCGCTCTCGACGCTGCCGGCATCAACGCGCGTTACATCCGACTCGACATCGAGTCGGGGCAGGTGGGTGAGGCGTTTTCGCGGATGCGGGAGCTCGGCTTCATCGGCTGCAACGTGACCGTGCCGCACAAGCTGGAGGCGATGGAGCATTGCCAAGTCCACCCGGACGCGGTCGTGCTCGGCGCGGTGAACACCCTTCGTTTTGACAGCGACTTGAACCGTGGCTTCAACACCGATGGCCCCGGTTTCGCCCGTGCCATCGAGGACGATTTCAATGTCCCGTTCGCCTTGCTCAAGGTCGCCATCATCGGCGCGGGCGGTGGAGCAGGGCAGGCGATCGCGACGCAAGGCTGCCTCTCCGGCATCGGGAAACTGCTGGTGGTGAACCGCACGGTCGCGAAACTCGCGCCGCTGGTGGAAAAACTGCGCCTGATCAGTCCGGAGACGGAAATCATCGCGGTATCCTTCGATGATCCGTCACTGGCAGAACAGTGTCTGGGCTGCGACCTCATCGTGAACACCTCTTCAGTCGGCTTGAAAGAGGGGGATCCATCGATTCTTCCGGAGGCCTGTTTGAAAAAGGAGCACCTCGTTTACGACACCATTTACAAACCACCGGTCACGGCGTTGTTAGCCGTGGCGGACGAGCTCGGCTGCCGCACGGCCAACGGCCTTTCGATGTTGATCCACCAAGGCGCGTTGGCATTCCAACACTGGTTTCCCGGGACGGATCCCTTGCCAGTGATGCGGCGGAGCCTTCTGGGGTCGTAGCCAGTGAATCAAGGGGTCGTCTGTCCTGGAACAAGGCGATAAAACTTCCGGCCAAGGATCGGGGAGTTGTCGTTGAATGAAATCATCCCGTCAGGCCCGGCGAGGATCATCCCGGGCTGGGTGGTCCAGGTGACAGTCAGATCCGTGTTCGTTTGTAACAGATAGCCAAGTCCAGGGATTCCGGTCGCCGAGAACGCCGAGTTTCCACCAGCCGTGGTTAGTTTGGCGCCGGTCACCACGTCGAGCGCCGGCGAGACGATTTGCACGTTGACGGTTCCCGTGACGGTTGCGCCGCGGCCGTCGTCGAAGGAGATGGAAAACCCGTCGGTTCCGCTCGATCCAGCTGTCGGGGTGAAGGTAATGTTTCCCCCGGCATAGGCGACCGTTCCGCCGAGGTTGCTCGCCCACGAGATCGCGTTGAGGAAGACGTTGTCACCGTCGGGTTCAGAGACGGCGGCAAGGAGTTGGGAAAGTGAGATCACCGTGGTGAAGCCGGTGCGGGTCGCGAACGAGGGCGGAAGGAAGGTGGGTGCCTGGTTGATGGCGGTCAGCGGACCGCGCCCGGTGAGATTGACCTGATAGGAAGCGAAATCTCCCGCAGCATTGCTGCCAACATTCATGACCGTGCGGCGGTTTCCCGTCCCGCGATAGGTGATTTCCACCGTGAAGGTGGTGCTGGATCCGGGGGCGAGCGTGGAGACGGCTGGGAGAACACTCACCCGATAGTCGGACGCCTGCGGTCCGGTGAAGCTGATGGGGAAACCGGTTAGCGTGGTATTTCCCGTGTTGAGTAGGGTGAAAACCCGCGTGCTGGTATTGTTGAGAGGCCCGGTTCCGAAATCCACCGTGCTCACCGCGTCGGTCAGTGTTGTCCTGACCGGATGTTGCACGGCGATGCTATTGAGCGCGACCCGATAAACGGTCCCGCCACCGGCCGGACCACCGTAGTTGGTGGCTCCGTAAAGCTTGCCGTCCGTCCCGAAAACCAGCGCCCCATCCACCGGCGAGCTGCCGGAGTTCAACTGGCTTCCGGTCCCCGAAAAGCTCACCAGCGTGGTCACCGCTCCGGAAGGGGTCATTTTGAAAACATTCCCGCCGGCCGTGCTGCTGCTGCCGCCCTGCGAGGTGCCGTAGAAATTTCCATCAGGACCCTCTACCAAACTTGAGTAGGGCCGGAGCGCGGTGACGGTGGATGCGTCATACAAGGTCGTGAGCGCCCCGGCGGATGTGATTTTGTAGAGCGTGCCACGGAGTAGTCCCGCACCGGCGGCATTCGCACCGTCCAGCGTGGGGCCGTAGAAACTGCCGTCGCTTGCCCGGATGAGACCGTTAGGCGTGAATCCGCTGAAGGGCGTGTTCGATGAATTGAACGTATAAAGCGTCGTGAATGCCCCTGCCATGGTCGTCGTGTAAACGGTCCCCTGATTGGCGCTGCCGCCGAGACGAGTCGTGCCGTAGATGAGTCCGCCGGGCGCTTCTGCCAGAGAACCGCTCGGATTGTTGCCTTTGAAGCTTCCGCTCAACGCGGTGAAGGAAAACAGCTGCGTGAACGTCCCGGCGGCAGACCATTTGAAAAACGTTCCGTAGCCGCCGGTTCCTCCCCGGAAGGTGGTGCCATAAATGTTACCATCGCTCGCCAGCAGCAACGAGTTTGGATAGCGCCCGGGCACGGAGGCGGAACCGAAATCCACGTGAGTGGTGAAGCCCGACCCGTCCAGCGCCAGGGAAAACAAGGTTCCCACGCCGCCTGCAAAGCCGGTTCCGCCCGCGTCCGTCGTGCCGAAGAGCCTGCCGTTTCCGCCGATGATCAGGCCGGATCTGGGATAAGCGCCGCGCGCCGTCCCGCCGGTGTCCGTGAACTCCACCAAGGTGGTGATCACTCCCGCCGGAGTCATCCGGAACACCGTGCCCCTGCGCCTCGCTCCCCCGGCGTAAGTCACTCCGTAGAAATTCCCATCCGCCGCGCGCACCAGGCCGCCATTTGGATTGAAGCCCTTCGGTGCGTCGCTGGTGTCGTTGAAGTTCGTCAACGTCGTGATCACTCCCGCCGTGGTAACGCGGAAGACCGTGCCGAAAATGGTGAGGCTGCCACTGCTCAAGTCCACTGCGGTAAGCCCGTCCTGACTCGTCGTCCCATACAAATGACCATCCGGTCCCAGCATCAGTGTCTGGGTGGGTGTCTGCCCGGCCACCGGGGACTGGAAATTCGCGACCACGGAGAAAACCCCTGCGGTCGTGATCTTGTAGATCTGGCCGAAATTAGACGCCCCGATCCCGCGCTCGATCGCTCCATAAAGCGCCCCGTCTGCGCCGAGACGAAGTCCGCCGCGATTTCCACTGCCCGGCACAAGCCCGGACGTTCCTGTGAAGTCCTTGAGCGTGGTCACCGCACCTCCCGGGGTGATCCTATAAATCGTGCCGTGGCCGTTTGCCCCTTCCAACCGAGTGACGCCGTAGAAATTTCCATCCCCGCCTTCTTCCAGACCATTCAAATTCGCGCCGCGTGTGTCCCCCGTGGTGCCACCAGTGAAAGCGGTGAGGAGGGTCCGCGTCCCGTCCGGTGTCATTTTGAAGATCGTGCCCTGGCCATCGGTTCCGCCACTGATGGTGGTGCCGTAGAAATTCCCGTCGCTGCCCTGGATAAGCGAGTTCGGCTGATAGCCCTGCGCGTTCTGGGTGAATGAACTGAGCGAGGTGAATGTCCCGCCGGGAGAGACTTTGAAAACCGTCCCGGCACCCGTGCCGCCGATCTCCGTGGTGCCGTAGAAGTTTCCATCGGCGGCCAGCACCAGCGAGTTGGGGCTGCGGCCTTTACGCGCCGGATCGGTGTCGCTAAAACTGAAAATCGTCGTCACCACGCCGGCGGTGTTGATCTTGATGACCGACCCGTGCGAGTTGCTTCCGCCGCTGTAGGTGACGCTGTAAAGATCGTCGTTAGGCCCGAGGATCATCGGGGCACCCAGAATTTGGTTTGCTACTTTCGTAAAACCCGTGCCATCAGGCCGGATCTTGTAGATGATGCCGATCGTCGTGCTGCCACCCTCCTGCGCATAGCCCCATAGAAATCCATCGGGACCGAGCACCGGAGGTTGTGTGGGGTTTACGAGCGGACGGTGAAACGCCGTCACCACCTCATGCACCGGATCCGCATGCGACGCGCCCGTGAGGCATCCGCCGCAAAGAATCGCCAGACTCAGCCGCATCACATGAAACCCAAAAGATTCAACGGGGGGGACAAACATGGCGCACACTAGGTGGAACCATGCTGGGCGCAAGATCAAATCAGACAGATATCTGCTAGGATCTCCGGCGATGGAAAGGCGAAGGCTTATTTCGCCGTGAAAACCCGCGAGGCGGAGAGCGCGAAGTTTTCCGGGTCATACATCGACTCGACCTTGGCGGGCGGGGCGGTGGCTTGGCCGGCGACGGTGCAGCGGGCGAGGTAGGTGAGAGTGTAGGTGCCTTTGCGCCAGACTTCATCGAGGAAAAACGAGGCGCGGTCGGTGCGGAGCTCGGAGTGGCTGACCTGCCAATCGTTCTCGCTGGTATTGATGCCGACGGCGGCGCGCTGGGATTTGAAGTCGGTGTTGACGGTTTCAAAAAGCGACGGTAGCGGGTCTTCGATGACGAGGTAGCGGGTGCGATCCTGAGGCAGAGTGACGCGGAGCGAGACGCGGATGAGGTCGCCAACTTGCGGCTCGGTGAGGATGGTGGCGGAGCCGTCCGCGTTGATGCGCTCGTAGATGCGGTCGATGGACAGGCCGTTTTTCGCGACGGGCTGGGTGGGCGCGATCTGGGGTTTGGCGGCGATTTTCATGCGGACGCAGGCGCTGTTGTCGGCGCTGAGGGCAAGTTTGAGATCGGGTGTTAGTTTGAACGAGCGGGTGGCCGTGGGATTCTCTGCGGTGAGGGCGATGGTCTCGGTGCCGGTGGGGTTCTCGAAAGTGAGGGAAACCGGAGCGTCGCTGAGATCCTGATTTCTGGCGTATTCCGCCATGGCGAGGAGGCTCCAACCGTTGACCCAGGTGGTGTTCCACGCGCCGTAGGGATTGCGGTCGCGGAGCATGCGGTCGAGCGCCTTGGTGGGTTCCTCACCTTCGGGATCGATGAGCAGCCAGGCGATGAGATGGTAGGCTTCATCAGCGGACCATGGCATCCAGTCGTCGTTTTTCGATTTGAAGGGAACCTTGGAGGTGAGCACGGATTTGGCGATGGCGAGATTCACCTCGTTGTCCTCCTCTTCGGCAGCGATCGCGGTAGCTAACAGGCAGCGGGCGCTCGGAGTGAGTTCGGTGATGCGATCGACGAGAGTATTTCGATAGGCGGGCTGCGGGGAGCCGGAGATGGCGAGCACCATCATCGAGCGGATGTGGCTTTCCAAGGCATAGGGAGATTTCTCATCGGCGACGCCGCGGAGGCTTCCGATGAGGTATTTCGTGAGCGACTCGATGGCGGATTCCGGGACGTTCGCGCCTTTTTCGGCGGCCATCATCAGGCCCATGCCGGCGTAGGAGGTGGCCCATGGCACGGTCCCGGTGCCGCCGGGCCAATAGGCGAACGAGCCGTCCGGGAGTTGCATCGAGAGCAGGCGGTCAGCCCCGGCCTGGATGGCGGCGGCGACTTTTTTCTCATCCAATTTTGCGAAGCGCGGAATGACCGGGCGGAGGTCTTCCACGGCGAGCCACGGGATGAGCGAGGAGGTGGTCTGCTCGACGCAGCCGTGCGGATAGCTGAAGAGGAAGTCGATGGAACCGGCAGCTTCGATGAGCGGGGAGCGCGAGAACTCGAGTTCGATCTCGCCGGTGCCGTCTAGCAGGCGGCCGTCGAGCTGGTCGCGGAGATTCTGGCGAGTGTCGGATTTTTTGAGCGTGACAAGCTTCGTCTGGCGGAGCAGCGGCATCGGGTATTGGACATTGAAACGCGATTCGACAGCGTCGGAGAGTTGGTGCTTGAGCTGGGGAGTCAGGTTCGTGTCGCTGAGAGAAACCGGAGTGGCTTGGAAGGTGAGCACAGCTTCACCGGTGGTGTCGGCGCGGGTCGGGAAGATCACGGTGGCGGACGCGCCGGAAGCGAGCGTGATGGTCTCGGTGGTGGGGCCTGTTGGCGAGGCGCACGGTGTTTCCTGGCCGTTGGCGGTGCTGAATTTGATTTCCCAAGTGCCGGTGAAAGTCGATGCGTTCTGGACGAGGACTTGGGAGTTGAACGTGTCCGCCTGGTTGGCGAAACGCGGGGTCTTCGGCTCCAGCATCAGGTCCTTATTCACGACGATGGACGACTCGACATGGCCGAATCTAGCAGCATCCTGATGGGCGATGGCGATGAGGCGGTAGCGGGTGAGTGTGTCGGGGAACTTGAAGGTGTGGGTGAATTTTCCTGCAGCATCAGTGACGAGCGCGGGTGCCCAGGTGGCGCAGGGGTCGAAATTTTTGCGGAGCAGGTCGGCGAGTTTGCTCAGGTCGCCACCGCCGCCGATGAAGAAGCCTTTGTTGGAGAAGTCCTGCATTTCCGGGTCCTCGGAGATGAAGGTCTCGAACGAGGTGCCGGTTTCCACGTCGAGGTTCCGGGGCTTGTAGAAGTAATCCATGGGCTTCGGCGTTTTGTAGCCCATCACTGCGAGTGTGCCTTCGTCTTCGGCGTAGAGCGTGACCTCGGCCTTGGCGGCGGGCTGGCCGTTGGCGAGGATGACGGTGCCGGTGAGGGTGATGTCGTCGCCGGGGCGGCAGGTGGCGGGTGCTTCGATGTTCACGGCTAACCGGTCGCGGAGGTTTTCCACGATGAGTTCGCAATAGCCGAGGCGGAGCTGGGGCTCCTTGTGCTCGCGGGCGGATTCTTTCGCTCCCTTGACGATGAGGATGGAGACGAAGGCGTTAGGCGCGTCGTCTTTGGTGATGGGGATTTCGATGACGGGTTTGTCGGCCTTGAGTTCGACTTGGAACGAGCGCAGGACTTTTTCCCGTTCCACGGTCACGAGCGCGGTGCCTTCGATGGGTGATAGGACGAGCACGCGGGCGGTGTCGCCGGGTTGGTAGGATTTCTTCTCGGCGACGAGTTTCACGCGCAGGCCGTCTTCGTAGAGCCATGGGTAATCGTTTGTGCCATAGACGTGGAAACGGGTGACGGTGGCAAACGCTCGTCCCTCGGGATCGGTGCCGCGGAGGGTGAGGAAGTGGAGGCCGTTGGACTTGGGCGTGACGGTGAATGGAGTGCCTTGGCCAGCGGAAGCGGCGGGATCGAGGGTGAGTTCGGAGGTGACGATGGTTTCCTCGGTCACGTCGTTGCGGGTGGCGGTCGCGCCGGAATCGGTGCGGGTTTTGACGGCGGAATTTACTTCACGGGTGAGCGTGGCGGTGACTTTGACAGCGCCGGGAAACGGCTCGCCCTCGGTGTTCGTAGCGACGATTTTCAGCGGCACGCTGTTGCCCGCGCGGACGAGTTGGTCGATGCGGGAAACGCCGACGTAAACGGACGCGGGGTGGACGGTGGTTTCGGTGGTGGACGTTAGAGTCTGGTTGTTCGCATCGGTGACTTCCGAGGAGATGACGACTTCGCGGAAGGTGGGGAACTCGGCCTGCGGAATGTCGACGGAGAGCGCGGCCTTGCCATCGGCGGAGAGCAGAGCTTCGCCTTGAATCTGCGAGGACGGGTTGTCCGATGATTCCTCATCGTCGGAGCGGTAGCCGAAGTAGTGATACCAATAGGTCCAATCCTCGCTGCGGTGGTTGCCGAAAAGGAAATCCCGGAATCGCTCGGGATACGGATTCTGTGCGGTGACGCGGCTGAAATACTTCACCTTCCCGGTGGCGACCGGCTGGCCCTGATAGTATTTCGCGGTGAGCTCGGAGGAAACGGAAGTGGCACCGGGCGCGGCCGTGGCGATCACTTGTCCGACCTCGAACGCATTGCGGCGGAACTCCTCGACTCGAAGCGGCAGTTCGAAGCGGCCGCTGGTGACGAGGGCTTCCTGTTTCGCCCAATCGTCCTCGAGTGCCTCGGCCTGGGCGAGTTCCTCGGGGTATTCGAGGCGGATCGAGTGGGTGCCGGTTTTCCCGGTCGGCAAGGTGTAAGTGAAATCAAAAGAGCCTGCTTCCGAAATCGTGACCGGGCTGGAGTGGATTTCCTTGTCCGTGGGATCGATGACGACGATGCGCGCCGGACTGGTTTTCGATGGCTCGATGGCATTGCCGCGCAGGTTGCGGATGATGCCTTTCAACCGCACGGTTTCGCCGGGCCGATAGAGCGAGCGGTCGGTGAAGAGAAATGCCTTGCGCGTGGCTTCCGTGGATTCGTTCCACGAATAACGGATCGGGAAATGCCACATGCCGACGGTGTTGAGCGTGGAGTCGAACGCGGTGAGGAAACCGTCCCCACCGAGCGAGGCGTGGAGGTGGCGGGCGGCGTCAGCGCGCGTGACGGCGACGAGCCCGGCGGCGTCCGTGGTGGTGGAAGTTAGGGAAAGCGCGTCTTCACCGAAGATGTCGATTTTCACGCCGGGAAGCGGTGCCCCGGTGTTGCAGGAAAACGCATAGATGAACGCTTCCGATGGGGTGAGTTTCCAAGCGAGGCCGATGTCGGTTAGCTGGACGAGGGCTTGGGCGCTGCGGCGGCCTTCGGCACCGCTGTCGGCGTTAGGAATGCCGGTCACGTCGAGGAAGAGCGCGGCGTTGCGAAGTTCCTTGGGAAGAATTTCGTCCCAGTTGAGTGTGATTTCTTTGGAAGAATCTACGGGATTTCCGAGCGGGATCTCTTTTTCAAAGACGGTCTCGCCTGCGACGAGCGAGTAGGGGAGGGGAGCGGTGGGTTGGATCTGTTCGCCGTCGTGGCCGGTGCCGACGTAGTGGCGGTATCCCTGATAGGCGCGGATGAGATCGGTGCCGGCGAGCTTCTTGATGCGGACGTGCAGGCTGGCGAGGTTCAACGTGCGGATCCGATAGTTGCGGCTGCCATTGGCGAGTTGGGCTTGGTTTTCCGACGGGAGAATCAGCTCGGGATCGAGATGCTCGAAGGCGACGTCCTTGCTGAGCGGGGCGTCGAGATCGAGCCCGGCCTTCGAAGTGAACGGCGGCTTGAAGGTGACGGCGTATTTGTTCACGTCGGAGAGATTTCCGGTGAGCAAAATTTCGCGGCCGTCGATTTTTGCGCTCAGGTTTTCCGGGCGTGGGTCGATTTCGATGCATTTTGCGAGAAAGTCCACCGGCAGGGATCCCGGGATCGCTTGGTTGAACTCGATGGCGATCTGGCGGGGTTGGTCGGCGATGGTTTGTGACTTGATCGAGGCGACCCGGAATGGCTCGACCTTGCCGATTTCGTAAGTGCTGTCCTCGATGGTTCGGGCGTTGGCGGATTGGTTGGGCAGTCCCTTCAGCAGGGAAACCACCCAGCTCTCGCCTACGGGAAGCGGTGAAAGCGGCGTGGCGATGAGGACGTTTGGCGCGGGGCTTTCCGGTGTGGTTTCGACGGCGGGAGCGTTTGGGAATCTCGACGCCCAGGTCTTGTAGTTATTTCCGTAATAACCAGCGCGGTCGACGGTTGCCTGCTCCAGACGGGCAGCCACGCGTTGGCCGGACTTCGAGCTGAAGGAAACGAAATTCGCCGCGGTGGCGGGATTGACCGCGTCGTTGAAGACGATCAGCCACTCGCCGGTGGATGGCGAATAATCCGACGACCAGCGGTTCGGCGCATTCGAGGCGGTGATGCGGAATGGCTCGCTTGCAAGTGTGGCGAATTTCCCAGCCGGGACCTGCGACTTGTCGAGGTGACTGCGGTTTTTCGGAATCGAAAACGTGTAGGTCGCGCCGATGGCGGGTGGCTGCGCCGGAATGAAATGCGCGATGTTCTGCGCCTTCCAGAGCAACTTGCCGGGAAGCGCGGGTTGGATTTCCAGCCACGTGTTGTCGATGGTTTTTCCCAGTTCCGAGGTCGCGACCACGGGCGAATCGAGCACGAGGTCGATTTCGGATTCGGGAACGAGTGAGGGGGTGGAAACGACGAGGCGGGGAGCAGCGGAGGCGGCCAAGGCGATGGCCAGGAACGCCAAGACGGCGCAATGGGGAGTTTTCATGGAAGTGAAGTCTGAAACCAATCGCGTTGATATACGATTTCCGCCGGATGGAAATTCATTTTATCACCGGAGCCTATCAATTTTCACGGGTGCCTTCCGGCATTGCGCTTTTGCTCGAATCTGCGAACTTATTCCCGTGATCCGAGTGCCCGCTTTGAAAATTCGCAGGTTCGCCGCCTGCACGGTGGCGTTCGCGCTGGGCGGGTGCGCTCCCGAATACACGCTGGTGAACCACCGCAAGTCAGACACTTCCAACGCCGACTCGTTCGGCTACAGGAAGTGGATCTCGGAAAAAACCGAACCGGACGTGGTGATCATCGGCATCCACGGTTTCTGCGGGGCCTCCATTGACTACGCCAATCTCGGAAACCACCTGCTCCGACACCAACCTAAGACTGGTCTCTACGCCTACGAAGTCCGCGGACAGGGCAGCGACCCGATCCGCGAGCGCCGCGGCGACATCGGCGATCCGAAGGACTGGTATCGCGACCTGTTTGCCTTCACCCAACTCGTGCAAGAGCAGCACCCGGATGCAAAAATCGTGTGGTATGGCGAGAGCATGGGCGCTTTGATCGCCTCGCGGGCATGGAGCGAATCTCCGGTGAATGACCCGCCCTGCGACGGTCTGATTCTCTCCTCGCCGATCGTTCGTTTCCGCGACGACATTCCCGCATGGACGCCCGGATTGGTACAAATTGCCGCCACCACCCTGCCGCTCGCCCGGATTTCACTCGAAACCCTCTCTGGTGGCCAGGACGTGCAGATGACCCAGACGTCCCACCACTTGGAGCAGAGCAAAAAGAACCCCTACGCCGTCGATGAATACACGCTCCGCCTGATCGGAGCGCTGGCCGGCCACATCGACAACATGAACGAATTCGCGACTAAATTCCGCTCGCCGATTCTTGTTCTGCATGGCGGAAAGGACTATTTCAACAACGATTCCGACATGCGCGGATTCGTCGCCCGCATCCCGGAAGGCGTCTCGAAAACCTACCACAATTACCCGGAAGCCTACCATTTGCTCATGTACGACGCGAAACAGGAGGTCATTTTCAAAGACATCGAGTCCTGGGTGAGCAAGCTCCGGAAAGGCCGCCTGAAGAAAATTTAGCCGGAAATTGTCAGGATTCGTCTTGACGCACTGGGTTCGGCGGCCATTCTCCGCGTCCCGCAACACGAACAATTTTTTATTATGGCACGCATTTGCAGTATTCGAGGAACCCGCGTCCGCTCCGGCGGCAAGATCCACCGTTCAGGTTTGGCCAAGAAAAAGGGTGGTATCGGTCGTCACGTCACCAAGGTGGTGAAGCGCACGATTTCCCCAAACCTGCAAACCAAGCGCATCTGGGTGCCTGAGCTCAACAAGTTCGTCCGCATCAAACTCAGCTGCCGCGCGTTGAAGACCATCAACAAGAATGGTGCCTTCGTGACGCTCAAAAAGGCAGGGATCGTCTGAGATTCCAGACCATCATTTTTTCAAAAAGCCCGGTGGAAACACCGGGCTTTTTGTTTCATCCGATCACACACGGAACCAGCGCGCCGTCGCTCATGCCGTGGATCTTTTTCTTGTCCGCCGGCACGATGGTCGCCAGGCAGCCGCCGAAACTGGTTTTCCCGGCGTCGTTCGTGAAAAAGTAAGGGCACAGCCGCACCCGCCCTTGCATCATCTCAACCGACCCATCGTCCCGGAACACCGGATGCTCGATCCGCCGCCCTTCGCGGAATTCCTGTAAAATCCACGGTTGTTCCGAGGACTGGTCCAGCGCCGTTTGCAGCCTTTCCGACCATTCCGCCGACGGCATGTCGTGGCCAATGAACACCCCGCGGGAACCCCAGGCGGTTTCGTGGAAGCCACTGACTTTCAAGACGAGCTGGCGTTCCTTCTGGCTGAAATCCGCCACTTCCTCCCAGGAATGCGCGTTCATCCTCGGCAGCGCAGCATGGGGCGGCAGTGGCGTCGGATCCAGCACCCAACCAAACGGCACCAACTCCCGCAGCCGCTTCAAATGACTGCCCCGCAGCGTCTGCTCCCAGACTTTTTTCAACGCAGGCGACCACAACAGAGCTAACCAAAGCTTGTCCTCCAAATGCGGCTTGAACGGCGGCGTGATCTTGATTTCGCCGCCCGTCGCCGCCTCGGCCAGTCGCCGGACCGCTGGGATGGATTCCCAGTCAAACAACTCGAAAAAACGATAAAGCGCCTGCCCGTCCGGCTCATACTCCTCCGCCGGAGCCACCTTCCACTCCGGGCCGAGCTCTTTTGCAAGCCACTCCATTTCAGGCCGGTAATCCCCGGATTCCTCGGAAACCAGCACCGTGCCGCCTTGCGGCATTAACGACCGGAATCCATCGATCATCCCGTCCGCCCCGCCCAGCACGTCGAACCCCGCCTTCGTATAAACCTGCGAGAGCCACGCCGTCACCCCGATCCCGCCGGGCACGCTGTCCAGCTCCGTCATGGAAAATCCCTTCTCCGTCAGGATCAAATCCGGCCGGATCACGCGGGGAAATTGTTCCGCCATTTCGGGCTCGCGTTGAAGCATGGCCAGCCAATCCGGTTTTCCCTCGTCCATCAGCTCCGCCAACCATTCGGGTAGTTTTCCCGCACCGCTGCGCCGGTAGAGCGAGTCGCACGCCTGTTGGAAGCGCGCCAGCGGATGCCCCAGCGACATCATCTTGCGGGCCTCCGCCTGGCTCAGCTTCAGCGGCTCCGGCGACCAGCGCCACGCCCCGCCGCCAAAAAGGCCGTCTTCCGGCAGCCCGTCGCGCAATTCAGAAAGACTCAATCCCATCCCGCGCCGAACTTCCACTCCATCCGTCCTCTTGCCAAGCGATTCTTCCGGCTTGCAGGCGATGGGCTTCTCGTGCTCATTGAAAGCGAGCCATGGTTCCGGAAGTTCTCAGTTATATCTGCCCCTTTTGCGAATGCGAAGTCCGCGTCGGCGAACCGTGCCCCGGCTGCACGAAAATGGCCGAACGCACCACCTTGAAAAAGCACTCCTGGCAGCAGGAAAAATCCGCCGATGGCCTCAATCTACCTGACGACGATTTCGACTACGACGATTACATCGCCCGCGAGTTCGGCAAGGCACCCCACCGGGCGCTCGGGATCAAGTGGTATTGGTGGCTTTTGGGAGTGGTCGTGCTCGCCGGCATGATTGCCGGTGTTTTCTTCATGAGATGAAAAAGCCGTTCCCCAAACGGCGCATCGTCCTGATCCTTGGCATTGCACTTGCGGGTTGGCTGACCGCCGTAGGTTTTTCCATCTGGTCGTTCGGAAACGAGGATCACGCAAAACCGTCCGACTGCGCCATCGTCCTCGGCGCGGCCGTCTACGGGGCACAGCCGTCACCCGTCTTCGAAGAGCGGATCAAACACGCCACCGCACTCTATCAGGCTGGAACCGTTTCAAAAATCATCTTCACCGGTGGGCATGGCGAGGGAGCACCTCATGCCGAAAGCAAAGTGGCAGCGGACTACGCGATCCGCGAAGGAGTGCCCGCATCCGCGGTTCTAATAGAAATCAAGTCCCACACGACCCGCGAAAATCTCGTCGAGGCCCAGGCCTTGATGTCCACGGCGTCCTTGCGCACGGCAATTCTCGTTAGCGATCCGCTCCACCTGAAGCGGTCCGCGCTGATGGCTCACGACCTCGGAATCGAGGCAGTCACATCCCCGACTCCGACGACCCGCTATCGTTCATTGAAGTCCAAATTGCCGTTTTTCGCGAGGGAACTGTATTTCTATCACCACTACCGGTTCACTGGAAACTGACCGGGGCCAGTGACTCAGCTGATCACCCGCAAAAATGGGGTGGAAGGGAGGAATTGGATTGACCTCACGAATCCGACAGTCATTTTTGAACCATGAATCGTAGAACCTCGATCATCAAAGGGCTCACCGGAATCGCCACCATTTCCGCAATCACGGCTCAAGCCGGTGCGGCGGAACCCGAGGGAGGGGACTCCGACCTGGAACAAATCAAAGCCGTGCTCAAGGCGCACGACGATGCCACGACCAACCACAACATCGACGGCATCCTGGCCGTGATGGCTCCCAAGGCCGTCATCATGGGATCGGGTCCCGGAGAAATCTGGTCGGGTCCGGATGAAATCAAGGACGCTTATACCCACTTCTTCGTCGATTTTGACAAGGGGCAGCAGGACTTCACCTATGACGTCCGCTTCGGTGGCCTGTCTGCTGAGATGGGCTGGCTCATGACTTCCGGTGAAGTGAAGGCAAAAAAAGACGGCAAGGATTTCGCGTTTCCGCTCAATGTCTCCATCACGGTCGCCAAGGCTGACGGCAAATGGAAAATCGCGGCGATGCATTTCTCCACCCTGGCCGCAGGGGCACCGGAGGCCAAGTGATCATCCGACCTAACATTCATTAACCCGATGAACGACCCAATCACCAACGAACCGGTTCCTCCATCCGATGGAATTCAGGAACGGCGTGTCTTCCTGAAAAGCATCGGCAAGTGGTCCGGAGCAGCCATCATGGCCGCGGTGGCCGGATCCGTCGTCGGAACGGCTCCTGAAACGCAGGCCGCAAGTTGGATCAACCGTGGCGGAGGTTGGATCAACCGTCGCGGCGGCTGGGTGAATCGCAGTGGCGGCGGCTGGATCAATCGCGGTGGTGGCAATTGGATCAACCGCGGCGGTGGGAGCTGGGTCAATCGCCGAAGTGGCAGCGGTGGCTCATGGATCAACCGCAGGTGAGTGAGAGTCCGCCAGAACCCGACGCCGGGGAAATCCAGCGGGCTCCCGTCCGCTTTCTAACATCCGTGGAGGCGGAGACCACCAGCGACGAATCCTACGTGGTGATCGTGCGGACGCGTGAGGAATTCTCACATTGGCTTCTTCACCCGGAACCCGGTGCGATCCTGTTGCAAGTGGAAGGCCTGATCACGGATCCCTCAGGATGGGCACTCGCGGCGCAGGGCACGCAGCCGATCCCGCTCGATGTGGTTCTCGTGGATCCGGCCTCCGAGTTTTCATCGCTCTATCGACTGGTGGATGTCCGCAACAGCCGGCCCGTGCGCGTCACCATCCCGGCCCGCCCCGGATTCATGAAAGCGTTGCGCCTTGCGGTTTCCCTGGGTCTCCCTGTGAGATTGCTCCCGGGGCAACCCGACGCCGCGCTTCTCGCCGAGCTTCACACTGCGGCGGAATTCTATCTGCGGGATCCTATGGTCGAGGTGCCCGTCGAGTTCTTCCACTCGCTGCTCGCGGTATTCTTCGAATCGGAAACCGGCACCCTGTGGGACTTTCTGGAGCAAGACCCGGACCCTGTCTCAGCCAGCGATGACTCCGTAGCAGACCATCTCGCGCGACTCATCGCCAGCGGCGGCGAGTGCGCCACCTGTCGCTGGCAGCCGGTATGTGCGGGTTATTTCAAACATCCGGATCCCACCTACGATTGCGCGGGTGTGAAGCAGTTATTTACCGCCATGGAAGCTGCCGCGGATGAAATCAAGCACGATCTTACCGGCGAGGAGGCCTTCGTTTCCCCATGAGCGACCGGGTCTTCAGCGTCATCCTGCTTCCCACCGCCGAGTGCAACGTGGCTTGCAGTTATTGTTTCGAGCACAAGGAGCCCCACCGGCTGTCGTTGTTGTTAGTTCCATTGCTCACCAAGCAACTGCTGGATCATCTCGATCACGAAGGCATTGACGAATGTGAGATCTACTGGCAGGGCGGTGAAGCGATGATCATGGGTCCGCAATGGTTCGTGGATGCCGGCAAGCTCATGAATGACGCGGCGGAGGCACGCGGGCGGAAATTCATCCACTATCTACAGACCAACCTCATCAGCTACTCGCCTGCGTGGAACGACGTGCTGCGAGATCTGTTTGGCGGATCGTTAGGAACTTCGATGGATTTCCCGAATCTCCACCGCAAGACCTTCGTCGGCGGAGCGGAGAACTACAGCGCGGTGTGGACGGCCCGCCTCAGGCAAGCGCAAGCCGCCGGTTTGGAAATCGGTGTCATCGCGGTGTTGCACCAAGGCAGTCTGGATGCCGGGGCGGACGCGTTTTACCGCTATTTCACCGAGGAGCTCGGGTTGACCAGCTTCCAGGTCAACACGCCCTTTCCCGGCGGTCCGGCGCAAGCGGTCGCGGCGGAGTTCGATCTGGATCGGACCGCTCTCGCGGAATTTCTCGGCAAGCTGTTCGACATCTGGATGGAACGCGGTCATGACAAGGGAGTCTCGCTCGGGCCCTTCGATTCACTCATCCGTCATTTCACCGGCGCACCCGCCCGCCTGCCCTGCATTTGGAAGGAAAATTGTTCCAATCAATTTGTATCGATCGATTCCAAGGGTACCGTCGCGCAGTGCGACTGCTGGGTCACCAGCTATCCAGAGTCGTTTTTCGGCAACGTCTTCAAAGATCCCGATCTAACGACCATGCTGCGCACCAGCCCGGCGCGGCAGGAATTTGTGGAAAGGCCGAAACATCTCGTCGAACACGAGGACTGTCTCGAATGCCGCTATCTATCCATCTGCCACGGCGGCTGCCCGGTGCGCACCTACAGCGCGCTCGGCACCATGCTGGCGAAAGATCCTTACTGCGAAGTCTATAAAGCCATCTTCGCCCGCGCCGAAACGCATGGACGCGCGGTGATTCGCGACGAGATCCTGCACCGCAAACTCCGGACCACCCCGCTTTCCACGGCGGGCAGCATGACCACCGTGGCGATGTCCGCGCCGGCTCTGATTGAAGAGGATGAATGAATGAAAGCCGGATTGAAATCCGCGCTCCGTCTCAATCCCCGCTCTTCAGCACCTTGATGAAGGCGTCCTGCGGGATGTTCACCTTGCCGAACATCTTCATCTTTTTCTTACCCTCCTTCTGCTTCTCCAACAGCTTGCGCTTCCGTGAAATGTCGCCGCCGTAGCACTTGGCGGTGACGTTCTTGCGCATGGCGGAAATCGATTCGCGGGCGACGATCTTGCCACCGACGGTGGCTTGGATGGCGACAACGAAAAGGTGGTTGGGGATGACGTCCTTGAGCTTTCCGGCTAACAGGCGGCCGTAGGATTCCGCCTTGTCGCGGTGGACGATGGTGGAGAATGCCTCGACCGGATCACCGGCGATGAGCATGTCCATCTTGACCATCTTCGCGGCGCGGTAGCCGGCGTGTTCGTAGTCCATGGAGCCATAGCCGCGAGTCATGGACTTGAGCCGGTCGTTGAAGTCGACGAGGATTTCGGCGAGGGGAAGCACGCAGGAAAGCATGACGCGGGTGTCGTCAATGGTTTCGGTGTTCGTCACATCGCCGCGTTTTTCGAGGACCAGCTGCATGATGTCGCCGATGTATTCGCCGGGGACCATGATATAGACATTCACGACGGGCTCGCGGATTTCCTGGATGCCTTGCGGGTCGGGGAAAAGCGTCGGGTTATCGATGATCTTCTCAGTGCCGTCGGTCATCGTGACGTTGTAGATGACGGATGGATAGGTGGAGATGACATCCATGTCGAACTCGCGGCGGAGGCGCTCCTGGATGATTTCCATGTGCAGCAGTCCGAGGAATCCGCAGCGGAAACCAAAGCCGAGGGCGGTGGAGCTTTCCGAGGAATAAGTGAAGGCAGGGTCGTTGATCTGGAGCTTGCCCATCGCCATCTTGAGCGCTTCATAGTCGGAGGAATCGACCGGATAGATGCCGGAGAAGACCATCGGCTGGATTTCCTTGTAGCCGGGGAGCGCCTCAGGGCATGGGTGGGTGTTGTCGGTCATCGTGTCGCCGACCTTCACCTCGCTGGCGGATTTCATGTTGGCGATGACGTAGCCGACGTCGCCGGCTGAGAGGACCTCGCGCTGGCTCATCTTCGGGGTGAAGACGCCGACTTCCTTGACCTCGTAGGTTTTCCCGGTGGCCATCAATTTCACGCGCTGGCCCTTCCTCACGGTGCCGGAGAAAACGCGGACGTAGGAGACCACGCCGCGGTAGGTGTCGTAGAGGGAGTCGAAGACCGAGCAACGCAACAGCTTGTCGGGATTTTCCACCGGAGCGGGGACGCGGGCGATGATGGCTTCGAGGATTTCCTCGATGCCGATGCCGGCCTTGGCGGATGCGGGGATGCAATCTTCCGCGGGGATGCAGAGGATTTCCTCGAGCTGCTTCTTGCACTTCGGCACATCGGCGGCGGGCAGGTCGATCTTGTTGAGGACCGGGATGATGAGGAGGTTCTGCTCGGTGGCGAGGTGGAGGTTCGCGACGGTCTGGGCCTCCACGCCTTGCGCGGCATCGACCATGAGGATCGCGCCTTCGCAGGCAGCGAGGGCGCGGGAGACTTCGTACGAGAAATCGACGTGACCGGGAGTGTCGAGCAGGTTGAGTTTGTAGGTTTTCCCGTCCTTGGCGGTATATTCCATCGCGACCGGGTGGGACTTGATGGTGATGCCTTTTTCGCGCTCGAGGTCCATGGAGTCGAGCTGCTGGGCACTGCTTTCCCGCATCGTCACGGTGCTTGTCATTTCCATGAGGCGGTCGGAAAGCGTGGTCTTCCCGTGGTCGATGTGGGCGATGATGGAGAAATTACGGGTCAGCTCGGTGGACATGGGCAAAGGAAAGTCGGCGTGGTCGGGGCGAGGGAAAGCAGGAAATCTGCGACAAGGCACGAAAAATCAAGAACCTCAGCCGAGTCGGCGGCCTCGGCCTTTTTCATTTGCCGCACCGCAGATCGGGCAATCGATGGCGTTGACGTGGCCGGTGTCTTCGAACGCGTGCAGGCAGAGGCGGCACACGACGCGGTTTGCGAGTGCCTTGGATTCGACCCGGGCATGCAGAATTCTTGAAAACACGGCCAGCAACGGCACCAGCGCGAAGGAGCCGACCAACACGTAAAGTACGAAATCAGCGAGCGTCAGTTCCATCGGCAACGGGTTGATTGGTGAATCCGACGCCCACGGCGATCCAGCGGAAGGGTTTACCGGGCTCTGGCTTGAACTGGACCCGGTGCAGCCATTTCTCGAGCACCAGAGCACCGGCCTCGTCGCCGTTTTCCAGCGAGATGGATTCCTCCACGCCGCCGTCGGGATTCAAGCGCAGGAGAAACCGCCACGACGCCGAGGACATCGCGGCATCCACCGCTGCGTCGAAAGGCGGAAGCTCGCCGGGTTGGACCTCGCCGGAAAGCGGGTAAAGCACGGGTGCCAGCTTGAGGCCGGTCGTGTCGGGAGTTTGATCCGGGGTTGTCGGGTGTTCGGGGAAAAACCGTTCGCCCTTGGCCGCAAAATTCAACGGCTCCACCCGGATGATCGGCGGCAGATCCTCCATTTTCGGTTCGTAGGGCAGGGGTTGGAAGCGGATCGCATCCATCGCCGTGGCTTCCATGCCCGCCAGTCCTCCCCACTGGGACAGCTCGAACCGCGAAGGGAACGGCCCACCTTCTTGCGCTTTCAGGCTCAGCGTCCGGCCCTGCGCATCGTCATTCAGGAAAATCACCGATGCCTTGCGGGGTGTCGATTTCTCCAAGGATTCCACGCGCACCCGGACCGACGTGATCAAATAGACAAAGCCCCCGCCGACGAGCGCCAGCGCCACCAACTTCGGAAGCAGCGGCTGTCGGAGCGGACGCCAGCGGAACACCCACTGATGGTTGTGCGCCGATTTGTGGGGCTTGACCATGCCTTGCGCCATCACTTGCTCGTGGGTTTCGGGCCCGGGAGTGGGGCGGCGGGAGCGTTTTTACCCACCAAGGCGAGGCGAAATCCCTTGGCCAGGACCATTTCCGTGACCTCTCGCTCGATTCCCACCGGAGTGCCGGTATCGGTCTGAAGCAGCACGATCGCCTTCGCCTGGGCCCCGCTATCACGCAGTTTGTCGAGCCGCCCGGACAGTTCTTCCAGCGTCACCGAGTCGCGCGCAAAATGGATCCGCGGGGTCGGCTCGCCCGGTCCGAGCGTCACCACCAGTGGCGTTTCATAGCGCTCCATTTGAAATCGCGACGGCGGCAGGTCCACTGCCACGCCGGATTGCCAGACCAGCGACGGCCCGAGCAGGAAAAACAACTGCACCAGCGCGAAAATATTCAGCAACGGCACTGCGTGCAGAAATCCCGGACGCTCCGGCAACGTCATTTCCAGCTTCATTTCACTGTTCCTGGTTTCGCCTTCGCCGACTTTTTGCCCGCCGTCACCTCTCCGCGGAATGGCGCGAATTCCTCTTCTTCCCGCGCATCCGAAATGAGATTCACCATTTCGATCCCCGCCCGCTCCAAGCGGTGGACCAAGCGCTTCGCCCGACCCAGGAAATAGAGGTAAAACAAATACAGCGGGATTGCCACCGTCAGCCCCATCACCGAGGTGATCAGCGCAGTGAACACGCCCGCCGAGAGCTCCGCCGGGCCGGTGAATCCACCTTGTTCGCTGACTTTTTGAAACGTTTCCAGCATCCCCACCAGCGTCCCGAGCATGCCGACCAGCGGTGCCAGCAACGCGGCTCCGAGGATCGCCCGGATGTTCTTTTCAATCCGCGGCACCTCCATTTGACCTGCCTCCTGCACCACATCCCGCAGATCCGCGCGGGGCAGATAGTATCGCAGCAAGGCCGCGTGAGCCACCCGTGCCACCGGACCCGGGGCCCGCGCTGCCTCGTGCAGCGCCTCTGCAAACGCACGCCGCCGGATGTGGTGGGACAACCCGACGAGCAGGTTTCCCACATTGATCCGCGCCCGGTGGAAGAAAAACAAGCGCTCCACCACGCACACCGCGCCGATAAAGCCCAACCCCAGCAACACCCACACCAGCGGGCCACCCTGCTCGATCAACCCGGAAGGTTCCATCAATCCCAATATCATCGGGGTGAAACTACGCGCTCGGGCAACTCGCTGGCGAGCAACAAAAGTAGCCCACGACTTCAGTCCGTTCTTCCTCTGCTGCCGCCCAAGAGGCGGACTGAAGTCTCGGACTACTTTTTTCCGCTTTCCACGATTTCCCCTGTCACCCCATCATCCCGCCATGCTCCAGACCGCCTCCGCCCTGAAAAAACTCCTGCTCCAGAAATCCGTCCGTACCGGTAGCTTCACACTCGCCTCCGGTAAACAAAGCGACCTCTACATCGACTGCCGCGTCACCGCGCTCGATCCCTTCGGTGCCCTGCTCATCGGCGATCTTGGCTGGCATGCCGTCCGTTCCAAGATTCACTCCGAGCATCTCCAGATCGACGCGATCGGCGGCATGACGCTCGGTGCGGATCCCATTTCACTCGCCGTCGGCATGGCTTCCGCCACCCACCACCCTGCCGAAACACTCCAGGTTTTCACGGTCCGCAAGGAGCCCAAAGGCCACGGCGCGGGCAAACAAATCGAAGGCAATTTCAAATCCGGCGACACCGTCATCGTCGTGGATGATGTCATCACCACCGGCGGCTCCACCCTCAAGGCCATCGACGCGATCGAGCGCGAAGGCGGAAAAGTCGCGTTCTGCCTGGTCCTCGTCGACCGCGAGGAAGGCGGCCGCCAAGCCATCGAAGCGCGCGGCGTGCATGTGATTTCGCTGTTTACCCGCACCTCCCTGCTTGATGAATAACATCGAAGCTTGGTTTCTTCCGTATTCCTTCAACTCCGCCAACTTCTAAAGTCAATGGGTCCTATCGGCATGCCAGAGCTTATCATGCTCACCTTCTTGATGATCATTCCCTTGATCGCGCTGATCAGTTGCTTGAAATCGAATTTTCAAGACTCCACGAACAAGCTCGTTTGGGTGGTCGTCATCTTATTCCTTCCGCTGCTCGGCGCGATTCTCTACTTCATCATCTCGCCCAAACAGCGACTCCGATAACTGCGGGAAAACAGCCCATCCAGTCCAATCGCCATGATCCAATGCACCCCGTGTGGCGTCTGTTCTTGGAACTTCCAACTGGATGGAAGTGGCGATCAGGCAATTCTCGACTTCGACTGGCTCGGCGAGCAAGGCCACATCCGCATCAACGGTGTGGAACATGCGGTCTCGAAGCACGGGGTGCTCAGCGGGCATTGGACTTTGGATTCAGATCGCGAAACTATCTGCAGCGCCCGAAAATCCAGCGCGTTCACCCGGCGCTTTGAAATTGCCGAGGCATCCGGTTCAGCGGTCTTGAGCGCCCGGTCCGCGTTCGGCAGGACCATGGATCTCAAGGGTGCGAGCGTGGATTGTGCGATCGTTCCCGCGCACGCCTTCACCCGGAGAGCCGTCATCGCTGGCCATTTTGACGATTTTCGCATGGTATCGTTCGCGTTCTGGTTGACCGCGCTCGTCTGGCGGCGGGCCGCGAGAAACCGATCCAGTGGATCAAATACCTGATGGCGCGCTGCGGATAAAATGATTTGCCGAATCGCTGCCACTGGTTTTGTCTTTCCGGGCTGTCAGGGGCCGTGGAGGTTCGGCAGGCGAACCCCGCCAGGCCTTGATCGGAGCAACGGTAGTTTGTCCGAACTTGCCGCGGATTCCCTGGCAGTACTTTTTCCCCACCGGGCTGCGCGGAAATAATATTCGCCAAGGTCCGGAGCTCGCCTAGATTGTCAAACTGTGGCAGACGACGATCAAAAGGAAGAAATGCCGGCCGAACCGGAAGATGATCGCCAATCCCTGAAGACTACGGGCCGCCAGTTCTGGGTGATTTCCAAAGCGTTCTTCGCCTCCGAGCGTCGGCGCCGGGCCCGCGGGTTTCTCACCGCCTTGCTCGTCCTCGCCCTGGCCGTGGGAGCGGTCCAGGTCCTCATGAGTTACGCCGGCCGGGATTTCATGACCGCCATCGCCAACAAGAATCCCGGCGCTTATTGGCGGGCGCTCGGCTGGTATCTCGGCACCTTCGCGCTCGCGGTTCCCATCGGCGTTTACTACCGCTGGGTCGAGGAGCGGTTGGCCCTGCTGTGGCGGGAATGGATGGCCCAGCACTTGGTAAAACGCTATTTCAACAACCGCGCCTACTACCGCCTGCGTGGCTCGGAAAGCGTGGACAATCCTGACCAGCGGATCAGTGAGGACGTGCGGAACTTCACCACCAGCTCGCTCTCATTCCTGCTAATCGCGCTCAACTCGCTGGTCACCCTCATCGCCTTCATCGGCGTCCTTTGGATGATTTCAGGCCTGCTCGTCACCATCCTCGTCGCCTACGCCGCCGTGGGCACCGGGATCAGCATTCTGATCGGGCGCAAACTGGTTCGCCTGCATTACCACCAATACGAAAATGAGGCGAATTTCCGTTACAGCCTCGTCCGGGTGCGCGACAACGCCGAATCCATCGCCTTCTTCCGCGGGGAAAAACGCGAGCACCTCGACTTGTTCAACCGTCTGTCAGCCGCCGTCGCCAACATGCGCCTCGTCATCATCCGCAACCGGAACCTCGGCTTCTTCACCAACAGCTACAACTACCTCGCCCTCGTCCTTCCCGTGCTCGTCGTCGCGCCGATGTATATGGCCGGAAAAGTCGAGTTCGGCGTGGTCACCCAGGCGGCCGGCGCGTTCGCCACCGTGCTGGCGGCGGTTTCCCTCATCATCACGCAGTTCAGCGGCCTGAGCACCTATCTGGCAAGCGTCCAGCGCCTCGGCAGCCTGTGGGACCAACTCGACGAACACGACGCCGAAGAAGAGCGGATCGCCTACGAGGCTGAGAATGTGCCTAACGAAAATAGCCGGATCGTGAAACTTGACAAGCTCACGATCTGCACTCCAGGAAAGAAGAAAATCCTCGTCGAGGAACTCTCCTTCGAGCTTCACGCCAAGCAAAGCCTCATCATCATGGGTGCGAGTGGCACCGGCAAGAGTTCCGTGCTCCGGACCATCGCCGGCCTGTGGCCGGGCGCTTCTGGCCTGCTGGATCGCCCGGCCTCCGACCGGCTCATGTTTCTCCCGCAGAAACCCTACATGGTCGAGGGCAGCCTGCGCGACCAGATGCTCTACCCCTATCCGGACCGCGGCGCCAGCGACGAGGAAATCCGCAAGATCGTCGCCGACGTGAATCTATCCGACGTCTTCGCCCGCGTGGACGACGACCTCGACCGCGTCGTGGACTGGAGCAACGTGCTCTCGCTTGGCGAGCAGCAGCGCATCGCCTTCGCCCGCTTGTTCCTGCGCAAGCCCAAGTTCGCCTTCCTCGACGAGGCGACCAGCGCGCTCGACGAGGAGAACCAAGGTGATCTCTATCACCTGCTCAAGCAGTCGCAGATCGGCTTCATCAGCGTAGGCCACCGCAGGACCTTGATCGGGTATCACGACCGGTTGCTGACCTTGGACCGCTCGGGATCCTGGGAGATCGAAGGCGTGGTGGCGGTGGAAGATCCGGCCACGGATCAAGCGCTTGTGGCGACAAAGGTGCCTTCCTGAGGAAGGAATTGGGAAAGTAAAATGGAGCGGCAGGGCTAAACAAAGGATGTCGACATTCGCAGGTCCTGAACACGGCGCTTACTTCTTGATGCGCTCGTCTTCGGAAAGAATTTGGACATCCAATGAGGAAGTTTCCTGATCCGGCCCAGTTGTGAGGGCAATCAACTTTCGAAAATTCGGGTTGTGTTCCCACACCGAAGAGTAAAGGATTTCAGTTGGTGTTGCTTCCTTGAAAAGCTGTACACCTACGTTGTGAGCATTTCCTCCGGGAAGTATGTCATGGGGCGTGTTTCCTGGCGGTAGTAACTTTTGCTCCGCTCCGAAGCGAAGCATGAGTGGTCCCTCCGTAAGGTTGTAGAATCGAAGGCAGCCCCATGCAAAATCTTTGGCACTGTCCTCGATGGTGATGAGGCGCAGGCCGGTAGCATGTTGTGGATCAAGCAGGATGAGTATCAAGGGGGATTTCACATCCGCGGGAAGCGCAATCTCTATCGCTGCGGGCTTTCCTTCGAGATCCTTACGGTCTGGAACCACTAACTGAAGCGGTTTCTCGCCGCTTTTAAAGTTATAGGCAGCAGAGCGCTTCTGAGCGGAAAGGGCTTTCAGATTGGTGAGCCCCTTGGAGTGCCTTACGGCTAGTTTACAGGCTGCGATTTCATCATTCAGGGGAATGAAGCGGATCGTTGCTGCGAAAAGGTTATCGCTGATACACAAAATACTGAGAACCGTGCCGATGGAGATGGCGGTTAGTGTGTGTTTCATGGTTTCGGGTCCAGTTTTCAGTTGGTTGGCTCACTTTTGACGGCTGCCGCCTCAGCAGCGATGATTCTGCGGTTTTCGGGGATGATTTTGAATTCGACGCTGCCGGTGCTGACGTCCGTGCCTGGCAGGACGAATACGAGCTTGCGCACGTCCGGATTGTATTCCCAAATGGCGGAGTAGAGAATTTCTGTGAGATTGGCGCGGGCCGCAAACTGTACGCCCATGTTTCGCAGCTTGCCTCCAGGATCGACGTCCACGGGAACCCATGTTTCCGGCACTGAGGCGATGGCCTGTTCGTGGCGGAAAAGGAGAGCTTTACCGGTAGCGTTGATGAGCCGAAACGTACCCCACCGGAAGTTGGAAATGTTGTCCTCGATGACAAAAGTGCGGAGTCCGGTAGCGTGTTTCGGATCAGGCAGGATGAGAACCAGTGGAGACTGAATTCCTGAGGGCGCTTTGATATCAACAGTTACCGGCTTGCCGTCTGGACTGGTGCGGTCCAAAGCAACGAGACGAAGGGGAACTTCACCACTCGTGCCATCCAACGGCTTTGAGCGCTTGTCAGGATGAAGATCGGTGATTTCTGTGACTCCCGTTGCATTTTGAAGACCCATCTTGCGGGCTACGATGGATTGATCCCATGGCAGGAAGCGGATGGGGACCGCAAATAGAGCGCTGTGGAGAACGAGCGTCAGCAGCAGGACACTGACCGGAGAGGCTTGGCGGAAGTGAAGCATGGGTTTTGGTAGTTCTGTTTCGATTACAGGATTTCCGAGCTGGGAACCCGACGGAAGGAAATGATTTCAAAACGGCGACCGAAGGTCTTGTTAATTGGCGAGATTGCCGAGATGGCGGCATCAGCGCCGTTGATGGCATCGACGAACTCGGGAACCCGCTGGACGACGGCCTCACACCAACTACGGGCGATGACTTTCCCGGCAGCATCTTTGGCTTCGCCATAGCCACGGATTGTGAAAGTATCCGACCTGCAGGTGATGACGGGTGCGAGGGATTGGAGCACATCGGCCTGTGTCAGGAAACCCGGGGTGGCTACACCCGTTCCGCCCGAGTCTGTTTTAGGGTCGTTAATGATGTGTCCCTTGGCATCATCCGGATATTTATCTTTCGAAAATTCAGCTTGTGTGGCTCGTTCGTTGAGATTGCCGCCATTGATGGCCGCTTGAATGGCTCCATTCTTGCCGAGCGCGCTATCTTCCACCCGGCGGTTGATAAATTCAGCAAGAGAGAGAAATGGGCCTCGTAAGCGGACTTCTTTGACGATGTTTTCAGCGAGGGTACGGATTTGGCCGTCGTTGAGAGCGCGGAAGCCGTTCCAGTTGTCGTCCGGTTTTCCCAGCGGATTGCGGAACCGGGGCAGACCGGTCAGGTTTGGACCCGGAGGGGAGCCTCCCTCGACTTCAAATGATTCGCCTCGAAGTGCGGAAAGCTGGGCGGTCCAAGCCTCGACATCCGTGGAGTTTACATTGAAGGCTCCGTCAACGCTCAGGTGGGCGGCGATGCGAGCGCATCCGGCGGGTTCGAGCAGCCGGGTGACCAGTGCTTCGTCGGCGAAGCCTCCTTTGTACAATCGCATGCGGCTGTTGCCAAGCGGTTTGGCAGAGGGGGCGGAGACAAATTCCTTGATCACATCGCTCAGCGAGCTTTCGACATTAGCACCTGGAGAGCTCCATGCTGTCGAAGGCTTGCCGCTTGCTGCAGGTCTCAGGACCGGCACGGCACCACTGAAGAAAAATCCGTCCCACAAGGCCTCGTTTGTTAGGAATGGGGTATCGTAGATGGGGACGTCTTTGATAGGAGCTTGTGAATTCGCGTATTTGGTGTCGGGAGAAGCCACCTTGGTGAGAGCGAGGTAGGGAGATGCCCAGCTGTTCCCAAACTGGTTTGAAGACGAGAAGGTAGAAGATGCGAGATCGGCATGTTGCAAAGCGGCCAGAGATAGCAGCGGCTTCCGAGGGATCTCGAAAAACGGCAGTTTATCCCTGCCTTGTTTTGCTTTGTGGGTGGCACCCCAGAAGGTCGTTCTGCCCTCGAAACTGGTTTCGATCGCATCGTCCAAATCAGTGATCTTGCGGATGGTGGATTGGAAGTGAGGGGCGGCTGTGAACGTGCCTGCCGCGAGTTGGTGGTTGATGGAGGCGTGCCGCGGATTGGTGGTGTATAACAAGTCGGCGTTCGGCTGGCCCAGACTGGTCAAGGCTGTCCGGTGGAAGGTCTCGATGACCGCATAAGGTTGGGGCGCTGTAGCCAATGCGCTTTGTGACCAAAATCCGGATCGCGCCAGCGGTGGAGAGGTGAGTTTGAGGACCTGAACCTCAGAGAGGGCTTGTCCTCGCGTTTTGTCATCGGGGTTTTTGATGCGAGCGGAGTCTTCGAGAGATACGAAATAATGATATCCAACCCCCCTTTTTATTTCCTCCTCCGAAGGCGTGGATGCCACCAGTTGCAAACTAAACTCGTCCCCTGGCTTCGTGGCGTAGGTGATCCCGTGAGGTGGATTCGTCGCAGTCGTCTTGATTCCATTGGTCATGGGAATGGCGAACCCACCCTTTTTGTTCAGCTGATCGGAAGAGTCGACAGCTCGTAGCCGAATCGTCCGGTCCTTGTTATTGCTTTTGCGGGCGAATGGCACAGGATCGGAGGATGCCGGTGTGAAGACGCGGACTTCTCCAGGCTCAAAGCGGATGGGACTGTTGAGGTTCCCATCGCCATTGGCGGTAAGTTCGCAGAAGAAGTAGGGGTTCACCGAGCGCCCGTGATATTGGCTTTCGAATTGTTGGGCCATCATCATCGACATATTAACAGTCACGACAGGGTCTGGTTTAATTCCGGAGGCGAGCTTGAATGTCCAAAGTAGGTTAAATGGCATATCCATCCAAGGGTAGGCGACGGCCCCATCGATCTCAAGGGCGGTGTTGTACGGATTCCAAAGCGAGATGATGGGGGTCAGAATGATCTGTGGTCTTCTGGGCGTTCCATTGTCCAGGGAAGCACTAAGAATATATACCACGCGGTTCAGCACCGGCCGGACCGAAAGCGTCGACGCGCGGGTGGCGGTGGATGGATAGGGATTCGAGGGTGCGAACAATCCGCCGGAAGCCGACGGGACGTTGATGGCCACGTGGTCGGCTCCGCGCTCGGCGACGGTGGGCTGGTTGCCGCCGTAGAGGTGATGGGGGATGCGATAGTAAGAACGCAGTGAGTCGAATGTCGGAACCGAGGCGGCGAAGAAGCGGTGGGCGACGGATGCCGGACTATAGTTGGTGTTGGTGGAAACGATCGGGTTTTCCACCAGGGGTTTGAACAAAGCGCGCTGGCCCTTGTAGGAGGTGGGCGAGGTGAAACCCATAGAGTCGTTAGGCGAGCGGAAGGGATTCGGGGTTCCGTCCCACGAGACCTTGGCGAAATCCGAATCGCTGAGTTCGAAGCCAAGGTTCAGGTCGGTTTTGAGCCCGCCCTTGACGACATCGGTGAGCAGTCCGTGGGAATGGGTTGTGAAGCTGGCACCGGCGGTCGCGATGGCGGCGGGGTCGGGTGCGAGTTCGGTGTCGAGCTTGATCTGGCTGAGTGAGAGCACCCGGCCGGAACGAAGGTTCCAGTCATTGGTGGGTTGTTTGAGAGAGGGGGAAAGCGCGACGGAAGGGCGGCGCTGGACTTGAAGGGCGACATTGACCGCGGTGTCGGTTTCGGGGCCGCCGACGTTGATTTTCGCCTTGGTGTTCTCTTGGGAAACTGCCCAAGCGAGCCCGCCGCGGGGCATCGGGACCGTTGCGGCACTGAGGTCAAAGCCATCCTTGTTCACGGAAAAGAGCTTCGGCGATTTGGGATCCACGGCGGATTCGGCCCATTCCCGCTTTTTCAGGGCACCGGGGTCCGGTGCCGAAACCAACCAGGAACGGAATCCCGTAGTTTTAGGTGCCGCGTAGTCAGGCTTGGTCTTGTCGGGCTGGGCGACCATTTCCGGTGACCAGGAGTTCCAGGATCCGACGAGGTGTGGCTGAGTCGCTGTGGACAGGATGGAGGCATCCGCAGTGATCCGACGGTCGTCGCCCACTTCTTTCTGAAGCTCGCCGATGGCCATGAGCACCGCCAGTCGTGCGTTTGCAAAGGCCCGTGCATTGGCCTCGCCGTTGGCCGATGTGCGCAATGAAATCGAACTCAAAGACAGCAAACCGACGGCAATGACGGTGAGCAGGATCATCAGGCTCAGCGTGACGACGAGTGCGAAGCCCTTCGCTCGGGGCGAGGTTTGGGAGTTCATTTTCATGGGTTTGAAAATCTGTGAAAGAATATGTCGGATGGATGACCGAAGGTTTAGGGTTTTAGATACTTTGTATTTACCTGGTAGCTCACGTTGCATTGAAATGCAATGGGAGAATCGTTGGAAAGGCGTGATTTCAGGCGAATTGGAATTCGGTCTGAAGATGCGGGGGCGGGTTCTAAAATACTAAGGCGCCTGCCGGGTGAAGCAACCGGTCAAGGGCCTCTGAACCATCACCGCAGATTTAAAATTGTCTAGAAATTTAATGCAATTTATTTAAAGTGGTCAATTAGAGGGCGTGGAAATCCCGTGATTGGGGCTTGTCACACAGTCGAAAAACCGAATGCTCGCCGGCATCCGCCAGAAAGAACCAGCACCTGAAGTGAACCAGCAGTTGATCGCCGAGCGCCTGCAGATTTCGCGGGCGACTGTGTCGCGCTGCTTCACCAACCACCCCGGCATTAATCCTGTGACCCGTGCCCGGGTCTTCCAACTCGCGGCCGAAATCGGCTATGTGCACCTCCAAATGCGCAAACCGCGGGCAGGGCGGAAAAAAGATCGGAAAAAAATCTTCGGGGTGCTGATCTGTTCGGCTGAGGAGGAATATAACCGCACGGATTACCAAAATCCCAGCGAGCAGATCCTCGCCGGAGTCACCGAGTGTGCCCACCTCAACGGAGTCGATATCGAGGTCCATCTCATCGACCCCAAGGCCTGCACCTTGGACAATCCCGCTTTCCTGCATATAGAGAAACTCTGCGGCCGCTGGGATGGGCTGCTCCTGGTTTACCCGTTTCCAAACCCGGTGCTCGACCACCTCGCTCCCAAGGTGCCCTTGGTTTCCCTCGTCGAGCAGTTCGACCACACCGGGATCGATTGCGTGGATGTGGATCACTACAAGGGGATTTCCGCCGCGATCGAACATCTCGTGGAGCTGGGCCACAAACGCATCGGCTTTTTTACCCGCCGCTACGAGGTGGAGGCGAGCTGGTCCTTCCGGCGCTACGCGGCCTTCATGGAGGCGATGGTGCGTTTGAGAATGCCGGTGGCGCTTGAGGATATCGTCAACGTTTTCCCATCGCGGGAAGGGGATGATGAATCCAGCATCGAGTATGCTGCTCAAAGGACTCTCGACGGAGTGACCGCGTGGGTCTGCGCCGCGGATCATCAGGCATACGACCTGGTGCACGGCCTTGCGAAACGCGGCATCAAGATCCCCAAGCAGGTATCCGTCACTGGCTTCGACGGCATCGAAACTCCGGCGAACTCCCCGGAACTGAGCACCATCGTCATCCCGTTCCGGGAAATCGGGATGACGGGCACGCAGCGGCTTTTCGAACGCACTGAAAAGCGGTTCGGCTCGGCCCAGCACGTGTTGATCGACTGCCGCCTCCGCGTGGGGAAGACGGTGGGTCCTGTGGGGAAATGATTTCTTTTTCCCGCCGACGCCCGCAGCGGTAGGTGGGCTGGCGGACCCGCGGTAGAACCTCGGAATTTCCCGGGCTGCCGCAACTCTAGCGGATTTTGATCCGGCCGCCACCCGCAACGGAAAATCCAGTAGCTGATCCCCGCTTGCAAAAAATCGCACTGGATATCATTGCAAAATTGTGCAATTTATTCTTGTCGTCATTTGACGGGCTGCCTATCACACGCCTTGTGCCTGCTGCGGCCCGAGAGATTCGGAAACCCTGATTCGACGATGTTGACGACCCACACCGGAAGAATCGCCCGGCCCGCCCACCTCACAAAAACTCACTCAAACGGTGGAATAAACCTCCATTCCAGATGCCATGAAACCTCCACTGACGCTTCTAAATCCCTCGATTTCAAACCACAGCCCCGCGCCCGAGAAGCGACTCCGGACCGCTCCCAAGAGCACTTCTCCTGCGGACCCTGATCCTGCTGCAGACGTTCCCGTCATCATCCACGGACAGGAGTATCTCTGCATCCGCCACGTCGACCGGATGCCGCCGTTCCTGATGAGCGTGGTGTCGGATTCGGACTTCTGGCTCTTCGTCGGTAGCAATGGCGGCTTTACGGCCGGTAGGATCGATCCCGACCACGCCGTGTTTCCCTATCAGACCGCGGACCGGATTCTGGACCAGCCGAATGCGAGCGGCGTGCTCACCCATTTGGTTTGCGACGACGTCCATTGGGAGCCGTGGAACGGTCGCAGCCCCGCACCGGGCATCACACGCAACCTTTACAAACTGGTGACCGGCACCAGCGTGCTGTTTGAGGAAATCCATCAAGCGCTCGGTCTGACATTCCGTTGGGAACTCACCGCCAGCGAGCGCTTCGGACTGGTGCGGACCTGCCACCTGGAAAACACCGGGGACCGCGCGCGGTCGATCGGAATGCTCGACGGCTGGCACCACCTGCTGCCCGCCGGAGTCACGCAGGAGACCTACGCCCGCTACAGCTATTTGGCAGCCGCCTACATGCGCCACGAGGCCTCCTCAGATTGCGGACTCGGCATTTACACTCTCAACTCAGGCATCACCGACCGCGCGGAACCGTGCGAATCGCTGCGCGTGGCGTGTGCCTGGTCGATCGGGCTCGACGATGCGGCGCTTCTTCTATCAGACTATCAGGTGGATGCGTTCCAGCGTGGCGCCACGGTCCATCCCGAAACCGAAGCGCGTGGAGTCTTCGGGGCCCATCTTCTCGCCACAATGATTCATCTCGAGCCCTCGGCCTCCCACGAATGGATCGTCGTCGCGGATACCGGCCTCGACCACAGCGAAGTGGCCCGCCTGCGCGAGCGACTTCTCGACCCGACCGACCTCTGCGCGGAAATCACCGCAGATCTCGCTGCCGGCGTGCTTGCATTGAAACGACGCATCGCCGGTGCCGGAGCCATCCAGCAGAGCGCGGAATCCGGCACCAGCGTCCACCACTTCGCCAACGTGCTCTTCAACTGCATGCGCGGCGGCACCCTTCATGACAACTACCGTTTCCCGGGCAGCGACTTCAGCGCGTTTCTGAAATGCCGCAATCCCGACGTGCTCCGCACCCATCAGGACTGGGTGTCCTCGTTGCCGGAAGAATGCAGCCTGCAGGAACTTTCCGCTCTCGCCGCCGCGCAGGGCGACCCGCAGCTCGCGCGCCTCGCCGGGGAGTATCTGCCGATCTGCTTCAGCCGCCGCCATGGCGACCCCAGCCGCCCGTGGAACCGCTTTGAAATCCACACCAAGGACGCCGACGGCCGACCACTCTTCGCCTACGCCGGCAATTGGCGTGACATCTTCCAGAACTGGGAGAGCCTCGCCTACAGCTATCCGCTCTGCTTGGGGTCGATGATCTCGATCTTCCTGAACGCCTCCACCGCCGACGGCTACAATCCCTATCGAATCACCCGCGCCGGCGTCGACTGGGAGGTCTTCGACGCCAGCGATCCGTGGAGCCACATCGGCTACTGGGGCGACCACCAGATCATCTATCTGCTCCGCCTGTTGGAAGGCCAGGAACACTTCAGCCCCGGCCTTCTCACCACGCGCCTCAACGAGCGCTGCCACACCTATGCGAACGTGCCGTATGAAATCGGCGGCTTCGACGAACTCGTGCTGGACCCGAAACATTCCATCCATTTCAACGAAAACCTTCACCAGCAACTCACCGAACGCGCCGGACTCATCGGCGGCGACGGCAAGCTGCTAGCAGGTGCGGACGGTGAAATCTTCCTCGTCTCGCTCGCGGAAAAACTGCTCGTCCCGCTGCTCGTCAAACTCAGCAACCTCGTTCCCGGCGGCGGCATCTGGCTCAATACCCAGCGGCCCGAGTGGAACGACGCGAACAACGCGCTTGCCGGCTGGGGTCTCTCCGTCGTGACCGTCTGCTACATGCGGCGCTATCTTGCCTTCCTCGACTCCCTGTTCGACGCCCGCGCGGCCGCGGAGTTCGAGCTGTCCAAGTCGGTCGCCGGACTTCTCGCAAGCCTCAGCGAAATCCTGCCGCAGGCCGCGGCGGTTCCTTTGGATGATTCCGCGCGTTTCCGAGTCATCGAAGCGCTTGGCCGCGCCGGCGAAAAACACCGCAGTGCGGTCTATCAGCGCCAAGCACCGGAATTTACCCGGGTCAGTATCGCCTCCGTGCGCGAGTTCATCGCCGCCGCCCTTGCTGCGGTCGACGCTACCCTCACCGCCAACCGGCGCGACGAACATCTTTTCCATAGTTACAATCTGCTGGAGCTCCGCGAAGGGGAGGCGGTGGTCCATCATCTCGACCTGATGCTCGAAGGTCAGGTCGCCGCGCTCAGCAGCGGCATCCTGAAATCCGCCGAGGCCCTCGGGCTGATGGTCGCGCTGCGCGACAGTCCGCTCTATCGGGAGGACCAGAACAGCTACCTCCTTTATCCGGACCGAGTCATCACCCCGTTCGCCGAGCGCAACACCCTGCCGGTAGACTGGAAGACCCGGATCCCGCGGCTCGCGGAATCCGTCATCGGCGGCGGCCGCGACCTGATCCGCATCGACGATGGCGGGCGTGCCCATTTCCATCCCGATCTAACAAACTCCCGCGACTTGGAAGCCAGGTTCGACCAGATCGCCTCCGAACCGGAGCGGGGGGACGCCGTCCGTTCAGACCGCGCCGGCTTGCTGGAACTCTGGGAACAGGTGTTCCACCACCGCTCGTTCACCGGACGCAGCGGCGCGATGTTCGCGTTCGAAGGATTGGGCAGTATTTACTGGCACATGGTCGCAAAGCTTCTTCTGGCCCTGCAGGAAATCCACACCGAGGCGGCCCGCGACACTCCGGATGCCGCGGAGACACTGCTGCTCGCCGGGATCTACGGGGAAATCCGCAATGGACTGGGATTTACCAAGGATTCCAAGACCTACGGTGCGTTCCCGACCGATCCTTACTCCCATTCGCCCCGCCACCGCGGGGCCCAGCAACCGGGAATGACCGGTCAGGTCAAAGAGGAAATCCTGACCCGCATGGGCGAACTCGGCGTCCTCATCGACGGCGGATGCGTGCGCTTCCATCCGGTGCTCCTCAAACACCGCGAGTTCTTCACCACGCCGCACGCGTTCGAGTTCATCGACCTTCAAGGCTGCGTGCAAACCTGGAACCTCGGCGCGGGCACGCTCGCCTTCACCGCGTTCCAGGTCCCCGTCTGCTACGTTCTCGGTGATCAGGCCGCGATCACCCTCGAATTTTCCGATGGCGGATCTGCCACGATTGAAGGCAATCTCCTGCCGTCGGTCGAAAGCCGCGATTTGTTCGAGCGCAGCGGAGCCATCCGTTCCATCACCGTCACGATTCCCGAAACCCAACTGTGAGCCTGTTCTCAAAACCCATGAAACTCTCGATCCAGGAAAAAGTCGGCTACGGCCTCGGAGACACCGCAAGCAACTTCATCTGGGCGCTCATGATGAACTTCATCATGTTCTACTATACCGACATCTTCGGTATCACTGCGGCGGCGGCAGGCACCATGTTGTTGTTCGCCCGGGTGACTGATGGGTTCTGGGACTTTTTCGTCGGTGCTGCCGCCGACCGGACCAAAACCCGGTGGGGCCGTTTCCGTCCCTACCTGCTTTGGCTGTGCGTGCCACTGGCAGTCGTCTTCGTGCTGGCATTCACCACGCCTAACATCAGCCCGGCTGGCAAGCTTGTCTGGGCATGGGTCACCTACAACTTGCTGATGCTGCTCTACTCCGCCATCAATGTACCTTACGGGGCTCTATCAGGCGTCATGACGGACGATTCACTGGAGCGCACCAGCATCAACAGTTACCGCATGTCGCTCGCGCAGATCGGCGGCATTGTCGCCAACTCGACCTTCATGGTGCTCATCATCAAGCTGGGTGGTAACACGGAAGACAAGCAGTTGAATCAGCAAATCGGGGCGCAGAATACCGTGTTGCTTTTCAGCGTGATTGCGACGGTGCTCTTCCTGATCTCATTCCTGACCACCAAGGAGCGCATTCACCCGCCAGCCGCCCAGAAGACCAGTTTGCTCGAAGATTTAAAGACGCTCTTCAAGAACCGCCACTGGATCATGATGTTCGCCACTGGCATCATCAACATCACGCTGGCTGTCGTGCGCGGCACTGCGGGGATCTATTACCTGCAGCGCTATCTGAAGCTTGACACTTCCGGAGATGCCAAGTCCTTCTTCAAATGGGAGTCCGGCCAGGCCATCGAGGTTTTCTATCTCGGGCAAATCGGCACCTACTTCCTGATTGGTGGCTTGGCGATGATTCTTGGGGCCATGATGACCCGCTTCGCCGTCAAGATCATGGGCAAAAAGTGGTCGTTTATCATCAGCCTGACCATGGTGGCGATCACTGCGATTCCCTTCTATTTCATCAAGCCTGACCAAATGCCGCTGGTCTACATCTTCCAGATTCTCGGGATGATTTTCGCCGGCATCAACGCGACACTCTTCTGGGCCATGGTGGCCGACACTGCTGACTACCAAGAGTGGAAGTTTAAAGTGCGGACCACAGGCGTGGCCTTCTCCGCGACCACTTCCGCGCAAAAGGCTGGAATGGGAATCGGTGCGGCATTTGCCGGCTTCCTGATCTCCTATTTCGGTTACAATCCGAAAGCCGCCGAGCAGACGCCGGATGCCATCCACGGGATTCTGCTTCTCAACAGCCTCATCCCCGCCGCCGGGCTGCTGCTGCTCGCCGCCCTCTTCACGCTTTACGGTCTGAACGAAAGCCTCTGCAAGACCATGCGCGAGGATCTCGCCGCCCGCAGAGCGCGTTAGCATTGCCCCGGACGGGAAGGTTGATTCTCAAATGCCCAGAGAAAGTTCCTCCGGGAGGTGGGTGGCGTCGAGTAACCCACCCGTGTTCGCCAGCGACGATTCCCAAGCAGAACTCCCATGGCTGGAGCCGGAGAAATTGCCCCGATATCGGCGGTCGATTTCGCGGAAAATCATTTCTTGCCATCCATGATTCGGGCGGGTAAATCCATACCGTCCATTTTGCAAAACCGCAGGTGGACGCACTTTGTCTGGTCTTTTACGCCATGGTCTCAGGAAGTGTTGAATGTGATGGCGTGCTAAGAATAGAGAAAAAATGGACATCTACGTGGGCAACCTGCCCTACACCGCTACTGAAGAAGACGTTACTGGCCTCTTCGCCGCTTATGGACCTGTTGAACGGGTTAAAATCATCACCGACCGCGAAACCGGCAGATCCAAGGGATTTGCTTTCGTGACCCTCGGCGACCAGAGCCAACTGAACGCTTCGATCGAAGCTCTCAACGGCTACGACTATCAGGGCCGCGCGCTTCGCGTGAATGCTTCCGAGCCGAAAGAAGCCAAGCCCGGCGGATTCCGTCCGAGCGGTGGCGGCGGCGGTGGCGGCTACGGCGGTGAACGCCGCGGCGGTGGCGGTGGCGGCGGCTACGGTGGCGGCGGCGGCGGCGGCGGCGGCGGAGATCGTCGTGGTGGCGGCGGCGGCGGCGGCGGCGGTTACGGCGGAGATCGCCGTGGCGGCGGTGGCGGCTACAAGGGCGGTGGCGGCGGCTACAAAGGTGGCGGCGGCGGCGACGGCTGGTAAGCCATCATCCGGTTAACAACCTTTTCAACGGCGCCCGATCCTCCTCACAGGGGATCGGGCGTTTCGTTTTCCAGGGGACGCGCAGTCAGCGGATTCGCCTCTTGTCTCTGGTTCTCCGGCCCGTCAGTCTCGAGCCATGGAAAGTCACGAGTGGTTCGAAAATACCGACGAGGGGAAAGTTTTTTACCGGGCGAACTACCTCGGCATTCGATGGACGATCATGACGACCACCGAAAAACGCAACCCGACGTGGACCGACCTGAAGCCGCCGCCGGAGGAAGTCTGGCGGGCCTTGCGCGACGTGGTTTGGAAGAAATACCAACGCAAGCGCTGCCCGTGGGAACGGGTGGCGGACTTGGATAAAATCCTCGGCGACGAGCCGCTGCCGAAGCCCGGGCGTTAAGGAAGGGTTTGCTCCACCGTAACGTTTTCAACACCGAGTAGGTCACGCAAGCGGGTGCGTAGCGAGCTTTCTACGGTGTCGAGCAGTCCGCTTTGCTCCGCTTCCTTGCGCATCTGTTCGCGCAACTCGCGGAGGATCTGCGCTCGGTCCGCTGGCTGGATCTTGTTGAGCCAACCGCTGTCCTCGCTGAGCACGTCGAAGTCGATCAGCTCGACGGACAGCACTTCGGGCTTGGGAAAGTTCGCGACCGGCTTGCCGTTTTCCATCCGCAGCGAGACCCCATCCTTGAGCCGGTAGCCGCCCTTCACCGTGTAATGTCCGCGGACGATGAGCTTCTTGGTGCCGAGCGGGACGTTATACATGCTCTCGGATTTCTCGATGGTGCGGGTGGCGCTCATCCGCATTTCGAGCAGCGAGAGGTCCGATATTTCAGAGCTTCCGGTGATCTCCGCGCGGCCCTCGACGATGCGGGTGTCAGTGTTGGTGATTGCGCCGAGCACTTGTTGAAGGCTGCGTTCGATGCTGGTTCTCGTGCCGGTGAGCGTCCGCTCGATCGGGCGGAGGACGAGGAAATACGCTCCGCAGAGAATGGCCGCGAGAGTGAGTCCACGGCGCAAGGTTTTCCACATTTCCACCCGGTGTTGCATGGGCGGAGGATACCGCAGCCAATCCACGGCTGAAGAAATTTTTCAGAAAATCTAAACCGGGACTGTGGTGAATACATTTGAAGTGTTGACAGAGGAATACTCCGCGGCAGGTTAAGCTAACGCCGTGGCAAACCCAATTCACACCGCTTCTGCGAAATCCCCATGAAAATCCATCAGAAACTCAACAGGCGAGGCTGCCTTTATTCCGCCTTGTTCACTATGTCCGCCCTCGGTGCGGCTCAAGCCCAAGTCACGGTCGACGGCGTCCGGAACGGTTCGGACACCGGTTACGCCGAGCGTGCCGTTCAGACGACGACTTCCGGCTGGGGCAATGATAACGCTCTCGCAAACCTTCACACCGCGCAAGATGGCTCCAATCTCGCGGTTTTCATCGCAGGTAAACCCCAAGGAAATGCTATCTTGCTCTTCATCGACTCCAAACCCGGAGGTGTAACCTACATCCCGAAGCCTTTGATCAACTCGGGTGGCGAAGAGAATACGATCAATAATCTTGGTACTTCTCCTACGACGGGCCTAACTTTCGAATTGGGCTTCGAACCTGACTATGCGGTCCGGGTGTTCGGAGATGGAAACGGAGTAGCTTCCTACGTCAACCGCTATAATTTGTTGGCGGGTACCCGCAACTATGTGGGGGAGGCAGGGACTACAAGTCCATCGACAAGTGATTTCGTTACCTCGGTGCGGTCGGCGTGGGCAAGTGCTCCACCGCCTTACGTGAGTATCAGCACCGGCGTTGAAATGAAACTCAGTCTCGCGGGACTTGGCGTGCCATTCGGAGCATCTCAGCCGGTCAAACTCATGGCGTTGCTGGTTAACGGAAATTCCGACTACGCATCCAATCAAGTGCTCGCTTCTTGGACTGGTTCGGGCGATATCGGCGGCAATATCAATAGCATGGACTTCGAAGTCGAAGCCGGTGTCCAGACGATTTCCCTGACGGTGGACAACGTTGACACGGACAATGATGGCCTTCCCAACAACGTCGATCCGGACGACGACAACGACGGCCTGAACGACATTGTGGAAAACAATACCGGCACCTATGTTTCCCCGGCTGAAACTGGGACAAACCCTCTGGTGGTAGATACCGACGCGGATGGTGCAAGTGATTTCGCGGAAATCAACACACCCTATCCATTTGGTTTTCTATCCAATCCTAACACCCCAACCTTTGCCTCCATGGCGGTTCCCGGAAGTTATACCAATCCCCAGTGGGTGGTGGATGGCACGGCTGGAAATGCGATGACCCGGAAGGGCACTAGCCTGGCGGATCAGAATGATTGGACTCTCGATTTCAAGATCGTTGCTCCCGGTGGCATCCAGTATAAGTACGCGGCAAATGGTTCCTACACGAACAGCTGGGGAGCCGCCACCCCGAGTGGAAATTATGAAACCAACATCGCGGCATCCGGATTCCACCGCTTTGCCTTCAATAACGTGGCTCCTGTCGTCGGATCGCTGACGCGGATCACTTATGCGACCGAGGCGGAGTACCTCGCCGCATACGGAGTTGCGGCAGGTGACAATGCGGACGGCGACGCATGGACCGCAGCCCAAGAATACCTCGCCAATACCGATCCTGGTAACGGCGATTCCGACGGAGATACGATCCTCGACAATGCTGATGCAAACCCATTGGTGGCTGCCACTGTCACCCGCGATATCGTCTTCAGCGTGGACATGAGAGTGCAGGGCGCGATCGGAAACTTCACACTGGGCTTCGATGATGTCGTCGTGGATTTCTTTGATGGCCCGGCAGGTTCACTCTCGGACCTTCCGCTTACTGATGCGAACGCGGATGGCGTCTACACTGGCACGGTGACTGGGTTCACAGGCACGGTCGGTTCCTCGTTCGGCACTTATAAGTTTAAGAATACTCGCGCTGGAGCACCGTCCAACGGCTACGAAGGGAGCATCAGCAACCGGACTTTCACGATGACGGCCGGTGAAACCCCTTTGGAGCTGCCCACGGTCTTCTTCGACAATAATAACGGATTCTCGGGTTGGTCCGCTGCCAATGCTGGCGGCCAAGGTGCGGCCCAGGATTTCGATGGTGACGGCGTGGCCAACGGCGTGGAATATTTCATGGGTCAAACCGGCTCCTCATTCACTCCAAATCCGCAACCGGTAAGCGGAGTAATCAATTGGCCGCACAGCGCCGCCGCATTCGGTGCCACTTTCAAAGTGTGGATCTCGGACAACCTGTCCACTTGGACGGACAAAACGGCGGACGCTGTCGATAGCGGTGGATTCGTCACCTACACCTTGCCTCCTTCCGAACCGAAGTTGTTCGTGCGACTCGAAGTGGTGACTCCTTGAACCGGTCCAGACCGAAATTAGAATTCCTCGGGGGTGGCGGCAGCGATGCCGTCACCCTTTTTTGTGCTCCGATTCAAGGTATGGAAATTTCCCGGGCTTCGGACGTTTTGAGGATTGCCGGATAATTAGGATTTGCTTAGTTTTTCCCGAAGAGGCGTGGGAAAACGGTTTCCAACGCGCGATTCAGGCTTTTCACTCTCCCGCCCGTGCCCAAATCCCTGAAAATCCTCATCGCCTGTGGTGGCACCGGAGGCCACTTGTTTCCCGGAATCGCCGTGGGAGAAGCTCTGCGCGCCAGGGGGCACGAGGTGATGCTGCTGATTTCGGAAAAGAAGGTGGATTCGGAGGCCTCCGCGAAATACACGCACCTGCATTTCAAGACCGTTCCCGCCGTGGCCAAGCCGCCGACGCTATCGTTGAGGATGTTGCCGTTTTTGTGGAAACTCTGGGGCTCGATCAGCCAGTGCAAGGCGATCATCCGGGAGTTTGGCGCGGATGCCGTTCTGGGCATGGGTGGCTTTACATCGCTGCCGCCGGTGTATGCCGGCCACAAGCTCGGACTGAAGACCTTCGTCCACGATTCGAACGCCAGGCCAGGTCGCTCGAATGTGATGACGAGCAGGTTTTGCACCCGCGTTTTCCTCGGACTGGATGCGGCAAAGGCGTTTTTCCCGAATCGCGAGACGGTCACCACGGGAACTCCGGTGCGACCGGAAATCATGAATCTGCCCTCCCGCGAGGAAGCGGCGATGCTCTTCGGACTTGATCCGGCGCGACCCGTCATCGTCGTCACCGGCGGCAGCCAGGGCGCGCGGCGCCTGAACGAACTCAGCGCCCAAGCTGCCGCCAGCTTGCCGCTGGAGACGCAGGTGCTGCACATCGCCGGGGCGCTCGATTTCCAGCGGGTGTCCGAAATCACCCAGGGCCGCGAGGGCTACAAGGTGCTCGGTTTCTGTGCGCAAATGGCGTCCGCCTACGCGGTAGCCGATTTGATCATCGCGCGGTCGGGGGCATCCAGTCTGATGGAAATCGCGATCGCCGGGCTGCCGTCGATTCTCGTTCCGTATCCCTACGCCGCCGACGACCACCAGACGCGCAACGCCGAGGTCTTCGAGTCCGCCGGTGCCGCCAAGCTGGTCCAGGAACGCGACCTCGACGCGGAAAAACTCGCGTCATTGGCCACTTCCATTCTGCAAGGCTTGCCAACCTACAAGCGCATGGCAAAAGCGGCCCGCGCACTCGCCGTCCCGGACGCCGCGGACCGGGTGTGCGCCGCCATCGAAGCCACTCTCACGCCATCATGATCGAACTCAGCAAACGCCTCACCGACCGGAGCACTCCCCTCCACATCCATCTCATCGGCGTGGCCGGATCCGGCATGAGCGGGCTTGCGCTGCTGCTGCTAGGTATGGGTCACAAGGTGAGCGGATCGGACAAGGTGACCACGGCGGAAACCGAGCGGATGCAGGGAGTCGGCCTGATTTTCTCCTCTCCCCACACCGCCGCCGCAGTGAAAAAGGCGGAACTCGTCGTCTATTCCTCCGCGATCAAACCGGAGAATCCCGCATACGCCGCCGCCAAGAAAGGGAAGATCCAGCTCCTCCGCCGCGCCGAGTGCCTGGCTGCCATTCTCCACACGAAAAAAGGCATCGTCATTTCCGGAACCCACGGGAAAACCACGACCTCCTCGATGACCGCCCACGTCCTGCGCGAGGCCGGCCAGAAACCCAGCCACTACGTCGGCGCGGAAATCCCCATCCTCGGCGCGAACGCGAAATGGTCCGAGGACGGCGAGCACATGGTCGCGGAAGGCGATGAAAGTGACGGCACACTCGCCCTCTATCGACCCGAGCATGCGGTGATCCTCAACATCGAAGCCGAGCACCTCGATTTCTATCGGGACATCGAGCACATCAAGGAAGTCTTCACTCAACTCGCCGACCAGACGTCCGGAAAACTCGTCTATTGCGCTGAGGATCCGGTCGCCACTGAAGTCGCCGCCGCCCGCGAAAATGCCGTTTCGTATGGCTGGGAAGACGCCGACTACACCGCTACCGATCTCCGCGATCTCAAAGGTTCGTCCGCGTTCACGGTGAAGAAAAAGGGGGAAGTGCTCGGCGACGTCGAACTCGGCATCCCGGGAAATCATAATGTGCTCAACGCGCTCGCCGCCATCGCCCTGGCGGATAGCTGTGGCGCGGATTTCACCCTCGTCGCCCGCGCACTTGCCACCTTCGCCGGGGCCAAGCGCCGTTTCGAAACCAAATATCTCTCCGCGAGCTATCGGATCATCGACGACTACGGCCACCATCCGTCCGAGCTTGCCGCCACGCTCCAGACCGCCCGCTCGCTCAAGCCGAAGCGGCTCGTCGTCTTCTTCCAGCCGCACCGCTACACCCGGACACAGGCGTTGGCCGATGATTTCGGAAAAGTCCTGCAAGCCGCCGACCTCGTCTTCATTACCGACGTCTACGCCGCTTCGGAAAAGCCGATCAAAGGCATTTCCGGCCAAACCCTCATCGATGCGATGAAAGTCCACGGCGATATTCCCGCCACCTATCTGCCAGATCTCGCGACTGCCCACCACGCCATCGGCCACGCGCTCCAGCCCGGCGACCTGCTCATCACGCTCGGCGCTGGAAACGTCCACGAAGCCGGTACACGCATCGCCGCGGATCTCAAGATCCTCGAGGAAATGCGCGCGCTCATGCCACCCGGCGAGATCGATGGAAAAATCTACGAGCCGATGAGTCGTCATACGACTTTGTTAGTCGGCGGCCCGGCGCAATACTGGCTCGAACCGCACAGTTTTTACGGCTTCGCGTTCCTCGTCGACTACTGCCGCGAGCGCGGCATCCCGGTGCGCGTCGTCGGTCGTGGATCAAATTTGTTAGTCCGTGATGGCGGTATCCGCGGCGCGGTGATCCATCCGACCGGCGGAGTGTTTTCCGAAGTCTCTGTCGACGGCCGCGGCCACGTCACCGCCGGGGCGGGCGTGCGTTTGAAAAAACTCGCCAGTGTGGCAGGCGGCAGCGGCATCGGCGGATTCGAGTGGATGGAAGGCATCCCCGGCAACGTCGGCGGCGCGCTGCGGATGAACGCCGGCGCGATGGGCATCGAGACCTTCGACCAAGTCGTCCGCGTCACCTTTCTCGACGAAGACGGAGTCATCCGCACCCGCGAGCGCGAGGAAATCGTCGCCAGCTACCGGAACGTCGCGGAACTCCGCCGGAACTTCGCGTTGCAGGCGGTTTTCAAGGGCAAAAACGACACTCCGGCGAACATCAAGGAGCGCTGGGACGCCTCGCGTGAAAAGCGCAAGTCCTCCCAACCGATCGCCGCCTCCGCCGGCTGCACTTTCAGAAATCCCGAGTTCATTCCCGCCGGTCGGGTGATTGATTCCATGGGCCTCAAAGGCACCACCTGCGGCCACGCGGCGGTTTCCGAAGTGCACGGGAATTTTGTCGTCAACCAGGGCGGCGCGACGGCGTTGGAAATTTTAACGCTCATCGAGTTCATCCAGGAAAAAGCCCGCGACGAGCGCCAGGTTGAGCTCGAAACGGAAATCAAGATTCTCGGCGACGACGAACCCTCATTCTAACTTAAAACGAAAATGCTGAGCGGAAAAAAGATCGCAGTGCTGATGGGTGGTCCGGGATCGGAGCGCGAAGTCTCGCTTGCTTCGGGTAAGGCCGTGCTCAAAGCGTTGTTAGGACTCGGGCTCGACGCGGTGCCGGTTGATGTCACGAACACTCAAATTGATTTGCCGGAGGGCGCGGACCTCGCTTTCAACGTGATCCACGGGACCTTCGGCGAGGACGGGCAACTCCAGGACGCGCTCGAAGCGCTTGGAGTTCCCTACACCGGAGCCGGATCGGCTAGCAGCAAGCTCGCCATCAACAAGTCGCTGGCAAAGGAGAAGTTCCTCGCTGCCGGAGTGCCGACCGCGCGCTCCGAGACGGTTTCCCTCAGCCCTGGGGTGGTTCCCGAGCTTGCGATCAAGGCGCCGCTCGTCATCAAGCCACCGCTGGAAGGGTCCAGTGTCGGCATCCAGATCGTGAAGGCACAAGACGACGTGCCCGCAGCACTGTTGAAAGCCGCGGAGAAATACAGCGAAGTGCTCATCGAGGAATTCATCGAAGGCAAGGAGCTCACGATCGGAATCCTCAACGATCTAACCTTGCCTATTGTCCATATTTCGCCTCCGGACGGGGTGTATGACATGGCCAGCAAATACCCGTGGCTCAGCGGTGCGAAGGGCAGCGAGTATGTCTGCCCGGCAGATCTTGACTTGGAAACCACCATGGCGGTGCAGGCCGCCGCGCTTGCCGCGCACCGCTCGCTCGGGGTGGAGGTTTATTCCCGGGTGGATGTGCTGTTGGATTCGCAAAACCGGCCCTTCGTGCTGGAAGCCAACACCATTCCGGGTATGACAGAGACGAGCTTGTTGCCAAAGGCGGCGGCTGCCATTGGTATTTCCTTCCCCGAGTTGTGTAAGACGATCGCCGAGATTTCTCTCAAACTCCGTTCCTGACATGTCAAAACGCCACACCAGCAAAGTCCGCCGCCACCAGCGCTCGAAGGTGCTGGAAGTCCGTGTCATGTCGCCGCGCATCGCTTGGCTGGGATTCCTCGGGCTGCTTGGCGGAATGACGAAATACGCCTTGGTGCTTGCTGCCGTCGTCGGCCTCGGCTGGGGCGTCTGGCAGGGGATCCAGCGGGCGTTTTATAAGAACCCGGATTTCCAGTTGAAGATCCTCGATCTGAATGCAAATCCAGTGATCGACGAAGCCGGCCTCGCCGAAATGATCGGGATTTCTCCTCCGCCCAGCCTTTTTGACATTGATGTGGAGGAAGTGACCACGAAACTCAGGGCCATGCCCGGAATCGCTGAAGCACGCGCGGAGCGCCACCTACCCGGCAAGCTCATGGTGCGTGTGGTCGCCCGCACTCCGAAGGCATGGATCGCATGTCCGGATGCCGGACTCCTGGCCGTGCGCCGCGGCGGCGGGATGCTCGTGGACCGGGCCGGCGTCGCCTATCCATGCCCGGACTTGCAGTTGGAGTCGGCGATGAATCTCCCGATGATCATCCTTCCGCAGTCCGGAAAATTTCCGATCACCGCCGGGCAGCCGATCGGTCATCCGGAGTTCGCCCATTGCTGCCGCCTGCTGGATTCGGCCTCCGCGGCGGATCCGGAGTCGCTGCAATGGATCGACTCGGTGACCCAGGTGAACGCCTGGTCTCTGGTGTTGGTCACCCGCCAAGGAACATCGTCCACCTTCGGGCTTGGAGATCACGAGCGGCAGATTCACAGTCTGCGCATGGCGATGGACCACTCGAACCAAAAAGGCTACTCCATCGCCACCATCAACCTCATCCCCAAACACAACATCCCCATCACTTTGCGCAGTGAATCAGCAATTCCCCGGGCGATTCCCGTTGCCGAGCCAAGCCCTCAGGAAATCCGGGAAGACCGCCGCACCCGTGATTTGAAAAATCTTCTCAACCGAAACTGATTTCTTTTCGCAATCCAACCTTCCATGGCACGTCGCACAAAAATCCACGTCGGACTCGAGATCGGCACCAGCAAGACCTGCATTGTCGTCGGTGAGGTGAAGGCGGACAGCGCGGTCAAGATTTTGGGAATCGGCGTGACGAAATCCGCCGGCGTCCGCAAGGGGGAGATCTATGATTTTTCCCAAGCCCGCGCCTGCCTCAAGGACGCGCTGGCCAAGGCGGAAGACGCCAGCGATGTGGAAATCGGCAGCGTGTTCCTCGCCGTCACCGGCGCCCACATCCAAGGTGTGAACCATCGCGGCACCTATCGCCTGCCCGATGGCGAACCGACCGTCACCGCCGAGCATGTCGAGGAGGCGCGCACCATCGCCCGCGAGGTTCACATTCCACCGGATCACGTCTATCTGCACCCGATCATCCGGAACTATCTGCTCGACGGACTCGAGCATTCCAGCACGCCGGTCGGGCTTTTCGGGAAAACCGTGGAAGCGGATTTCCACGTCGTGCACGGCATCGGCACCCGCATTCAGAACAGCATCAAACTCGTCCGGGAAATGCCGCTGGAGGTGGATGACATTGTTTTCTCGCCCATCGCCACCGCGCAAATGGCTCTCGACCGCGAGCAGCGCGAGCGTGGAGCGCTCGTCATCGACATCGGCGGCGGCACCACCGACTATGCGCTCTATCTAAACGGAGCCATCGCGGCGTCCGGTTGCATCCCCGTCGGTGGCGACCACGTCACCAACGACATCCACCTTGTCACAGGCCTGCCGTTTTCCAAAGCGGAACGCCTGAAAATCATGGAAGGCGACGCTTCCTCCGATCCCTCGAAATCCGTGGGCACCGCCAAGCTAACGGATGACCGCGGATTCGCCGAGGTCGAGGTCGGCCGCAGCATCCTCAATGAAATCATCCGCCAGCGGCTGGAGGAAACGCTCAAGTTGGTCAGGTCGCGGCTACCCGCCGGAGCGGTCGAAGCGATCGGCGCCGGAGTCTTCCTCACCGGCGGTACCAGCCTCATGCGCGGGTTCGACGGACTCGCCTTCGACGTCTTCGGCCGCGACATTTACCGCCCTGAGCCGCCGGAAGTCAGTGGCGCGCATGCAAGTTTCAAGGATCCCCACTACGCCACCGCCATCGGGCTGATCCGCTATGCCCAGATTCTCGAAACCGAGCGTGCCGCACCACCCGGGCTGTTCGGAAAAATCGGCCGCATGTTCTGGCCGTTCGGAAAATGACTGCGAACATCGAACATCGAACGCCCAACATTGAACATCGAATGGAAGAGGAATTTCCTAAACCAGCATCTTCACCGCCGACAAACGCCGACTTTTCTAATTCTTCATATCGAAGTTCAATGTTGAACGTTCGATGTTCGATGTTCAAAAATCTTACAAAGCCATGATCCCTTACTCCCGCGATCCCCATCAAACCATCCCCACGTCGGCCGTGAAAATCATCGGTCTCGGCGGTGCCGGTGCCAACATGCTTGAGCGGATCGCGCTCGATGGCATGGAAGGAGCCGAGTTGTTAGCGCTCAACACCGACGTCCGGACGCTCGCCACCTGCCTTGCCCGCGAGAAAATCCAACTCGGCGTAAATCTCACCAAAGGTCTCGGCTCCGGCGGGGATCCGGAGCTCGGACACCAGGCTGCGCTCGAAGCGGAAGAGCAGATCCGCGCGTCGATCAAGGGCCGCCGCATCGTTTTCCTCTGCACCGGCCTCGGCGGTGGAACCGGCTCGGGCGCCTCACCCATCATCACCCGGATCGCCCGCGAGGAAGGGGCGTTCGTCGTCGTTTTCGCCACCATGCCGTTTGCCTTCGAAGGAAAACGCCGCCGCGAGCAGGCGGAGACCGCGCTCAACGAACTCGCCGTTCTATCCAACGCGCTGGTCACCTTCGACAACAACCGCATGGGCGAGCTCGTGCTTGCCAAGCAAGGCATCCACGAAGCCTTCGGCGCGGCGGACCACATGATCTGCGAATCGATCAAGGCGGTCATCCGACTGGTCGTTAGACCCGGCCTGATCAACGTCGGCCTCGACGACCTGATGAGCGCGCTCCGCACAAACCGTTCCCGCTGCCTCTTCGGCTCCGGCATCGCCGAGGGCAAGGACCGCGCGATCAAGGCTTTAAGAAACGCGCTCAACAGCCCGCTGCTCGACCAAGGGACATTGCTGAAAGACGCGCAAACCGTGCTGGTCCATCTATCCGGCGGCGAGGACCTGACGCTTTTCGAAATCGAGCTTCTCATGCAGCGGTTGCAGAAATTCGTCCCGGACAAGGCCCACGTGCTCTTCGGCGCGGCCATCGATCCGGCGATGGGCGATTCGCTTTCCATCACCCTGATCAGCGCCCTGCCCGAGGATTTCCTCGCCATGGCACCCCGGGAAACCCTCAGCCACCGGTCGCAAGAAAATCCGATTCTCGATCCCAGCTCGGGATTCACCCCGCCGCCGGTGAAGGTCGCAGCGTTTGAAGCCGCATTGGCTCGCGAAACCGAGCCGGAGCCCGATCACGAGTCCGCGTTCACGCTGCCCGCAGTTGCGCCGGTCCGCACACTGGAACCTGTACCCGTGCGCGAGGCTCCTCTGGTTTCCCCGCTTTCCAAATTCCGCAAGTCCACGGCGGACGTCGCTGCGGCGAGCGCACCCGGTTTGTTCGACAGCGAGCGCCCGTTCGCCGAGCCTGAGATCCCCGCCAAACCGACCGCTCCGGAGCGCGATCTATCCGCTTTTACTTTCACCGATCCGGTTACGCGGCCGCAGGAACCCAGCATCCCTGAGCCGGAAGTCGAAAAGGAAGAAGAGCCCCCCGCAACCCCGGAATCCATCGAGGAGGAAGTGGTCTTGGTAGAGCTCCGCGAGGAAGTTTACACGGCAGTGGAGGAAATCCATCCCGTGCCCATCGAGGAAATCGAAGCGCCCGAGCCCACGACCCCGAGCTTCATCCCGGCGGCGCGGAAAAGACCCTCGTTGGTCGCCCCATGGGGAAAGTCGAAAGCATCCGAGCCTCCTGAAAAGGAGGCCGAACTGGAAGTGTTCGCAGATTTGGAATCGGCTCCCGAGCCGATTGTTTCGACCGATGCGGAGCCGCCCAAGCTCAAGCTCGGCGTCAAGCCGAGCGGCGCGCAAAACGAACTCTCACTGGATTCCGCGCCTCGCGGCCGCTTCGAGGGCGAAACTCCTAACGTGTTCGAGGGCGAGGACCTCGATCTCCCTCCATTCCTGCGCAAGAAAAAATAACCAACGATGAGCAAACTTCAACAGTTTGAAATTCCGGGTCATGTCTCGCTGATGGAAGGTGAGGGGGGCTTGCGGAAAGTCGTCGTGGAAACCTCCGCAAGTCTGGCGGAAATCTATCTGCACGGTGCCCACGTCACCCGCTTTGAGAAAAAAGGCGAGGCACCATTGCTTTTCATGAGCGAAGCCAGCGACTTCCTGCCGGACAAGCCGATCCGTGGCGGCGTGCCGTTAATTTTTCCTTGGTTCGGTCCCCGCGAGGGATTGCCGGTCCATGGCTACGCCCGCACGGAGGAATGGGATCTCAAGGAAACCTCACTACTCGCGAACGGCTCGGTTAGGCTGCTCTTTGAACTTGCCCGCCTCGGAGACTTCATGGTCGAGTATCTCGTCACGGTTGGCGCGGAACTCACCCTGGAACTGGGCGTCGTCAATATCGGCAGCCGGGATTCTGATTTTGAAACCTGCCTGCACACCTATTTCCAGATCAGCGACATTAACGCCATTTCGATCACCGGTTTGTCCAAATGCGAATTCATCAACAAGCTGAACAACACCTCCATGGTCGAGACCGACCCGGAAATCCGGGTCAACAGCGAAATGGAGCGTGTCTATAACGACTCCATTTCAACCGTCGAGATCCATGATCCCGGTCACGGCCGCAAAATCCTGGTTTCGAAATCAGGCTCCAACTCCACGGTTGTCTGGAATCCTTGGATCGACAAATCCATCCGCATGCCCGACTTCGGCGATGAGGAATACCTGAAAATGGTCTGCGTGGAATCCGGCAACGTCGGGACTAACAAGATCACCCTCCCGGCTGGCAGACGCTCGGTTCTCAAAGTGGTGTTGGGCAGCGAAAAGCTGCTCTCCTGATGTCCTCCGCCAAAGCCACTTGGAAAGTCAGCGCCGCCGTGATGGCGAGCCGGGTGCTCGGCCTCGCACGGGAGATGATGTTCGCCGGGCTTTTCGGCGGAAGCAAATGGATGGATTGCTTCTATCTCGCCTTCAAGGTGCCGAACCTGCTGCGCGACCTGTTCGCGGAAGGCGCGCTCTCGCAGGCGTTTGTCACGACGTTTTCAAAAAAACTCAAAACCGAGGGTGATCAGTCCGCCTGGGCGCTGGCGCACAAGATGATGACGCTCGCCGCCGTTTTCATGAGCGGGGTGACGCTGCTAGGGATTCTTGCTGCACCCTGGATCGTCGACCTGCTGACGTCGCTTTCGCGCGGCGGAAACTCCCCCCGGATCTACAATCCAGCCGAAATCGCGCTCACGGTGACGATGGTGCGGGTGATGTATCCGTTCATCCTGCTAGTCTCGCTGGCCGCGCTGGTGATGGGGATGCTTAACGCGAAGAACGTCTTCGGCATCCCTGCGCTTTCGTCTTGTTTCTTCAATCTCGGCTCGATGATCGGTGGCGCGTCCATCGGTTATTGGATGGATCCGAACTGGGGGCCGCAGAGTCTGATCGGGTTTTCCATCGGCGTGGTGATCGGCGGGCTGGCGCAGCTGGTCTGCCAGTTCCCGGCGCTGAGGGCGGCGGGATACCGGTTTGCGGCGGATTTGAACTGGCGGGATTCCGGAGTGCGGCAGATTCTGAGACTCATGGGCCCGGCGGTGATCGCCGCCTCGGTCGTGCAGATCAACGTGGTGGTGAACGCGATGTTCGCTTACGGCGTGGGCGAGGGGGCGGTTAGCTGGCTGAGCTACGCGTTCCGGCTGATGCAGCTTCCGATCGGCGTATTCGGCGTGGCGGTGGCGACGGTGACCCTGCCCGCTCTATCAAGAGCGGCGGTGAACGGAATCGGCGGGGATTTCCGGCCGACGCTGGCGAAGGGACTGCGGCTGGTGGCGTTTCTCGTCCTGCCATCCACACTCGGACTGGTCCTGTTGGCAGAGCCGATCGTGAGCGTGCTTTACGAACGTGGAGCCTTCGACGTGACCGACCGCCTGCAGACGGCGGGCGCGCTGCGGGCCTACGGATACGGCTTGCTTTTCTACGCGTGGCTCAAGGTCCTGCAACCGGCTTTCTATGCCATCGACAAGCGCTGGTTCCCGATGATGGTGAGTTTCTTCGCGTTGGCGTTGAACCTGGGTTTCAACTACTTTTTTGTGTTCGTGATGAAGTGGGGCCACGAATCGCTCGCTCTAACCACCAGTATCACGGCGTCGGTGAATTTCATCATCCTGTTCCTCGCGATGCGCAAGTTCGCGGGCGACCTCGGAACGGTTGGGTTGCTGGTTCTGTTCGCCAAACTTCTCTTCGCGGGTGTCGCGATGGCAGGTGTCTGCCTCGCAGCGAACCGGTTCCTCTTCAACGACCTGACCGCGATCCGGTTCTTGCCCAAAGTGATCTACCTCAGTCTGACCATCGGTGTGGCATCGGGTGTTTACTTCGTGGCATCCAAACTGATGCGTGTGGCGGAGGCCGAGGATGCGCTCGGGATGATCACCCGTAAGCTCCGGCGGTAAGTCGCATCTGCCGAGGATCTACTTCAGCTCCCGACGCATTTCCACGATGCTGTCGCGGATTTCGAAAATCGAGCTGCGGATGTGTTCCAACGCGGCCTTTTGATCAGGGTCGCGCTCGAGTTCTGTCAGCTGCTGGCAGGCACCGACCGCTTCGTTGAGCCAGTTCAGGCAGCGCTTCAGGACGGCAAGAACGAAGCCGGCTTCTGGCTGATAGCCACTGTTACGGCCGTAGAGCACGCCTGCGAGTTTGCCGCTCACTTGCAGGAGATTGGTGATCAAAAGATAGGACGGCGTGCCCGGGCCGGCGTCGCGCTCGATCACATCCATCGCCCGCATTGCGAGTTCCTGGGCCTTGGCCTGTAGTGGATGATCCTCTTCGTCGTCAGGGTAGGATTCGTCGTCGTCGTCGTCATCGTCATCGTCGAATTCATCCGCGTCGGGATTCTCTTCGTCGAAGCCGAGGAAATCGTCTCCGCCGCGGGAGCTGCCCTGGCTGGTGAAGTCCTCCTCGTCGCCCGCCTCGTCGCGATCGGCGAGCGCGTCGAGCAGGCCGTCCCAGCCCATGACAAACGCCTCTTTCTGCTCGCTGTCCGAGTCCTCCATGTATTTCTCCAGCACTTCCTGATAGGCGTCGGTCAGGCGGTCGGATTCCTTCAGTCGTTCCTCCCAGGCGAATTCATCGAGTTCTTCGGAAATGTCAGGTTCTGGTCCTTCCGGATTCCGGCGGCGGATCACTTGGGCCATGAAGTCCCGCATGGAGTTGAGGTTGGCGAGTTTCTGCGCCTCTTCGGCGTCCTCGTCCATTTCCCACTCGTGCGGGGAAATCGTCAGTTTGAAAGAGTAGGTCTCGATGACCACCCGGCCGTTGATCTCGCTGAACCATTCCAGATAGAGCGTGTTCCGCCATTCGTGGGGGATGTCCTGGTGGTTTTGATAGAGCTCGTGGAATTCCTCCTCGCTCACGGTGGGCACCTTGTTCTTCCGCGAGGCGGTCATGTCGCCGACGATGCCAGCCTGGTCCACGTCGAGGGCCTCCGCGTCGGGATTCGAAATCGGCGAGGGGTTCTCAAACTGGAGCCGCGTGCCGGCGAGGTCCCGCCAGCAGTCGCCGTCCAGGTTCAGGATTAAGGGCTCTTCCCGGCCGGCCAGCCAGATGCGCCCGGTCGTGTGTCCCTCGACGGTGTTGTCAATTTCGCCGTGGGCGACCGCCTCTTCGATCCTCCATGCCATGGCAAGTAGCTTCTTCTTCCTCGGGGCCACTCGTCAAGCCAAGCGTCGCGGGGGTTTTTTCCGCTGTTTGCGTCAATAATGCCGCCTTCCGGGCAGCACCGAATACTCGTGGGCCAGAACCAGAGCCTCCTCGCGGCAAACCTCATGCGACGGAATCGCCCGTTGCTCCGGTGGCAGGGTCATCTGCCGGAAAAATTCGGAATCGTCGAAGCCGATCGCCGCAGCGTCCTCGATTCGGAATCCATAGTGGATTTTCACAATCCTCGCCCAGTGGATCGCGCCGAGACACATCGGGCACGGCTGCCCGGTCGTGTGGATCTCGCAGCCTTCCAGCAGGAATGTTCCTAACCGGCCGCAGGCGTCACGGATGGCGGTGATTTCCCCGTGGGCGGTCGGGTCGTTGTTAGCGAGCACCTGGTTCCAGCCCTCGCCGACGATGGTTCCGTCTTTCACCACCACGGCTCCGAAAGGTCCGCCTGCGCCCTGGTTCATGCCGGCACGGGCCAGCTCGATGGCGCGGCGCATGAATATCTCGTCGTTGCTCATGGCGGGAACCTCGCATTCCCGGCACCGGCCAGCGACCAAAAAATCAGCTCAATGCTCCGCGCCATGGCGGTTTTCCCGCAGGTCTGTCTTCTGAAGAATGCCGAATTGGTCACTGGCAATTCAGTAGAGGGAGCCGCAAGCTGGCAGCGAATCCATGAACGCCCTACCTGATATAAACCAGTCCCCCATGAATCGCCCGTCCCCCCAGAGCCGCAAGCTCGCCGCAGAAGAAATCAACCGCGCGATGTCGCGGTTCCCGCTGATCGTCCGGATCCTCGGTGAACTGGACCAGTCACCGGTCCCACTTCCCGGCGATGACGACATTCGCCACGGCTGTGAGAGAGCCTTCACCGGTATACTTTCCGAGCTCGCCCGTATCGAGCCGGTGGCGCCCGGAAAATCTTCCAAAGCGGAGGACACTGCCCAGGCGTGGCTCCAGACCTCATCCGACTACAAACTGGTGGACGTGGACATTCTCCAGCGCATGCAGCAATTCATCGATTGCATCCTCAACTCCGCCAAGCGCTGAGTTTCAACCACTCCGGGCGCAAATGATCGCGCCGCTTGTCAGCGCTCGATTCGCCCGGTAATTTCAGGACATGATCGCCCGGCAGAAGCAGAAATACCCGGTTTCGCCGTCTTTGCGGCAGTATCTCTATCATTTCGACCGCCAGCGGGAGATTCCCAAAGTCTACGATGACCTCTGTCGGTTCAGCGGGGCAGTCCCCTACGAGGATCCGTCCGGGCGGGAAACCTTGTGGCTCTCGGTAATGTACTCGCCGGAGGTTATCGCCGAACTGAGGCCCCGTCTGACGAGCATTTACACCGAGCTCAAACTCGGCCGCGACGCGGAGCAGCACGACCACCTCCTGGTGGATCGCATCGACTTCGGAGACTTCGGAAATTCCAAACCGTTCCGAATCCGCATCACCAACCTGTTCAACGACAATTCCGACTACTTCTACGTCAAACAGGCGGACGCCTCGCGAATCTACGGACTTGAGCTGGAACACATCCTCTCGCCTAACCGGATGAACTATCTGGTCAACGGCAATACGCTGATCGAGGAGCACATCGCCGGCGTCCCCGGTGACGTGTTTCTCCGCGATTACCTCACCCAGCCCGGCCTCAACAAGGTGCGCATCGCCAAGGAGTTCACAAAATTCACCGAACGCGGCTTCATCCGGCTGCTTGGCGACATGCGCAGCGTGAACTACGTCGTCGACATCACGCCGGATTTCGAGGAAGTCCAGTACCGGGTGAGGGCGATCGATTTCGACCAGCAGTCGTATGAGGGAAACGGAAATATCTATCTGGCATTCCGCTTCAACTCGAACCGCAAAGTCACCCGCCTCGCCTTCGAAGTGCTAAACCGCAAGAGCATCGACCAGTACGTGGCGGAGGAGCACGCGCAGATGGCCCGCAGGGCCAAGGTCGAAAGCGGCCGCCTGCGCGCACTGCTCGGGATCATGCGGCGCGAGAGCATCGCCCCGCACGAGCATGTCGTCACGCTGGCCCGCGAGCTCGACCGGATGCACGGCACCAGCGGCTTCGGCGATTGTAAATCGATGGGCGAACTCACGGCCATGCACATTTCGCTGATGCTCGACGTCCAGCCGCACTAGGCGGCTGACATTCGCTGGACGCCCGCCACGGGGGAGACCAAGCTGCCTCGATGAAACGTCTTTTCCTGCTCGACGGCATGGCCCTGATTTATCGGGCGCACTTCGCCCTCATCCAGAATCCCATCCGTAACTCCAAGGGCATCAACACCTCCGCGCTCTACGGCTTCATCAACACGCTGCTCTCGATTCTCGAAAAGGAAAATCCCACGCACATCGGTGTCGCCTTCGATACCTCTGCGCCTACCCCGCGGCACATTCTATTTCCCGCTTACAAGGCCCAGCGCGACGAGATGCCGGAGGAGCTCGCGGCCGCGATTCCGCATGTGAAGAACCTCTGCCGCGCGTTCCACATTCCGGTGTTGGAGTTGGATGGATTCGAGGCGGATGACATCATCGGCACGCTGGTCAAACGCGCCGAGCAGGACGAATTCGAATCGTTCATGGTCACACCGGACAAGGATTTCGCGCAGCTGATCTCCGAAACCACCAGCATGTGGAAACCCGGCCGCAAGGGCTCCGACCACGAAGTGATCGATCTGCCAATCATGCTCGCCAACTGGGAAATCGAGCGCCCGGAGCAGGTCATCGACATCCTCGGCCTGTGGGGCGACGCCGCCGACAACATCCCCGGCATCCCCGGTGTCGGTGAGAAGACCGCGAAAAAACTCATCGCCGAGTTTGGCTCCATCGAAAATCTCATCGGCAATGCAGCGAAGCTCAAAGGCAAGCAGAAGGAAAACGTCGAGACTTACGCTGATCAGGCTCTGCTCTCCAAGGAACTCGCCACCATCATTCTCGACGTCCCGATCGAAGTCACCTGGGACGATCTCGTCCTCTCGACACGCGACGACGAGGCGTTGAAAACCCTCTTCAACGAATTCGAATTCCGCACCCTCACCAAACGACTTTTCCCCGCCACCGGGAGCGCGGAATTCATTCCGCGCGAACCGTCCGCAGAGCCCACGATCTTCGAAACCTTCAAAACCATCCGCGACGTCCCTCACACCTATCACCTCGCCGACACCCCGGAGCTCCAAGCGAAACTCTTCACCGAGCTCGCCGGACAAAAATCCTTCTGCTTCGACATCGAGACCACCGGCCTCGACCGCTTCACCTCCAAACTGCTAGGCGTCGCGTTCTCCTGGAAAGCCCACGAAGGCTGGTATCTCCCGTATTCCGACTCTTTGTTTCCTGCGCTCAAATCTGCCCTCGCCTCCCCCGCGGAAAAAATCGGCCACAACCTCAAGTTCGATCTCTCCATCCTGCTCCACCACGGCATCGAAGTCGCTGGGCCGTTCTTCGACACCCTGCTCGCGGACACCTTGGTTTCCCCGGAGCGCCGGCACTCGATGGACTACCTTGCGGAAATCCTGCTAGGCTACACCCCGGTCAAACTCGCGGACATTTCAAAACCCGCTGACGAGCCCGAGGCCGCCGCATCCTTCGACCTGTTTGCCCACGCGGAAAAAACCAAAGCCTTCAAGGACCTCGACATCAGCGCCATCCCGCTAACCGTGCTCGCCGAATACGCCGCCGAGGATGCCGACGTCACGTTCCAGCTCGCGCAAAAAATCCGCCCTCTGCTCGCCGAGTCCGGTCAGGAATCCATCCTCAAACAAATCGAAGGCCCGCTGCTGCCGGTGCTTGTTGGCATGGAAATGGAGGGCATCGCCATCGATCCCGCCGCGCTTGGCGTCATCGGCGACGAGTTGCAAATCCAGATCGACGAACTCGCGAAATCCATCCACGTCCACGCCGACCGGTCGTTCAACATCGCCTCTCCCAAACAGCTCGGAGAGATCCTCTTCGACCAGCTCGGCCTCGCCGACAAGGCGAAGAAGACCAAGACCGGCCAATACAAAACCGACGAACAGACGCTCGCCACGCTCGAAGGCAAACATCCCATCATCAGCGACATTCTCGCCTATCGGGAAGCCTCCAAGCTCAAGTCCACCTACCTCGACGCGCTGCCCACCCACATCGTGGCGGAAACCGGGCGCATCCACACGCATTTCCATCAGCTCGTCGCCGCCACCGGCCGCCTCGCTTCGTCGGATCCGAATTTGCAGAATATTCCGGTTAGGTCGGAAGCCGGCCGCAAGATCCGCAAAGCCTTCGTCCCGCGCCAGGGTTTCACGCTTCTCTCCTGCGATTACTCGCAGATCGAACTCCGGGTGATGGCCGCGCTCTCGCAGGACGCCACCATGATCGAGGCCTTCCAGAACGACGCCGACATCCACACCATCACCGCCGCCAAGGTCTTCGTCGTCGAACCGGAGAACGTCACCGCCGACATGCGCCGCACCGCGAAGATGGTGAACTTCGGCATCATCTACGGCATCTCCGCCTTCGGTCTCAGTCAGCGCCTCGCCATCCCGCGCACCGAAGCCGCCAACATCATCGACGCCTATTTCCGCGAGTATCCGGCCATCCGCGAATTCATGGACCGCACGGTAAACGAGGCCCGCGAGGCCGGCTACGTCGAAACAATCAGCGGCCGCCGCCGCTATTTCCCTGATCTGAATTCCGGCAACCAGAACCTTCGCGGAAACGCCGAGCGCGCCGCGATCAACACCCCGATCCAAGGCACCGCCGCCGACATGATCAAACTCGCGATGATCCGCATCGCCGCGTTGTTACGGGAAAATTCCAGCCAGACCAGGATGCTGCTCCAGGTCCACGACGAACTCGTTTTCGATCTCGCGCTCGACGAGCAGGAAGAACTCGTCCCCCAGATCCTCACCGCCATGAAAACCGCGCTGCCACTGCCTCACGGCGTGCCCATCGAGGTAAGCTCCGGCACCGGCCCCAACTGGCTGGCGGCGCATTGAGATTTTCATTGCTGAATTTAGGGGCACCTAGCTCGCGAGGTCATTGTCCGGCTGAAACGGGAAAACATAGAACCTGTTTTGGGCAACTCAGGGAAAAAGACGAGAGACGAAGGGGTGAACGCGCGAGGCCTGACCCGATTCACGTGGCTTTATAATTGGGGTTTGTGGATCCATGGTGCACACACGCTAACATTATTTATGCCTATTGTTTCGATGCCTTTTCAAGCTCATCGGCAAGATCTTTTATGTTCCTGAAATTCTCAGCATAGTATTCAGGATCTCAGAGATGTATATTGGCATCATCAGCAAAATGCCGTAGCGCGGTCCAAGCACTGCTGAGCAAAACTGATGATTGTGTGGATTGTTTCGGCCAATTATCTAGAGCGTCTTCAGGAGAGATATCTTTGCCCACAACTTCTCTCAATAGTTCAGCGACCAAGGTGAAAGTTCTATCACTATTCATACTTGACTATTAAAGTAAATCATGCTCAGCAAGAGCGTCACTCCAAATAGCAGCCTTATTCTCCTGAAAGTATTTTCGCAAGATCTGCTCGACCTGAAAGTTTTCAAGCTCACCACGGAACATGGCATCTAGAAGTAGACGTGAGTCACCTGAACTTAAGTGAGTAATGGAATCTCCCGCTTCACAACAGCCAAATCCATCGAATGAAATTCTTCGAAGGGAAATGATATTGGCATCGTTCGTGTCAAAGTCAGCGAATACACTTCCGCCTTGCAAGCAAAGACAGAAGCTACAGGGTCGGGTTGGCATCGCGGGAACTAGCTCGATTGAAATGCTCATATAAAAATACCGTCTTACAGTGTAAGTTGATGAAAAGGAACTGCCACTAGCGAGTCTTGAATGAAGTTACATCGATAAATGATTTATAGTGGTCTTTAGTGAAGTATACCCTTCCATCATCACCTGTCACGATGCGCTCGGTTCCCCGATTCGGAGCTCCTGCAGGCTTCGGACACAAATCCCATTCTTTATAGTTAATTGGCTTGCCGGCATTTGTTTCCGAAGGAAGTTTCATTTCCTTATTATGAAAGACCCTACCTCCTTGGGCTCCGGGCACTCTTTGGCCATTCTTGATAAACTTCATCGCATCAAGAGCTTGGCCGTAGGAGCGAGGCCCAATCAATCCAATAGGGTGAGTGGGTGCCTTGCCACACCGCTTCACTATCATGTTTGCCGACACGCCTCGCCCCGTACCCTTATATCCTCCGTTCGAGAATAGCCTAGCCCACAAACTTCTAGATTGAAGACCCAATTCGTCATCGCGATTGACCGGATCATTTTCGACGTATCCATATAAATTCACCCCTCCATTTTCTTCAATCGGATCTCGATTAATCCATTTTGTAAGTTCAGAATCATATGCCCGGAAAGGTGCGAGGTGCAGATTGCTCGGTTGGTGGATGTAGTGGCCCGTGAAGCGAAAATCCAAGTCAAACGAGCCGGAAACCAGCTTCACCTCTCCCCAAGCTGAGTAGTCAAATCTTGCGGTGAGTATACCCGAGTCATCCACCACTTCTCGGATGCTGCCGAGGTGATCGGCACGGTAGGTGTAGTCTCCAGCGTCGGGGCCGGTGACAAGCTCAACTCCATGGGTATAGAAGCGTTTGTTTACGGCGCTACCGTCGGTGGGACGTTCTTCAGCAACTTGGAGGTCATCCCAGAGGTGGCGTTTGTCGCTAGTTACGGTAGACGCTGCGTTTTTCTCAATGATGCGAACACGGCGCGACAGGCCATCATAGGTGAACTCACTTCGGAACGTGTCCGGGTAAATGATGGTGATGAGTCGGTCGAGGGCGTCCCATTCGTAGGTGGTGGTGCCCGAATCGTTGGTTCGTGTGGTAAGATTTCCGTTCAGGTCATATTCGAGCTCAGTTTCGGGTACGTCGGCGATTGTGACTTCGAACGCTTCAGTGGTGGAGTTTTCGCTGAAGTCGGTGGCTTCGATCTCGATCTCGTGGGTTCCGGGCTGTAGTTCCAGATAGGCTTCAAAGAGGGTTTGGTGACGCATTTTGGCTTCCTGGCCATCGACTTTGACGGTTCCCGGTTCGTCGATGGTCCCGGCGAAACGGATGGGACCGGTGCCGTGTGCAGTGAGTTGGTTAAGTTTGTTGTGGCGGCTGGGGATGATGCCGCCTGCATCGGTTTTCGAGGCGATGCGGTTGTTGCCGGGGTCGTATTGCCAGCCATGGGTTTTGAGAATGTTTTCGGCGGGATTTTTGAGAATCGCGGAGGTCAGTCGTGTGGCATCGTCGTAGCCGTAGTGCCAGGTGCGAGTATCAAGTCCGCTGCGTTCCTGCTTCCAACTGGTGATGGTGACTTCGTCGTTGTGGCCGTATTCATGGGCTGCAAGGATACTGCTATTGGCGAAGCGGTGTTCGATGCGTTCAAGACGGCGGTCTTCGTTGACGGGCTTGTAGTCGAGATGGGTGCTGTGGCCGTCGGGGTAGGTGATAAGCTCGGTTTGATGGGTTTCGTTGAGATATTGGTAACCGAAGGTGCCGAGACGGTTGGTTTCCTGTTCCAGGCGACCCAGAGAATCAAACTGGCGGGAGAGCGTGTTGGCGCTGCCATTGATCTCACGCGTTTCAACTCTCCCGAGGCTGTCATATAGGCGGGTAATGGTGTCGTTGGTGAGCGGACCATCGATGGTGTGGATCTGGCCCGCTCCGGGGGTGATGCCGTCGTTGGGGTGATAATTCCAAGTGGTGGTCCCTGTGCCGTCGGTGAGGGTGAGTGGTCGGTTGTAGTATGGGTCCCAAATCCATGTGTGGCCGGGAGTGGCGTGGATGGCATCCGAAAAAATGATTTCGTGGATGTTGTTGTCGAGATGGTAGGTGTATTCGGTGGTTTGGCCGAGGGCATCGGTGGTGGATTCAAGCCGCCCATTGTAGGGATCATAGAGGTGGCTGGTCTTGGTGCTGTCCTGCAGGATTTTTTCGGTGACTCGGCCTTGAATGTCGTATTTCCAGCGGGTCACACTGCCGTTAGGATCGATGAGGCGGTTGATGGAGCCGCAGGAGCAGTAGTCGTATTGGGTGATGCGCTTCTCGGGGTCGGTTTCGACCATAAGCTGGCGGTTGGCATTGTGGCGGTAGGTGGTGGTTCGCGCGAGGCGGTCGGTGTATTGGTGAATGTCGAGGTGCAGATAATCCCACTCTTCAAAGGTGGTGTCGGGGTAGGTTTTCCGGAGGAGGCGGTCGAGGTCGTCGTGTGCCAAGGTAACGGTGTGATCTTCGGAATCCGTCACGGTTTCCACCCGTCCGTCGCTGTCGTAGGTGAAGATGGTGGTCGCTCCTGCGACTGGCCCCTCGATCTTGTAAAGGTAGCCGTAACCCGAAGCGGTGTCGTTTTCGGGGTCGAAGTTGAGGCGGTGGTCGTAGGTGTAATGGGTGGCGTCGTTGTTGGGATCGGTGAGGGTGAGGAGCTGCCCTTGAGTGTTCCAATCCAGATAGGTGATATTGCCGGAGGCATCGGTGATTTCGCCGGGGAGGTGTTCATCGTAATCGTCGAAGGTGGCGAGGGTTTCCCAAGTCGAGGCTCCGGTTTTCTGGCGGATTTCGAGGAGATCGATGTCGTTGGTGTCGTAAATGCGCACGGTTTCACGGCCAACGGGGTCGATGGTCCGCGTGGGATGGCTGAGGTCGTTGTAGGCGAACTGGGAAATTTGGGAGGTGCCTGTGTTGCCTCCAAGGTCATTGATGGAGGTGGCGATTTTGGAGACAAGGGCGGGACTGTCGGCGAGAGTTGCGTCCAGTTGTCCCTGATAGTTGTAATAGATCCGGTTTTGCAGGGGTGGCTTTTCGGTCTCAAGAATGGATTCGGTTCTTTGGAAATCCGCGGAATGGAGCCACTGATAGATGTGGGCTTTCGTGTAGTCGGAGGTCGGGTTGTTGTTTAGCGCCCGCATGGTCTTGGTGTCCCAGTGGAACGTGTTTCGAAATTGGCGGATGCCGTTGCCCTCGTGCAACCGGGTGGCGATGACTCCGTCAAGTTCGTCGGTAGGCACTTCCGAGCGGGGAGTGGGCAACAGATGGTCTTCGGACGAGATGCCGGGTGCTCGATGGCGGAACTCGACCCGCTGTTTCAGTCCCATGGGATCGGTGATTTCAACCCAACGGCGGGTATCGCCGCTGCCAAGTACGGGGTAATCGAATTCCTCGCCGCTTACGAACTGAGTGTCGCCGTAGGGTGTGGTGAGAGTGTCGATGAAATCGCCCGTGCCGTAGGAAAACTCGGACTCAATTCCGACGGGGTCGGTGATCGTTTCCAATCGATTTGAAACATCGTAATCAAAATTGGCCTCACGCCCGAAGGGGTCAGTGAGCTTGGTGATTTTTAGAGGATCTGTCGGATGATCGTAGGTCAGGGTGGTAGCTAGATTGAGGGTGTCGAGAATTTGGGTAAGCTGGCCGCTGATGTTCCAGGTGTAGGCGAGGGTGTTCCCCTGCGGATCAGTGCGGGAGGTCATGAAAACCCGCCGGGGCCATAGACTCGAGCCGTCTGGCGAATCGAAGACATCCACCGTATTGTCGGGGTGGGTTAGTGAGTAAGACGTCGCACTGGTGCGCTTGAGAAGTGCCATCGATTTGCGTTGCCTTACGAATTCGCCAGTCACGTCATCAAAGTTTTCGTAGCTGTGCGCGCCTCCTCCCGCGAGGTAGTGTTTGACGTCGGCATACTCGTCGTTCGGATCGTCAATGATGGCGGAAATGCAGCCGATGGTCCATTTGGGACCAAAATTCGGATAGGCGAACACCGAAGGTTGGTTGGCATCCTTTTGATTGTAAGTGATGGTTAGGTCCGGAGCGGGGCCAAATGGCGGCGCATAGGTCAGCGGGCGGTCCGTGATATTGAGGCTGACGGCCATGAGATGGACGTTCCAAGCCGCCATGCCCGGTGGTGGTGGTGGACACGAAATTTTTTTGTCACAGGGCCCAGTGTCGTCGGGATCGTATCCAAACACATATCCCCGGCCCCAGACGGTTTCGGCGGTCGCTTGGTCGAGTGAGGTCCAGCCAACAGGAAGCGAATTTTCATTATTTGAAATGAGAAAGTGGCCGCTCGATTCATCTTCCAGCGCTTGCGGGGTGATCCACATGGAATCGTCGAAAGTACCGTCCTGAACGTGGTAGCGACCATTTTTGAAGGCGGTGATGGCAGCGAAATGACCGCTTTTCCAATGCACGAGAACAGGTAATGGAAGCGGAACATCGCCATTTCGGCTGGCGGGTCTGAGTGGGATGCCGGCCTGTAAAGCCCACTGATAGTTCTGCCAGAGCGAGGTTCCGTGGAGGGTGGATTCGGCTTCGAGGAGGATCTCACGATTCGGCCGCTGCGGGTTGACGGAATGATAGATCCTGTCGAGAGCCATCGGGCCGCAGCGGAAGGCGATTTCCGGAGTGGACTTCATGGTATGCAGTCCAGTCCTCGCACCGGCAATCAGTTCGGTGGCAACTCCGCCGATTTCGCGACCGGTCAGGGATTCGAAGGCCGGATCAAGGATCTCAACACGACCGAGTTTGGAATTGAGCTGGAGATATTCTCCGATAGCGCGGTCGGCTAGCGCTTTAGCGCGGGGATGATTGTGGTTCTCGAGGCCGTTCCAAGACGCTTGGAAATGATCCAACGCACGCGAGAAAAACCCCTGGCGATAATAGATGAGTCCGAGATTGAGGCGAACTGACGGATTCCAAGGAGAGGCGGGGTGCTGGGCGAGGTAAGTTTCGGCTTCCGTGAGACGGGCAAGAATGCCCGGAGCGAAGGTTTGAAGATTGGCGAAGGAACGAAGGAGCGTCTCAATGGCGGCGTTTTCGGCTGCGGTGGGATTTTCGCTAGTGGGCCATAGGGGTTCGGAAAACGGGCGAAAGGCTGCGATTTGAGCAGTGCCAGGGTTTTCGGCGAGAGTTTTTGTTAGCGGCAGTAATTCCAACGCGCACAACTTGCCTTGACCTAGCAAAAGAGTAAAAGCTGCCAGCCAACCAAGGCGACGGCCGCAAACATCTGAAACAAACGAGAAAGGGAAAATCATCGGATAGGTGTGGAGGCAGGTTCAGGGCACAGGAATTGCGGAAGTGGGATAGGTCAAATTGATCACCGGTGGCGTGCTGTCCATTGGATCTGGTTCTGGGATCTCGGGCGGCGTGATCGGCAGACCCAGCTTGAAGGCGATGCCGTCGAAGATGCCGTCGCCATGGGTATCCGGGTTGAATGGGTGGGATCCCTCTTCATTTTCCCTCCAGGTAGTTAGGCCGTCTTCGTCGTAGTCCGCCTGCATCAGTTCCGAATCGCTGTCGGCAGTATGGACGGCGCGGAAAAACAGCTTGTGACTATTGGACCGGAAACCCCACGAAATGATGTCGTCGGAACCCACCTCGAAGATCGGCATAAACGTCCACTTCACCAGATCCTCGGACTGTTGGATAAAATAGAAGCGTTCTTCGATTCCCCACCACGAGAGCAGTGAGCTGTCCTCGACCGGATCATATTCGAGCATCAGTCCGTCGTTGAGAGAATCTGAAGTAGGATCAGCGTGAAGAATCGCTATTAGCGACAAAACGGCCGGAATGGATAACAATGGATAGGCTTTCATGTCAGGGCGCAGGTTTCAGTTCTTCCCGTTAGTCCGGCTGCGGACTGGCCAGAAGTTGATCACGGTATCCTTGGGGGTAGGCGGGTTAGCCTCCTGCCAGGCGCGGTGGGCTTTGTTTAATTCCTGCCGGTTGTGCCAAGTTACTTTGAGCGCTTGTTCGTTGGCGGTGTAGTGGCGGTGGAGCGCGTCCATTTCCTCGACCAGTTCAGCAGGGATTCCATCTCCTGGTTCCGCATAAATCACATAGTCGGCCTTTTGCGAATCCAGCGCACTGCCGTCTGGGACGGGACGCGGGGTATAAACCGCACCCCTTTCCTTGGCCATGCGGGCGTAGCGTTGTTCGCGGATGGAGTCGACGTTGTTGACGAAAAAGAATGTTGACCAGCAGGTCTGATCGGTTTCTAACCATCCAATCATTGAGAGGTAGTTGAAATCGACATTGCTCAGAAGCGTGAATCTCAGTGGGCCTTTCCTCCATTGGATCTCGGACAGCTTGCGATCATACACTGTGGCGGAAAGACTAAGCGTCCTGAAGCGCTCGCGGCTCGCCCGCCACTCTGCGTGTTGTTCCGCCGTCCACTCGCCGGCAATCGGCGCAGGCTTCACGGGCCAGACTCTGGGAGCCAGACGCCGCATGATGATTTTAGGAGTGCTTGCTCCGATTTGCACCGTCGACAGAGCCCGCGCCGCGTTGATGCTCTGCAAGCGTTCCTTTTCCACCTGTGCGACCAGACGCATCTGATCCTGGATCATGATATCGGCATCAGAGCGCGTGAGCAGGGTGGGGACTTGCATGCGGCTATCTTCCGCCATCGCGAGCGACGAAAACGAAATAGCGAGGAACAGATAATACCAGAGGTTCTTCATGAGTGTTCTCGGTAACTGAATGGATTCGTGGTGTGAGGCAAGATGAATTGCGGGGCAGTGGCACCCCTTACTTGCTTCTATTAGGCCAGATCGTTGCCTGCTGATCATAAACAGCAAGCATGAAATTGCTACGGGCCCGTCACTGAAATCCTAGGATATTGGCTTGTCGAAGATTTCAGATTCCGCTGATTCTGGATGGTTTGGGTCGGTGGATCCCGACGAGGCATACTTGCGGCGATTCGTTTTGAGGCTGAAACAGGAACGCGAAACAAGAGGACTGACTCTAAGGGATCTAGAGAAAATGATGGGAGTGAACAACGCACACCTTTCTCGGGCAGAGCGTGGCTTGAGCGAGCCGGGCATCGTGGTCTTACGGCGTTGGTGCCGCGCGTTGGATCTCAAATTTGAAAAAGTCTGCCAGCAAGTTGGCGAAACGGATGAGTCCAAATAGAAAAACCGGTGACCCACATGGGGCCGCCGGTTTGTTGTGGTCGTAAAGGGTGATTTGCAGAAATCAGGGAGCGGGTGGGGTAGGTGCGACGGACGGTGTTTCCGAATCCGGCTTGGCGGCAGAGGCGCGGCGGCGGGGCTGGAAAGAGATTTTTGCGAGTTCTTTGGTGGAGTCCAGTTCATCGCTGGCGGCGCAATAATGGTAGCGGGCGCGGGAGATGCGTGTCTGGAGCATTTCACGAGCCGTGCCGCGGTCATCCACGTTGACTTGTCGGTCGCCGCCGGTGGCGGTGGGTTCCTCGTCCTCAATGAGGTCCAGTTGGGTCCGGATGAGGGTGACGAGCGCTGGGGCGTACCGCCAAGCAGCATTGGTGATGGTGTTTTCTCCCTGGATTGCGAGCTCGCCGAGGACGAGGACGCGCTCGTCGGTGAAGCGGCCGAGTTCGCCCTTTTCCCAGCCGTAGGTGGTGAAGGTGGCCAGGCGGGAGGCGTCGGAAATGCCGCCCGGGAGGAGAGAGTCACCAACGATCGCACTGATTCCGGCGTATCCGGCGCGCAGGGCGGCTTCGATCTTGTCCAACGCACCGCGGACGGCTGCGGAGGATTGCACGCGCTCGCCCTCGGCGGCATGGGTCCCGCCGTCGCCGTGTTCGAGATCGGTGATGCCGGACTCGAGGAGATCGAGCAGGGCGGGGGAGAGTTTGAATGGGTCGGTCGCTTGGCGGGTGGCATCCACTGAAACGACGAGTTTACCCTGCGCGAGGGTCCGGCTGACGGTGAGATTGGTAATCATCGAACGATGTTCATATCAGCCATTGCGGAGGGAAGCTAGTAACCAATTCGGCATTCTGCACGATGACTTGAGAGCAAAATTGGTTGTAACCGGTCAAAAAGGGCAGCATCTCGTGTCGTCGGCACCTTTTGGTGCATGAGCAGCCGAGCGACACGTGTATTTGCCCATTCTCAATAGGTTTGCGAGTCGGCGACACGTGTCGAGGGCACCCTTTTATCATGAAGAGGCTCAAATACCTGTGTCGACGAGACATTGGATCGCAAATTTTCGACAAAAACACGTGTTTTTGCCACGCTGGGTGCTCCTGAGGAGGTCACAACGTGTGTTTCCACTCCGGCAACTGGATCGTAAAGTGGTCACGACATGGCGTTTCGCCCCGTCAGGTGGTCACGGAGCTAGTGATGACGGTGTTTTCGAAGCGATAATTGATCATGAAGGTTTGGAAAACATGGAATCTTTGCTGGAAACTCCGGTGTGAACCCCTGCGATCTTGCGACCTAATTTGCCATGGGAAAGCCGACGAATCCGCTTAATGTCGTGCCGTGCATGTGATCGTTACAGGAGCCAACGGCTACATCGGGTTGCGGTTGATTCAGGCGCTGCTGGAGGCGGGCCATGAAATCACCGCAGTCGTCCGTGACGGGCGGCGCTTTCCTGTGGCCAACTTCGGAGGGAACGAAGCCCGCTTGCACTTGGTCGAAGCGGACTTTCTGGATGCGGCCAGCCTGCCTGGTCTTCCGCGGGAGATCGATGCCGCCTATTACCTGATCCACTCGATGGGCTCCGGCGGTGATTTCGCGCTCAAGGAGGAGCTGTGCGCCGCGAATTTTTCCGATGCGGCGAAGACACTGGGATGGAAACGCATCATCTATCTCGGAGGGCTCGCCGCGGACGAAGGTCCGCTCTCCGAACATCTCTCATCGCGCCGCAGGGTGGAGGAAATCCTGCTAGGGGTCGGTGTGCCGCTCACGGCGTTGAGGGCATCCATCATCGTCGGCTCGGGTTCGGCCTCGTTTGAAATCATCCGCGACCTTGCGGAGAAACTGCCGGTGCTCATCACGCCGCGCTGGGTGCACACGCACTGCCAGCCGATCGCCATCCGCAACGTGCTGGATTATCTCACCGGCATCTTGGGGCATCCCGAGACTGCGGATCATTCCTATGACATCGGCGGGCCGGAGGTGATGAGTTATCTCGATCTGATTAAGGGCTATTGCGAGGTGCGCGGGCTGAGGCGTGTGTTTTTACCGACCCGGCTGCTCAGTCCGCGGCTGTCCTCGGCGTGGTTGTGCCTGCTCACTTCCACCTCGTTTCCTCTGGCGCGCAGCTTGGTGGACTCGCTGACTCACGAAACCGTTTGTCGCGATTTGAAGATCCGGGAAATCATTCCGTTGGATCTCCTGACCTACCGCGAGGCGGTGGAACGGGCTTTGGCACGCATCGCGCAGAATTACGTGCCCTCGAGTTGGATCAACTCGCTGGCGGCGGGCACGCTTTCGCCGCGGTTGTTTGACGCGATCAAGGTTCCCGAGCATGGAATATTGAAGGATTCCCGAGTGGTTCCGCTCACGGCGCCCCGGGAAGAGGTCATCGCCCGCGTATGGTCGATCGGTGGAGCAGCCGGATGGCCTTCGATGAACTGGGCGTGGCGGCTGCGTGGGATTGTGGACAAATTCGTGGGAGGCATCGGCATCCGCCGCGGCCGCCGACATCCAGCTGATTTGCATGCCGGTGACTCGATGGACTTCTGGCGGGTCCTGCTGGCGGACCGCGCGAAAGGCCGGCTCATGCTTTATGCGGAAATGAAACTTCCGGGCGAGGCGTGGCTTGAGTTTGCCATCGAGGATTCACCGGATGGTGGTGAAGCGCTGCGGCAGACCGCGACCTTCCGACCGCAAGGATTGTTAGGCAGGCTTTACTGGCTGGCGGTGCTGCCGTTTCACTGGTTGTTGTTTCCGCGGATGGCCCGCAATCTTGCGGCGGGGAGCCGGATTGCGCGTTCATCACAGTCGCCGACCCAAAGTGGACCGACAATGAGAGAATGATTTTAGGACGCTTACAAAAATACCGCGACCAAGGATTCATCGCCGGCCCGCTCGATCTCATCATCGCCGCCATCGCCCTCCATCACGATGCCGAGATCGTCACCTTCGATGCGGATATCTTCGCGATCTCGGCCGCTTCCATCCTCCGCGTCCGGCTCCTGTCACGTCCGTGCAAGCGGCGCGTTTGCGACCACTGCTAATTGAAAAAGTCGGCTGGGCGAATTCCGACATTCATTAATAAAATACCGCCAATGTCTGTAATTTGGGCCCCGGCGCAAATCTTCGGTTCACCCGCAAAGCGAAAAAATTCCACAATTAAATCCCGACCCGCAGATCCCGCAAACTCCACAGCACTCCCTTCGCGCCGCTGCCGCTGCCTTTCATCACCCGGGCTCCATCCTTCCTCTTGGGGCCGAATCGCTCCCGTGCGCTCGCAAACGCCTCGTTCACAAACTCCTTGCTGCCAATCACCGCGCCGTCGGTGAAATAGCGCACCCGACAATGCAGCATCCTGGCCAGTCCAAGATCCTTCAACACCGTGCCGTTGTCCTCGCTCCGCAGCATCTCCGCCGTGTTCATCGTGGTCTGGCCAAGCCCTTTTGCGGACCGAGAGACCTCCGCACGCCCGGACTTTTTGCCCAAGGCCAGCCCCATCAGGCGCCGATACAAGCGCGACACATCAGGCCATTTCACCGCCTCCCCACCCACGTCCTGATCACAAAAATACGCCCGGACCAATCCCTCTCGGGCTTTTTTCCCATTGCCCTTCGCCCCGCCGCCCACGGCTTCCCCATAACTGCTCCAGCGATAGTCCGCCGGGTCCTTCACCATCCCCGCCCGCACGGGATTCAGATCGATGTAGGCCGCTATCGTCCGCGCCGCCACACCGCTTTCCACGATCACGCTCTTGAACCGCTCCTCCCAAAGCGTGCCCGTGCGAGCATGGGTGCGGTTGAACCAACGCGTAAAGCGGATCAACAAACCCTTCATGAACTCGCTCAAATCATGCATCCGGTAGGTGAAACGGGCGTGAATCCCCCGGGCTCCGTCCTCGGCCCCGGATTTTCCCGCCTCCGCCAACTCCGCCGCCACCCCGGCCACGAAGGCCTCCGAATAGAGTGCGGAAAGGCGTTGCAGCAGCATCTCGTCGGAAAGTCCCCCCTCCGCCAGCGGCGGCACTTCCAGCAACAGGTGGAAGTGGTTGGACATCACACAGTAGGACAAAACCCGGCAGCCCGAAAAATTCTCATACATCCGCAGATACATCCGGAACGCCTCGCACTCCCGCTCCGCAAACACGAAGCGCCGGTCTACGACCCGCGAGATGCAGTGATAGATCACCGGCTTCGAAGTCGAATTCCGCCGCCCAACCAACAAACGGGCCTTTCGCATCCGCCCATCCTGCCACCGCCAACCTGCAAGGCAACTGAATTTTTGTTTATTTTACTGTCACTTTATAGTCGTCACTTTATAGTCTTACTGTCACTTTATAGTCTTCGGTTGGCTATCCATCCGTCTGAGGATGCTCCAGACCCTCTGGTCGGAGCTGCCGTACGATCCGAGACAGCTCCACCGTTGTAAACGAAAGCGAAAGTCCCTAAAACAGCAAGGCTATCGATTCCGGCCCTTAAATTGACGCCAATGGGCAAACGGTCTAAACCATCACCGGCGACGGCGGCGTGCGACGAGAGCCACACCTCCGACGAGACCGAGAAGTGCCGCGGACGGCTCCGGAATGAGGATGATCTGACCACGAATCTCACCACCACCTTGCACAGTGGAGTGGATATTTACGTAGAGCTGGTTGTCAAACAAACGGGTTTCGTTGGTATCGCTGAGCACTGTAGTGCCAATGAAGCGCCCTGACTTTGTTCCCGAGGCCGTGTGGAACGAGGCCAAGTCAAGGATGACACCGCCATTCGTGTTCGCGGTAGCGGTAGGGAAGTTCACGCTGCCCGGCGCATGGATGTGCATCACCGTCAAATCCCCGGCGAGATTGGTGAAGCCGAATGCTGAACCGTAAGCAAAGTCAAAGGTGAGCGTGTTCGAAACGTCGTTATAGCTCATGCCAGTGCCGAAAACATTCCCAGTGCCAACGCCTGTGAACTGCCCTGGCTCGTTTAATCCTGAGAGACCGATTCCGTAGTCCCGCGTGTAGGTGGTCGCGCCGAGATTCAGCGCGAGGCCCGGTCCCGGAGAGAGAGCGGCCGTATACACGGCAGCCTGACTGTTGGTGATGGCAGCAACGAGTGCTGCGACGAATAGGAGTGTCGTTTTTTTCATAGGATATGGTGGTGGGGATTTGGCCATTTCCGCCGAAATTGCGCCGACGTAAAATAAGCCGGGCAATGTGTGTAGCGTGATCCAAATCACGCAACTTTTTTTTGTGGCATTTTTGTTCCGGTAAAAACCGGGTTTAAAAAACGCAGTCTACGACTCACGCCACCGTCGAATCAGTTCAAGTTGGAAATCGTCTGGAAGATGGCGGTGATCATCAGGTAGGCCATGGTGCCGATGAGGCCGGCCATGACGATGAGGACCACGGGCATGACGAGGGCCATGATGCGTTGGAGGCTCTTGTCGAGCTCCTTGTCGTAGCGCTCGGCGGCACGGCGCAGCGAGTGGTCGATGCGGCCGGTCTGCTCGCCGACGGAAATCATGTCGATGAGCAGCGGCGGGAAAGCCCCGTTGCGGACGAGAGCTTTGGAGAAGGAACGCCCGTCGCCGACCTGGGCGATGACCTTGTCGAGCTCGCCGCGGAGGCCGCGGTTCTGGGTGGCGTCGCGGGAAAGTTCGAGGGCGCGGAGCAGCGGCAGGCCGTTGCCGACGAGGTTGGCCATGGTTTCGAGGAACTGGACGTAGAAGCGGCTGGTGATGACCGGACCGATGAGCGGGAGCCGGAGTTTCATGCGGTCCCAGGCGGGTTTGTTCGCGTCGTTGTCCTTCCAGGCTTTGAAGAAAATCAACAAGGCGATGATGGTGAGGATCATGACGATCCACCACTTTTTGATGAAAGCGGACGCACCGATGAGGATGGCAGCTCCAAGTGGCATTTTCCCGCCGCTGGTCTCGATGAGTGCGGTGAGCTGCGGGATGAGGACGGTGATGAAAATGATGGAAACCCCGACGCCGGCGAGGATCAGGAACGCCGGATAGATCATCGCGAGGATGAGGCGGGCCTGGAGCTCGGCGAGGGTTTTGAGATAGTGGGCCTGGCGCTTGAGAATGTCGTCGAGCGCACCGGACGCCTCGCCGGCGGCGGCTAGCGAGCAATAAAGCGGGCCGAAGCTGGGGCTGACTTTTTTCAGAGCGACCGAGAAATTCACTCCATCACGCACGATCTGGCGGATTTTAAAAGAGACCGCCTTGAGGTTGCCGAGTTCCTGGCGGTTTTCCATCGACTTGAGCGCCGGCTCCAGCTGGAGGCCGGCGCTTAGCATGTCCGAAAGTTCCTCGGTGAAGAGCACGACTTCCTGGCGCTTGAGCTTGATCGGGCCGTCGGGAATCGCCGCTTCTTTGGGTTCCTCCTTGCCCTTGGAGGAGTCCTTTTCGTCGGCTTTGGACTTGGTGCTTGCGTTGGCTTTTTTCGCGGAAGCAGCTGCAGCGGTTTCCTTGAGATTGACCGGCTGGAGGCCCTTTTTGTCGAGCATCCGCAACGCTTCCGGGCGGTCCGCCGCGTCGAGTTCGCCGGTGGTGACGGAGCCGTTGGTGGCGAGGGCTTTGTAGGCGAAGATGGGCATCGTTGGGTAAAACTGAAATGCGGAAAGCGGAAAGCTGAAATTGGATCAATCGCCGCCGATGTCGGAGGAGGTGACGGAGATGACTTCCTCGATGGTGGTCTCGCCCTTCATGACCTTGTGCCAGCCGTATTCGCGCATCGGGATGTAGCCGTCGCGGACAGCCTGGGCGCGGAGCTCAACGGCTTGCGCGCGGTGGGCGACGAGCTCCTGCATGGGCTGGGTGAGCAGGATGATTTCATAAATCGCGAGCCGGCCGGAGAAGCCGGTCATGCGGCAGCGGTCGCAGCCTTTCGGCGAATAAACCTGGCCGGGGATGTGCAACGGGATGCCGAGGTCGCGGCGGTCCTGGTCCGAAACTTCGCGGGGAGTTTTGCAATGCGGGCAAAGCTTCCGGACGAGGCGCTGGGCGAGGAAGGCTCGGACGGCGGCGGAGACGAGGAACGGCTCGACGCCCATGTCGATGAGCCGGCTGATGCCGCCCATCGCGTCGTTCGTGTGGAGGGTGGAGAAAACCAAGTGACCGGTGAGCGAGGCGCGGATCGCGATTTCCGCGGTCTCAAGGTCGCGGATTTCCCCGATCATCACGATGTTCGGGTCGGCGCGGAGAATCGAGCGCAGAGCGGTGGCGAAGGTCAGGCCGATCTCGTTTTTCACGGCGATCTGCATCACGCCGGTGAGCTTGTTTTCCACCGGATCCTCGACGGTGACGATGCGCCGCTCCGGGTGGTTCACCTCGGTGAGGAAGGAGTATAGGCTGGTCGACTTACCCGATCCGGTGGGGCCGGTGATGAGGATGATGCCGTTGGGCAGATGGAGCAGAGACTCGATTTTTTTAAGCACGAACGGCTCCATGCCGAGCTTGGCGATGTTGAATTTCTCCTGGTTGAGCAGACGCAGGGAGACGCTCTCGCCCTCGACCGTCGGCACGGTGGCGACGCGGACGTCGATGGTGGCACCTTCGAACTGGAGGTTGATCCGGCCGTCCTGAGGCACCCGGCGCTCGGCGATGTCGAGACGGGCCATGATTTTCAGACGGGCGATGACCGAGCTTTGCAGCGCCTTGATATTTTCCGGCACGGCGATCTCGATCAGGCGGCCGTCGATCCGGTAGCGGATCCGGAGATTCGTGCTGAGCGGTTCGACGTGGATGTCGGTCGCGCGCTGGTCGAGCGCTTCGCGGATGATCTGGTTGACGAACTTAACGACGGAGGCCTCCTCGTCGTCGTCCTGGTCGATGACGTTTGCCTCGTCCTCGCCGCCTTCGAGGTGGTCGTAGTCGAAATCGCGGCCTTCGAGGATCTGCTCGAACGTGTCGGCACCGACCCCGTAAAGCCGGCGGAGCGCTTCATAAAGGCGCTTGCGGGAAACCATGCACCAGTCGATGGGCAGCACGAGTTCCTGCGCGGCGGCCTGGCGGGCGACGAGGTTGAACGGATCGAAAGTGGCGAGTTTCAGACGCTTGTGGTCACCTTCGCCCTCGATGGCGACCGGCAGCAAGCGGTGGCGCAGCGCAAGCCGAGGTCCGCAGGCTTCGCGCAGCGGCAGCGGGATTTCCGGCATCGGAATGCTCTCCAGCCACTCCAGTCCAAGGCCTTGGGCGAGCTCGCGCATGTATTTTTCCTCATCGACCAGGCCGGCGTCGAGCAAGTCATCGATGGGCGACCGCTGGCGTTGCGCTGCAGCTTGCAGAACTTCGGTGAGGGCAGGGATATCCTCGCAACCGGTGCGGCGAGCGGGTTCAATCAAAAACTGGGTCATGGGCAGCGCACTTCTTATCGCTTAAATGCTCCAAGAGTGCAATCTTGTCTCTTCAAATTGCTCGAATTGCCCGATTCCCTTCGGATCACGGCAGATTTCTACCCGAGCAATGCCAGCGGCTCCCTCTTGAAACGCGTCAGCAAAAGATCTGGGTCAAGCGAGCCATGCGGCTACGTTCGTTACGAATGAAACTACCCAAAAAAGCCTGCGGAGTCCATCGTCGTGCGCTTTGTTTCGCAGATTCTGCGTGTCGAAGGCCCGGTTTTTCCAGCATCCCAATCTTCCCCGCAGCTTGGCAGTTCTTTCAACGGCCTACACCCCGAAACAACTGCCCGGGACGATCCAAAAATCGACCCCGCCCCCCCCTCCTGGTGCTGACTTGCCTATTCATAAACATCAACAGCGCACACGCGACCGGGCGGTGGGATTGGCAAGATCCGGGCGAAGCCCAAACGGCCTTCTGCGAAAAGCATGTGCCTCCGGCTCTGGAACTGCGCAAAACCCAAGGAAACAAGGCGGCGCTCACCGCACTGGAGAAAATTTACCAGCTTGCGGAAAATGAATTCCACGACTCCGCATTTTTCCACAGGGTCATGTGGTTCGAGGCCCAGGCCAAGGGTGGCAAGGATGACGAGGAATGGGGTTTGGCAATCTACGAGTATCTCCTGGAACGGGACCTGAGGAAGAATCCTGAACTCGGTGCCCGCATTCCAGGAGCCGACTACGCTCTATTTGGCAACATCGCGGGTAAAAACACAGACCTCGGGCGAATCGCAAAAGCCCGCAGCGTTTGCATGTCCATGGAAGACAAACTGAAGCGCGAAAATTTTGATATCAGCGGCGCATCTTATGAGGACCTGGGTTCTATCCTTTCCTTTCTCCCCGATGCCCGCAAACGCCGCTTCCCCATCTTTGCTCACGAGCTGAGCCGATCAGATGACGCCGAGTCCGCCGACCCGGCCTTCATTTCCTATCCCTATATTTACTCCCTCGGGGATGTGGCTGCATCCTTGCAGAATACCGGAGACTGGGTGCGCGCTGCCGAACTCCATTACTGGCGCATCCGCTACGCAGACAAATACGTGGTGAGCGGTCCATACGGGCGGGACGAAGTAGGCGAGCTTGCTGGATACTCCGCCGCCAAACGACTGGGCGACATCGCCATCCTACATGGTTATCCGGAAGAGGCCGCTATCTATCTGGCCGATTATGTCCGCAAGGCGGAAGGATATTACAGGGCATCGCCATCCGCGATCACCCGTGCTAAACTGGACTTGGCCGTTGTGAGAATCTCTACGGGTGGGCTGACCGCTGCAGACCTGCCCCTCGTCGATGATGCGGAAAAAAAGATCGCGGCAGATCCCGCCAACACCCGCGCTGACATTCTGATTGGAACCTTGGACAAAGCCTGTGTTTACCATGCGCTGGGTCGCCGCGAGGAAGCGTGGAGCATCGTCAACGGCCTGTTTGCCCAGACCGCAAAGGATGTGAATCCATACCGCCGGATCCAGATGCTTGTAACAGCGATCGACCTGTCTCTGGCAGATGGCGGCACCCACCCGAAACTCGAAAAATGGCTCGTTCTGGCGCTGACTGATGCACGGCAAACCGGAAGCAAGGTCCGGGAAGTCCCACTCTACGAAAAATATGCCCGCTTCCTCATGATGAAAGGACGCCATGCCGAAGCCGTCCACATCCAGCAGGAAGCCATCCGCTTGTCGCGCGCAATGAATCTCCCCAAGCGGCTGCAGGACAACCTCGTCCGGCTGGACGGCATGCAAAAACAAATGGAAAAACTCCAGCGGATCGCCACCGGGGACAAACCGGATAACGGCGGCACTGTCCCGCAAGGTTCCACCGATCCCGTGCAGGGGGTCAATGCGCCACCGGTCACAGTAGTTGGAGAATCAACCCCACTGGCCATCGATATCCAGCCCCGCCGAAGCTTCTCCGCCGCCCTACCCGCCCAGCCGGCCTATGGCCGTTTCTATATCCACAATCCTTCAACTCTCACCCGGCATGGGGAACTGGTTCTGAGCGGATCGATCGAAGATCCCCAATGGGACAACCGAGAGTGGCTCGCGGTTACCGCCAGCCCCCTCTTTGAAGCCGTCAAGCTGTCGTACCCGCTGACCCTCGATGCCGGAGCCACCTACGTCGTCGATCTCACCGGCCTGCCGCGCGAAGACGGCAGCGGTGCGGAAGTGAAATGCGAGTGGGTTCCGGAAAAGCAACCGATTCCGCAACAGGCACGTGGACCTATCAAAGCGTCGAAAAAACCGCCGAAACCGGAATCCGAACGGCGGTGATCGATGCTCACGAGCTGCAGAGCAATCCCTACTACCTCCTCCCGATCCATCACATGGCCCAGCGGCTCGATACCGCACTCGAACAATCGGTGGATTTCACCGTCGCCGCATCGCAGCCCACCCGGATCGAATCCTATGATGCGGTCACCGGCAAACTGCTTGCCATCGACGCCAACGGCGACGGGGATTTCCTGGATAGCGGCGATATGATTGCTGCCGACAGCAACCGCAACAGTTGGCCGGAGCTGATCTTCGGCAAAAACCGGAAACTGGCATCGCTGATGATGTATGTTCAACCGCTCGGCGAAGCTGGCGGCGATGTGGAACTGGCCATCAAAATTCTTTCGAATGGAGAATGGCGTACCGATGCCCTTGATGTGATCAAACCCTATCGACCTGCCGAACGATAATCCCGATTAGGCGCGTCTCCGTCCTAAATTCCCAGAAAACCCGTGCGATCCGGCGCGATCCATGCATCTTGAACGGCGTGTCGTATCTGGAAATCAAAGACCTCCACACCCATTTCACCCAGCGCACGGGATCGATTTTCACGTCCGGAAAACACGTCGTCCGGGCGGTGGACGGCGTTAGCCTGACACTCGATAAGGGCGAGATCCTCGGCCTCGTCGGTGAGTCCGGCTGCGGGAAATCCACGCTTTCCCGGACGATCATGCAGCTCATCCCGTCCACTTCCGGCTCGGTGGTCCTCGATGGCGAGGACCTTTCCAAACTCTCCCCGTCCCAAGTCCGCAAGCGGCGACTGGATTTTCAAATGGTCTTCCAGGACCCCTACGCCTCGCTGAATCCGCGGATGACGATCTTCTCCACTCTCGCTGAAGCCGTCCGCCAGCGCCACCCGAAGCTCAAGGGCGACGCCCTCTTCAAACGCGTCGAAGCGCTCATGGCCACCGTCGGCCTCGACGCCAAGGTCATGCGGAAATACCCGCACGAGTTCTCCGGCGGCCAGCGCCAGCGGATCGCCATCGCCCGCGCGCTGGCTCCGGAGCCGAAGCTCATCATCGCTGACGAACCGGTCTCCGCGCTCGATGTCTCCATCCAGTCCCAGATCCTCAACCTCATCAAGGCGCTTCAGAAAGACCTCGGGCTCACGATGATTTTCATCTCCCATGACCTCGGCGTCGTCCACTACATCGCCGACCGCATCGCGGTAATGTACAAGGGAAAAATTGTCGAGTCAGGCCCGGCGGAAAAGGTCTTCCACGAGCCGCAGGCGGATTACACCAAGCGCCTGCTCGCCTCGATCCCGAAGCTGGCAGCTTGCGGTTAGTTTTTCACCAGTCCGCATCTCACTTCATCTTGCGCTACCAGAATGGGCGAGCGCATGTTCCTCATCCGCGACGATGGTTCCACCGCTCATTTTCACGACCCGCCGGGCTTTGGCGGCGAGGGCGGGGTCATGCGTCACAAGCACCAGCGCGGTGCCGGCTTCGCGGTTGAGGCGGAAAAGCATTTCCACAATCGGGCCGCTGGTTTCGGCGTCAAGATTGCCAGTCGGCTCGTCGGCGAAGAGAATTTTCGGGCGATGGATGAAGGCCCGGGCGAGAGCGACACGTTGTTGCTCGCCGCCGGAAAGTTGCAGCGGATAGTGGTCGAGCCGGTCGCCGAGGCCGACTTGCGTGAGCAACTCGGCGGCGTCTTTTTCCCGGCCGGTCTCGCCGCGCAGTTCGAGCGGGACGAGCACGTTCTCGATGGCGGTGAGCGTGGGGATGAGTTGGAAACTTTGGAAAACGAAGCCGACTAACCGATTCCGCAGGGCGGCGCGTTGGTCCTGGCTGAGGGATTCCAGCGCCTGGCCGTCCAGCTTCACCGAGCCGCTGGTCGCGTCGTCCAGTCCGGCGCAGAGACCGAGCAGCGTGGTTTTCCCGCTGCCGGACGGGCCAATGATCGCGCAGGTGTCACCGGCTTCGAGGCTCAGGTTCACGCCGTGGAGCACCGTGAGTTCATGGCTCGCGGTGCGGTGGATTTTTTTCAACCCGGTGATTTCGAGGATGGGTCGTTTGACAGCTTCCGGTGCGGGTTCTAGGTTGGCGGGCATGCGAAATTTACTGAAGTTAGGCCTCGTGCTCGTCACAGGCGGCGCACTATTCGCCCAAGACGCGGGGAATGCAAACGCGGGGAAGAAGCGCGTCCTGATCCTCGGCGACAGCATCACCGCCGGATACGGGCTGGATCCCGCGGAGGCGTATCCGGCATTGCTGCAGAAAAAGATCGATGCCGCCGCGCTGCCTTACACAGTGAAAAACGCGGGGGTCAGCGGCGACACGACCGCCGGCGGATTGCGCCGGATCGACTGGGCGCTCGGCAGCGAGGGCGCGGACGTGCTGGTCGTCGCGCTCGGCGGCAATGACGGACTGCGCGGGATTTCTCCGGGACAAATGTCAAAAAACCTCGCCGGCATCATCGACAAGGCCCGCGCGAAGAGTCCAGGGATCAAGGTGCTGGTGGCGGGCATGCAGATGCCGGAAAACTTTGGCGCGGCTTTCACGACCGAGTTTAAAGCCGTGTTCCCCGAAATCGCCGGTGAGAAAAAGGCAGCGCTGGTGGACTACCTGCTAGCAGGAGTGGGCGGCGACGAAAAACTCAACCAGCCCGATCGGATCCACCCCACGGCCGAGGGCCAGCAGATCATCGCGGAAAACGTGTGGAAAGTCCTCGAAGGCCAGCTGGTGAAATAGACTGCGCGGCGGAGAATCCGTGCGACGCTCCGGCATGCCTCCCAGCCCCGCACAACGTCTCGCCGCCCGCCAACGACCGCCCGGTTTCCCCGTGATGCGGCAACGCTGGGCCGGGCTGTTGTTCCTGCACTGGCCCGTCGATCCCACGCTCATCGCCAAACGGCTTCCGTTAGGCTTGAGCGTCGATACCTTCGACGGGAAGGCGTGGCTCGGCGTGGTGCCGTTCTACATGGAACGCGTGCGCCCGGTCGGGCTACCGCCGGTGCCGGGGCTGTCATGGTTTCACGAGCTGAACGTGCGCACCTACGTGCACGACGCGGAGGGAAATCCCGGGGTGTGGTTTTTCTCGCTGGATTGTAACCAGCCTGTCGCTGTGGAAATCGCCCGCCGCGGATTCCACCTGCCTTACGAGCACGCGGCGATGGGCAGCGTGAAATCCGGTAACCGCATTCAATACTCCAGCCGGAGGAAATCCATTGGCGCGCGGGAGGCGGAATACGATTACGAAACTCCGGCCATCACCCAAGCTGCCGAACCCGGCACGTTGGAGTGGTTCCTCGTCGAGCGTTACCTGTTATTCTCCTCGAAACCGTCCGGCGACCTCTTCTGCGGCCGCGTCCACCACACGCCCTATCAGATCGCGACGGCGGTCTGCACCGGCTGGTCCACCGAACCGCTGCGGCTCGACGGTTTTCCCGAACCGGCGGAAGCACCGCCGTCGATGCTCGTTGCCGCGCCGGTGGATGTGGAGATTTTCCCGCTGCGGCGCTGCGTCACTTCTGGCAGGCAGGGCACCAATACGTCGAGCGCTGGCCGATGACTTGGTGGCGGATCGGCGTGCCGCAGACGCGGCAGAGTTCTCCCTTCCGGTCGTAGACGAAGAGGCGTTGTTTGAAGTAGCCGGGCTGGCCGTCGGAGTTGAGGAAGTCCCGCAGCGTGGTGCCGCCTTCCTCGATGGAGGCGGATAGAACCTCGCGGATGGCGGCAACGAGTTTGGCGAGGCGGGGTTTCGTGAGTTTGTTAGCAGGAGTTTCCGGCCGGATGCCGGCGCGGAACAAGGCCTCGGAGGCGTAGATGTTTCCCACGCCGACGACCACCTTGGAGTCCATGATGACGAGCTTGATGGCGGCAGAGCGTTTCGCGCAGATGGGCTTGAGATGCTCCACGGTGAAGCCGCCTTCCAACGGCTCGGGGCCGAGGCTTCCTAGCAGCGGGTGGGTCGACGGGTCGGACTCCATCAGCCGCAGCACCAGCCCGAAGCGGCGGGGATCGTGGAAACGCAGCTGTTTGCCGTTTCCCAGAGTGATGCCGACGTGATCGTGCTTTTTCCAATCATCCGCCGGATCGATGACGCGCAGGCTGCCGGACATGCCGAGGTGGATGAGCAGAGTGGAGTCGTCGTCGATTTCCAACAGCAGATACTTCGACCGGCGGGTGACGCGCCGGATCACGCGACCTTCAATTTCCAAAATGTTTTCCGAAACCGGCTGGCGCAAGTCATGGCGACGGATGATCAGCTCCCGGATCCGCGCTCCGGTCACATACGGCTCGATGCCGCGGCGGGTGGTTTCAACTTCGGGGAGCTCGGGCATGGTGCGGAGACCGGTGTGGCGGGAACAGCCAGCACGACACAGGCGCTGCCGTCGAGGAGCAAGATGCGCAACAATGGCGGAAACAAAAACTGAAATAACTCGCCCTACCTGATCCGCCTTCTTAAGGTTCCCGGTGATTCGTAGTGCGACACCATGCAGATCCCGCCCCTCACCGTCCTCCTCGCAACGATCCTCCTGCTTCCGCCCGGTAAAGTCTCCGCCTACCAAGCTCCTTCTTCGGTGAGGCCGGTCGAATCGACGCCGATCCAACTCGAACAGCTTGAGTTTTCGGTGGTCACTCAGGAAGAATGGCGGGCCTTTCGCTATCGGGGATCGAAATTCAACGCCAACCCGGATCGCCAGGACGAGATCCCCCTTCAATTGCGAATCGTGAACCGCGGTAGCAAATCGATCGTGGTTCCCATCTTCGACAGCTTTACAGCGATTCTGAAAGGACCCGACGGCGAAGAAACCCGACTGGGCAAGAACCGGGATTACACGCTTCCCACCCCGCCGATTCTTATCAAGCCGGGCCAAGGTTGCTCATACGCCCTGATTGCAAGGCTGTTGGAACCCCATGACAGCGACAGAATCGAACTCATCTTCAGGGATCGAACTGGAGGTGGTGGGGTCACCTCGATGAAACCAGGCACCTACTCCCTTTACTTCAAGCTGCATTCGACCGGACTGATCAACGATATCGCTCCCGGAGCGGATATTTGGATCACTTCAGGAACCACGGGCGGCGTCAGCTTCAAGGTGGTCTCCATGGCCAAGTCCTAACCTCCCAACCCGAAATTTTCCAATGAAACGGTTACTTCTTTTACTTTTTCTGGCAAGTTCGTTTGCCTGTGCAGCCCCTGACTTTTATGACGGCCGTGAATGGATTCATCGTCCGAGCGGCAAGTTCACGTGGGAGGACTGGACCGAGTTACCCGAGACCGACATCTACGAGGTGGTCGCCACCAAGGAGACCGCAGCTCTCATCAGAGAGTTGGCCGACAAGGAGTTCGCGCTTATCACGGAGAACACCGCTAAGTATTATACCGGTCATTATTACAGGTGCCCGCCCGGGAAAAAGCCCTATATCGTCAGGGCGGTTTATGGTCAGGGCGGAACCGGCAATTACTCGGTTCACAAACGTGGCGGCGAACTGCTGGTTCATCATGCATCTCTCGGAGGCGCGACCGCGGCGCACAAGTCCGCATTGATCATCAATCTGGATTCTAATCCAGTATCCAGCTATACCTTTTTAGAATTAGGCAAATGAACCACGGATGCCGATATCTTATTCATGCGGGGAGGACGATCCGTATGATTCGCACATTCTTCATGTTGGTCTTACTCGTGAATTCCCCCGCCTTTGGAGAGGGGGAGCTGGAACCGCTTTCGACCGGGGATCTAATCACCAAGCTCACGGAAGAATCCAACCAAGGAATCGGCAGCCACACGACGGCGTGGGCGAGCGGCTTTATGGCGATTAATGACGAACCTCGGTTCAACGGAGGCATTCTCGGTTCCGCAAAGCCCGCGGTGTCTCCCGTCATGCGCGAACTGGTCCGCAGGGGCCTTACCGCACTACCCTTGTTGATCAATCACCTCACTGATTCGCGCTCGACGAAATTGACCGTGGGCGATGGCTCCATCGGCAAGTGGTTTGCGGACGAATACGATCCGAGAGATTCCACTTCGGAAAAGTTGGGAAGCGTAAATTCCGGGAAGAAAACCGATTTCGAACAGTACACCCTGCGGGTGGGAGACCTCTGTTACGTGGCGGTGGGACAAATCGTAAATCGGGAGCTGAACGCGGTGCGGTATCAACCGTCGCGCTGCCTTGTGGTCAATTCTCCGGTGGAACGTCCTGCGCTGGCCGCAGCGGTAAAAAACGATTGGAGCAATCTGTCAGCACAGGATCATCAGCTCTCTCTCGAAAAGGATGCGATGATTCCACACAGCGGTTCCGCGCCAGGGGCGGGATTGAAGAGGCTTGTGTTTTACTATCCGCCGGCGGGTGAGGCGGGGATGCTCAAACTCTTGACGCGGCCGTTTTACCACACTCGGATTACCTATAATTTCTTTGAGAAAACTTTGGTGGAATCCAAGCGCCGCGAGTGGGATCAGCAGATGTCCCGATTTCGTGTGGAACATGGCGAGACGGGTTCTCTTGGGGTTCTGAAATGGACAGTTGCCACGTTGTGTTTTCCCGAATCCCAAATGAATCCCAAGCGCCGGAAATCCAAGGAGGAGGCGGCACAAGTGCTCGAACATTTCTATCCCGAGATTGATCCGCTCAAACCGGCATTCATCAATGCCGTGAGCATCACCGATCAATGGAGTCTGCTTGAAGACTTGGTCGCGATTCATTCCAAGGCGATGGATGATGCGGTTCTCACCATATTGCAGAAAGTCGCCGCGCAGCCTCCGGCGGACGATCTGAATGATCGTTTCTATCAAACCGCTCTCGCTTACACCTGTGCAAAACGCTTGAACGACCCGAGTGGCCACGGCGAACAAGCACGCGCATCGTTGGACAAAATGATTGCGGCATTTCAGAAAAGGCGGAAGTCGCAGGACGCCGAGGGGCGGGCCGCCTTTGATAAGAACAGCAAGTATCTGCGGGATGCGCTCCTGGCTACGAAATGCAAATAATAGAAATGAAGAATCTGATGTGGATACTCGTGCTTGGCGGCGTGGTCACGCTGGTCAGTGCCTATGGCGAAACAAGCGGCAAGCCGAATGACCTCCGGGTCGCCGAAACCGCTCAGGTGCCAGTCAAACCAGCGGTGACGGCCGCCGGCAGCTTCGCCGTGGAGCTGTATGCCCAACTGGCGAAGGAAAACCCCGGCAAGAACCTGTTCTTCTCGCCGTATTCCATGTCCAGCGCGTTGGCCATGACTGCCGAGGGTGCGCGTGGCGAGACGGCCGCGCAGATGGGCGAGGTGCTCGGTTTCCCGCTGGCTGCCCGGAACTTGGGTAACGACACACAACTGCTGCCGTGGAACACGGCGTTGATCCATACTGGAATGGCAGAGTTGAACGAGCGCTTGCAGACCAGGCCGGTGCCGCAGGAGCTGCGCGACCAACTGGCGGCGGCGCGCAAGGCGCTGGAGGAAAGCCGGGCTCAGGAGAAGAAGCCCGTGGCCGCCGGGCAGGATGCGAGACGGCAGCAAGTACCGCCGCTGTCTCCCGACGCGACGCGGAGGCGGCAAGCGGAAGAATCAGAGAGGCTGGCTGAGAAACTCAACGTGCTATTGTCGGAGGTGGATCCATACGAAATCCGCATCGCGAGTGCGTTGTATGGGGAGAAGACCGGCCAGTTTGTTCCGGCGTACTTGGAGACGATCCACAAATTCCATGGCACGGGTGCAGTGGTTCAGGCGGATTTCAAAGGTAACGCCGAGGGCGAGCGGGTGAAGATCAACAGCTGGGTGGAGAAGCAGACAAACGAGCGAATCAAGGACCTGCTTGCCAAGGGCGCGTTGGACTCCATGACCCGTATGGTGTTGGTAAACGCGATCTATTTCAAGGGCGACTGGGCCCTGCCATTCGAGGAAAAAGCGACCAAGCTGGAAGACTTCCTGACGGGTGCGGCACGGAAAGTCAGCGTGCCAATGATGCGAAAAGACAAGTTGAAAGGCGGCCGCTATGGCGCGTTCAATGCCGATGGGAGTCTCTTCGCGACGCCACAGCGAATAAGCACCCATTCTTCGCCGGATCCCAAGACGTTGTATCCGGACAAGAGCGGATTTCTTGTGGCGGAGTTGCCATACAAGGGCAAGGAGTTGTCCATGGTGCTGCTCGTGCCGCAGGACCCCGACGGACTGGGTGCCGTGGAGAGGTCACTGACGAGCACCAACCTACAGGCGTGGCTGACCCAGCTCGAAAGCCGGGGCATGAATGTCCAGATGCCCAAATTCAAACTGGCAACGGACTATCAGGATATGACAAAGACACTCCAGGCAATGGGGATGGTGCGGGCGTTCAGCCCCACGGATGCGCAGTTCGAAGGTATCTGTGCCAGTGAAGCCTTGTATCTAAGCACGGTGTGCCACAAGGCATTCGTCGAAGTGACCGAGAAAGGAACCGAAGCCGCCGCAGCGACGGCGATTGGGATGGGGTTGGGATCAGCGCCGCCGGATCAGCCCTTCACGCCGACGTTCCGGGCCGACAAGCCGTTCATGTTCGCCATTCGCGACGTGAAGACCGGCACGATCCTTTTCCTAGGTCGCATCATGAATCCGATCCAGTGATTTAAAATAGAACCAATATGAAAAATCTTATACGTTCCTTCGTTCTTCTCAGCATCACCCTGCCGCTGCAGGCTGGCTGGCTCGTGGCGAAAGATTTCACACAGATTTCGTATTCGTCGAAGCCGAGCGAGGGGTATGCGACTTTCGATGAGGCGCTCAAGGAGATGGCTGACAGTGGTCGCATCCAGAAGCTCGACAGGATCAATGGCTTTGATCTTTTTTCGGAAGAGACCTTCCAGAAAGAGTTATTCGCCGGGCTGGAGCGTGACGCGCCGCGTGAGCTGCGGGAAGCTCGAGCGTCTTCTGGAAACATGCATAACCCGAAAATGAACCAACTTTGGAAGCCTTTCGCGAAGGCGCTACTGGCGACGCCAACCATCAGCAAGCTCAATGCCTCACTCGCACTCCACGGCCTTGCCATCACCGATTCCGGAGTTGAGAAGTTCGAGCTCAGAGACACCCCAACAGATCCGAGGAGTCGCCTTCATGGCATGCTTTATCTTTCGATTACCAAGTCCGGCAGCAATTCCTCAGCCGTCCTCCTGCCCGGAGAGGTTCCTTGGACGCCGGAAACTCCGTATTGTTATGATCGACGCCAATCGGCCTCGGAGGATAATCCTTCACCTTGGGATTCAGACCCGGAGCTGGACCGGGTTGAATATCGGCTCGTCTATCTCATGGAGGCGGACCGCTGCGCGAAGAAGCTGAGGAAAAGCGCCAAGCTGCCGGAGGCCGAAGCCGTGTTGCTTTATGGAGCCGTGGATCATCTGGACGAGATTTTGGAAATGTCCTACCACGACGCGATCAAGGGGTTCAGGACCAAGCCGAATCCGACTCTGCTTTTGATGATGCTCTACCATTACGACGCTTATGTAAAATCCGCGATGGAACGCTGGGCGCCGACGATTGAAGCGCTTCACGAGATTGATCCCGTAATCACGAAAAGAGCGGAAAATCTCACTGGATCCGAGAAAGAACTAGAATTCAAATCACCAACAAAATGAATTTCCCACGCTCATTGCTTGCTCCCATTCTTGGTGTGATTCTTTTTCAGGATGCTTCCGCCAGGGAAATTTTCGATGATCCGATCCGGTTATTCCCCAACTCCTTCCTTCCCGCGCTGTCCCATTTCGAGAAAGCGAAGATCGAAACGACTCTGCGCGGTTTCCATCTGCGGGCAGATACATTTCCGGGATTCAATCAGGAGTATGATCCATCGGATGCGGGGATCTATCTGAATGTGGCCGTGCGCGATTCGGAGGAGATTCCCGAGTTCAAGGATTCGTCCACGGTCGTGGGCGAATTCACGGAGCGGACAGTGGAGTTCCCCGAACCCGGAGAGGGCGGAGTTGCTCTTCGGGTCGTCTTCAAGTTCGGGTCACACGCCAACCCCGAGACGATCAAGGCGATCGGCAATGACGTTGAAGAGGTCATAAAACAAGTGAACGCGGCTCTCGCGGCGGGAAAGTTCATGGACGGCAAGTTGGCGTCGAATGCGGAGGTGGTTTTGCGTGTCAATCGGATCACAGGCGGAGAGGGAAGCAAGTATTTGTGGTTTCAAGCGGAGGTGCTTCACACGCTCAAGAATCGATCAGGCGAGGCTTTCCCCAAAATGATTACAATCGCGGCGGACTCCGGACAAGACGGCGTGCCTGATGGGGAATCCACCGTTTACCTCGAGCGATACAATCCCGCCGCCAAGGGACTCTGGAAGCTCGTCGGCGGAAAAGCCGCCACAGGTCTCAGTCATGAGAGGAATCCGTGAGTTGGCACGCGCTACCGCCATAGGATGTCGGGGTGCCTGACCGCGTGGCTGATGGGTGAACGTCGGACCAGATCAACAGGCATGGAAGGTGACTCGCGGTGAAAGATCTCCTCAGGATTTCTCGTTCGGGGGGATCAATTGCCATGGCGCGAGTCAATGCGTGCCGTGTTCCAAGCCCGCTGACTTTGAAAATGACCATTTCACCACAGACTTCGCTTCACGGCATCATCCCGCTTCTTTTGGGCGGGATGGCGATGGCGGCACCGGATTTCGTCCACGAAGTCGCGCCGATTTTAAAAAAGCACTGTTCCGAATGTCACACCGACACTAAGAAAAAGGCCGGGCTTTCGATGAATGACGAAGCATCGTTCCGGGAAGGCTCGGAAAACGGCCCGATCATCGACGCCGCGCATCCCGAGAAGAGTCTGATTCTCGAATTGATCTCATCCGATGACGAGGACGTCCGGATGCCGCCGAAAGGCAAGGGACTGAGTGACCCGCAGGTGGAGATCATCAAGGCCTGGGTGATTGCCGGGGCGAAATGGGAACCGGGTTTCGCGTTCAAGAAGCCCGCCTACGAGCCACCTCTCCGCCCACGGAATCCCGAGCTACCCGCGGCCCTCGACCACCGCACCCATCCCATCGACCGGATTATCGACCACTACCTTGCGGGAAAAGAGCTGCCCCGGCCCGCGCCGCTCGACGACACCGCGTTCCTCCGGCGTGTCCACCTTGATCTCGTCGGACTGCTTCCCTCAGTGGAGACCCTGCGCTCCTTCACCGCCGATCAGGCGCCGGACAAGCGGACCCGCCTGGTGGATTCCCTGCTCGCGGAAAATACCGCCTACGCCGAGCACTGGCTGACGTTCTGGAACGACCTGCTCCGCAACGACTATGCCGGCACCGGGTACATCGACGGCGGCCGCAAGCAAATCAGCGGCTGGCTCTATCAGGCGATTCACGACAACATGCCCTACGACGAGTTCGTCCGTCAGTTGGTCGCGCCTTCAGCCGAGAACGAGGGATTCGCCAACGGCATCAAATGGCGTGGCAGCGTTTCCGCCGCGCAAATCACCCCGATGCAATACGCCCAGTCGGTCGGCCAGACCTTCCTCGGCCTCAACCTGAAGTGCGCATCCTGTCACGATTCATTCGTCGATCGCTGGAAGCTCAGCGAGGCGTACGGCTTGGCAGCGATCTATGCGGATGAGCCGCTGGAAATGTTCCGCTGCGACAAGCCGACCGGTAAGACCGCGGTCCCCGGTTGGTTGTTCCCGGAACTCGGCACGGTGGACGCCAGCCAGCCGAAGGCCGAGCGCTTGAAACAACTCGCGGCCCTCATCACCCATCCGGAAAACGGCCGCACCCCGCGCGCCATCAGCAACCGTCTCTGGCAGCGACTGATGGGGCGCGGCATCGTGCATCCCGTGGATGCGATGCAGTCGCCGCCGTGGAACGAGGACCTGCTGGACTACCTCGGAGCGCATCTGGCGGAGAACGGGCATGACCTGAAAAAGACCCTACGGCTGATTTGCCTGTCCGCGGCCTATCAATCGAAGTCCGAGTCCTTCGAGGAAGCACCGCAGGAATCCAACTACGTCTATCAAGGTCCGCGCGCCAAGCGGCTCACCGCCGAGGAGTTCACCGACGCGATCTGGCAGATCTGCGGCACCGCGCCCGGCAAGATCGACGCTCCGGTGAAGCGCGATGAATCACTCAGTCCACCGCCGATGGTCAGAGCGGCGTTGTTGAAATCCGATTTGCTGATGCGCACGCTCGGCCGCCCGAACCGCGAACAGATCGTGAGCACCCGGCCTAATGACCTAGCGACCTTGGAAGCGATGGATCTCAACAACGGCGCGATCCTCGACAAGCGCCTGGCCGAAGGCGCGCAGAGTTTGTTAGCCAGGAATTTTGATTCCTCCGCCGCACTGGCGACCTACGTCTGGCAGACCGCGCTTTCCCGGGAGCCGACGCCGGATGAAATGCAGCTTGCCGTCTCCCTGCTAGGCACGAAACCGGAAACCGCCGCCATTCAGGACTTTTTATGGGGTGTCTTCATGCTGCCTGAATTCCAAATCGTCCGCTGAACCACCATGCAACCACTCGAACTCGACCCCGAACAACCCCGCCGGGATTTCCTTAAAAAGCTTTCCGCCGCCTCCATCGCGGCGCTCATGGCCCGCGCGCCGCGTGCGGCTGCGGAGACCATCGTCCAGCCGAAGGCTACCGCGGACGCCTGCATCCTGCTGTGGATGGGCGGCGGCATGGCAGCGCCGGAGACCTTCGATCCCAAGGCCTATCAGCCGTTCGTCAAGGACACGCCGGTTTCGAAAATGTTGTCCACTTTTCCAGCGATCGACACATCGGTGGACAACATCAAAATCTGCCAGGGCCTCGAAAAAATCGCCAAGGTGATGGACCGCGCCACGCTCATCCGCTCGGCGGTGCAGCCGGATCTCGGGACTATTCTCCATTCGCGCCATCAATATCACTGGCACACCGGCTACGTGCCGCCGCAGACCGTCGCCGCGCCTCACATCGGCGCGTGGATGTCGAAAGTACTCGGCCCGCGCAATCCGGTGATGCCCGCTTTCATCAACATCGGCCAGCGGCTCGAAGGTGTGGGCGAGTCGGAGGAGCTCAAGGCCTTCACCACCGGCGGATTTTTCGGCTCGGAGTTCGGGCCGATGAACCTGCCGTTCCCCGAGGAAGCGATGCTCGCCGTGCGGCCACCGAAAGGCATGGACCCCGGACGTTTCGCCAACCGCCGCACGTTTTTCAAAAATCTAATCGACCGAAACCCGCACCGGGATTTGATGTCGGACTATCAGCAAGAGTCGATGTTGCGATCGCTGGAAAGCGCCCACTGCTTGTTGGCGGCACCCGAGGCGAAAGCCTTCGATCTGGGCCTGGAGTCCCAGGAAGTCCGCGACGCGTATGGCAAGAGTCATTTCGGCCAGGGCTGCCTACTCGCCCGCAAACTCGTAGAGAACGGCGCGCGGTTCGTCGAAGTCACGACCGAATACGTGCCGTTCCTGAACTGGGACACCCATGCGAACGGCCACGAGGTGGTCGCGCGGATGCATGGCGAAATCGACTCGCCCATCGCCCGCTTGATCCTCGATCTGGAGGAAAGGAAGCTTCTCGACCGCACGCTGGTCATCATCGCCTCCGAGTTCAGCCGCGATGCCATGATCGAAGGCGTCCCGGGCTCGAAGGCGAAGGATCAATCCACCGCGAAGTCGGACGTGCTGTTGGAGCCGAAGCACTACGGCCTGCACCGCCATTTCACCGGCGGCACGTCGGTGGTGATGTTCGGCGGCGGGATGAAGCGTGGGTTCCTGCATGGGGCGACGGCTGACGAAAGGCCGCTGATCACCACCACCCAACCGGTGACGATCTCGGATCTCCACGCCACGATATTCACCGCCATGGGCATCAGTCCGAAGACGATGTATGAGGTCGAGCAGCGCCCGTTCTACGCGACCGAGGATGGGAAAGGGACCGCTGTGAGGGAGGTTTTTGCCTGAAGAGGCTGGCCCGCATTTCAGCGCAACACATATCCACAAACCGCGATGACGTGGCAGACGCTGCCGCCGAGCACGAAGAGGTGCCAGATGGCGTGGTTGAACGGCAGCCGGTGCCACGCGTAGAAAACGATGCCGAAGGAATACGTAAAGCCACCGGCGACCAGCCACCACACACCCGCCATCGGCAGGTTGCGGACCAGCGGGCCGAAGGCAAAGAGGATCAGCCAGCCCATCGCCAGATAGAGCGCGGTGGAGATCCAGTGGTCCTTCTTTCCCTTGCGCAGCGTTTTGACCAGCACACCGGCGATCGCCAGCGCCCAAACCGTGCCGAACAACCACCAGCCCGTCCCACCGCGCAGGGTGATGAGAGTGATCGGCGTGTAGGACCCGGCGATGAGTAGATAGATGCAGGCGTGGTCGAGCGATTGGAAAAGCGCCTTCCACCGGGCGGAGGTAAAAAAGTGATAGAGCGTGGAGGATGTATAGAGCAGGATCAGCGAAGTCCCGAACACCACCGCCGAGACCACCTTCAGCGGCTCGCCGCCCGAGAGCACCAGCATGGTTACCAGCGCGGCAATGCTGAACACCACTCCCGCCGCATGGGTCAGCAAACTCGCCACCTCTTCACGGTGGGAGTCGCACAACGGCGAGCGGTGAGACATTTCAAGGTCCATCCTGCGGTGCGTGTGTTTCGCCCGGCAACCCGCACTTGTCCAGTCGGCGAATCAAAGTAGTCGGGGACTTCAGTCCGTTTTCCCGGGGGAACGCTCCTTGGCGGGAAGAACGGACTGAAGTCCCTGGACTACGGTTGCGGCTTGAATTCCCCCGCTCCACCCGCCAAGCACGCCGCGTGAAAAAAGCCTTCATCCTCGGTGCCGGACTCGGCAACCGCCTCCGGCCGCTGACCGACCGCCTGCCAAAGCCTTTGGTGCCGCTTTTCCACCGGCCGCTCGTCGAGTGGGTGATGGAGTCCTGCGCCCGCGCCGGCATCGAACGGTTCGCGGTGAATACCCACCATCTCCCCGCGGCATGGGGAAATTTCAACCCGGCGTACGACGTGACGTATTTCCACGAACCCGTCCTGCTGGAAACCGGCGGCGGGCTGAAAAACATCGCGACCTGGATGGGCGATGAACCGCTGCTCGTCCACAACGGCGACATTTTCTCGACGCTGCCTTTGGAAAAACTCATCGCCGCGCATGAGGCATCTGGCCTGCCGGTGACGCTGGCTCTGCGGTCCGAAGGCGTTGCCAAACACATCGCACTTGATCCATCCGGCAGCCACGTCATCGACATCCGAAAACGGTTGGGCCACGCCGAGGGCACCCACATCTTCAGCGGGATCTACTGTGTGAGCCCCGGATTCCTCGACCGGATTCCGGCAGGGGAAAAAATCTCGGTCATCCCTGCCTTCCTCGAACTCGCGGCCGCCGGCCAACTCGGTGCCATCGTGCTAGACGAGGGCGTCTGGCTGGATCTTGGCGACCGCGAATCCTATCTGCGAGCCCACCAGCAGCTCGATCTCGGCCCCGCGATCCACCCGCTGGCGGGGGTGGATGGCGCGGCCATCGAGCGGTCAGTCGTCGGACCCGGAGCGATGGTCGAGGCGGGGGCGGTGGTTCGCGACTCGGTGATCTGGTCTGGTGGCCGGGTGGGCGGGGATGCAGTGCTAGACCGATGTGTCGTATTTTCGAGTGAGCCTGTGGGCGGCACCCATCAAAACGGCGACCTCTGACGGGATTTCTCCGCGGATTTGAAAGCAGGAGGAGGGAAATCAGGTAGAAAGCGGCGGCTTTATCCCTCAACCGGGGGAGGCCTGGTGAAAATCCGCGGATCCCCACCAGATCCTTGCTTGCCATCCACTGCCAGAACCGATAATCCCCGCAGACGTTAATCCCATGACAAACACAGACGCATCCACAGTACCAAACGCCCAGCGGCTCCTATGGGCCGGATTTCTAGCCATTCTAGCTGCCGGAATCGGCTTCGGTGTCCGTGGCGGCATCTTGGCCAACTGGGCGGCCGACTTTGGATTCACCGGCGCACAGCTGGGAGCCATCGGCGGTGCCGGATTCACCGGATTCTGTTTCGGCATCATCATCGGCGGCGTGGTGGTGGATAAGATCGGTTACGGAAAACTGGTCTTCGCCGCTTTCCTGTTCCACGTGCTGTCAGCAGTCATCACCTTTGCCGCCAACAAGGGGCAGCCGCAGGAGACCGCCTATTTGTTTCTCTACTGGGGCACTTTCGTTTTCGCCCTGGCAAACGGCACTCTGGAAGCGGTCGCGAACCCTCTCGTGGCCACTCTTTTCCCGAAAAACCGCACCCATTACCTCAATATCCTGCACGCCTCGTGGCCTGCCGGCCTGGTCGTCGGCGGTTTGATCGGCTGGACCCTCGGTGGTGAAGGCGGTGTCAGCTGGAAGGTCCAACTCGGCCTGTTCCTGATTCCTACCCTGCTCTACGGCTTCGCCTTCCTCGGCCAATCCTTCCCGAAATCCGAAGCCGCTGCAAAAGGACTCAAAGTGGGCGACATGCTCAAGGAAGTCGGTATCCTCGGTTCGGCGGTCGCCTGCTACCTGCTAGTTCTTTTCTTCCAGGACGCCTTGAAGCTCCCGAATGCCGCAGCTTGGGGCATCGGGGCGATTCTCATCCTCATCGTCGGCGTGCTGACCAAGTTTTCGATCGGTTCGGTCCTGCTCTTCGTCCTCTTCATCGCCCACGCCCTCGTCGGCGCGGTCGAGCTCGGCACGGACGGCTGGATTCAAAATATCACCGGCAACATCCTCACTCCGGAGCAAGGCAAGATCCTCTTCGTCTTCACCTCGCTGCTGATGTTCGCCCTGCGCTTCTCGGCCCATTTCATCGAGAGCAAACTGAAAATCTCGCCCATCGGCCTGCTGCTGATTTGCTCGATTCTGGCGGTCATCGGCCTCAACCTGGTCAGTGGCATTACCACCTTCATCGGAGCCATGCTCGCCCTCTCCGTTTACGCACTCGGCAAGACTTTCTTCTGGCCCACCATGCTGGCGGTCGTGGGGGACCGCTTCCCCCGGACGGGAGCGATCGCCATGTCGATCATGGGCGGCATCGGCATGATGTCCGCCGGCCTGCTCGGCGGCCCTGGACTCGGCTACGCCAAAGACCGCTTCACCGTGGAGCACCTCCAAGCGAACAATCCAGCCCTCTACGAAGCGAACAAGGCGGCGAAGCCCGGCAGTTTCCTCTTCCTGGATCCAGTGACCGGTCTCGACGGCACCAAGCTTTCCGAAGCCCAGACCGCCAAGGAGAAGACTCCAGACCAGAAGACCCTCGCGGAGGCGAGCATCATCGGCGACCGCAAGACGCTCAAGGCCGACGCCTACATCCCGGCAACGATGGCGGTGATCTTCCTGCTCCTGCTCATCTACTTCAAGTCCATCGGCGGCTATCGCCCGCTCAAGATCGACGAACAGCATTGATACGGAACCACTCCTGAATCTCCAAAGCGGCGGCACCTCACGGTTCCGCCGCTTTTTTTGCGCTTGCGGCATGGCCGTTCCGGTAGTGGACTCTTGGCCGATGACCGCTGGTGGCAAAATTTTTGGGAAAATCGGCACCTTGCTCGCCGGATTTTTCCTGATGTGCCAACCGGCGAACGCCGAGGAGTCCAAAATCAACCTGTCGGACGGATTCGACTTCCCCGTCGGCAAGCCGAATGCGGAAGGCTACTACAAGGCCCGCGGCTTGCGCCTGCGTGAACCGCGTCACTATGGCGAGGACTGGAACGGCCGCGCCGGTGGCGACAGCGATCTGGGCGACCCGGTTTATGCGATCGCCGACGGGATCGTCACTTTCGCCCACAACGTGCGCAGCGGCTGGGGAAACGTTGTCATCACCCGCCACGCCTACCGGGACCCGACCTCGGGGCAAGTGAAATACATCGACGCCCTCAACGGCCACCTCGACGCAATCATGGTGAAAACCGGCCAACGCGTGAAACGCGGCCAGTTGATCGGCACCATCGGGTCTAACTTCGGCATGTATCCCGCACACCTCCATTTCGAAATCCGCCACAATCTGAGTATAGGCATGGCCCGCAACGGCGTGCCGGCCGATCTGGTGAACTGGGCCGATCCCACGGTCTTCATCAACAAACACCGGCAGTTGAACCGCGAATGGCGGGCGGTCGCCTTGCCGACAGGGACCTATCTGCCCTACGAAGGGTTCTCCGGACTCTGAGATGATCGCAAAAACGAAGCCGAAGAACTCCTGGTTCACGGTGCTGCTGGTCATCGCCGCAGTCGCGATTTGGGCCTACAACCAGTCCCAAACACCAACTTCGGTGGATCGGGAGGCACCTCGATCACGGCCATCCGCCGAGGAGCCTGCAAAACCACCCGGGAAGACCGGAGTCTACGAGATTTACCGAAACTGCACGCTCGCGGAAGCCAGAAACAACGACGGCGACAGCTTCATGGTGAAGCTGCCGGACGGGAAAAAGGCCGAGTTCCGGTTCTACTTCGTGGACACCCCGGAAAGCGCCTTCAAGACCTATGGCGGTGGCGACACGAACCACCCTCGCATCCGCGAACAAGCGGCGGACTTGGGCGGGATCACCCCGGAACAAGCCGTGGAAATTGGAAAAAAGGCCAAGGCCTTCACCTTGGGTCTTCTCGCCGGCCGCCCGTTCGACATCCACACCCGCTGGGACAGCCCGTTCAACGACAATCGCTTCCACGCCTTCGTCGAAGTGAAACAAGACGGCGAACCCCGCTGGCTGCACGAGATTCTCGTCGAAAAGGGATTTGCCCGCATCCACACCAAGGGAGCCGAATTGCCTGACGGGACCTCTTCAGCCAAGCACAAGGTACGGCTCAAAGAACTCGAAAGTGCCGCGAAGCGCACCCAGACCGGAGCGTGGGGGCTCTGAAACCCGCGTTCAGCGGGTCTTGGAGTCGTCCGCGTTTGAGTTCTCCAACCCGAACTCCGATTCCAGGTTCGCGTGGGTGTGATTCACAAACACCGATTCTCCCAGTGGATGATGGTTTCCGATGACGCGCCTGAATCCGGACCGGACCGCATCGGCGATGTGGGCACCCGCTTCCACCGCGACGATGACGGAAGATGGTGCCGCCTGGTGAAGGAAATCCGCGTCGTGCTCGACGGAAAATTCCTCGTGCTCGATATGGCGGAGTAGGGCCTCGATTTTTTCAACACGGGCGGAGTCCGGTTCGCCGCGACTTCTGGACTCCTCGAAGTTCCGGACGAGTGCCTTGCTCTCGATTTTGAGGATTTCGAGGCGCCGTTTGAGTTCGCGGCCTGCGGGTTGGCCGATTTCCGCGACCTCGTTTTCGAGTTTTTCAAGCTTGGCTTCCACCTCCAGGATTTTCTCTTGGAGTAACGACGGGGTTTCCGGATGGATGGTGTTCATGGCTGATGGGGGCTCTTGATTCACCGTGGACCCTACCTGACCTCGCCGAAGGCCGCAATGGCATTTTCAGCCGCCGACACTCCGTGGACTCGCCCCACCCGATCAGCGCCGGGCGTAGACCCCTAAGGCGTGCCCGGCCTGTAACTGGGCGGGAATCAGTTGAACTTCTGGAAACGAGCCCTCCGGAAATTCGTCCATCATTTCCAAATCCAAATTGTCCGGAAGGTCGATGGCGTGCCGGACCTCATAGGCCAAAATCGCGATCGCTGTCACCGCCAGAGCCCCAAGGGTGACCGCCACCAACCATCCCGCCATGACGGAAAAGCCGAGGAGCTCGACGATGATCCATGATATTCCGCCGATCCACGAAACGCACGAGCATACCACCGCGAGACACGTTGTCAGTGATAGGGAAAAAGCTCTCACAAAAGGTAAGAAATCAGAATCAGTAGAAGTTTCAAGTTTTTTGATTATTACGCGATTGCGTGTAATTGACAAAAAACAGCTCTACCGACGAATCTCTCCCACGATTTGGGTCCAAGCAAACCGGGAAATTTCAGATTCCCCAGGAAATCGAGCTTGGGCAGACGACGGAATTGGCCGCCATTCCGCCCAAATTCCCAGACGGAACATGCTGTGCTTCTCAGGCCCGGAGGCAAATCAACTGAGTCCGCCTCACCCTTCTCGATGGAGCGAACAGGGCCGTGGCCCTACTAACGCCTGCTCCACGCCTCCCGGATGCGGGTTCCCGCGACTTGCACGGCGGCAGGATTGACCAAGGGCGCATCTTCCGCGAGTTCTGCCGCGACGATGCTTGGGAGCAGATCGGTGAGCGCGATGATGAGAGGCGGGGTCTCCTCAGTCCCGCGACCTGCCAACGCCGCGCATTCCTCGTGCCCGACTGATAGCCCCAGCGTAAGCAGCATCCCATACCCTACTGACGCGACATCCAGAGCGATGATGTCATCCCTCACCATCCGGGATACGGGATGTTCCCGCACTTTACCGTAGATCCCCGCAAGAGTCCCAGCGATCGCGGTGACGCCCTCCTTGAAAGCGGCGCCTAGAGCACCTTCTTCCGCATCTGATAATTTCTTGAGTAAATTCAACCGCCTTTCACTCGCCATTGCAACCTGGTTGAGGAGTGCATTGAGTTCGCCGAATTTCGTAACGCGGTCGTCCTCAATTTGGATTTTGACGGCGTTGGTGATATCACGCTCAAGGCCGATCATGTCATTTACATATTGCTTGAGGCTTTCGTGGTGTTTTTCGTTCATCGTATATCTACCTTCGCAGTTTCCATTCCAGCGTGAAATCATGGAACCCCGGCGATCGTCGCGACCGACCTCATGCGGTTTGCATCGAATCCACGTCTCGGAAGCGCGATCTGCAAGTATAAGTCCGGCCCTATACCTCTCGATTGAAAATGATCTTTACAACACTTCAAACCCTTTCGGGACGCCGCAGTTGCCACGCTTCAGGGTATGGAGCGATCAGGTCTTACATGGTTGAGCACCATCGCATCCCCGGGAGCGTATAAGTCCGCAACAAATCGTCCTTAGCTCTGTCTTGGTTTGAAAAATGAACCGCTCTGCCCGTAAACACGGGTCTATTGGCGTTTCTTGGATTTCCAGAAGCGCTTGGCCTCTTCCTCCATGATTGCCAGCCGGGTGTAATAGTCCGGGAATTCCGTCAAGTGAGCGAGCGCGATTTTGCCGGTCAGCATGGAGTCGTCGCGGGTAACGTCGGTAGTTTGGTTCGAGGTTCCATGCTCGAGCTCAACTTCAAGGCCGGCGCGGAATTGTTTCACATCAAACTTATCCCAGCGGATGCCCAGTTTTTCGCCGATTGCTTGTGCTTCAACCAGAGGGAATCACTTTTTGCTCATAATATGATTCTGTAGATCCACGCCGCTTTTCACAAAGACGCGTAGAAAGTTCGTTAGATCTTGCTTGCCGGGCGTGATCGAAGGGATTTCCCAAGTGAGGTTGAACGAATCGACCCTTTCCCGCTTTCCATGAATACATTGCATTGACACGATCATTCCAAACGTCGAATGGTGCTATGGGGTCAACACCCCATGGACAGTCCGGAGGTAGAGTCTTACGAACGGAGTGTCGAACATGAACTTGAGCGATCTTTAGAGTTGTCTTTCGAAAATCGGGGTATCGAGACGACCTCATTCAACCCGAACAAACGACTCATGTTCCATCCGACATTTCGGTACATTCGCCAATTCGATTGGCCATTCAAAGACACAAACCACAAAACGCTATGAATATTCTCATGATCTTAACTTCGCACGAAAAGCTTGGTCAGACAGGCAAAAAAACCGGCTTTTGGTTGGAGGAATTTGCGGCTCCTTACTATGTCATGCTTGATGCCGGAGCGGAAATCACACTCGCGTCACCTGCAGGTGGGCAACCACCGCTGGATCCTCAAAGTGACGTTCCCGATGCACAAACAGCAGCTACCGAACGATTCAAGAAGGACGATTCAGCACAACGAGCGCTTGGCGACACGATCAAGTTAGCTGAACTGGATTTCGATGGGTTCGACGCGATCTTTTTCCCGGGTGGGCATGGCCCGCTTTGGGATCTTGCCGAAAACGCAGACAGCCAACGATTGATTGAGAAGTTCATTTTGGAAAATCGTCCTCTGGCTGCGGTGTGCCACGCTCCGGCGATCTTCAAACACGCGAAAGCCGCCGACGGAAAGTCGGTGGTTGCTGGTCGCCGTGTGACGGGCTTTACGAATACTGAGGAAGAGGCGGTTGGGCTCACGGAAATTGTTCCCTTCCTTGTCGAAGACATGCTCAAAGCAGCCGGAGGACTCTATGAAAAAGGCCCCGATTGGGGTTCTTATGTGGTGGTCGATGGCAACCTCGTCACGGGCCAAAATCCTGCATCCTCGGGAGCCGCCGCAGAGGAGCTGCTCAAGCTCATTTGATAATAGATCAGAATTTTCGGCGCGATGGGCGCTGACCGTGGCGCAGGTTTCCTGTCGCAGCGCTATATCCGCACGAGACACTTTCGTAGTCTCGCCGTTCTCTACTGGACTTAAAAAGGAGACCTGCGGAAAGTGGCCGAGAAGTGGGCGGGCTTTTGTGATCCCGTTGGTGACAACCTTGGATTATTAGCACGTAACACCTTCATCATAAAATGGTGGCAGGGGGCGGATTTGAACCGCCGACCAAAGGCTTATGAGTCCTCTGCTCTACCGCTGAGCTACACTGCCAATCCATTTCCAAGGCAAAAACCTTAGCGTGGGGCGGAGTGGTTAATACCCTCCACCTAGATTGTCCACCGGAAATTCGAATGAGCCAAAAGTTTACCGCATTTCCCCCACACTTCTTTTGCGGCGCAACTTTCCAATTGACACCGGCAGTCGCTGTCGAGAGCCTGCAATAACCTCCTAACTTTCCGCAATTGCGCCGGAAGTGTTTTTCGAACTCGCGAACCATTCCCCTGCGTGAACCGTCCCTTTTTTTTACGTTGCGTCATTGGATCGGTAGCCATCTGCCTCGGGCTGAGCCTCCCGCTTCGCGCCGCTGGCGATCCCGCTGCTGATTTTTCACCCACTGTCAATCCCAACGGCGTTTGGAGATATGGATACGCTCCGGCGTTGGGTGGGGCCATGACGATTCATGCCAACAACGGTATCACCACCGGTGGCTTGAACTTTTGGCGGACCAACCCGGTCGGGGCAGTTCCTTGGATCGCTCACAACCCGACCGGGGCCACGATTGTAGAAGGGACGCGAGTGGTCGGAGCGGGGAAATTGAGCCTGCATCCTGGGCCCGCCGGACAGGTTGCGCTGCTCCGGTTCGCTGTGCCGGTGGCGGGCGATTATCGAGTGAGCGGAGGATTTTTCGGTCAGGACAACGGCCCGGGGACATCGACCGACGTGCATGTCCTGCAAAATGGCGTGGCTGTATTTAGCGGTGCCGTCGCTGGATTTGGATCGGGATCCAACGTGCCTTTCAGCCTGACTCTCACGCTTCCGGCTGGCGGCAACATCGATTTCGCCGTCGGCCCTGGACCGGGAATGAACAATGCCAACGATTCCACCGGGTTGAATGCCTCCGTCGTGGCGATTCCGACCATTAATTCATCCACCATCACAAATTACACGGGGTACATCATCCCATCCGACGCGACCGACGCGGATCCTTCCACCACTCGCCACCGGATCCGCACCGAGGCGGGAATCTATTTCCCGGTCGCTGGAAATTACCGCGTCGATTGGGCATTGTTGGATTCCACCGATGCGGTCGTCGCCACCGATACGACGACGGTCCCAGCAGGTGCGACCGGAGTGCTCACCTTAAATGGCTCGGTCGTCCCCGCGACCGCAACTCCACTTGCGCCGGATTCCCTCTATCGGATTAAAACCACCGTGGTCGATGTGCCCTCGGGTGCGCCGCTGGCCAGCACAACGGAAATCGGCGGACGCTCCTACATTCAT